>NZ_VIVQ01000001.1:0-616290 GCF_007829035.1 Rudaeicoccus suwonensis
GTCGTCGATGTAGTCGGATTCATCGACGGTGAACGGATGCTCAGAACTGATCAGATAGATCGGCATGTGGTTGATGCCGGAAACCCGGCGTGCTTTTGGTGGGAAGTCAATTTCGACCCGTCGGGCCAAAATGAGCGGAATGGACCTCCCGTCGGAGCGCGCCTTCAACGTCACGACTCTCCAATCCGGTGTGTCGACAACAGATTTGAAGATCCATCCGACGCCCCAAGGCATCTCTTGGCTCGCTGCATGCGCACCGAACGGTGCGCAGTCGTCGCCCGCGATCTCGACAATCGGCCACGCGGGCACGAGCGCGTAGCCGGGCCGCTTCGGTGGTGCGTCCAACTCACCGGTGGCCGATCGAGGATTGGCCTCCCACTCGTCGAAGGTGTGCTGCCACTCGCGGAGGCGGTCATCAAGGTCGCCGGCCTCACCGTGCGCTTCGACAGACACTTCATCGTCTTCGATCACAACCTCGTCCACGATCACACGAATGCCGTCGATGGTTGTGAGATGCGCTTCCGCCTGACTTGTCGGTCGGAGAGTCACCCGTTGGTTCACGACCCGACCTCGCGACTCGAGTGACTAGAACTCATCGGCCGTCCGTTCTGATCATGAGGTCATCATTCATCCGTGCAGCGATGTCCACCAGCGTTGAGAGTGAATAGATCGCAGAGCGTTTGCGCTTGCACCTCGCGCCCGATGAGGTCGAAGCCAGTCTTCTGCAGCACGGCGCGGCTGGCGGGATTCTCGGCGGCGACGTAGGCATAGAGTCGGACATCAGGTGCGTTCGCCAGATGCCATTTCACGAGGCCTGCAGCGATCTCGGTGGCGAATCCGTGACCCCACAGTTCCCGCCGAATCGTGTAGCCCAACTCCCGTCCACCATCGATCGCGCCGAATCCGGCGCGCCCGACGAGGCGGCCGGTGTGATCGGCGACGCGCCACTTCGTGAACCCGGTCTCGGCCTGCTCGGCGATGTATTCGTCGATGAGAACCGTTGTTTCGCTTCGGCTTTCGGGTCTGCCGTTGCGAACGAAGCGCATCGTTTCGACGTCAGAGTGCACAGCAAGCAGGTCGTCGACGTCAGACGGTAGCCACGTCTCGGTGACCAAGCGGTCGGTCCGCAGAATGCACTGACGAGGCATGATCATTGCAGTGCTCGAAGTAGATCCTGCGCCAGTATCGCCGTGGCCACGGAAACCGTCTCGGGTTCTCCGATTCCCTCCTCTGCTCGACCAGCCATCATCGACACCGTTGCGTCGGGGCCGGCCGCCAGGAGGTCTTGGATCTGCGACAGCGCTTCGGCGGTTACCTCGGCGCTGACTTCGTCGGCGGCGAGACGCTCGAACCCGTCGACCAACTCCCCGGTTTCTATGGCCCTCAAAATCCGGTACATGTCATGCGCGTCTTTGTCGTTCAGCCTGTGCGGGGTGTCGATGCGCTCGGAGAGCTTGTGGATCTTGGCGACAAGCAAAGCGGCTGGCCCGGCGACCCGGACATCGAAGCGCCGGGTATCGGAAGGATCGAGCGCTCGCACCTCTTCGATGCTGTGATCCACGACCGCCGCCTCCAGTCCACGGGCGCGCCTCATGGCTCGCCGGTCGTGTGGCGGTACTCGCGCTCCTCGCCGACCGCCCGTCCCGGCGAGCGCGTCGGGGACCATCAAGTCGACAGGAACTCCGAGGCGACTTACCCATGATCCGGGCTGTCCATCGTCCGGATTTGGCTCGAAACCGGCCGAGCGCATCGCAACTTCGACGCGTGGATCCTCACCGAGCATGCGTGGATCAATCGCGAGGTCGCTGTCCTTCGTGGCTTCTGCGAGGGCTACGGGTGCTGTCGAGGTGCGGAGATACACGGCTTGGGCGCCGATAACGACGACCGCCTCGCGATGATCAGCGAGTGCCGCGAGGGCGTCGAGCATCACCGTGCGCGCGACGACCAAGAGGTCGCTGGGCGGGGTTATCTCACTTTCGCCACGATCGTTCATTTTTCTCCATCCACTGCAACAAGTGCTCCGCCTCAGCCGGGCTGCGACCCGGCCCCGTCATCAGATCGACGACCACCTGTGTCGGAGCTGCGATCTGAAGGCCGGTCGAGGTGGTGAGGCTTCGCTCGTACGCGATGTTGAAGTCGGGTTCAGCAAGCACGACGTTCGCTCCGGCTTCGGTGGGGCGGAGCCCCCACGCAGCGGCGGTTTCATCCGCGTTGACGGTGTAGATCATCGCGGAGCGGGCGGGCGCATAGGCGGCCCACTCGGCCGCGGCCAGTGTGCCCGTCATCGCATAGGTCGGTCCGTCGGAAGTAGCCGCACGCTTCTGCAGATCATCGAGACCCCGGGGCGCAATCCATCGGCTTGTTCGCGCGTTGTCCGCGAAGCTGTAGTCCTGGCTCCATCGCCGGAGAAGTGCCCGCCAGTCGGGGACGGAGATGGTCGACGATTCGCCACGTATGGCGAGGCCTTCTCGTTCCAAGAAGTCGATGACCCGGTATCCGGCTCCGGTCGAAACGCGAGCTACTCCGACGAGTTCGCGGACCTTCCACGCACCTCCGAAGTCGGCAAGCGTCCTCACGACTCGGGCGGCGGGCTCACCTTTAAGAGTTCCCCTAGGCCTACCTGGCCCGCGCCATGGATCTTTGTCCAACCCCTTGTCGGACAGGAACAGGCCCGGGTCGCTGAGCGACAGCTGGACGTTGCCCGTCGCGTCGAGGTAGTTCAACCCAGCCCCTGAAAGTTGGGCACGAACCTGAGGAGTGAGATATCGCGCCGCCACGAGCGGCTGTGCGTTTGGCACAAGCTTCGCGGAGCCGGCGAACTGCTCTGCCAGCCCTGGAACATCTCGACCCTCGACGGTCCCCTTCACCTGTACCGCGAGTGTGGCAGTGCGCCCGTCGGGTGCGGTGATCCGAAAGGCAGCATCGGCGCGTCGTCCGAGCAGGTCCGTTGGATCGAAGGTTTGGAGTGCCCAACGCGCAGGTAGCCGTTCCGTCAGTCCGGCGACAGCCTTACGGAGAATCTCGGTCTCGTTGGGCGGTGCCTCGACGGCGAGGACCATGGCGACCATCTCCTTTCAGTTCACGTAACTATACCTCTCCGCTGCCGGCGGAGAGGTATAGTTACCCGAACGCCCAGGGTTCTTCACGTCGAGCGCTCGCCCGACGGTCGCCACAGTCGTGCGCGAGCGACAAGCACTCGGAAGCCAGCCTGTGCACGACGCCCACGCTAATTTCTGCTGAATCTCCTATCGCGTGAAGGTCACGTGGATGGTGCCGCTCTCCGCGACCTCGCTCATCACCGAGTGTGTGGTCTCGAGTCCGCGCAGGTCGTCCCACACGCGGTTGCCGTGCCCGATCAGGATCGGCGCGATCGCAACGTGCAGCACGTCGACCAGGCCGGCACGCAGGAAGTCGCGCGCGACACCGATGCCGCCGCCGACGCACACGTTCAGACCACCAGCGGCAGTAACGGCTTCGGCCAGCACATCTTCGATCGGCGCATTGCGGAAGTGGAAGGTCGTGCCGCCCTTCATCACCAGCGACGGCCGCGGCGCGGTGTGCGTGAGCACGTATACGGGAGTGCGGAACGGCGGCTCGTCGTCCCACCAGCCCTTCCACTCCGGATCGTCGGGGAAGGAGTGCAGGCCGAACATCGCAGCGCCGATGATCTGTGAGCCGATGCCGTCGAAATGCGCTGCGGCATACCGGTCGTCGATCCCGGTCGTGCCCCGGCCGGTGGTGTCACCGAACACGCGCGACTGCATGGTGCGGGTGGCGGTGTACGCCTGCACCAACGGCCCCCAGTCCTCGCCCATCGGGTTGTCCGGCGACGTCCCCGGCGCCGGGCTGTACCCGTCCAGTGAGATGTTCAGGTCGACTCGGACTCGGGTCACGACGGATCTCCTCCTGTATGACGGTGCTCGGTCGCGTCGCCGCCATTTCGATGTGGACGGCGCCGTTGCGCCCGAGAACTCACCATAGGCATGTGCTGTGACAACCGCAGGTGAACAGCGAACGCTGACCGAGATCGAAACCTGTGCCCGTCGTCCGGCGGTGTTAAGGTCTGCCTCGGCGGGAGGCATCTGCGCTCACGCCGTCGAGATTCATCAGGGGAAGCCGGTTCGATTCCGGCGCTGTCCCGCAGCCGTGGTCCACGCCCAGCGTGGTGAGCCGGAATGCCTGATGCCGCTCGGGCAATCACAGGCTGTCGTGGACTGCAGTCGCGCCGAAACCGCACAACCGTCGCATGCGTCGGTGGCCGGTTCAGCTGGGGTCCATCCGTCATACCGGAGGAGTCCCCACCATGCAGGTGCCGATCAACAGGCGGCTGCTCGCCGCGACCGCCGGGGTGCTCACCGCGTGCGCCGGCACGGGTCTGGCCCATGCCCCGAGTTCGTATGCCGCAGTGGGTGGTTCGCCTCTGGCGACCGCTCCGGGCAATCCGGTCGCTGCGACCGCGGCAAGCACCTGGTTGCGCAGCCAACTCGACAGCACCGGCGCGATGCCCGGTTTCGCACCCGGCTCGCCGGACGTCGGCCTCACCATCGACACCTACTGGGCGATGAAGGCGGCCGGCGCACCGAAGGCGCAGCTGGCCAAGACCTGGTCGGCGATCTCCTCGCACGCGCAGGCGTATGCCGGGCCGCAGGTCTACAGCGGAGTCACCTACATCACGGCCGGCGCGTCGGCGAAGGTGCTCTTTGCCGCTGCGACCGCGGGCGTGAGTCCGGTCCTGACTCAGCCTGGCGGCTACAAGCTCAACATCCTCGATCAAACTCTCGCGCTGGTGAACCAGAAACCCGGTCCTGAGCACGGCCGACTACAGGATCCGGCCGCCGACGGCCCGGACAGCTCGAACCTCTTCAGTCAGTCGCTGGCCGTGCTCGGCTTCGTCGGCATGAACGAGCAGAAGACGACCAAGCGGGCCGTCGTGCAGGATGCCGTGAACTTCCTGCTCACCCAGCAGTGCAGCGCCGGCTACTTCCGGATGTTCTACAACGACAACCTCAGCTGCAACGCGGCTCGACCCAGCGGCAACGCCCAGCCGGACAATGACGGCACCTCGATGGGGTTGCAGGCCCTGATGGCGGCGAAGGCAGCCGGGCTGAGCGTGCCGCAGAGCGCGATCACCCGCGGCGCGGCCTTCCTTGTGTCGGCGCAGAAGGCGAACGGCAGCTTTGGTGGCGGCGTCTCGACCGAGTCACCCAACAGCAACAGCACCGGGCTGGCCGCAGCGACCTTGCAGGCAGCCGGTGAGATTCACGCAGCAGCAAAAGCCGGCGCGTGGATGACCACGGTGCAGGCGATGGAGCCCCGCATCAAGGGCACGCCGCTGGCTGCGGACGCCGGTGCGATCGCCTACGACCAGCCGACGTTCGCCGCCGCGCTGAAGAGCGGTATCGGCAGCATGGTCGGGGTCTGGCAGCGCGCGACGCCGCAGGCGATCTTCGCGTTCGCTCGCGTGCCCTTCATCGACCTGGTCAGCACTGTCAGTCCGACGAAACCCACTCCCACGCCCACACCCACTCCGACCAAGCGCTCGCCGAAGCCGACGCCCTCGCACACCACGACGCCGAAGCCGACATTGCCTGCGAGTCCGGCTGCCACGGCTGTGCGCCCGACCGCAGCGTCCAGCGCGACGTCCGCTGCCGGTGTCGTGGTCGGTGGCTCCGGTGGTGGAGGCGCTGCGGCGGGCTTGGCCGGCTCGAATCTGATCGCCGGAGCTGCGCCGCAGGGCGCGACCGGCGATGCTGCGCCAACCGCGACGGCCTCGGCAACGACCTCTGCCTCCGTCATACCGCCCGCGAGTTCGACGAGCACTCCGCGGGCCACCGGCCAGGCCGACGTGGCCGCCCTCGGGTCGCCGAGTTCGGCTCACGGCGGCACGAACGAGTGGCCGCTCACGATCGCCATCGTCATCGGTGCGCTCGCCGCCGGCGCGTTGCTGGTGACCCCACGTCTGCTGAAGAAGGAGGACTGAGATGCGGCGTCTTGCCCGATCCACCGCGGCAGTCGCGCTGGCGCTCGGCGCCACCGGCACCCTCGGCGTTGCCACCGCACCGCAGGCGCTGGCAGCCGGTTACAACGGCTTCTGCACCACCTCCACCGGCGTGACCGTCGTGGTCGACTTCCAGCAGCTCGGTGGCGGAGTCGTCGTCCGCTGCGCGCCTTCGATCCCGGCCGGCGGCACCGGCCTGGACGCCCTGCAGAACGCAGGCGTGCCGTATGCCGGAGTCGCGCGCTGGGGCGACGCCTTCATCTGCCGGTTGTTCAACAAGCCGTCGGCCACGCAAACGCTTCCGGTCACCGGCGACCCGTCATACAAAGAGGCGTGCGTCAACACCCCGCCGGCCTCGGCCTACTGGTCGTACTGGTTCGCGCCCAACGGCGGCACCTGGACCTACAGCCAGTTCGGTGTGACGAATCGCTCCGCGATCAAGGGCGGCTTCGAGGGCTGGTCGTTCTCCCTGAACGCCACGGCCGGGAGCAACCCGCCGCCGCGCATTGCCCCGGTGCGTCCTCAGACGTCGAGCCCGACGCCCACCCCGACCACGACGAGCACGACCGCGCCCCACAACGGTGGCGGTGGTGGCGGCACCACTCAGGCGACTGCTCCGGCTCAGAACACCGGCTCGACGGCTCTGCCATCGAGCCTGGCTGCGCATGAGCCGGCCAGCCAGCAAGCCGCCGAATCCAAGGTCAACCCCTCGCAGTCCGCCGCCATCGCAGCCGCGGGTGCGGCACAGAACGCCAAGAATCAGGGGCTGATCGTCAACTCCAACGCGCTGAACCAGCAGGTCGCCAAGGAGCAGTCGACCAGTCTCAACCTGCCCACGCTCATCGGCGCCGGGGTGCTCGCATTCCTGGTGGTCGCCGGCATCGGCACGCTGATCCGCCGCCGCGGGCACTGAACGGTCATGCCGGTGCTCGCCGAAATCGGCCGGTGGCTGCGCTTTTCGCGGTTGCCACGCAACATCCATCCGGTGGCGTGGTGGGTGTGGGCGATCAGCGTCGCGGTCGCGGCCACCTGGACGACGAACCCGTTGTTGCTGCTCCTGCTGATGGCGGCCTCGACGTGCGTGGTGCTGCGCCGTCGTGGCGACGCGCCCTGGTCACGGTCCTTCCGTCTTTACGTCATGCTCGGTGCGACGATTGTGGTGCTGCGCGTGTTCTTCCGCATCGTCTTCGGCGGAGGCGAGGGCACCACGGTGTTGCTGCGACTGCCGGACATTCCGCTGCCGCAGTGGGCGGCCGGCATCCGACTGTTCGGCACCGTCTCGGCGCAGTCGGTGCTCGGTGGTCTTTATAACGGGCTGCAGTTGGCGGCGATGGTGCTGTGCGTCGGTGCCGCGAATGCGCTCGCCAACCCGAAGCGCTTGCTCAAGGCAGTCCCCAACGGGCTGTATGACGTGGGAACCGCTGTCATTGTGGCGGTTTCGGTCTTCCCGCAGCTGGCCGAGAGTGTGCAGCGGGTGCGTCGGGCGAGACGCCTGCGTGGTGGTCTGGGCAAACGGCACGCGGTGCGGGCGGTCGTCATACCGGTGCTCGCCGATGCCCTGGACCGCTCACTGCTGCTCGCCGCGGCGATGGACTCGCGCGGCTACGGCCGGCACGGTCGCGACGGTGCACGCGCTGGTGCAATCACCGGCGCCTTGACGATCGTGGGCATGATCGGTGTCTGCATCGGTGCGTACAACATGCTCGGCCCGGACCCGAACTTCTGGCTGAAATGGCCCGCGCTCATCGGCGGGCTGGTCCTCGGCTGCAGCGGACTGTTCGTGGCCAGCACCCGGGTGCGCACCACCCGATACCGGCCTGACCCGATCGACCTCACCGCCGTTCTCGTCGGGGCGTGCGGGCTCGGCACGGTCGTGCTGATGTATGCCGCAAAGCAGTGGCAGCCGGCGCACCTCGTGCCGACGTTGCAGCCGTTGGAATGGCCGGTCATCGACACCCTTCCGCTGCTGGCCGCGCTCGTTGCGATGCTGCCCGCGTGGATTGCTCCGCACGCGCCGATGTCGACGAGCTCAAGTCCGGAAACCGTTGTGCCGCAAGAGATCGGAGTCGCCGCATGATTCGCCTCGAGCAGGTCGGGGTGCGTTACTCCGGTGCGACCGAGGATGCCTTGTCGGACGTCGATCTGAGCATTCCCGAAGGTGAACTCGTGCTCGTCGTCGGCAGCACCGGCGCCGGCAAGTCGACCTTGCTCGGCACGATCAACGGGCTGGTCCCGCACTTCACCGGTGGGCGGCTGCGCGGGCGGGTGACCGTCTTCGACTACGACACCCGCACCCACCCGCCGCGCGAGATGGCTGACGTCGTGGGGCGCGTCGGGCAGGACCCACTCGCTGGATTCGTCACCGACACCGTCGAGGAGGAACTCGCCTACTCGATGGAGCAGCTGGCCGTTGCGCCGAGCACCATGCGCAAACGGGTCGAGGAGGTGCTCGACCTGCTCGGCATCGCGGAGCTGCGGGCACGCCCACTGCACACGCTGTCCGGTGGCCAGCAGCAGCGTGTCGCCATCGGCAGCGCCCTCACCGCAGGCCCCCGGGTGCTCGTGCTCGACGAGCCGACCTCGGCGCTCGACCCGACCGCCGCCGAAGATGTGCTGGCAGCCGTCACGCGGCTCGTGCACGACCTCGGGACGACCGTCGTCATCGCCGAGCACCGGATGGAACGCGTTGTGCAGTATGCCGATTCGCTCGTTGTCGTCACCGGCGACCGGAACGTGCTGACTGGTCCGCCAGCGCAGTTGATGGCGCAGTCGCCGGTGGCGCCTCCGGTCGTCCAACTGGGACGGCTGCTCGGCTGGCACCCGCTGCCGTTGTCGGTCCGCGACGCACGGCGATGCGCCGGACCCGCCCGCGACATACTCGCCGGCCGTGAGCCGCGGAGACGCAGCCGCAGCGGCGACGGATCGGTCGCCTTGCGTGCCCACAAGGTCACCGTCGCGTATGGCGACAAGGTGGCCGTGCGCGAGGTCAGTGCGGACCTGCAGCGCGGCACGGTCACTGCCCTGATGGGCCGCAACGGCTCCGGCAAGTCCTCACTGCTGTGGGCCTTGCAGGGTTCGCTGAAGCGGCACAGCGGCTCGGTCGAGGTGGATGGACGCGATCCCGCCGCGCTGTCGGCGGACAAGGCCCGCGCGCGCGTCGGGCTCGTGCCGCAGTCGGCCTCGGATCTGCTCTATCTGGAGACGGTGTCCGCCGAGTGCCGGGCGGCTGACCTGTCCGCGGGTGCGGTCGGTGGTACGTGCAGGGCGTTGTTGGACGACCTGGTCCCCGGCATACCCGGGGAGCAGCACCCTCGGGACCTGTCCGAGGGTCAGCGGTTGGCGCTGGTGCTGGCGGTGCAGCTGACGGCTCGGCCGAAGGTGGTGCTGCTCGACGAACCGACGCGCGGGCTTGACTACAGCGCGAAGGCGCAGCTGGTGAATCAGCTGGATCTGCTTGCTCAGCAAGGGCATTCGATCATGGTCGCAACGCACGACGTGGAGTTCGTCGCGCAGGTCGCTGATCGGGTGATGGTGCTGGCCGAGGGCGAACTCATCGCCGACGGGCCGACCGCCGAAGTGGTGGCGTCGTCGCCGATCTTCGCGCCGCAGGTGGCCAAGGTGCTCGCGCCGCAACCGTGGCTGACGGTCGATCAGGTCGAGGCCGGGCTGGCGGGTGCGCGTGTCTGACGGGTCGCGGGTGTCGATGAGTTCGGGGCTGTCGCCGTCGGCACAGTCGCCGCAGCCGCAGCCGCAGCCGCAGCCGCAGCCGCAGCCGCAGCCGCAGCCGCAGCCGCAGCCGCAGGTGTCGGCGTCGGCGTCGGTACGGTCGCCGTTGTCGGACGTGAAGACGGACGCGAAGACGGACGCGGAAGCGGGGTGGCCGGGCGGCGGTGGCCTCGGCGATCGGTTGCCGGACTTTGTTGCCGCGCTTGACGGTTCGGCCGTCCGACTGGGCAAACGCTCGATCATCGCGCTGAGCTTGACCTCGGTCGCCGGAGTGATGATGTTCTTTTGGCCGCTGCTGGTGCGGGTCAAACCATCCGGTCTGCAACACGGGGCCGATGCGCCATACATCTTCGTCGCGGTGCTGCCCGTGCTCGTGCTGATCGTGCTCGCCCAGATTTCCGAAGGCGGCATGGATTCCAAGGCGCTCGCGATGCTCGGCGTTTTGTCGGCGGTCGATGCCGCCCTGCGTCCGCTCGGTGCCGGTGTGGCCGGGATCGAGACGGTGTTCTTCCTGCTGATTCTGGCCGGGCGGGTCTTCGGTCCAGGCTTCGGGTTCGTGCTGGGCTGCACGTCGCTGTTCGCGTCGGCGCTGCTGACCGCGGGTGTCGGCCCATGGCTGCCGTTTCAGATGTTGTGCTCTGGATGGATCGGGCTCGGCGCCGGTCTGTTGCCGCGACGCGTGCGCGGCAAGCGGGAGCTGGCGATGTTGATCGGCTACGGGATCGTGGTCGCCTATCTGTTCGGCGCGCTGATGAACCTGTGGTTCTGGCCGTTCATCACCGGTGCCGACGTGCCCTACTACTCCGGTCAGATCTCGTATGCCGCGGGCGCGCCCATCCTCGAAAACCTGCACCGGTTCCTGATTTTCACGTTGCTGACCTCCACCGGTGGTTGGGACACTGGGCGCGCGATCACCGACACGATCGCGCTGATCACCTTCGGTCCGGCGGTGCTGGCGGTGTTGCGTCGAGCAGCCCGCCGGGCGTCCTACGACCCGATCCGCTCCAGTGACTGACGCAACCGGCGCGAGTGTCACGCATGCGCCCGGGAACGCTGCGAGTGTCACGGACGCGCCCTGGGGTGGCGGTGTTGAGGGCAATTGCGTTCCAATGGCATGCGCCGGGGGCGCTGGCGTGCCAGTGGTTGATTAAGTGGTGGTGCATCGTGCGCCACGCCGCGAGTGTCACGGACGCGCCCTGGGGTGGCGGTGTTGAGGGCAGTTGCGTGCCAGTGGCGTGGATCGGGGGCGCTGTCGTGTCAGTGGTGGTCGCGAGTGGCACGTGCGTGCCCGCTGCGGCGCGAGTGTCACGCATGCGCCCTGGGATGTCGTGAGTGTCACGGACGTGCCCTGCTGCGGCGCGAGTGTCACGCAGGTGCCGCGGGGCGGCGGGATTGAGGGCAGTTCCGTGCCAGTCGCGTGCGTTGAGGGCGCTGTCGTGCCAGTGGTGAGCGTGCAATGCCCTAGCGTGCCAGTGGTGAGTGTGGGTGCTCGCGAGTGACACGTGGGCGCCCCGGGGCGGTGCGAGTGACACGAAAGCGCAGTAGTTGGTCTAGACCAATCGCAGATCCCGTGGTTGACTTCGGCGACCAGTCGTCGAGTCGGCCGAAGGGATGTGATCGTGGCCATCGAACCCCACGTGCCCGAGCCGAAGTATGTCGCAGTGAAGCATCTGCTGCTCGACATCATCGCCGAACTTGGCGCCGGCGCCGCGCTACCGACGGAACGTGCTCTGGCGCAACAGTGTTCGACGTCGCGCACCACCGTGCGTCAGGCCATCAACGAGCTCGTCGTCCAGGGTCGCATCGTGCGCCGCCAGGGCGCGGGCAACTTCGTCGCCGACGGCAAGATGAACTGGCCGCTCTATCTGGCCAGTTTCACCGAGCAGGCCGCCGCCAACGGCATGGTCGCGACCTCGCAGACCATCGGCACGAAACGCGAGCGCGCGAATGCCGAAGTCGCCGAACGTCTTGCGGTCGAGCCAGGTGATCCGGTCTATCGACTGGACCGGTTGCGGATCGCCGACGGCGTGCCGATGTGTGTGGAAACCTCTGTGCTGTCAGCGGATCGGTTCCCCGGGCTCAGCCGTCGAATCCGCTCGGTCGGCTCGTTGCACTCGCTGCTGGGCGAGCAGTATGACGTCGAACTCACCCGCGGCGAGGAGACCATCCAGATCGAGCCGGCCACGCCCCGGGTGGCCGGACTGCTGGATCTCGACGTTGGCGCACCGTTGCTGGTGGTGCGTCGTCACAGTTTCGACAAGCGCGGCACGCCGGTCGAGTGGGGGACGACGTGGATGCGTGGCGACGGTGTCGTCTTTGTCGCGCACCTCGAAGTCCGCCGTTCGTGACCGCGCTGCGGCATACAGCTCGGGCCGGACGAAAAGAACTGACAGCCGGTAAACAGTTGATAAATGGTCTAGACCAATCTTGTGATCGCCAGTAGTGTCGCCTGCATCCACCCGGGTGCTCCGGTGGCACGCTCAAACCGGAAAGAAGAACCCATGTCGCGCAAACTCATCGCATCGCTGGCCATCGCCGGCGTCGGATCGCTCGCCCTGACCGCATGTGCGGGAGGCGGCGGGACCAAAAGCACGTCTGCCGGCACCGGTCCCGGCGGGGTGACCACGCTGAAACTCGTGGTCGCCGACTACGGCACCGGCCCGAGCAACACCAGCAGCAAGTACTGGCAGAGCATCATCACCGCGTTCGAAGCGCAGAACCCCAAGATCAAGGTCAACGTGACCGCGATCAACTGGAACGACTTCGACAACCAGGTTCAGACGATGATCCAGAACCACCAGTACCCCGACATCACCGAGGGTGACTACTTCGCCAACTACGCGCAGGAGAAGCTGCTCTATTCCGCCGACCAGGTGCTGAGCAACCCGGACAACCTGCTGCCGGTCTTCAAGAATCAGGGCAGCTACGACGGTGTGCAATACGGCATGCCGTGGACCACCAGCAGCCGCACGCTGTTCTACAACAAGAAGCTCTTCGCCGAGGCGGGCATCACCACGCCGCCGACCACGTGGGCGCAGGTACAAACCGACGCGACCAAGATCAAGGCCACCGGCAATGTCGGCTACGGCCTGCCGCTGGGGCCGGAGGAGGCCCAGGCCGAGGCACTGCTGTGGTTCCTCGGTAACGGCGGCGGTTACCAGAACGCCTCGGGGCAGTACGACATCAACAGCACGCAGAACGTGCAGACACTGGACTTCCTCAAGAGCTTCGTCGCATCAGGCGTCACCGAGCCGAACCCAGCCTCCAAGAACCGCACCGACCTGTGGCAGCAGTTCGCGTCCGGCACGATCGGCATGATCAACGGCTCGCCGGCGCTGATCCCGATCATCAACAGCGGCGGCAAGCTGACCAGCAGCGACTGGGCCTCCGTGCAGATCCCCGGCAAGAACGGTCCGCTCAACACCACCCTCGGTGTGTGTGACAACGTCGCGGCGTTCAACGCCAACGGTCACCAGGCCGCCATCAAGGCCTTCCTCGACTTCGCCTACCAGGACAAGTACCAGCTGCAGTTCGACAAGGAATACGACCTGCTGCCGGCCACGACCTCCGCGACCCAGGCGCTGTCGTCCGACCCGATCTTCGGGCCCTTCCTCAAGGCATTGCCGCAGTCGGTGCAGTACCCGAGCACGACCAGCTGGGCCAACACCAAGACGCAGATCCAGCAGACGATCGGCACGGCGTTGACGGGCAACCCCAAGTCGGTGCTCGACCAGATCCAGCAGACCGCCACCAAGAGTCAGTGAGCACCAACGTCCCACGGGCCAACCCACTGCGGCGGTTCACGCCGCTGCTGTGGGTGGGCCCGGCCGCCGCGCTGATCATCGGCGTCGTCATCTGGCCCGTCGTGGTGATGGCCACGACATCCACGCTCAACATCAGCCCGGACGGCTTCAACCTCGGATCAGCGGGCCTGGGCAACTACCGAGAGCTTTTTCAGGAGATCGCGCTCCCTGGCGTGCTCATGCGCACTGCCGTCTGGGTGGTGGGCGTCGTGGTCGTCACGATGGTCGTCTCACTGTTGCTGGCGCAGTTGTTCAACCAGGCGTTTCCTGGCCGCCGGGTTGCGCGGTGGGCCCTGATCGCGCCGTGGGGCGCGTCGGTGATGATGACGTCACTGATCTTCCGGTGGGCGCTCAACGCTCAGAACGGCGTCGTCAACGTCATACTGCACGACCTGGGTCTGGTGAATCTCGGCACAGATCAAGCAGATTGGCTGGGTCGGCCGGTCGCGGCATTCGTCTGGATGATGGCGGTCGCCGTCTTCGTGTCGCTGCCGTTCTCGACCTACGCGATCCTCGCCGGGCTGCAGACGATGGACTCCGCGGTCTACGAAGCGGCCCGCGTCGACGGCGCCAGCCCGTGGCGGATCTACCGCTCGATCACCCTGCCGCTGCTGCGCCCAGCGCTGATCGTCGCCACCCTCATCAACGTCATCAACGTGTTCAACTCCTTCCCGATCATCTGGGAGATGACCCGCGGCGGCCCCGGCTACTCGACCAGCACCACGACGACATTCATGTTCATCCTGAAGCAGAGCTACATCGGTGAATCCGCGGCGCTGTCGGTCATCAACTTCGCGATCGTGGTCATCGTCGCCCTGGTGTTCCTCAAGGTCGCCAAATGGAAGGACCAGGTCGACTGATGAGCTCCATCGCAGAACCTCTGCCCGCCGAGACGTTGTCCGGAGAATCGTTGCCGCCCAAGCGTGTTCGGCGCCCACGTGCGCCGATCACGACGCGCAAGCTGATCCTGTCCGTCATCGCGTATGCCGTTGCTCTCGTCTTCGTGCTGCCGTATGTCTTCATGGTGCTGACCGCCATGCGACCGGCGTCGGACATCTCGGCACCAACGCTGCTGCCTGACCACTTCGACTTCTCCAACTTCACCTCGATCTGGAGCACCGGCTTCGGCAGCAACCTGGGCGCCAGCCTCATCGTCGCCGGTGGCGCGACCGTGCTGGTGCTGCTCGTCGCGGTGCCGGCGGCGTACTACTGCGCACGACGCCGATTCCGTGGGCGGATGCTCTTCCTGGTCATGGTGCTGGCCACGCAGATGTTCCAGCCGGCCGCGATGCTGGTCGGCATACAGCGGGAATTCATCCAGTTCAACCTGCCACCGCTGGTGTCGCTGATCCTGATCAACGGCGGATTCAACATGGCCTTCGCGATCTGGATTCTGACGGCATACTTTTCGTCGATCCCGGCCGAGCTGGAGGAAGCGGCCATGGTCGACGGGTCGAGCCGGCTCGGGGCGCTCGGGCGGATCACCCTGCCGTTGGCGATGCCCGGCATCATGACCGCGCTGATCTTCACCTTCATCGCGGCGTGGAACGAATTCATCGTCGCGCTGACCCTCACACTGGGGCAGTCCTCGGGCAACACCCCGCTGACCGTCGCGATCAACAACTACATCGGGCAGTACTCCATCGACTGGGGTCACCTGTTCGCCGGTTCGGTGATCGCGACCGTGCCCGTCATCATCCTGTTCGCGGCCATCGAAGGACGAGTGGTCGGCGGACTGACCGCCGGTTCGATCAAGTAACGGCGGGCGAGCCGTGGGAACGCTGCGAGTGTCACGGGCGTGCTGCGGTGTGGCGTGAGTGTCACGGGCGTGCCCCGATGTGCAGTTGCCGAAGGCCATTCCGTGCCAGTGGCGTTCACAATGGGCGCTTCCGTGCCAGTGGCTTTCACTGGGGGCGATTTCGTGCCACACGGATCACTGCAGTCCTCGGCTGGAGTGCCCGCAGCGACGCCGCGCGTCATACAAGGCAGTGCGCGGTCCACAGTGACGGCGCGCGTCATACAAACGGCAAGGACGCCGGACCGCCCCACCAGAGATCGCGGGGGCGCGAACACGGTCAGCTGGTGCGGAATCTCACCCGGTCGCCGGGGCGCGAACACCATCAGCTGGTGCGGAATCTCACGCGGTCGCCGGGGCGCACTTGCGCCAGGCGGTCGACGTCGGAGTCGCGCACGACCGCGATCACGGGGTAGCCACCAGTCGTCGGATGGTCGGCGAGGAATACGAGGGGTTGGCCGTTCGGCGGCACTTGGATTGCGCCACGGACCATGCCCTCGCTCAGCAGTTCATCGAAGCGTGCGCGTTGCAGCGTCGGCCCGGTGAGCCGGATGCCGACCCGGTCCAACTCGCCCGTCGCAGACCATGCCGAGTGCGTCAGTATGTCGATCGCGACGTGCGTGAACCAGTCGTCCCTCGGCCCGAGTATGACGCCGACCTCCACGTCGCCGATCCATCGTCCGGGCTGAAACGCCTGCGGTTGAGGCGAATTCGTCGCCTCTCCGATCGACAGGTGATCACCGGGTGCAAGTGGCGCCGGTCCGAGACCGGCCGCGGGTGAAGACGCTGCGCTTCCGTACAAAAGCGGGGCTTGAACTCCGCCGCGCACGGCCAGGTAGGTGCGCAAACCGACCTGCGGCACACCGATCGAAAGGGTCTCACCGGCGCGCATGGTCAGGGCTGCACCGAAGGCAACCGGCCGACCGTCGACGCGCACCTCGGCAGGTGCACCGGTTACTGCGACCAGCCGGCGGCTGGTGGCGCGCACGGTCAGTCCGCCCATCAGCAATTCGATGCCGGCAGCGCTGATCTCATTGCCTACCAGGCGATTTGCGGCGATGACGGCGGCGCGATCGGCCGCTCCGCCGGGGGTCACTCCGACCTCGCCATGACCTGGCCGGCCGAGATCCTGGATCGTCGCCAGCGGCCCTGCCCGCAGCACCTGCAGACTCATCGCACGGCTTCGAATCGGATCGCGCGGCCCGGCGTCAGCAATGCGGGCGGCTGACGGGCGGCGTCCCACATCGGCATCTCGGTGTGGCCGATCAGTTGCCAGCCGCCCGAGGTGGCAGTCGGATAAATGCCGGTCCAGGCCCCGGCGAGCGCTACCGAGCCCGCAGGCACGCGCACGCGTGGAGACTCCAGTCGCGGCACCTGACGAGGGTCGATCACGTTGTCCTGCAACAGATATCCGAAGCCGGCGGAGAATCCCGCGAAGTCGAGCCGCCACAGGTCGCCGGTGTGCCAGCTCACGACCCCCTCCATGCTCAGGCCGAAAAGGTCGGCCACGGTCGCCAGGTCGTCACCGTCGTAACGCACCGGTATGACGAGCACGTCGTCCTGGGTGGCGACGTGTGCGTGAGATGCCCCGGCATCGATGGATGTCAACGCGTCTTGAACGAGCGCCAGTTGGGATGCGTCATGCACGCGCACGAGCACCGTGCGTGCCGCGGGCACCTGCTCGACGACGGCGCCGGCCAGTGGTGCCGACCGGCGTGCGACCCGCAGGGCCGCATCCCAGGCGCGCCGGGTGGCCTCGTCCGGCAGTTCGACGAGCAGCGCCCGGTCGCCGCACGGCAGCATCCGCACGGCGGTCAGCCCGCGCTCGCGGCGGCGAAGGGCGTGATCTCGATGCCGGCGTCGGTCAGAGCGGCGCGCACGGCCAGGGCCATACCGACCGCATCCGGTGAATCCCCATGGATACAAACAGAATCTGCGGTCATCCGTATGGTGGATCCGTCGATCGCGGTCAGTTCGCCAGTCGTCACCAGGCGCACGACCCGCCGCGCCACATCGGCCGCATCGTGCAGCACCGAGCCGGGCTCCCGCCGCGACACCAGGGTCGCCTCGCTCGTGTAGGCACGATCGGCGAAGGCCTCGGCGACAGTGCGCAGACCCGCCACCTCTGCCAAGCGCAGCACCTCCGATCCCGGCAGCCCCAGGATCGGCAAGGTGCGGCGCCGATTGCCGTATGCCGCAACGGCGTTCACCACTGCTTGTGCTTGTTCCGTGTGGTGCACGATCGCGTTGTAGAGCGCTCCGTGCGGCTTCACGTAGGCCACCTCGCCTCCGACCGATCGGGCGATCCCGTCGAGAGCCCCCAGTTGATAGAGCACATCGGCATACAGCTCGTCGGGAGCGACGTCGATGAAGCGCCGGCCGAAGCCGGGCAGGTCGCGATAACCGACCTGCGCACCGATGATCACGCCACGCTCCACCGCCGCGGCGCACGAGCGCACCAAGGTGGCCGGATCGCCCGCGTGAAACCCGCAGGCGACATTCGCCGAGGACACCACGTCGAGCATCGCCTCGTCATCACCGAGAATCCAGTGACCGAAGGATTCACCGAGGTCGGCGTTGAGATCGATCTTCATGCAAGGATTGTTCAACAGAATCTCCTCGTGTCAACCCGTAGGCGAAGAAGGTGGCTATGGCCGGAATGGCAGTCAGTGGTCTTGTGGAGGCACTGCGACAGGAGATCTTCGATGGACGGCTACGACCCGGCGACCGTCTCGACGAGGTCACTCTGGGGCGTCGATTCGGAGTCAGTCGCAACACGTTGCGTGAGGGCTTCCGGGTCTTGGCGCAGGGGCATCTGGTCGAGCACCGCCCCAACAGGGGGGTCTTCGTGCGCAGCTTGTCCGTCTGCGAAGCGCGTGACATCTATCAGGCCCGACGCATCGTCGAGTGCGGCGCGCTTCGTGAGGCAGCACTGCGCGGTGCACAATTCCAGGCGGACGGAGACGATGCCGATGATGATGCCTGGAAGGCTGAAATCGGCTCAATAAGAGCGGTTTTGGCCGACGGAAGAGCCGCCGCTGAGTGCGGTGACTGGGACGCCGTCGGCAGCAGCAACAGTGCCTTCCACCTGGCGCTTGTCGCACTGGCCGGCAACCACGTGCTCGACCGGACCATGCGGCAGTTGCTCACCGAGATGCGCCTGCTGTTCGTCGTCGTGGCCTCGGCACGCGATGTGCACGAGCCGTATGTGGACCTCAACGAGCAGATCGCGACGTTGATCGAGGCCGGACAGATCGTGCGTGCCGCTGTGGTGCTGGAGGAGTATCTGATGCGCGCGGAGCGGCACCTGCTGGATCGCTATGCCAGCAGCGTCGATGGCGCCTCCAGGTGAGGGAGAAGAAACTTACCGCCCGGGAACCCTTGTCATAATTGTTCAACAATCATAAGGTCGCTCGTCAGGTGCAGGCACTCGGCCACACCCACCGGCGCTGCGTCGCCGGGTCTCCCGCCGAGGTGGTAGCTATCGCATGTGGGTCCTTCTCGCCGTCGTCGTCGTAGTCGTCGGCTTTGCTCTCAAACTCAACTCGATGCTCGTGGTCACTGCGGCCGGCATCGTCGCCGGCCTGATTGCCGGGCTGAGTCCGGTGGCGATCGTCGAGGCGTTCGGCTCCGGATTCGCCGGCTCACGGTCGGTCACCGTCTTCGTCGTCGTGCTCCCGGTCATCGGCCTCATCGAGCGACATGGCCTGCAGGAGCAGGCGCGCACGCTCATCGCGAAGTTGCGGGGGCTGACGACGGGACGACTGCTGGCGTCATACCTGTTGATCCGCCAAGTCACTGCCGCGCTCGGTATGACGTCGATCGGTGGACCCGCCCAGGCAGTGCGCCCGATCGTGGCGCCGATGGCCGAAGCTGCAGCAGAGCGCGAGCACGGGCCGCTCACCGAGCAGATGCGCGAGAAGACCAGGTCGTATGCCGCATCCGCTGACACTGTCGGCGTCTTCTTCGGCGAGGACATCTTCGTTGCGGTCGGTTCGATTCTGCTGATCACCGGATTCGTCGATGCGACCTACGGACTCACGCTCGACACGCTGCAGGTGGCGCTCTGGGCGATCCCGACGGCGATCTGCGCGTTCCTGATCCACGGCTACCGGATGCTGCGCTTCGACCGGCAACTGGCACGTATGGCGGCCGCAGGCGGCGCCATCGACGGCAAAGCGGCACTGCGATGATCAAACTCGAGTGGGTCCTGTGGCTGGTAGCCGCGCTGTTCCTGGCCAATGCAGTCATCCGGTTGACCGACAGCACCGACCGCAAACATGTTGGCGGTGCTGCCTTCTGGGCGGTCCTCGCGTTCACCTTCGCCTACGGCGGACAGGTGAAGAAGACTGGTGCCAGTGCCTTCGTCGAAGGCATCGCCGTGCTCGCTCTGGCTGTCCTGGCGGGGGTGGGATTCCCCGGCAAGGGCACCCGCGAACTGGTCACTGATGACGAAAAGGTTGCAGGAGCAAGGAGGTTCGGCAACAAGCTCTTCCTGCCCGCGCTGCTGATCCCGATCATTGCAGTGATCTTCGGATCAGCATTGTCCAAGGTGCACATCGGCAAGCAGCTCCTGTTGGAAGACTCGTCCGCAACGATCATCGGCCTGGGGGTTGCATCCGTCGTCGCACTCTTCGTCGCGATGGTGCTGTTCAAGGTGAAGAGCCCGGCGACGCCATTCCGGGAGAGCGACCGGCTGCTCGGTCACATCGGCTGGGCCGCGATTCTGCCGCAGTACCTCGCCACGCTCGGGATCCTGTTCACCGCGGCCGGAGTCGGCAAAGCCGTTGGGAAGATAACGGGTTCGGTGCTGCCCAAGCACTTTCTGCTGGCGGCAGTGATCGTCTACTGCCTCGGGATGCTGGTGTTCACCGTCATCATGGGCAACGCCTTCGCGGCCTTCCCTGTCATGACGGCAGCGGTGGGCTGGCCGATTCTGGTGCAGCAGTATCACGGTCACCCGGCCCCGATCTTCGCCATCGGCATGCTTGCCGGATTCTGCGGAACGCTCATCACACCGATGGCGGCGAACTTCAATCTTGTGCCCGCTGCGCTGCTCGAACTGAAAGATCAATACGGCCCGATCAAGGCGCAACTTCCGACGGCGATTCCTCTCTGGATCTGCAACGTTGCCCTGATGTACTTCCTGTGTTTTTCGAGGTGACAACGATGACCGAACAACCGAACTCCGATTGGCGCGCGACCTACGCCGGGCAGTGGGCATCGCGCCTGCCTGACTTGCTCGCTCGTACGTATCCGTATGCAACACAACATGTTTCAGGTGGTCCGGACGACTGTGACGTCACACCGTGGAAGTTGCACCCGAGCTTCCACGGCTGCTTCGACTGGCACTCGTCCTGCCACATGCTGTGGTCGTCGGTGCAACTGCTCACTCTGGCACCGGACCACGTCGACGATGCCGCCCGGCACGGACTCATCCGGCTGCTCGATGACCGCCTCGACCCGGCGAAGATCGCAGTCGAGGTCGACTACCTGCGTGCGCATCCGAGCTTCGAGCGCCCGTACGGCTGGGGCTGGGCCGCGATGCTCGCCGCCGCGGCCGACCGGTGCCCACTGCCCGAAGCGCAGGTATGGCGCGCGGCCACCCGTCCGTTGTTCGAGGTCGTGATCGAACTGGTCGGGAACTGGCTGCCGAGGCTGCGGTATGCGGTCCGTTCCGGCGAACATTCCAATGTGGCCTTCGGCCTCGGCCTCGTGCTCGATGCCGGCGCCATACTCGGCGAGGAGTCGTTGCGACCGCTGGTGACCGAACGGGCACAGTTCTGGTTCGGTGAGGACCGGAACTACCCGGCCGCCTGGGAGCCAGGTGGATCGGACTTCTTGTCACCCGCGCTGACCGAGGCGGATCTGATGCGACGGTTGCTGCCCAGGGCGGAATTCCGGGATTGGCTGACCGCCTTCCTGCCCGGGCTGGATGTGCCGGGTCACCCGTTGACGCTGCTGCCGGACGTGGTCGATCCGACGGACGGCAAGGGAGCGCACCTGCTTGGCCTGGCGTTGTCTCGCGCTGCGGCGCTCCGGTCGGTGTCAGTGGCGTTCGATGCCGACACGCGCGAATCCTTGTGGGCCACCACCCATCAGCACGTCGAAAGCACTGCCGGACACATCGTGGACGGAGACTTCATGGCCACACACTGGTTGGTGTCGTTCGCAATCCTGGCGCTGACAGCAAACGCCTGACCCAGGACTCTGGGTCAGGCGTGCGTGTTCCTTCCGGGTGCGGCTCCGCTCAGTCGAGCCGGGCGTGCGTCAATTCGATGAAGCGCTCTTCGGCGTAGTCGAAGTCTTCGATGCACGGGTTCTCGGCGGCGAGGGCGTGGGCGCACAGCATGGCGACCTTGCGGCCATCGGGCAACTCGCCGATGACCGGCGAACCCTCGTCGCAGATGCGCCATCCGGCGGCGAGCAGCTCGTACAGCATCGCTGTGTAGTCCGACTTCTGAAGGGAGGACACGTGCTCCTCACCGTTGGGCAGCAGGTCTGCCAGATGGAGGTCTGCCTCGGGGTCCGGCAGGACCAGGAATCCGGTGCCACTGGTGGGGTGGAGATAGGCAGTGTGAGCCGCAGTCTGAAGCCTGAGCATGGGTATCGAGTCCTTGACGAACGCCGCTGGAAGAACACTGACGGGGTGAGCAAGTTGAAGATTAAATGAACGCTTGGTTAGCCCGCAAGTTGAAGTGACCAATTTTACGAAATCCACAGGTTCCTGATGGGAAGCAGCTTGCTTATAAGAATGCTTGCAGATAGCAATCCTTTCAGCCGTTGTGGATTTTGTATTCGTATCTATTGATAGTTATGCAACTCGCGGGTAGCTGTTGCGAGCCGTGCCACGGACCCGCTCGCGCACAACCGTCGCGCTGACCGCAACGACTGACGACGACGCGGTCGGCCGGTGCTGCGACATACGATCTCGGCCGTGAGCGGGTACATTTACCCCGGCGATGGATCTCGCCGGGCTCATCGAGCCGAACCGCCGCATGGCTGATAGGTCCTGCTCCCACCGTTGTATTACGTGAGGCAGGTTTCGTCATGCGTTCGCGCGACTTCAGCAAGCTTCCACTGGATCCCGACGTCGACGTCGTCTCGCGACCACTGCACCTGCGCTGGCGGGCCGTCGCGGTGGTCTTCGTCGGTGGATTCTTCGGCACCGCAGCCCGAGACCTGCTGCAGAAGGCCTACCCGCATCACGACGGCGGCATCCCCTGGGCAACCTTCGCCATCAATGTCGGCGGTGGGTTCATCTTGGGCCTGTTGCTCGAGTCGCTGTTGCGGGCAGGCCCGGATGACGGCTGGCGTCGCCGCCTCCGGTTGCTCGCCGGAACCGGCTTCTGCGGGGCCTTCACGACATACAGCTCGCTCGCCTCGGACACCAACACGTTGCTGCTCGCGTCCCGTCCTGGCAACGCCATCGTCTACTCCGTCGGCAGCGTTGCTGTCGGAATCGTTTCCACGTGGTGTGGAATCCGCATCGCCGCTCTGTTGCCCGCCGCTTCACGAGGCGAGGTGGCCTGATGGGACTGCTGTTCGTGACGTTCATCGCTGGAGCGCTCGGATCGGTGTCGCGTTTCGTGGTCGACGCCGAGATCCGTCGCCGGTGGCTGCGGTCGGGCCCATGGCCGACGGTCGTGATCAATGTGACCGGGTCGCTGGCGTTGGGCGCGCTCGCCGGCTGGGCGCACATCTCGCACGCCGGAGCGACCGTCGACACGATCCTCGGCACCGGATTCTGCGGTGGGTACACGACCTTCAGCACGGTCAGTTTCGAAACCGTGCGGCAATTGCAGGAACGCCGGTATTCAGCAGCTGGTATGACGGCGGTCGCTTGCCTGGCGCTCTCCGTCTGCGCGGCGGTCGTCGGTTGGCACCTGGTGGCTTGAGGCTCGCCGGCCGCCCGTCGGCCGCGGCCTGCCGCTGCTCGCGCGTCGCGTATTCGGCGACGGGGCGGCTACTCCGGCCGGAGGGCCGAATACCGGGTGACTGCCGTTGGATAGTTATTCAGCACTCAGCAGCCAGCCGCGCACCAGCAGCCCGATGACCAGCGCCCAGAATGCGGATCCGACTCCCGCAACTGTGATGTCGGACGCCGCTACCGCGAACGTCACGATCGCCGCGATGCGCTCGTATGACGCTCGCTCGTCGCCCCGTCCGGTGCCGCCGAGCGCGCTGTGCAGCGCACCCGCGAGCGTCGTGAGCAGCGCGATACCGGCAACGGTCTCGGCGACGCCACTCGGTGCGAGCGCGATCAACGTCGCCAGTGCCGCCGAGGCAGCGCCGAGCACCAGGTAGGTCACCCCTGCGGAGCACGAGGCGATCCACCGGCGATCGCGGTCGGCACCAGCATGCGGCCCGGCCGCGAGCGCCGCGCTGATCGCCGCCAGGTTGATGGCGTGGCCGCCGGCGGCGGCACCTACCACGGTGCCTACGCCGGTCACTGTCATGGCCGGTCGCCACGGCACCGCATAGTCGAACGACTTCATCACCGCGACGCCGGGAATGTTCTGTGAAGCCATGGTGACGATGTAGAGCGGCAATGCGATGCCGATCATCGCCTGCCAGGTGATGTGCGGCATGGTCGGATCGAGGCGCGGCAGCAATTCCGCTGTCGCAATGTGGCGATGCTCGTGCACGAGGCTGACGGCGATGACGCAGGCCGCCACGACAAAGGCCGCAGGCACTGCCCACCGTGCCGCGAATCGCTGAAAGATCAACCAGCACAACAGGATCGGCAGCACGGCCTCGGGGTTGTGCGCCATCGCGCGCACCGGCTCGAGACAGATCGGCAGCAGCACGCCGGCCAGCATCGCCTGCGCGATCGTGGTCGGGATGCGCCGGATGAGATCGGCCAGGCCGCTCCACACCCCGGTGACCAGGATGAGCAGGCCGGTCACCACGAAGGCGCCGACCGCGGCCGGCCAGCCACCGGTGACGACGCCTGCCGATACGAGCAGGGCCGCGCCCGGTGTCGACCAGGCGAGCGTGATCGGGATCCTGAAACGCCACGCCAGGGCCACCATTCCGACGCCTTGCAACACCGTGACGGCGAGCAGCCCTGACGCGGCCTGCAGGGGAGTTGCCCCGACCGATCGGAGGCCGGTGAGCACGACGGCGAACGACGACGTGAAGCCGACGAGTGCGCAGGCCACCCCGGCGGTCACCGGGACTGTGGTCGGTGTCGCAGCTGCGGTTACAGTCATGAGTCCCACTAGGTTCTGTAAACGGAACGTTCTGAAAACGGAACGATAGCAGCGGAGGAACGTGTATGCCGGCAGGTGACGGATCGCGGGCAGTTGCGCAACGTCTACGTGCGCTGCGCGCCGAACGCGGCCTCAGTCTCAGCGAACTCGCCCGGCGGGCCGATGTCGGCAAGGGCAGTCTGTCCGAGATCGAGTCGGGGCGGCGCAATCCGACGCTGGAGACGCTCTATGCCTTGTGCGAGCCGCTCGGGGTGCCCCTGACCGCGCTCATCGGTGAGGCGGACGGAGCGGCTGCGCTCGCGGAGGGTGGTATGAGCAGCGTGCTTCTCGACGTGCGGCACCACGACGGCGTCACCGTCGAGGTCTTCCGGTTGCAGTTCCCGGCCGGCGCACGGCATACCTCCCCGGGGCACGGTCCCGGTGTGCGCGAGCACCTGCTGGTGACCCGCGGTCGGCTCCGCGTCGGCACGCGTCCGGCGGTCGAGCTGGCCACCGGCGAGGCCCGCGACTGGGACAGCAGCCGGCGACATACCTATGCGGTCGTGGGGGATTCGGCTGAAGCGATTGTCGTGATCACGAGTCCGAGCGGCGTGCCCTCCGAGGCTTGAGGTGCACCTGCGGCAACGCGGGAGCGGGCAGCCGGTCGACCGGCCCGGCATACCCGGTGACGGCGCCGAAGCGATCCGAGTGCGCCTCCCACGCGTTGCGCGCCGCGACGATCTCGTCGTGATCGCGCGCGACGAAGTTCCACCACATGACGATGTCCTCGCGCAGCGGTTCACCGCCGATCAGCAGGATCCGTGCGCTCTCGGTGCCGCTCGTGAGCCGCAGCGAGGAAGTGCCGGGGTCGATGCATGCCAGGTCCCCGTGGTCGAGGTCGATGCCGTCGACCGAGACCGAGCCGCTGTCGAGCAGCACGGCGTGCTCGAAGCCCGGAGTCACCGGCAGGTCGATCGAGCTGTATGCCGCAAGCTGGATCTCGGCTCCGACGCTCGGAGTGTGCACGGTCACCGGCGAGTCGGCGCCGGCGAGTGATCCGATGAAGACCCGCGCGGTCGCCATACCATCCGAGCCGGGTATGACGACGGAATCCGTTGCGAAATGGTCGAATTCGTGGCCGGCATCGCGCGTCGCGTCGGGCAGGGCGATCCACAACTGCACTCCGTGCAGGCCAGTGGTGGTCGAGACCTCCGAGTGGCAGATGCCCGCGCCGGACGTCATCAGGTTGACCTCGCCGGGACGGATCGTCTGCACATTGCCGGCGCTGTCGCGATGCTCGACCTCGCCCTCGAACAGCCAGGTGACCGTCTGCAGGCCGCAGTGCGGGTGCGGCGCGACATCCATCGCGGCGGCGGACGGGCCGTAGTGGTCGACGAAACACCACGGGCCGACGAGGGTGCGATCGCGATGGGGCAGGGTGCGGCGCACATTCATCGAGCGAACGCCACCCAGGGGCACTTCGCGGGGGTGGAGAACGTGGATCGCATCGGTCACTGCACCGACGGTAGCCGCCGGCCAGGCGTCTGTGGTCCGAGCCGGGCGCACGAGGTGTCGGGATGCGCCGGTTTGCGGGAACGTTTCCGCCCAGGATTGACCTCTCGTGAGCGGACTTGGCTGAGCGTCATACGTAACTCGCCGAATCGGCGAGTTACGGGTGGGCGCCATCTAAAAGTCGCCGATGCGGTCGATTCGCGCGCCACATCCGTCACTAGTGATTCAGTGGTCTCATTCGTCACACATAAGTCGCCGATTCGGCGGGTTGCAGGTGGGCGCCATCTAAAAGTCGCCGATTCGGCGGGTTCCGCGCGGGGCGGTACGGCGCATCCCGGATACCTTGTGTCGTATGCCGCAGCGTGTCCAGACCTGGCGTGACTACCTGGAGTCCAGCATCCTGCTGCAGACCGCGCTGGACGATCAGTTGCGCGCGGACTCGCAGATGTCGTTGCTGGAGTACCACCTGCTGCTCCTGCTGTCCGAGGCCACCGACCGGCGGCTGCGCATGGGCGACCTGGCCCGGGAGATGGTGTTCTCCAGCAGCCGGCTGACCTATCAGGTCGGGGTCCTCGAGAAGCGCGGTTGGGTGCGCCGCGACAAGGACACCACCGACGCTCGATCCACCTGGGCATGCCTCACCGACGACGGCGTCGACGTGTTGCGCCAGGCGTCCCGAGGGCATCTGCAGGCGGTGCGTTCGCTGTTCCTCGACGCGCTCGATGACGATGAAGTCGCAGTATTGGGGCGGGTTTTCGCGCGCCAGCGACAGCGGTTGCGGGAGCTCGGCGTCTGACCGCACCGAGCTTCGCGGCGTGTTCGCCGTCTCACTTCGGCGAGAGCGGAACTATCTACTACATTTCGTAGTACTCTCATTTACGACAGTTCGTAGTAGATGAGCAAAGGGGACCCCGCTGTGGACGCCTTGGATCTTGCCCGATGGCAGTTCGCCATCACGACCGTGTACCACTTCCTCTTCGTGCCGATCACGATCGGGCTCTCGGTGGTGGTGGCCGGCTTTCACACGCAGTACCTGCGCAAGCGCAACCCCGAGATGCTGCGCCTGTCGAAGTTCTTCGGCAAGTTGTTCACCATCAACTTCGCGCTCGGCCTGGTCACCGGCATCGTGCAGGAGTTCCAGTTCGGCATGAACTGGTCGGCATACAGCAAGTTCGTCGGTGACATCTTCGGTGCGCCACTGGCCTTCGAAGCGCTGCTCGCGTTCTTCATGGAGTCGACCTTCCTCGGCCTGTGGATCTTCGGCTGGGGCCGGCTGCCGGAGAAGATCCACGTCGCGTGCATCTGGATGGTGCACATCGGCACGGTGCTGTCGGCATACTTCATCCTCGCCGCGAACTCGTTCATGCAGCACCCGGTCGGCTACAAGTACAACGCCGCGACCGGCCGTGCCGAGATGACCAACTTCGTCGCAGTGCTCACCAACAAGGTGCAACTGGTGACCTTCCCGCACGTGCTGCTGGCGTCATACATGTGCGGCGGCGCGATGGTGATGGGCGTCGGCGTGTGGCTGCTGCACAAGAAGAAGGCCACCATCGACCGCGACATGTACCGCAAGGCCGCCCGCGTCGGTGCCGTCGTCACCATCGTGGCCGGGCTCGGTGTCGCCATCAGCGGCGACACCCAGGGCAAGGTCATGACCGAGGTGCAGCCGATGAAGATGGCCGCCGCGGAGGCGCTCTACACCACGCGCGACAGCTGCGCCGAGTTCTCCCTCTTCACCGTCGGATCGCTCAACGGGCAGAAGGAGAAGTTCGCGGTCACGGTGCCGTGTCTGCTGTCGTTCCTTGCGACCGGGTCGTTCAACGGTGAGGTCAAGGGCGTCGACCAGCTCAAGAAGGAGTTGCCGGCGCAGATCGACGCCGCGGCGCAACAGCGCGGCGAGCCGCTGAAGTACGTGCAACCTGCCGACGCGGTCTTCACCCCGAACATCCCGCTGGCCTACTGGTCGTTCCGGTTGATGATCGGCATCGGCATGTTCGCGGCGCTCATCGGCGTGGCCGTGCTGTGGCTGACCCGCAAGGGCCGGTTCGCGACCCCGCGCTGGCTGGTCTGGGCGTGCATCGCCGCGCCGCTGCTGCCTGTGTTCGGCAACAGTTTCGGCTGGATCTTCACCGAGACCGGTCGTCAGCCGTGGCTCGTCTACGGCGTGCTGACCACGAGTTCCGGTGTCTCGCCGACGGTTTCGGCGGCAACCGTGCTCACCTCGATGGTGGTCTTCACCGTTCTGTATGCCGTGCTCGCCGTCGTGGAGGTGAAGCTGTTCCTCGACTACACCAAGCGCGGGGCTGAGCCCTTCCACGAGGTCGAACAGCGTTCGGATGACGACACTCTCGCCTTCTCCTACTGACACCGACGACGCGAAAACAAGGAATCTGTCATGACACTCGAAACCTTCTGGTTCATCGTCATCGGTGTCCTGTGGACCGGCTACCTGGTCCTCGAGGGCTTCGACTTCGGAGTCGGGATGCTGCTGGCGGTGATCGGCCGCGGCGAGGATGCCGCCGAGACCAACACCCGCCGACGGCTGATGCTCACCACCATCGGCCCGTTCTGGGACGGCAACGAGGTGTGGCTGCTCACCGCCGGTGGCGCGACCTTTGCGGCCTTCCCTGCTTGGTACGCAACGATGTTCAGCGGCTTCTATCTCGCGCTGCTGCTAGTGCTGGTCTCGTTGATCCTGCGCAACATGGGTCTGGAATACCGCTACAAGCGCGACAGTGAGGCGTGGCGGCGCGGCTGGGATCTGATCATCATGGTCTGCTCGTTCCTGCCGCCGCTGCTGGTCGGTGTCGCATTGACCAACCTGGTGCACGGAGTGCCGATCAACGCCGCGGGAAACTTTACCGGCAACCTGTTCACCCTGCTGAACCCGATGAGCCTGCTCGGTGGTCTGACGCTGGTGGCGGTCTCGCTGACGCACGGCGCGTTCTACCTCGCGCTCAAGACAGACGGTCCGGTGCGTGAGAAGGCAGCCTCCTTCGGTGACGTGAGCGGTCCGGTCGCCGCAGTGCTCGCCGTCGTGCTGCTGGTGTGGGTCAACATCCACACCGGTGACGCGGCGTCGTGGATCGCCAGCGCGATCGGTGCGATCGCGCTGGTCGTGGCGATCCTGGCCAACCGGGTCCGCCGTGACGGTATCGCCTTCCTCGGCACCTTCCTGGCGATCGCCGGCACCGTCGCGACGTACTTCCTTGCGGTCTTCCCGAATGTCATGCCGAGCACGACCGATGCGGCATACAGCCTGACCGTGCACAACGCGGCCAGTTCGCATCTGACACTGCAGATCATGACCGGTGCGGCCCTGGTGTTCACCCCGATCATGCTGATCTACACCGCGTGGACCTACTGGGTGTTCCGCAAGCGGCTGACGATGCACGTGATCGCACCGCAGACCGACCCGCTCGCGCCGATCGACGTGCCTGCCCACCCGGCCGGCGCCGACGAGGCGACGGTCTGATGCGACCTTTCGATCCCGCCCTGCTGCGAGCGGAGCCGGCGACCCGTCGCCCGCTCGCAGCACTGGGAGTCCTTGGCGTGGTCAGTGGCGTGCTGGCCATCGCCCAGGCGATCTCGATCGCCGCCCTGGTCGTCGCCGTCGTGCGGGGGCACTCGCTGCTGACTCCGGCGGTGGTGGTGCTCGTGGTGCTCGCACTGCGCGGAGTGGTCGCCGGATGCACCGAAAGCGTTGCTGCGTGGGCAGGTTCGCGGGTCGCAGGGCTCGTGCGGCGCAGCGCTTTGGCGCGCTGGTTGGCCCAGCCGGTCGATGAACGACCCGACGAGACCGTCATGCTCACCCGTTCCACCCAGGGCGCCCAGGCGATCGAGCCGTATGTCGCGAGGTATCTCCCGGCACTGGTCGCCGCGGCTGTCGTGCCGGTCCTGGTGCTGGTCGCCCTGACAGTCACTGACTGGGTGAGCGCGGTGATCGTGATCTGCACGTTGCCGCTGCTGCCGTTGTTCGCAGCACTCATCGGCATGTACACCCGCGACGAGACGCAGGCGCGATGGGTCGAATCCGACCGTCTTGCAGGGCATTTCATCGATGTGATGCGCGGCCTGCCGACACTGGTGGGTTACCAGCGCGCCGAGCATCAGGTGTCGGTCGTGGCGGCGGTCGGTGAGCGTCACCGTGGCGCGACGGTCCGCACGCTGCGCACCGCCTTCCTCAGCTCGGCCGCCCTCGAGATGCTCGCGACCATTTCTGTCGCCATCGTCGCCGTCGCGGTCGGTCTGCGACTCGTGCACGGTGAGATGGGGCTGCAGGTCGGGCTGACCGCGATTTTGCTTGCGCCAGAAGCGTATTGGCCGATCCGGCGGGTAGGGCAGGAGTTCCACTCGGCGGCCGAGGGCGTCGAAGCACTGGACCAGTTGCTCGATCTCGGGGCGGGCGCTGAGGCACCTGCGCCTGCCGCCACGACTGCTACGGCCGGGGCCGGCGCTGCCGATGTGGCGTTCGGAGGCGATGCCACGGTCCGCGTGGTCGGGCTCGGGTACATCTATCCACGCGGGCGCAGCAGCGTCATACGTGATCTGGATTTCGTCTGCGGCATCGGGCTGACCGTGATCACCGGGCCGTCCGGCTGCGGCAAGACCACCCTGCTCGAACTGCTGGCGCGGGTGCGTCGGCCGGTCGCCGGCAGCGTGCGCCTCGAGGGTGGCGTGCACTACGTCACGCAGCGCCCGTTCCTCGCACCGGCGACGCTGCGGGCAAACCTCGAACTCGCCGGCCCGCTGCCGGGCGGCGACGACTGGCTGCCCGCGCCGCTGCGCGAACTGCCCGACGGTCTCGACACGGTCATCGGCGACGACGGCTTCGGGCTCTCCGCAGGACAGCGCGCCCTGCTGGCGATCACCCGCGCGCAGCTGTCCGACGCGCCGATCGTGCTGCTGGACGAGCCCACCGCGCACCTCGACAGCGAGTCGCGCGAACAGGTGCACGACCTCATCCGCACGCTCGCGCAGACGCGCACGGTCATCATCGTGTCGCACAGTGCAGAGCTGATCGCATTGGCGGACAGGCAGATTCAGCTCACGCCGGTCGCAGACCTCGACACTGCGGTTGCCGCGGCATCTCTCCCGGTTGCCGATTCCATGCCCCGGTCGACCGAGCCCGAGCCCGTCACTGCACGGCTCGAGTGGACGTCGCTGTGGCGACCGGCCCGAGGTGTATGGCGCGCCGCCTTTGTCGGCGCACTGGCCTCGATCTGCGGCGTGGCACTGACCGCGACCTCTGGATGGTTGATCGTGCAGGCGAGCACCAAGCCACCCGTGCTGACGCTGTTGGTCGCGATCGTGTGCGTGCGCGCGTTCGGCATCGGGCGTCCCGTCTTCCGCTACTTCGAACGCATCCGCTCGCACGACGCCGCACTCGGCGATCTGGCGGAGCGGCGCACCAGCCTGTATGCCCGGCTGATCCCGCTCACACCGGCACGGCTGGGGCGCCGTCGGCGCGCCGACGTGCTGACCGCTGCGGTGCGCGACCTCGACGACGAGGTCGACGTGCAGGTGCGTGCGCTGGTGCCGTTGGTCGCGGCCGCGCTCGCGGCGCTCATCGCGGTCGTCGTCGCGCTGTTTCTGTCGCCGCTCGCAGGGCTGGTGCTGCTCGCGGTCGTGCTGGCCGCCGGCTGCATCGCCTGGCTGGACCTGCGACTGGAGTGGGCCGGTCAGCGGGATGCGCTCGAGGCGCGTGCCGAGGTCGGTCGCCGCTCGCAGTTGATCGCCGCGAATGTGTCTGGTCTGCAGGCTATTTCGGCCGAGGCATCGGCATTGGCCGACGTCGACCGTGCGCAGCGTGCCGCCGAGCGCGCCACCTCTCGACAGGCGCGCGGTCGTGCTTTCGGCATCGGTATGACAACCGCACTCATGGGAGTCGCGGTCGTCGCAATGGCCGGTGTCATGCACGACGCCATCTCGAGCCGCTCGCTCGAAGGCCCTGTCGCGGCGCTGCTGATCCTCGGGCCGCTCGCGCTGACCGACCTCTTCGGCACGCTGCCCGACGCAGTGGGCGCGCTCGCTCGCGGGCGTCAGGCTCGCGCCCGGCTGCGCAGCCTGGTCGATCAGGAACCAGCGGTCCGGGGAGCCGGCGCTGCGGCATACACGCCGGGCGTGGGGGTTCCGCGCCTCACGACGCAGGAGCTGACCGCGTCGTGGGACGGCGAGCACCGCGATCTGGATGCGACGACGCTCACGGTCGAGCGCGGCGAGCACCTGGCGCTGGTCGGACCCAATGGCGTCGGCAAGTCGACCCTGCTCGCCGTGCTGGCGCGGCAGCTGGATCCGATGTCCGGCAGCTACGAGGTCGACGACCGCGAGGTGCGCACCATGACGCTGGATCAGGTGCGCGAGCGCATCGCCATCGTCGACGACGAGCCGCATGTCTTCGCCGGGAGTCTGCGCGCCAATCTCGTTCTGGCACGGCCGGATTCGACAGATCAGCAGATCGCAGCCGCGCTGGTGGATGCCGGCCTCGGCCGTTGGCTCAGCCAGTTGCCGGAGGGGCTGGACACCCTGCTCGGTGGTGGTCGTGACATCTCCGGCGGCGAGCGTGCCCGGCTGTCGATTGCTCGCGCGATCCTGTCCCGGCGGCCGGTCGTGCTGCTCGACGAGCCGGTCGCGCACTTGGACCAGCCGACCGCACAGGCGGTGATGGACGACCTGCACACAGCGACCTCAGGTTCATCTGTTGTGATCGTCACCCATCAGGTCAGCGCCGAGAGAGGATGTGACCGCACGATTCGTGTGGGTGACCGGCGAGCTGAACAAATGAAGGTGGAGGTGGGCTGATGGCACGCAGATCGACCAAACCGCTCGGTGATCTGGAGCGCGCGGTGATGGAGCAGCTGTGGGCGCTTCCGACCGGCGACGAGCTCACCGTCCGCGAAGTGCACGAGGCGCTCGCAAACCGCGAACTCGCTTACACGACAGTGATGACCGTGCTCGATCGACTGGCCAAGAAGCAACTGGTCACGCGGGTGCGCGACGGGCGGGCCTGGCGTTATCAGGCAGCCGCCAGTCGTGAGCAACTCACTGCCGAGACATTGCGGACCAGCCTTGCTCCGTTGGATGCCGGTGACCGGCAGACCGTGCTGATGCACTTCCTGCAGGATGCGTCGGATGCTGATCTGGCCGCGCTGCGCGCTGGTCTCGCGGAGGTCGAACTCCGCCGCAGCTGAGGATGAGGCGTGTCGAGCAAGGTCGGCACGAGGTGACAAGGCTGCGTGACTTCAGATGTCACCTGTACGCGCAGCAGTCCCGGGCTCGCCGCTACATCGATGGAATGAGCACGGGCAAGCAGAGAGACGCGTGCTTGGGCGGGCAGAGGGGTGTCGCTCAGCGAGCGGCTGTCGGAGTGCTGCGGCTTCATTGCGAAAGACGCAGGAGACTACGCGTACGAAGTGCTCTTGCCACGGTGACGCGCGCTTGCGCCCCTTGTGGCGAGCGTCGAACGAGATTCCTGCACGAGTGGTTCGGGCGAAAACTCAGACGATCTGCATCGTCTTGTATACGGGGCTCAACTCATTCCAGCGTGTGTTCCATATTGACGGTTTGCCGGCCAGTGAGCGGGCGAGATCTTCGAGGTGCGCCTGCCAGCCGGCGCCGTGAAGGTGGAGTTCGGTGAGAGGGATGCGGCGATTCTCGACGACGAGGCGGGTCCTGTCGCCGTCGGCGGTCAGCCACGCCTCGATCTGTTGCTCGTCGTCGGTCTCAGGGAGCATCACCAGCAGCAGATGGTTGGGCGGGTCGCACGCTTCAATGCGTCCGGCGCCCGCGCCAGTACTGGTGAACGTCGCGTAGAAGGTACCGCCGACCTGCAGATCGCCGTCGACGTCAGCAATCCAGCGCGCAAGGCGGTCGGGGTCGGTGCACGCGTTCCATAAGTCATCAATGCCGGTGTCGTAAACATCCTCCACGCGCACCGCGCCATAGTGTCCGTCGAGCGCGTGCATCGTACCTATGGTGTTCATCAACAGCTCATTCTCTCGGTTGGGACGCGCTGCCGAGTGATCTCGGTGTGCAGAGCGTCGAGTCGGTTGCACTTCAGCAAGTTCGCCAGCGGCTGCCGGATGGTGGCGCAAAGTGTCGAGCACGGTCCGCGGTGGCTATCTGCCAGAGCGCGCATGACAATGTCGTCCACGGGAAGTGAGTTTACCCAGATGGATACGTAACCACAAGGTTACACAAAGGTCGCGGGACGGCGACATGATCACTGCGAGGACTCAGACGGGGTCTGTCCACCGCTGCCTACCAGGCATTCCTCACCAACTGCATTGAGCTACCCGGCGCATCCGGAGAAGCCACGGTGAGAGGGTGCAAGTCGTGGACGGCAAGCCGAGCATGCCGTTTTTCCGGCTGGGGCGGACACGCGCTGCTGACGCGGAATCGTCGTTCCGGGATTCTGGGAGTCAGGTCGGCTGCGGTTGCATGCGTGCTTCGAAGCGGACGGCTGCTTCGCGGATCGCCCAGTCGGGCGAATTCGTCAGAGCATTTGCGGCTCTCAGCAGCACCGGTCGGTAAGGGCTGGCGCGGATCAGCATTCCGGAGTGGTGTCGTCGGTCGATGAAGACGTTGGTGAGGGCTTCCATCAGCAGGCGTTCCAGCATCGGATCGGCGAAACCGCTCTCCGCGCGGGCGGATGCGACATACGTGCTCAGACCTGGAGCATTGCGTAGGACGTCGGCGACGGTGGCCGGCCGCAGCAGTGGGGTCGTTCTGGGGGTGTAGAGCGCGACCAGGTTGCGCGCTTGCTGGCCGGAGGGGTTGGTCGGGTCGGTCGCCAGCTGCGACATCGCGAAGGCGTTCAGGCGCGCCAAGTGTTCGTGGGAGGCGAGCCCGTGCGCCACTTGGCTGGTCATGGCCAAGGCAGCGCCGAACTGGCGGGAGCCGTCCATCTGTTCCAGGTCGATCAGCAGTGAGTCGATCATCCCGGTGCGGGTGGAGTCGCCGAGCACATCGAGCAACAGGTTGGCCTGTTCGGTGTCGGGCTCGGCGGCGACCTCACGGATCACCGACTCCATCACGTCGGAATATCTCGGCGTGGCGATGAGCAGGCTCATTGCTTCCATCCGGGCGGCGTATTCGAAGACGCGAGAATTGGGCAGCTCTCGGGTGAGTTGCTGGAACCACTTGTCGACGACCCGTCGCGGAATCCATTCTGCGCGGCGGTCTTTGAGCAGATCGGCCAGCTCCAGCCAGTCGGCGCCGCGGGCTGCGCCTTGCTCGATGCGGTCGTCGATGCTGTCGAGCATCGTGGCACCATCGCGCGGAGAACGCTGCGGTAACTCGGCGGGGTTCTGGGAGCGGGCCATCCCGTCGCAGCAGGCGCGCAGGCTGCCCGGCGGCAGTTGCAGCAGCGCCTCGTAGCGGGTCAGGACCGCTGTGGAGGCGACTTCGTTGCCGAGTTCGATCCGGCTGACCTTGGTGTCGTCCATCTTTTCGCCAGGTATGGCGAGCAGTTGCGCCCACTGTGCTCCGGAGCAGTCGCCGTAGTCGGACGCCCACCTGTTGATCCGTAGCAGCCACGCGGTGCGTTTGGTTGCGTCGACGCGGTGGGTGTCCAGTGGTGTGGTGTCGATCGGGATGCGTCGGGGTGCCCCGCGCAAGGTGCTCCAGGTCATGACCGCGTCCCCTCTGGCCGAGCCGGTGGTCCGCCCTGATCGATCACGCGCAGCTGAACTCACCGGTCGTTTTCCGCTGCTGCGGGGAGCGTAGCGCTGGGGCGCGCCCGTGACGAGATGTTCGGCGCGTCCAGGAGGGGTGCTCAGAGCCAGGCGATGAGGGAGCCCCACGCGAGGACCCCAGGCACTGCGATCGTCACCACGGCCGCAAGGAGCACGATCGTCGCGGTGGCACGGTGCCGGCGCGGGTCGGCGAGCCGGGCCAGTCGTCGCTCGGCGCTGAGGCCGCCTGCCCCCAACGTCGCGTCCGGCACACTTCCGCTCGCCAGCGCGACCAGCGCCCGCGCCACCGCCACCGGGCCGACCTCGGTGACGGCCACCTGATCCGCGAGCAACTCGATCAGCACGCTCACCTCGACCAGCCCCCGGTCACTGCGGATCCGCTCGGGCACGGCTGTGTGCAACACGGTGAAGAACTCCAGCACCAGGTCGTGCCGCTGCCGCAGGTGCGCGCGCTCGTGCGCCAGCACTCCTTCGAGCTCGTCGGTGGGCAGCGCCGCGATGGTCCCATTGGTCAGCACGACTCGCTGATGCCGGCCGGGAATGCAGTATGCCGTGGGCGTCGCGTGTGCCAGCACCGTGAAGTGCTCGCTGCCCAGGTGTGCCGTCGGTTGCTCCAGCCCGAGTGTGTCGACCAGTTCGGCGTGCTCACGTCGACTGCGTCGCAGGCCTCGCCCGACCCGGTCGCCCTGCAGCAACAGTCGTCCGATGAACAGCGCCGAGATCGCCAGACCGAGAACAAGCAGCGGCAGGTTGGTGCGTGGGTTCGGTATGGCGGTGCCATGACGAACGAACTGCAGAAAGATCAACGGGGCCAGGCAGACACCGGCGAAGACCGCCGACAGCGACACCGCCTGCCAGAGGATCAGCGCCGAACCGGGACACCGGTCGAGCAGCTGCAATCGAGGCAGAAGTCGCGGCACAGGCCAGGTCAGCACGACGGCCACGACGACCAGTGGAGCGACCAGCACGAGTGTCAGCCCTCGGTGTTCCCGGCCGGCATCGGCAATGCGTAGAGAGTGGAGCTTTGGCCCTGCGACGCCACCGCGAAGGTGAGTTCGCTGGTGCCACCGCGCGGCAAGGCCGTCTGACCTGTCGGATCGGTCGACGCACCCAGGGACCGCCCGGTCTTGTCGGCGGTGAGCACGCTCGTGCCGATCTTCGCCCACGTCAGGCTCGGCGAGATCGCCAGCGGGCTCCACAGCGCCGTGATCACGTGCGATTTGCCCTTCGTCATGTCGATCCAGGTGTTGCCTGCGACGGCCCAGGTCTGGTCCGGTGACAGCAGGAAGGTCGCGGCTGTCGGAGCCTGCAACGGTTGGGTCGTCGTCTGCGGAGTGAAGCCGGGAAGCGTGAAAGAGCGCACCATCGCCTGCTTCTGGTTGCCGGAGGGAACGAAGGCTGTCACCAGAAGTGTCGCAGTCGCGGCCAGGAAGGCACCAGGTGTGGTGCCCGCCGGCGCCGGCAACTGCGTCGCCACAGGAGCGTTGTTCGGATCGGTGATGCGCCAGGCGCGTCCGTCGTTCGTTGCCGCGACAAGCGAGCCGTCACCCAGCACGGCGACCGGCGTGCTTCCGGACGGGAGGGCCCGTTGGGCCAGCGCACCGTCATACAGGACGAAGGCGTGAGCGGTGTCGCCCGACTTCTGCACGATGACGCCGGAGGCGGTGAGGGTGACCGTGTCCTTGGCGGTGACCTTCCAGACGGTCGGGCTGCCGCCGGTCGTCGGCCAGGCGAAGATGCGGGTCGGCGTAGCGAGCACCACAGTGGGTTTGCCGCCGATGGGCATCATGGTCGGCCCGCTCGAGACGACGAGTGCGGCGGGCAACGAGTAGGCCCACTGCCGCTCGCCGGAGGTCGCGTCGAGTGCTTCGAGTCGCATGCCGCCGGTCGCGGTGTTGGCAGTGGTGCAGAAGACCTGGGTCTGGGTGGTCGCGATCGTCGAGCCCTGCCCGACCAAGCCGCCCACCGACCACGCGAAGGTGTCCGGCAGACCGACCGGCGCGTTGATGCCGGTGGGCAGCGCATTGGCCCCGGTGCGTTGCATCGTCGGCGTCGCGACGACGCTGCGGTGCTCGTGCCGTCTCACCGCGATGTATGCCGCAGCCGCCCCTCCGCCGAGCAGCGCCATGGCTGTGGCACCCGCCGCGACGCCGAGCAGCACATCGCGGCGGCGTGGCCCGTCCGTCTCGTCGTCGCCTTCGATCTTCGAAACGGCTTTTTCCGCAGTGTTTTTCGCGAGGCTGCCATCGGTGTCCGCGGGTCGCGGAGCCGGACGGGCCTCACGTGGCACGGGCCGCGCGGGTGTCGGTATCGACGGCGTTGTCTTGGCGAAGCCGTTCGCCGGTCGCCCGACCGGACGTTCGGCCAGTGCTGCGACCGCGGCCGTGAGAGTGGCATCCGGCTCCGGCACCTCGATCTCGGGGATGTCGACCGGCACGGGCACGTTGGGGTCGACGGGCGCGGTGGCGGCGCTCGGGGATTTCACCGAGGCAGCCGGTATCGCATCGTCAGCCTCGTCGGCCGGTTCCAGATCCGGTTCGGCGGCCACGGCCGGTTCGGTCGCCTCAACCTGCTCGGCGGCGACCGGCTGTTCCAGCGCAGGTTCAGCAGCAGCCGGCGTCAATGCCGAGATGGGCGCCAATGCGGAAACGGCTGGAGCAGAATGGTTTTCGACATACTTCGGGGTCACCCGCGCCGGCACGGGCGGTGGTGACACAGCCCACGCCCGGCCGTCGGGACCGATGGCCATGTGGAAGGTCTGACCGTCGGGGGTTGAGCCGATGACCCGGATCACCGAGCCGGGGGAGGTGCGATCGGACGCTCGTCGTGCGGCGCGGATCAGCGACTGATGCGGGCTGGTGCCGGGCGTCAGCATGACAGGTTGGTCGTCCAGCCAGGCGGACTCGGTGCCGTCGGGCTCCGCCCGCACACGAAGCACGTGCGCGGGACGCTCGGGCACCCCGGCCGAGGGCGCAGAGGTCTGCTGGTCGCTCATCTGTGCCAGATTACGACGCGCCGGCACCGACTCGGCGGATCCGACGCGCACGGCGAGTGGCCGGATTCGCCACTGCCGCCACGGGATCAGCGAGTTGCGGCCTCGTAGCGCGACAACGCCTCACGACGCTCGTCGGCATGATCGACGACCGGTTCGGGGTAGTCGTGTGCGTATCCGTCGGCGTGCTTCCACGGCTCGTGCGCCGCCTTGCCCGCCAGATGCGCCAGTTCCGGCACCCACCTGCGCACGTAGTCGCCGGACGGGTCGAACTTCAATCCCTGCGTCACCGGGTTGAAGACCCGGAAGTATGGCGACGCGTCGGTCCCGGTGCCCGCAACCCATTGCCAGCCATGGTTGTTCGAGGCGACGTCGCCGTCGATGAGGTGGTCCAGGAAGTGACGCGCGCCGATCGGCCACCAGATGTGCAGGTCCTTGGTCAGGAAGCTGGCGGTGATCATCCGGACCCGGTTGTGCATCCACCCGGTCTGCAGCAGTTGACGCATCCCCGCGTCCACGATCGGGAAGCCGGTCATCCCCGAGCGCCACGCGTCGACGGTGTCGTCGGGTCGGTCGTAGGCCATCCGGCCCAGGCTGCCGCGCAGGTCGTGCCAGGCCGAATCCGGTTGGTGATGCAGCACATCCGCGTAGAACTCGCGCCACGCCAGCTCGGTCTCGAAGGTCTCGGCGCCATCCTTGTCGCGTCGGTTGCCCAGCCCGGCGAGGTCTGCGAGCAGCGTGCGCGGGTGCAGCACGCCGAGCTTGAGATAGGGCGACAACTTGGACGTGCCGTCCTTCGCCGGCAGGTCGCGGTCGGTGCCGTAGTCGCCGACACGTTCCAGGAACTCACGCCACCGTTTCAGTGCCGCGGCCTCACCCGCCTCTGGCAGGTCGTCCTCGAGCTCGTGCGCGATCGCTTCGTCCAGCAGCTTCGCCACCGTTGCGTCCGAGTCCACGTCGAGCAGGTCCAGCGCGCGCGGGTTGAGGGCCGGCTCCGGCCAACCGTGCTCGCGCCACGCCCGCGCGAACGGCGTGAAGACCTTGTACGGATCCCCGCTGCCGTTGCGCACCACCCCCGGCCCGATCGCGTATGGCGTGCCCGTCTCGACCCACGCGATGTCGTCGTCGGCGAGCATCCGCGCCGTCTCCGCATCACGGCGCACGCCGAACGGCGTCGTCTCGCGCGTGACGTGCACCGACGCCGCGCCGATCTCCGCAGCCAGCCGCGGGATCACCGTGCGCGGATCACCGACACGTATGACGAGCCGCCCGTCATACGTCTCGTTCGTCGCGCGCAACGTTTCGGCGAGCCAGCGCCGCCGCACCGGCCCGCAGTGCTCCCACAGTTGCGGATCGATCACGAAGGCCACCGCGACGCCTGCATCACCCGCGGCCTCACGCGCCGCCAGCAGGGCGGGGTGGTCGCGGCGGCGCAGATCGCGCCGCAGCCAGAGCAGTGAGGTGGCGGTCATCCCGCCAGTCTCGTCCATCGCCATCGGTAGCATGCTCTAAGCATTGCTAGTAAAAAAATTAGACACCCCGAGAAAGCCCGATCGACGGTGGCGGGCGCCGACCGGCGCAGCACCGGATGCGCTCGGTAGGCTCCTGCGGTGCCTTTGGATCAGACCGCCGTCGCGCGGGTGCTCGGCGTCGACGTGCCGCCTCTGCCGCGACCGATCGTCGCCGTCACCCACGACTCGCGTGCGGTCGTGCCGGACGGCGCCTTCGTTGCCATCAACGGATTCACTTCGCGCGGCAGCGATTTCGTGCCTCAGGCGCTCGCGAACGGGGCGACGCTCATCGTCGCCGAGGCACCCATCGAGGGCGTTCCGACCGCCGTCGTGCCCAGTGACCGCATCGCGCTCGCGGCATTGGCGACCGAGTTCGCCGGCAATCCGTCGCACGACCTGACGGTCTACGGCATTACCGGCACCAACGGCAAGACGACCAGTTCGTATGTGCTGCACGCGATCCTGACGGCCGCCTACGGCGAGAGCGCCACGGGTCTGATGACCACCGCCGAGATCATCGTCGGTTCGGAGCACGAGACGGCAATTCGCACCACCGGTGAGGCGCCACAGGTGCAGGGAAACCTCGCCCGGATGCGCGACGCGGGCGTCACGCACGTCGTGCTCGAGACCAGCTCACACGGCATACATCTGCACCGGGTCGACGGAACCCGTTACGCCGCAGCGCTTTTCACCAATCTGACGCGGGATCATCTCGACCTGCACGGCACGATGGAGGACTACTACCTCGTCAAGCGCCGCCTGTTCGAGTGGACGGCCGGCCCGAAGCTGAGCAATGCCGACGACGTGTATGGCGCCCGGTTGGCCACCGAGATCGAGGGCACGCTCACCTTCGGCCTGGCTGCCGAGGCGGATTACCGCATCAGCGGTGAGCGCACCGAGGGCACGCGCACGGTTTTCGAGCTGCACACCCCCGGTCACGGGGACCTGACCCTGAGCATCCCGCTGCTCGGCGACTACAACGTGCACAACGTCGCGGGCGCTGCCGGTCTCGCCCTCGAGATGGGGATGTCGCCGCAGTTGCTCACCTCCGCCGTGAGTGAAATGGCTCAGGTGCCAGGGCGATTCGAGCGTGTCCCGGCTGCGCAGGAGTTCGGCTTCGAGGTCGTCGTCGACTACGCGCACACCGACATCGGCCTGCGCGCCGTGCTCGACGTCGCTCGCGACGTGGCCGGCGACCACCGGGTGATCTGCGTCTTCGGTGCCTGCGGCGCGCGCGACAAGGACAAGCGCCCCAAGATGGGCGCCGCCGCCTCCGAGTTGGCCGATGAGGCGATCATCACCACCGACGACGCCTACAACGAGGATCCGGCCGCCATCGCCGACGAGGTGTATGCCGGGGCCGACCCTCGGCATACAGAAGTCATCATCGACCGCAGGGCGGCCATCGATGCGGCGCTGGGGCAGGCGCGTCCGGGTGACGTGGTGGTCGTCGCAGGCAAGGGCCACGAGACTGTGCAGCATCTGCCGACCGGTGATGTGCCCTTCCACGACACGACCGTGGTCACCGAGTTGTTGACGGCGCTACGGGCATCGTCCAGCGCCACCACCGACTGAAAGTCGCTGTCACCGAACAGTTTTCGAGAGGCGTTGGACGTCAGCTGCTTAGCAGCCCTTGAACGCCGATGGTCGCGAACATGAGCAGGAGGAATCCGACGATGTTGACGCCGAGCGCCTCCCAGCCGTTCCAGCGACCGGGGCGGGGCTCGGGGTCGGTGAGTCGTTCCTGCACGGCGAACCACAGGACGCCGATGCCGAGCGGCAGGTTGAACGTCCAGAACCAGAACCAGCGCGTGCCACGCCGCGGTGCATCTCCGCCGAGCATGGCGCCCAGCGCGAACAGCAGCAGCATCAGTTGCGCCAGACCGACGGGTGCCCAGTCGATGCCGGACCGGAAGTGTGTGTTGTTGAAGACGTAGCTGCCCGCGGCACTCAGGTAGTCCTGCTGCCCGCTGCTCTGCTGAACAGTGCCGAGGCTGTACAGATTGGTCCAGTGCTGACGGTGGTCCGTGCTGGTCCACACGACGTACTGACCCTCATTGCTGGTCGGCACACTCTGCTTGTCGAACAAGAATGCGGACGCTGAGAACTGCGGCTGCGAGTCGACCTGACGTGAATCGATGACCCGGCCGTGCTCGAGCGCGCTACGTAGCTGAGTGGCGGAGGCTTCCCGGGGCGTCGCCCAGACGGTCGCCGCAAGCCAGACGACCCACAGGGCCAGGATCGTCAGCCCGGCCAGGTGGCGCCACGCCCAATTCTTGCGCGGAGCGGGAACGATGACCGCATCAGCGGATTCGTGCCGCACGCCCCCGTATGTCGTCATACCCCACAACCCCCATGTGTCTGCATGGTTGATAGTGGCACGCACACGACCGCAGTGACCAGGGTTCCGGCATGCGCCCGTTTCCGGAGTCGGTGCGCCGGAGAACAAGGGACACGGTGTCGAATTCGTGCGCCGGGTCGCGGGTCATCCGATCGCGGGTTCGGCAACAATGGAGCACGTGCGCACAGTCGGCTCGCCCCTGGGCGGTGGACCTCCGAAGGTCATCGCCCACCGCGGATCCAGTCACATCGAACCTGAACACACGCTCGGCGCCTATCTGCGCGCCATCGACGAGGGCGCCGACGGCGTCGAGTGCGATGTGCGCCTCACCGCCGACCGGCACCTGGTCTGCGTGCACGACCGCCGCGTCAACCGCACCTCCACCGGCCGCGGTGTGGTCTCTGCGCTCGAACTCGCCGATCTCGAGGGTCTGGACTGGGGCAGCTGGAAGCTCGCGCACGCCGACGACCACGAGGTGCCTGATCGGTTCAACGCCAACATCCTGACGCTGCGGCAACTCATCCGCACCATCGTCGAAGCCGATCGCAAGCTCGACCTGGTCATCGAGACCAAGCACCCCACACGATGGGCCGGCGAGGTCGAGCGGCGGCTCGTCGGGCTGCTTGCGGAGTTCGATCTGCTGCGCCCGACGTCCGGTCGGCCCACCGTGCGGCTGATGTCGTTCTCCTCGCTGGCCGTGCAACGTATGGCGAAGCTGGCTCCGCACCTGCAACGTGTGCAGTTGATCGAGGTCGGCACGTCGCCGTTCTTCCGCGACGGGCTGCCGGCGAATGTGGCCATCTGCGGGCCGCGCGTCGGAATCCTGCGGCGCAACCCCGAATTCGTGGCACGTCAGCACCACCACGGCCACCAGGTGCACGTCTGGACGGTCGACACCGAGGAGGACATCGAGTTGTGCCTGCGACTCGGTGTCGATGCGCTGATCACGAACCGTCCGGCGCTGGTGCGTGCGGCCGTCGATGCCGCCTACCCGGACGCGGTCGATCGCTGACCGCCCCGGCGATGCGAAGATGCCTGCGGCATACGTACGCATGGAGCAGGTGAACGGGGAGTGGCAGGAATGGCCGACAAAGAAGCAGCCGAGCCGTGGGTGCGCACGGTGCGCCTGCCGTGGTTGACCGATGCCGTCCCGGCCGCACGTGCGGAGATCGTGCGTGACCTGATTCGTGGCGGGTTGTCCGAGCAGGTTGCTCAGGAGGCCGAAACGGTCGTGGCCGAACTCGTCGCCAACGCGATCCTGCACGGTCGCCCGATGCCCGATGGCAGCGTCCGCGTGCACTGGCGCGCGCGTCCGCCGCGCGTCGAGGTCGAGGTCACCGACGGTGGTTCCGAGAAGACGCCGACTCCGAAGCCGCAGTCCGATTGGGCGCTCAGCGGCCGCGGCCTGCGGATCGTGCGCTCGCTCGCGTACGAGTGGGGCGTCAGCAACGACGACGGCCACACGACGGTGTGGGCGGCGCTCGGCGGCCCGTCGCGTCGCCGCGTCTGAGCCACGAGAACTCGGCCACCCCTCCACCGCCCAGGACGCGCACGGTAGCCCTCGCCACCTTCTGCAGCCCCGACACGCGGACTTCGCCCCGCTTCACCGGCACTCTGCGCTGCCCCGAATGGCGGGGCAGCGCAGAGTCTTTACCGAGCATGTTCGACGAGCGTGACCTCTTCAGCCCCGTCGCGGTGCGAAGCGGTGCCGTCACTAGGGTGGCTGGCCATGGGTAAGGCTTCCAGGCGCAAAGGCGCCGCAGCAGGTGCGACCGGCAAGACACGCAGGGCCCGGGTGCCGTTCGCGGCGCGGCCGTTCGAGGGCCTGGCGGGTGAGACCGAGTGGGTCGCGATGCGCGAGCTCCTCCCGGCGGCGACCGCGCGGATCCAGTTCACGTATGACGGTGCACCCCGTTCGGCGACTGTCGCGACGGTGCTCCCCCTTGTCTGGCCGGCACTGCATCGCGCCGACGGCGAGGTGCTGGTGGCCATGCAGTTCGGTGGGGGATCCGGCGATCTGAGTCGCGATCTCGCTGCCGCGCTGCTGGCCGGCGCCGCTGCCGAACCTGGTCAGCCGGTGACCGCGGCCCCGACCGTCACGGCCGAGACCCCGCGACTGCAGGACATCCTCGTCGACGGCGCGTTCGAGGCCGAGTTGCACGACGGCTTCGATTTCTGGGTCGGCGACCAGGAGCTCGACGAAGAAGGCGCGGCCTCCATGCAGGCGGCGAACGAGTCCGTTCCGCCGACAGAAGCGCTGCCCGCGGCACCCTCGGCATACTGGTGCCAGATCGGCGAACGTACCTACGTGCGCTGGATCCTGCCGTATGACGAAGACCTCGCCACCTCGGCGCTGGCGCGTCTGCACGCGGCTGGTGAAGGTTCGCTCGGGCGGGGTCGTCTGCTGGGTGCCTTCCGCACCTGCGGACTGCTGGTGCCGGTGTGGGAGGTCGACGCCGCAGCAGAACCCGCGTCATACGACAGCGAGATGGGGCAGCTGCGCGAGCGGTTCGAGGGCGCGCTCGCGTCGCTGGAGTCGTCTCCGCTGACCGACGACGAGCGGCGCGCTCGGGCCGGCCTGGTGAGCCGGCAGATCACGATTCGCTGAGCGGCTCCGAAGGCTCCTTGGTGTGGTGCACGGCCATCAGGATCAGCATTGGCGCGACGATCACCATGCCGGTCGGCGGGATCGAGGTGCCCGAATCGTTCGACAGGAATCCGAGCAGCCAGCACACGGTCGTTGCAGCAAGGCCTTGACCGAGCATCGGCACCTGATCCACCAGCGGGGTCAGCAGGCGCCCGGGCCACAGGTGCGGCAGGGCCAACGCGAGGATCACCAGCGCCAGCAGAATGGGCACGAGCATCGTGTACCAGGTGCCCGTGAGCATGGTCCAGTTCGCCTGCCAGATGCGCTCGACGCCGGTGAGTTCGCCGTGATCGCGCAGCGCAGCGATGAAGTCACCGAGGTGGGTGCGGTATTTCGGCGGGCGCAGGTAATCCAGCACGGCGAGCGTCCCTACGATGCCGACGCTGGTCGCCAGGATCACGATGACCCGGCGCCAGGTCAGGCGCAACCCCGCGGCATTGAGACCCAGATAGGCGAACGCCGGGAACATCGCCAACGGTCCTCCGCCGTCGGCGCCCCACGTGGGGTTGCCGTCGACGGCGAGGGCGGTCAGACCGATGAGTATGACGGTGGCGAGCGCCAGTCGCCGATGATCGCGCGATTCCAGCTGGCCGGCCAGCACTGCGGCGAGCATCAGCGCACTCGTGGCCAGCAGGGCGTAGCCCACGTTGCCCATGCCGAAGAAGCGGCCGCCGTAGACCGGTTGCAGGCCCATGATCGAGGTGAGTTGCAAGGCGGAGCCGTGCGTGGTGTCGAAGACGATGGTGAGCATGGTCACGGCCGCTATGAACAACGCCGCCCCGAAACGCCACCGGCGCCACGGCCCGAAGACCGCAACCACGGCGAGCAGCACCATGATCGCGGCGATGCCCCAGCCGAGCGCCACACCGCTGTGGTCGAAGTGCCACCAGCGGAACAGGCCGATCAGCCACGTCGCCACCGGGAAGCAGCCGCCGGCCGCAGCCACCAGGGACAGCCACATGCGCAGCGGGGCGCTGAGCGAGTGGCCGCGGCGGCGAAGCATCAACCACCAGACACCACCGATGATCAGCCCGACGCCGACGCCACCGAGGCAGCGCAGCATGATCGGCGCGACCAGTGCGTGCTCGACCGAGAACTGACGCGCCAGCGTGCTGGCGTCCACGATTGCGCTGTCGCCTGCGGGGCGCGGTTGCACCACCGGAGTGCGGCCTTCGGGCAGGTGCGGCGCCTTGGCGCCGAGTCGGCTCAGCACCAGCGCTGACAGATCCGTCGTCTGCACCAGTCCGGGCTGCTGGGTGGAGATCGAGGTGAGCAGCCCGTGCGGCACGCCGGGACCGGAAATGACGACCGTGTGCATGACCTCCGGCCCCCACGCGTCGGCGAAGCCGGCCACCACGATGGTCGCGTTGGCGGGAGCTCGTTTGAGGAGTTGGCCCAGCAGGGTGTCGTCGGGCGTGGACATGCTGATGAACGTGATCGGGCACGCGCTCAGGTCGACGTTCGTGACATCGGGCGTGTAGTGCTCGACGACGCCTGCGTGGTTGGCGGCGCCGAGGGCGGCGTCCGGGCCGGCCGCGGTGATGCATTGCCCGATGGCAGGCAGGCTTGTGCCGAGGCGACCGATGTCCGCCGGTTGCGGGCGGCTGAGCGTCAGATGACGCCACTTGGCCCACAGCGGGTAGTTCGCGGTCGCGGTCTGTCCGGCTGCCGGTGCGCCACCGGGCTGATCCGGAACCAAAGTCGCCGCACACGGCTTGGGTTGCTTGCCCGCCGGCGTCGCTGGGACCGAGAACCCGATCGTCGTACGGGCGCCGGCCGAGAACGTCAGCCAGGACTGGTTGGAGCAGCTGTGCTCACTGAGATCGCGAGTGGCCAGCGCACCGACCGCGCCGCGTTCGGCGAGTGACCACAGCGCCGGGGTGCGGGCAGGACTGACGTCGTTCCAGCTCAGGGTTGGTTGCGAGATGACGATGATCGGGCCCGGCTGCGTGATCGACACAGCGGCCGGCCACGCGGTGATCCACGAGATCGCATACGAAGCGCCCAGGACGACTGCTGTCACGGCTACGACCCACGCCAGCCATCGTCGGAGCATCGGACAAGGCTACGCGGTGGGACTTCATGCTCGGTGCACGGCGGCCGTGTGGCGCCTGAACGTCCGATGGGCACTGTCAGAATGTCGTGTCCTGTCCTCGGACGCCGCGTTGCCGGAGCGTCGTCACGCCGTAATCTCGCGGTGGTGATCGTCGTTGGGGCGCGGGAAGAGTGAGGCGCAATGAAATACGGATTCCTCGGGCCGGTCGGCACCTTCACCCAGGCGGCGCTGCTCGCATGGCGGCCGGCGGCGAGCGCCGAGCACGTGGCCTGCCCGTCGGTGAACGTAGCGCTGGCACAGGTGCGCTCCGGCGAGCTCGACGCGGCGATGGTGCCGATCGAGAACTCCGTCGAGGGCGGAGTGTCGGCAACGCTGGACGCACTGGCCGCAGGTGAGCCGCTGCGGGTCATCGGCGAGGTGCTCGTGCCGATCACCTTCGTCCTCGCAGCTCCCGAAGGAGTGGAGTTTTCCGAGATTCGCGCGGTCGGCACGCACCCGCACGGCTGGGCCCAGGTGCGCGGCTGGATGGCGGCCAATCTGCCCGACGCGGTTTATGTCCCGACGCTGTCGACGGCTGCCGCCGCGACGGATCTGCTCGCGGCGCACACCGACACTGCCCCGGCGTATGACGCAGCCGTGTGCGCGCCGGTGGCCGCGGCCGGTCTCACGGTCCTGGCTGACGACATCGGTGACAACAAGACCGCGGTGACGCGATTCGTGCTCGTGGCTCGACCGGGATGGCTGCCGACCCCGACAGGGGCCGACAAGACCACGATCGTGGTCTACCAGCACACCGACCGCTCCGGTGGTCTGCTCGAACTGCTCGAGCACTTCGCCGCTCGTGACATCAACATGACCCGCCTCGAGTCACGACCGACCGGTGCAGCCATGGGCAGCTACTGTTTTTCCATCGACTTCGAAGGCCACGTGCGCGACGAACGCGTCGGTGAGGCGCTCATGGGTTTGCACCGGGTGGCGGCGCAAGTGGTCTTCCTCGGGTCGTATCCCCGCGCGGACGGGCAGGCCGCTGCGACCACTGAGGCTGCGAGCAATGCGCGCTTCCGACAGGCGCAGGACTGGCTGCGCGGATTGCGCGATGAGCCCGCAGAGGGCGCGACGAGCGGACTGCGTCGGTCCGGTCGCTCGTGATCAGGCGGGTTTGGTCCAGACCACGTAGTTGTTGAGGTGGTGCCCGTCGATCATCGGCGAGTCGATGTCGCAGGTGATGAGCGTGACGACCGGGGTCGAACTGCCGCCCCACACCCGTTGGTCGGTGGTCAACTGGGTTTTGGGAACCGACTGTTCGCTGGTCACGACGAGATTGACCACCTTGCCGTTGCTGCAGCTGACCACCACGCTCGCGCCGATGGCGGTGTTGCGCAGGTGATAGAAGTTGTCGGGCCCGTCATACGTGACGTGCCCGGCGATCACGGCGATGCCGTCCTGGCCCGGCTGCGTGGATTTGTCGTACCACATGGTCGTGTGCGCGGGCGGGTAGATCTGACCCTGGGCGTTGGTGCCCATCGCGATGACCTTCTCGTTGATCCCGACGGACGACACCGTCAGGTGATCGGGGATGCACGCGGCTCCGGCGGGATTCGCCGCCAATGGAGTGCTGTGCGAGGTCGGATTCGGCACGACACCGGCTGATGAGGAGCCGGATGTGGAGCCGTTCGGCGGGGTCGCGGTGAAGTTCGTGCCGCTGTCAGTGGGAGAGTTCGTGTCGCCGCGCAGGCCGAGGTACATCGCTCCGGTTCCCACCAATGCAACGGCGACACCGATCGTGACGACGACGGACCCGCTTCTGGTCTGCCTGTTTTTGCCGTCGTGCTGCGTCATTCCTGCGCCTTCGCCGTCGTCGGGTGGATCGGCTTCGATTATGACTGTTGCTTTCCGACCGGCAGCGGCGAGTCAGCTGTGAACCGGGTGGGTGGCTGCGTTCAGGCTCCGGCAGCGACCGGCTCCTGTGGTCGGACACGTGGGGTGACGGCAGACACCGCAACCATCACGATGATGTTGGCGACCAGGGCTACGAGACCGATGGCGACGTGGTGCATCCCGCTCGGCAGGAAACCGAATGTCGTGACGCCCTTGTCGTAGATCGCAGAATCCAGCGAGAACCACGTGACCAACAGTGCACCGACCACCATTCCGGAGGTCGCTCCCCACGCGCTGATCGGGTTCTTCTTCAGCAGGCTGGCGAGCATCGACGGAAGCAACTGCGTGACGAACGCGTAACCGAGCAGCAGCAGGTTGACGATCGCCTGACCCCCTTGGAACAACAGGTACAGGGAGACGAGGGCGACGACCGGCACAGAGGCTTTCGCCACGACGGACGTCGATGTGGCGGTCGCCTTCGGAAACAACGGTTTGTACAGATTCGAGGAGATCAGCGTGCCGCACGTGGTCAGCAGCATGGCGCCTGGGACCAAAGCGCAGAAGAGCCCTGCCGCACCGACCAGACCGACGATCCACTGCGGCAACTCCTGGGTCACGATCTCCAGCAGGGCATTGTTCGCGCCGCCGGCCGGTGCGGATTTCAGTGCCAGCGCCGCCGTGAAACCAATGAAGAAGACGAACAGGATCACGAGCTGATAGAGCGGCAACAGGACGGCGTTACGGCGGAACGTCTTGGGACGTTCGGCGGCATACACGGCTCCGAAGTAGTGCGGCCACATGAAGAAGCCGAGGGTCGACATCAAGATGTTGCTGATGAACCAGCCCATGTCGTAACCGGGCTCGCTCAGATGGAGTGACACCCCGTTGTGTGACCAGGCCGCAGGAAGACCGTCGCCGTCGAGGTGATGGAACAAATGCTCGAAGCCTCCACCGATGTGCAGCGGGAGGTAGATCCCGAGGATCACGACGATGACCAGCACGATGACGTCCTTGACGATCGCGTTGGTAGCGGCAGCGTGGATGCCGGACACCACGACATACGCAACGAGCGCCACAGCTCCGCACCATTCGGCGGTGGTCGTAGAGATCTTTCCGTACGACGTGGCGTTGACGATGATGCCGAGACCGGCCAGTTGCAGCTCCAGGTAGGGGACCATGGCCACGATGCCGACGATCGCCACGACGGTGCCACTCGTGCGCGACTTGTATTTCGCGACCCACCAGTCAGGTTGCGACAGCAGGCTCATCTTCTTGCCATAGCGCCAGATGGCCGGAGCCAGCCAGTAGGAGATGACGTAGGCGAGACTGCCGTAACACAGGATGTAGTAGGCAGCACCGCCATGGGCGTAGGCCCATCCGGATGCGCCGAGAAAGGTGAACGTCGTGTAGATCTCGCCGGCGAGCAGGAGGAAGACGATGAGAGAACCGAAATTCCGGCCGCCGACACTCCAGCCTTCCAGATCCATCTTCTTGCCGCGGCGAGCCCACAGTCCCAGCCCGAGGGAAAGGGCGAAGAAGACGATGAGTAGCGCCAGCGCCGCATTCATGCGTCGTCCTCATCGTCGGTGTTGGCCGGATCAGTCTTGTAGACGATCGCCATACAGACCGAGGTCAGTACGACGGAAATGGTGATCCACGTGAGTAGGAAAGGGAAGCCGGCAATCGTCGGTGAGGTGCGGTTGACGAATGGAGCGCACACCAGCATCAAGATGAAGGGGATGGCGGCAAGGGCTATGTGCAGCTGATGGATCCGGGGGCTAGGCGCGTGCGGGGCTGAGTCGGTTCTACGTGATTGTCGAGACATAACGCTCCCAATTCCGCATTATGGAAAAAGCATTTCGTCCCGAGATTGAATCCGTATCGCGTCAGACCTGTCAAGGACAGCAGACCACGAGCGCACCGGGATCGACGCTGAAGCGCACCGTTCGCGCCGGCCCCAGCACGTCCCCGTCGACCTCCACCAGGCATGACCGGTCGACCGACACCGTCAGCTCGCGAACGCCATGGCGCTCCAATGCCTGCGAGCCGCGCTTGGAGCGCACGATCACCTTGGTGATGACAGGTGCCCATCGCAGCCCGCCGCCGCGAAGCACCACCGCGTTGAGCAACCCGTCGTCGACGACGGCATCCGGCATCAGCTTCACGCCGCCGGCGAGCAGTCCGCAGTTGCCCACGAGCACGCTGCTGACATCGCGCTCGAGGTGGGTGTCGTTGTCGAACTGCAGACGCGCGGTGATCAGGTCGTGCATGAAATGCCGCAGCCCCACCAGCGGATACGCCAACCAGCCGACGCGTGATTTCAGCCGGTCATCGGTGGTGTCCATGATGTCCGCGTCCAGGCCGATGCCACCCATCACCAGGCTGATGTCGTCGGGGCCGAAGTCACCGTCACCGTCGACATCGCGCGCGACGCGCATGACGTCGATCGGGCGTTGGGTGCCGTTCAGCGCAGCTTCGAGACCGGCAGCGAAGTGGCCGACTGGCAGTTTCAGCTGGCGGGCCAGCAGGTTGCCGGTTCCACTGGCGAGCACCGCCAGCGGCGTGCGTGAGGCCAGGAGTCCGGCTGCGACATACCGAACGGTGCCGTCACCGCCAAGGGCAGCCACCAGATCGACGCCCTCGGCGACCGCAGCGACCGCTTGTTCGGTGCCCGGCGACTCCACGGTGGTCTCCCACCACAGCGGGTCAGCCCAGCCGTGGGCGTGGAAGACGGCGGTGAGCTGGTTGCGCAGCTCACGGGGACGCTTGATTTTGCTGGGGTTGACGATGACGGCGGCGCGTTGCATTCGCGGTCACCGTCCTCGTCGTTCCTCGCGTGCGGGCAAAGCCTTGCCGACAGATATCGGTTGCAACCTACCGCCCCGGCCCGCGTAGCCTTCCATTCGTGATCGACATCAAATTCTTGCGGGACAACCCGGAGGTGGTGCGTGCCAGCCAGCGCGCCCGCGGGGCGGACGAGGGCCTGGTCGACCAGATCCTTGCAGCGGACGAGAAGCGTCGGTCCTCCCTGGCGGAGTTCGAGAGCATGCGCGCCGAGCAGAAGTCGGTCAGCAAGAACGTCGGTGCCGTCATGGGCCGAGTCGCCGCAGCTCGCAAGCAGGGCGCGCCCGATCTCGCCGCGCTCGAGGCTGACGCCGACCAGGTGCGTGCCCGTGCCGGCGAGCTCGCCGCTGCGGTCAAGGAACGTGAGGCCGCGGCCGATGTCGAAGGCGCGGAGTTCGAGTCGCTGCTGAAGAAGCTCGCCAACGTCATCATCGACGGCATCCCGGCCGGTGGTGAGGACGACTACGTCGTGCTCGAGCACGTCGGCGAACCCACGACTTTCGATTTCGAGCCGCTGGACCACCTGGCGCTGGGCGAGAAACTCGGCGCCATCGACATGGAACGCGGCGCGAAGGTGGGCGGCGCCCGGTTCTACTTCCTCTCCGGCGTCGGCGCCCGTCTCGAGCTCGCACTGCTGCAGATGGGTATGTCGCAGGCCATCGAGCACGGCTTCACCCCCATGATCACGCCCACGCTCGTGCGTCCGCAGATCATGGACGGCACCGGTTACCTCGACGCCCACGAGGACGTCTACCACCTGCCGGACGACGACCTCTATCTCACCGGTACGTCCGAGGTCGCGCTCGCGGGCTATCACGCCGGCGAGATCCTCGACCTGTCCGGCGGTCCGAAACGCTACGCCGGCTGGTCGGCCTGCTACCGCCGCGAGGCCGGCTCGCACGGCAAGGACACCCGGGGCATCATCCGCGTGCACCAGTTCCACAAGGTCGAGATGTTCGTCTACTGCGATCCATCGCAGGCCGAGGCGGAGCATCAGCGGTTGTTGGACTGGGAGAAGGACATGCTCGCCAAGGTCGAATTGCCCTACCGGGTCATCGACACCGCGGCAGGCGACCTCGGCGGCTCGGCAGCGCGCAAGTTCGACAGCGAGGCCTGGGTGCCCACCCAGGGTCGCTACCGCGAGCTGACCTCGACCTCGAACTGCACGACCTACCAGGCGCGCCGGTTGAACACCCGCTTCCGTGGCCCGGACGGTCGCACCGAGCCGGTCGCCACCCTCAACGGCACCTTGGCTACGACTCGCTGGCTGGTCGCGATCCTGGAGAACCACCAACAGGCCGACGGCTCCGTGCGGGTTCCCGTGGCGCTGCAGCCCTTCCTCGGTCTCGAGGTGCTGGAGCCGGTGGCCCGGTGAATCCGGTGCGACCGCCAGGTCCGGCGCCGGGCACGTTCGTCCACGGTGTCCTGTTCGCTCGCACACTCACGTTCGAGCAACCTTCGGCGCCGGCCGTCCGCGGGCGGGATCCGCGTCGTCATGCGTGAGGTATGGCGCCGGATGTTCGGCGGCTCGGACGTCGATGCACAACTGCAGCGTGAGTTCGGCGATGCCGGTCAGGCTCGGGCGGCCGGTGTCGCGTGGGCGCGCAACGTCATACAGCACAGTGGAATCGATGCGCGTGATGCTCCGGTGGCTGCGGTCCGGGAGTTGCGCCGGGCGCGCCCGGGGCTGAGTCTGCTGGCGGCCAAGACGCTGGTCGAGGAACTCGACGCGTGAGCGCTGCGGCCGACTGCTGTGTCCGCCGCATAGGGTGACGTCGTGACGCGCAAGCTTGTAGCCCTCGACATCGACGGCACCCTGCTCCATCACGACGGCACGATCAGCCATGCGGTGCGCTCGGCAGTGCGCGCGGTGGCCGATGCAGGTCACCACGTTGTGATCGCGACCGGTCGCTCGGTCGTCGGCGCGGCACCTGTTCTCGAAGCGCTGTCGTTGCGCGACGGCTTGGCGGTCACGTCCAACGGCGCTGTGACCTCTCGGCTCTCCGGCGGTGAGTGGGACATCATCGAGACGGTGACCTTCGACCCGACATCGGTCCTCGAGGTGCTGAAGGATGCATGGCCCGATGCCGTTGTCGCTGTTGAGGATCCAGGCGTCGGCACCCGGATCAGCGCACCGTTTCCGGACGGCGAGATCATGGGTCCGGTCGAGGTCGTCGGCTGGGAGGGTCTCGCGCAGATTCCGACGACGCGTTTGACCTTCCGCTCGCCCAGCGGCACGTCGGAGGACTTCGAGGAGCTCGTCGAGCGGCTCGGCCTGCACGGGGTGAACTACGCGGTGGGTTACACCGCATGGCTCGACATCAACCCCGAGGGAGTGTCGAAGGCAAGCGCGCTGGAGCAGGTGCGTCGATCGCTGCAGGTGGAGCCCGCCGACACGGTTGCGATCGGTGACCACCGCAACGACGTCGAGATGCTCGAGTGGGCCGCTCGCGGTGTTGCCATGGGGCAGGCGCCGGATGAGGTCAAGGCCATCGCAGACGAGGTCACGGCCACCATCGACGAGGATGGCGCGGCCGTCATACTGCGCGAATTGGTCTGAAAACATGCAAGATTCGCTGATCACTTCACCAAGCAATCCACGATTGAAAGCGCTCGTCGCGTTGCGCCGACGTCGCCAGCGGGAGGACAGCCGCCTGACTCTGCTCGAAGGGTATGACGAGCTTGGTCTGGCGCTGGCCGCCGGCGTCAGACCGCGCGAGCTGTACTTCTGCCCTGAGCTCATGCTGGACGCTGCAGAGCAACGCGATGTCGTCGAAGCGGCGAGATCGGTGGGAGCGCAGACAATCCAGCTGAGCCGATCCGCCTTCGAGAAGGTCGCCTATCGGGAGGGCGCCGACGGATTCCTGGCTGTTGTTGCGAGCATCGAGCGGTCGCCGGACGAACTGAGCCTGCCCGAGCGGCCGCTGGTGCTGATCGCCGAGGGTGTCGAGAAGCCCGGCAATCTCGGCGCGATGCTGCGGACCGCCGATGCTGCCGGAGCTGACGCTGTCGTCGCGGCCGAACCGGTCACCGACTGGGGCAATCCGAATGTGGTGCGCGCGTCGAAGGGCACGGTCTTCTCGGTGCCGGTCGCCGCGGCCACGACGCGGGAGACGCTCGGGTGGGCGGGTGCGCGCGGCATACGGGTCGTGGCGACCACGCCCGACACCGACACGCTGCACACCGAGGTCGACCTGACTGGTCCGGTGGCCATCGCGGTCGGCACCGAGAAGTACGGGCTTACCGACGAGTTCCTCGTTGCGGCGGACGTACGTGTGCGAATTCCCATGGTTGGCAAGGCGAATTCGCTGAATGTCGCGACGTCTGCGGCGATCGTGATGTATGAAGCTGTCCGGCAGCGGTCCACCCGCCTCTGACCACCGTGCAACCAAGTGGCACGATCAGCACATGCGAGTCGATCACCTGGTTTTTGCCGCGGAGCCGGACGGCCTTGTTGCTACGGCCAAACGACTGGGCGACGCACTTGGCGTCGAACCGAGTGACGGGGGTGTGCACCCGCGCTTCGGCACCCGTAACTCGGTGATTCCGTTGCTGCGGCACCGGTTCGTCGAGGTCGTCGAAGTGCTCGACCACCCGGCGTCCGACAAGGCTCCGTTCGGTCAGGCCGTGCGGGCGCGTTCCGAGGCCGGTGGTGGCTGGCTCGGCTGGGTCGTCGAGGTCGACGACATCTCCGGCCCCGAGAAGCTGCTCGGTCGTCAGGCGGCGCCCGGCAACCGTCACCGCCCTGACGGCACCGAGATCACCTGGAAGCAGCTGGGTGTTCGCGGCGTCATCTCGGACCCGCAGGTCCCCTTCTTCATCGAGTGGACCCCGGGTCAGGATCACCCGTCCAGCGTCGGCACGACGACCGCGTCGCTGCAGGGTCTGCAGATCGTCGGTTCTCCGGACCGTATCCGCGAATGGCTCGGCCTCATGGGCGAGCCCGGCGTCGACCGCGAGGACTGGGAGCCGGAACTGGAGTTCAACTTCGTCGCCAAGCACGGCACCCCGGGTCTGATGTCGGTGACCTTCCGCACCGCGGATGGCAGCGTCACCATCTGACCCGCATCTGAGGGCGGGCTGGGCAAATGATCTGATCTGATCGCCTGAACTCAAAGCTCACGAACGAGGGCATCCCCATCGCGTGCGGTGGAGATGCCCTCGTTGTCTACCGTGGAGCGTGGTCAGACGATGGTGTAACCCGCCTCGTCGACGGCTTCGGCCAGCGCACCGGCCTCCAGTGGACGATCACTGGTGATGCTGACGGGGGAGTCACCGCCCGCGTTGAGGTTGATCTGCACGCTCTGCACGCCGTCGATGGCGCTGATCTCCTGGGTCACCGCGTTGACGCAGTGCTCGCAGGTCATGCCGTTCACGATGATGTCGGTCTGGGTCATCACGGGTCTCCTTGAATCGATGGGTCAACTGCGCACGAGCCGGGCGATGGCGTCGGCGGCTTCGCGGACTTTGGCTTCGGCGGCCTCGTCCGACTCACGTGCTGCACCGACGACGCAGTGCCCGACGTGGTCTTCGAGCAGGCCGAGGCTCACCGACTGCAGTGCTTTGGTGATGGCGCTGACCTGGGTCAGCACGTCGATGCAGTAGGTGTCGTCCTCGACCATGCGCTGTATGCCGCGGACCTGGCCTTCGATCCGGCGTAACCGCTTCAGGTAGTCGTCTTTGCTGCCGGTGTAACCCGCCATCGCGTCCTCCAGCCTCATCGGACATCTGGTTCGTGTGCTGTCGTCTATGATACCCCATGGGGGTATGTCGGCGCCGCTGCACACCGTCGCGGGTCAGTCGTCCGCGGGTAGGCCTCGCACCAGGACCTCGAGATACGTATCGAAGGTCGGGGCTGAGGCCCCGAGATGGTGGGGCTGCTCCTGAAACGCCAGCCAGCCGATCACGCCGGTAACAGTGATGTACCAACTCCGGCGCGCGGCTTCGTGGCCGATGCCACCAGCCACGAACAGATCGATCACTGCTGATCGCAAGCGGTCAGTGGCGTGCGCGTCGTGTGGATGCGGACGCGTCAGGTGCGTCGCATAGCCTGGGACGGCAAGAATCCGAACGTGCATCGCCCGTGCGATCCGACGCAGATCTGCGCGCCAGTCACCGGTGACTGCCCCGGCGTCAGACAGAACGCGGTCGACGACCTCAGCGCCCAGCAGATCAAAAAGTTCGTCGCGGTTGCGCACCCACCGATACAGCGCGCTGTGCCCCACTCCTAGTCGTGACGCGAGTTCGCGCATCGTCAGCTCGTCCACATTGTGCCCAGCGGAGACGGCAGCCACGATCTGCTTCTTGCTCAGCTGCGGCGGACGGCCGCGGCGACGCTCCGCTGTTGCCACGCCGTCAGTTTACTGACGAACCTCTCCGCGGTTGTTTTTAGTGACCAATGGTCTTAAATTGTTGTACGGTCAGCGTGACTCTGATTTTTCTCTCGAAGGGATGACTGCATGTCGGACATTGCGGTGCATGGGACAGTTGCCGACGGATTCGAAATGGTGCGCGAGGAGTTCCGTGCGATCCTCCACGCTGAGGGCGCGGATTTGTCCGCTCAGGTTGCCGCCTACCACCGGGGTCGACCGGTCGTTGATCTGTGGGCCGGCGTCGAGTCGTCGCAGGACTCGCTGCTGGGCATCTACTCCGCCAGCAAGGGCGTCACGCACATCGTCGCCGCACTTCTCGTGCAGGATGGCGAACTCGACCTGGACGAACGTGTCAGCACTTACTGGCCCGAGTTCGCTGCTGGCGGCAAGCAGCATCTTCTCGTTCGCGAATTGTTGTCCCATCAGGCCGGTGTCGTAGGGGCGGTTGACGGTTTCTCGATGGACGAACTTGCCGATGACCAGGTCGTAGCCGAACGTTTGGCGGCGCAGGTCCCGTTCTGGCGACCGGGCGCGACTTCCGGTTATCACGCTCTTGTCATGGCTGCGTTGAGCGGCGAGGTCATCCGTCGTGTCAGCGGGCGCAGTGTGCAGTCTCTGTACGCCGAACGACTACGGGACCCACTCCAGCTGGAGTTGTTCCTCGGGCTGGGCGAAGAGCAGGAGTCACGTTTTCTGCCGGCGCAGCCGATGATCGCCACCCCAGAGCGCCTCCGTGATCTGACTGCTGCTGCGAGCGCTCCGGACAGCCTCGCCGGTGTCGCCTTCAACCGGCACGCACCCGGAAACCGTGAGGTGTGGGAACTGCCCAACTTGCCGTTGGTTCGTGCCAACGGCACAGCGTCCTTCGGGGGCATCGGCACAGCGCGGGGCCTGGCGAAGCTTTACGCCGCGCTCATCAGTTCGGTCGATGGATCCGAGCCGTTGTTCACTCCCGCGACCGCGGCAGCGGTGGCGCAGATACAGACGAACGGGTTGGATCCGGTGCTTGGGTTTCATAAGCCGTGGGCAGTCGGATTCCACAGTTACGGTCAGATCTACCCCACTCTCGCAGTCGGCGCATTCGGACACAGCGGCGCCGGTGGCCAGCAAGCCCTTGTCGATCCTGCCAACGAGCTCTCTTACGCATTCCTCCGCCGCCGATTCGGTCTCCCTGCCCAGGTCGACACAGACCACAACCAGATCATTCGTGCCTTGCAGACTGCGATGGCGCGAGCCTGAGGAGAACGCAGGCAGCCGCAGTTGGGTATGTCGCACATGTGGTCGTCACACCGTACGAATTTCATCGACAGCGGCGGCAGTCGGCCCCGTCGTCCGGAGTCACCGCGCGGTCTTGCTATCCACGTTCGTCGAGAGTGGCCAGGTAAGCAGATGCCAGTCGCTTCGGCGCCTTGGCCACCCACGCGTCGGTGATGACCTCGGTGAGCTCCTCCACTGTGAGTTGATCCAGGTCACGGGAGCGGACCAGCACTGCGGCATACCCATCGAAGTGCGCGGTGGTGAACCATGGCGGACCAGACTGCAGGAGCGCGGCCTTGTCCTCCTGCCCTGCGGTCCGTATGACGATCACGTCTTCCATCAGTTGGCCGTCGGCGTCGACGGCATCCTTGCGAGGTTCACGGAACGCCGCGAACGTTTTGCCGCGAACGGCATACGTCGACAGGCCCATTCTGGACACCGTTGCCTCGACGTCCGGCAGTGACCGGCAGATCCGGTCGACATCGACAGGGCCAGGCCGAAAATTATGAGAGTTGGTCATTGAACGAGTGGATCATGCCGGTGCTCGGTATGGTCGCGATATGACCGACCGCTCAGTCAGGCTCTCCGACGGGGTGTCGCTGGCGACACGCACCAGCGGAACTCCCACGGATGCGCCGCCCGTGGTGCTGTTGCACGGTGGACCGGGGTTGTGGGACTACCTCTCGCCGGTGGCGCAAGTGCTGTCGAGGCACACGATCGTCCACCGGTACGACCAGCGTGGATGTGGTGCGTCCGACGCCTCTGATGAGCAGACTCTGGTGCGGGCGATCGCCGACCTGGAGGAGTTGCGCGTTGCGTTCGGTCACGACCGGTGGGTCGTGCTGGGTCACTCCTACGGCGCGACGCTGGCATTGCTCTACGCGAGCGCCCACCAGGAGTCCACCGCAGGGCTCGTCTATCTCAGTGGTGTCGGGATCGGCGACTGGCGCACGGCCACCCGCGCAGAGATCGCGCGTCGGCTGTCCCCGACGCAGGCCCGGCGCCTGGCACATCTGGAGTCCTTGCCCAATCGGGACAGGGTGCGGGAGCAGGAATTTCGAGAGCTGTCCTGGTTCACCGACTATGCCGATCCCATTGCGGGGCGAGCGGCGGCGCACGAGTTTGCACAGTTGGACTATCCGATCAATCAGGTGGCGAATCGCAGCCTGATGAGAGATGTCGATGCGCTCGGGGACGCCGGGCTCACTGCCGCCGCGCGAAGTTTGCGGTTGCCTGCGTTCTTCGTCCACGGCGAGCGCGACCCTCGCCACTGGACCTACGCCCATGATCTAGCCGACCTGGTCGATGGCGCACGCTGGCAACTGCTGTCCGAGGCAGGGCATTTGCCGTGGGTGGAGCAGCCGGTGCAACTGGCCTCGTTGCTTGCCGGTTTCGTCAACGACTGCACCTGGAATCCGGACCCGTCACAACGGCAGCACTGCTAGCGCGACGCGTGCGCGGGTGCAGAACACGTCGCTCGCGTCCGGACGGCAATGTCGGTCACGCCGGCAACTGCGCAATGTCGGCCCACGTCACCTGCGTATGGGCCCGCATCACCAGCGGCGATTCGACGCCGGCGACGAGCGCCGAACTCGGCCGACCACCTCTGGCCGCTCGAAGACCGACGACATCGCCACCCGTCCGGGGCCGGACAGTTTCAGCCAGACGTTCTTGGACTCCCAGCGCGCGTTGTTGCTGAACCATGTGGTTCCGCCTGGGTATTCGAAGTGCAGGAACAGGTTGACCTTCGGGTCCTTCCAGATGAACGCGGACGGCTGGATCAGCACCTTCTCGCCAACTGCGAGGTCGCGCACCATCACGTTGCCGGGCGCATGCAGCAGCAGCAGGCCGGGGCCTTCCTGGGCAGTGAACCGGTCGATGCTGTAGCCGATCGGGCGGTGGATCTCTTGGTCCTTGCCATCGCTGTCAGCGGTTTCGTACCACACGTTCGGGTCGTGCCAGCCGTAGCTGATGTTCGTCGTGCCGACCAGGAATTTGTGCTCGGCAACGTCCACCGCCTGCCCGTGCTGCAGCGGTATGGCGAGCGTCTCGCCCGGGTGCTGGTGGCTGAACGCCACGAATCCGGGTCCCTTGGCCGTCATCATGATCAGCGGCATACCGGCCATCATGCGGTTCCAGCCGCCGCTCATCTTCATTGCTTCGAGCGCGACCTGCGGGTCGGCGTGCAACAGCACGTGGTGCGAGAAGTAGACCGAATCGGCCTGGTCCAGGCGCATCTCCGCCACCGGCACGTAGCTGCCGCTGATCTGGCAGGTCGAGCGGTTGAACTGCAGGCGGGCCATGTCGCGGATCGGCGGTTGCTCGATCCAGCCCCCGGACGTACGGCGCAGGGCCACGTCCACAGGTGCGCCGCAGTGCGGACACGTGCGATCCATGCCGTCGGTGGTGACGCGGCAGTAGGGGCAGACGTAGGTCGCGGGAGCGGTGGTGGTCATCAGCGCCTCACCTGCCGCTCACTCGTGGTGGACGTACATCGACTGGATGCCGACGCGCCCCGGGCCGGTCATCTCGGCGAGGTACATGCCGTGGCGCATCATGCCGGTGCGGACGTTCTGCTGCACGGTGGCCATCTGCACCGACGAGTCCTTGTAGAGGAAGCCGCCGGGCTCGACCATGATCTTCTCGCCCGGGGCGAGCGTCTTCTGGAAGACGTTGCCATAGCCGTGCAACAGCAGCAGACCCTGTTCGCCGGCGGTGACGAAGCGGTCCATGTACATCCCCTGGCCGCCGTGCAGCATGTTGACCATGCCCTTGACCTGCACGAAGGAGTACTGGATCGAGTGGGTCGCCGCTAGGAAGGCGTGTCCGCGCACGTCCATCTCCATCGAGGGGTGCAACGGCAGCACGACAACCTCACCGGTGGCGTCGCGCGACAATGCAATCCGGCCGGGGCCGTGGGCCACGTTGATGATGTGCGGCATACCGCCCAACATCCGTCGCATGCCGCCGCCGGTGTTCATCGCGGTCAGCGGCGTCTCGGAGTCCTTCCAGAGCATCACGTGATGCTCGAAGTAGACCGAATCCCCTTGTGCCAGAGCCAATTCGGCAACCGGCACGATCTCGCCCTCGATCTGGCACGACGACTGCGAGAACTTGAATTCGGTCAGATCGCGCAGCTTCGGCGCCTCGGCCCAGCCGGAGTCGGTGACCTTGGCGCTCTGGTCGAGCGGCGCACCGCAGGCCCAACAGCTCGTGCCGCCGACGTCGTTCTGCGACTGGCACCAGCCGCACACTATGCGTTCCATCGCCACTCCCCTTGCTGTCCTTGGCGGCGACGCTATTGACGGTCCCTGAAGGATGCCTGTGACGCAGCTGGCGATCGTTGCACCTGTCGGCATGTCGTTCTGTATGACGCCGCGGCGTCATACAGAACGGCCATCCCAGGGCGGCACGCCCGGCCATGTCCGAGAGTCAGATCGGTCGCGGCGGCGCTGTGTGTCTCCGCACAGCGACGAAAGCGATCACACCGCCCAGCCAGAATGCGCCGCCGGCAGTCACCACAGCCAGATGAAGCCCGTCGATGAACTGCGAGCCGTGGCCTGTGACCAAGGCGCCGAGCACAGCGATGCCGATCACGCCGCCCAATTGCCGGGCTGCGTTGATCGCTCCGGACGCCAGTCCGGCCCGTGACGCGGGAACACCGTCGACCACGGCGATCGTGGCGGCGGGCATGGTGAACGCCATACCGAAGCCTGCCGCGATCAGCGGAACGACCAACAGCACGTATGACGTATGCGCACCTGCCACGAGCAGACTCACGAAGCCGGCGCCACCGACGAACAGGCCGATGAGCAGGGTGGGTCGAGGACTGCCGACGCGAGCGGTGAATCGGCCCGACAACGCCGACCCGAGAGCGACGACTCCCATCTGCGGCAGCAGGGCGAATCCGGCAAGAAGCGCCGAATACCCGCGCTCTTCTTGGAGATAGAGGTTCAGCACGAACAACTCTCCGTAGAAGCCGAGATTGATGAGCAACCCGATCGCGTTGCCTGCAGAGAAGGACGCGCTGGAAAACAACGTCAGCGGCAGGATGGGATGTGCCGAACGACGTTCTGTGACGATGAACAGACCGACCGCCACCACGAATGTCACGCCTGCGGCGATGACCCACGGGGAGATCCCGTGCGCGCCGCCTTCGATCAACGCCGTCGTCAAGGCGGCAAGTGCGAGCACCGCGATCACCTGAGCAGCGGGGTCGAGGTGGCGTTTGTCGGCGGCGGGCGACGCGACATACCGGGCGGTCATCAGCATTGCCGCCAGGCCGATCGGCACGTTGACGAAGAACACCAGCCGCCAGCCGATCGTCGTCACGAGGATGCCACCGAAGATCGGCCCCGAGGCGGCGGCGACTCCCGCGATCGCTCCCCACAGGCCGATCGCTCGCGCGCGCAGGCCGGCATCCGGAAAGGCGGCGCGCAACAGTGCCAGTGACGCAGGGACGGACATCGCTGCGCCGACACCCTGAATCAATCGGGCGATCACCAAGACGAGCACGTCAGGTGCGATGCCGCAGACGATTGATGCTGCGACGAAGATCCCGAGCCCGATCTGGAAGATCCGACGTGGCCCGAAGCGGTCGGCGAAGACGCCACCTGACAGCACCAGAGCCGCCAGCATGAGCAGGTAGCCGTCGATCACCCACTCCACGCCCATGACGTCGGTGTGCAGTCCCGCCCGCAGCGCGGGCACGGCGACATTCACGATCGTGGTGTCGAGGATGACCATGAAATAGCCCAGGCAGATGGCGACCAGTCCTGGTGACCACAGTCGGGTCGAGGTGGGCGTCGCCGTGGGAGACAGGGCGGCACCGTCGCCCGATCCTCGGGCGGATGCTGCTGAGGTACGCACGTCAGGCGGGATCGCGGACGGTCCAGATGCCCGGTTCCGGCACCTGGAGGCGTTCGCGGATTCCGGCATCTTCGAATGCAGAAATCATGTCGTCGGGGCCTTGGCTGAAGTGGTTCCAGCCCCGGAAGTGCGCCGGAACGATCCGCGGCGACCCCAGGATGAGCGCCGCGTCGGCGGCACGCTCGGCGGTGAGGGTCAGCGGCCGGCCCTGCTCCTTGAAGTCGACGCGTGCGGCGCCGGTGAACAAGATCGCGATGTCGATCTGCGGGAAGGCGGCGGCGACCTCACGCACGCGCTCGATGCTCGCGTTGTCTCCGCTGACGTAAATGCTGGGCAGGCCGGTCGATGTGACCACGAAGCCGACGACCTCGCAGTTGATGTTGTCCCACTCGTCGCGCAGACCGTCGGCCGGTCCGTGATCTGCGGGAACCGCTGTGATCGTTACCTTTTCACCGTTTGGGCGGGTGAGTTCAGCGGTCTGCCAGGGCTCCAGTCCCGTCACGTTTCCCTTGACTCGTTCCGCCGCGTGGAGACCGGTGATCGTCCGGACTGCTTCTGCTGCGTAGTCGCGACCGGACAGGTCGAAGTTGTCGAAGTGGGCTTCGTGGCTGAGCAGGACGGCATCCGCGGTTCCGACGACATCGGCGGTCACGGCCGGGCCCTCGAGCTTGACGAGGCGGCCGTCGGGGGAGCTCGGCGCGTCGAAGGTCGGATCCGTCACCAGGCGTAGGCCGCCGTAGTCGATCACCATCGTCGGGCCGCCGACGAGGCCGACTGCCAGATTGCTTCTCTCACGGGAAATTTCGATTTTGTCCATGAGGTGATCATTGCCCTTCTCACGGATTTTGTCAATTGATCCCGTTAGAACTATGCTGGATTGATGTTCGACCAGCAGACCGCCCTCGGCTTCGCCAACACGCGACTGAACAGACCCTCGGGCGTGGTGGAGAAGCTCGGCGATCCGGCGATCGCGTCCCTCTGGCTGGAGCAGAGCGCCGGCTACCGCCAGCCCCGCGGCCTCAAGCGTGCCGAATTCGAGCGCCTTCTGGAGGTGCGTGATGGAGCGCAGCGCCTGCTGCGGTCGCGACTCGCCGGGCAGTCACCAGGCGCCGATGACGTTCGACTTCTGAACGAGGCAAGTGCCGCGGCACCGGTTGCGGCCCAGCTCGATGCGACGTGGAACGAGTCGCTGCGGTTCAGCCGGAGTGGCAGCGCCGAGCCGCAGAGTCTCGATGAATTGCTGGCTGCCCTGGCGACCGCGACGATCTCGCTTGCAGCCGACGCATCCGTCGACCTCGCGGAGTGCGGTGCCGACGACTGTGTCGTGATCTTCGAGCGCACCGACCCGCGTCGGCGTTGGCACAACGACCGCTGCGGCAATCGGATGCGCGCCGCGCGCAGCTACGCGCGCCACAAGGCGGACGCCGCACAAACCTGAGGGCGGGTGGCCGGCTGGCGGCTCAGTTGTTCGATCTGCACGCGGCCGGCCGTATGTGCTCCTAGACAGTGCCGGTGAAGTAGTCGCAATGCCGCCGAAGCCCCGCTGATTCCAGATCACGACCAAGTTGAGGTTCGTCGGCACGCTGGTTCACAACAACGACGGCGCAACCAAGCTCGGCACTCTTTGCGAGGGCGGCTGGCACGGCCGTTGTCGCGTCGGATGGCTTGGGCAAGAACAAGATTGGGCCGGGAGGGGCATAGACGGGGGGTGCGCCAACAGTCATGGCAACAGCGCCGGGCAGATCGACCTGAAGTCCGGCTTGCCCACCTGAGTTGGACAGTTCCGTCAACCACCACGACTCTTGCAAAGAGAGGCCTACTGTCGACGCAAATTCGGCTCGTTCGCGTTCGTGTACCGGGCACACGAATCGGACTGCCGAACCTTCACAGTCGTCCGTGAACGCCTCCCACAGTTGGTGAGCATCCGATGTTTCGCACCACTGTTGATCGGTGACGTGGGCATCATCTACCAGCCATCCGCCAGCGCGTCGCGTGGCAATCAGGACTGCGTGATCAGTTCGATAGGCACGAGCTCCGCCGTCGGTTATCACGTACTCGATGAACGATCGGTGAGTTGACCTCGCATCGGGCGCAGGATGCCAGAAGACGGGCGCGTACTTGACGAGCGGTGCGCGGCGGTCAGCCAGCAGATCAACGATCCAGTCGAGGTCGTCCATAGTCGCCCGCGACGCATTCATGAAGCCACCGTATCGAGCGTCAACTCCTGCTGATCTCCAAAGGGTGCGACGGCTGTGCTGACGAGCGGATGAATGTGCCGGATGGACGTCGGTAGGCAGGAAGCGATCTGACTACTGTGAGCCTGTGGGTACGGCTCGGAGCGAAAAGGTTGTCTGCTACGTCGTCGTCGGCGACGAAATCCTGGTCTTCACTCACGCTGACTACCCGTTGGAGGTGACCGGAGTCCAGGTCCCGGCTGGGACGATTGAGGCCGGTGAATGTCCCGAAGCCGCGGCGCTACGTGAAGCGCGGGAAGAGACGGGAATGACCGATCTTCGGATAGTGCGGAAGCTGGGGGAATCAGATTACGACCTTACGCCGTACCGCCACGAAGTCGCTCATCGTCACTTTTTCGAATTGACGTCCGATACTCCGACAGCCGCGAATTGGACTTGGCAGGAGCCAGATCCGGAGGACGGCGGTGACGGTCCGACCTTTCGCTGTTACTGGATCCCGCTCACTCAGGCGCATGTCTTGGCGGGCGGTCTCAGCACCATGATCGGCGCCCTCTTCGCTGACTGACGGCCGCTCGCCTGACATCGTCCCGTCACTCTGCACTGCCCCGCATGCTGGGGCACCGCACAATCTGTTTGGACAGCCCCCATCGCGGCCGAGATGCGCTCCCGATTGGAGCTGCCACGCGGTCGATTACGTCTTCATGCCGCGGTCCGACCATCAAGCGGTAGCCGCGTATGTGGCGTCTCCGTTGGCCGACGCCGCTCGACTCGGCTAAGCGTCGATGGCCAGCGAATGAAGCACTCTCAGCTCGGGATACGTCGCGGGATCGCCGTAACCGTGTTCGACCAGCCACCGAATCTCCATCAAGCTTCGAATTGCCCAGTAGGCCCGGATGACGTCGACGTCGACATCGCCGCCGTAGCCCGCGGCGACATCGTCGAGGCGCTCCTCATGTGCGAGCGTCACCGTGGCAACGTCATACATCGCGTCGCCGTGGCCGCCCTCGGACCAATCGAGGATGCCGGTCACACGGTCACCGTCGACGAAGACGTGGACGATCTGCAGGTCTCCGTGGATGAACGCCGGCGTCCATGGACGCAACGCCGCCCGCGCAATCTGACGGTTGCGTTCGACGACCTCGGCCGGCGCCACATCATTCGCGATGAGCCACCGGCACTCCGAATCGAACAACGGCGGAAAGCCGACCTGTCCGTCGCTGCCCACGACGGGACGCTGTTGGCATTGGCTGCTCGGCCATGGTGGCGGCGGTGCGTTGTGCAGCGCACGTATGGCGGCGCCAGTGGCGATCCACGCCGCTGATGGCGCGGGCGACGGTTCTGCCAGTACCCCGAGCGCTGCTCCGCGCACGGCTGTGAGCGCGAGCGCGGGTGGTTTGCGCCATACGAGCTCAGGTGTTGGGACCGGCGCTCGGGTCATGACGTCGACCTCCCGGTCGAGGCGCGCTTGATCGGCATCGATCTTCACAAAGACATCGCCGACACGGAGTGTCACGCGTTCAGAATGTGCGACGACAACCTCGACTTCCGGCATGACAGTAAGCATCGCGCCGAACTCATTGTGGCACAACGGATTTGAATCCAGTCGCTGTCGACATCCCCAGGTGTCGCACTGCCCGGCGCGAGAACTGAGCTGGTCACTCAGATCGACGAAATGGCGTCAGCACGCAGAATTCATTGCCTTCCGGGTCAGCCAGCACGACCCAGCCTTTGTCGCCGCTTCGCAGGTCGTCGACCAAAGTGGCTCCAAGACCCAGGATGCGGTCGATCTCTTCGTCGCGACTGCGGTCGGTCGGACGCAGGCACAGATGCATGCGGTTCTTCACGGTCTTGGGTTCGGGCACCTTCAAGAACAACAGATACCTGTCGTCGGGCCCGGTGAGCCCACACTCGTCGTCACCGGGACTCTGCTCGTCCTCCGGGTCCATTCGGAAGTCCTCGAGCACCTGACTCCACCACACGGTTTGTGCGTACGGGTCGGCGGCGTCGATGCAGAAGTTGGAAGCGCGAGAGGCCATGGATCCCAGTGTGCGTCACGCGGCTACGCGGCGCGGCTGTTCAGCTTCCCCATGATGACCTTCTCGGCGCTGAGGCCGGGACCGAGCTCGATCCAACCGTCCGAGGCGTAGAGACGGCGGGCAGGATCGGTGGCGTCAGCGGTTGTCATCAGCATCCAGCGCTCCTGCGTCAACCCGGTGGTCAGCGTCTCCAGCAGCCGTCGTCCGATGCCGTGACCCTGAACGCCAGGTATGACGCCGATGCTCACCAGTTCGAAGTGGCCACCGAGCCACTCCAACGCCACCTGTGGATCGAGAACGCCCATCGCCTGGTCGGTCCACCACTGACCTGGTTGCCCCGTATATCCGTAGGCGAAGGCCACGAGGTCGCCATCGCTTCGGGCGAGAGCAACCTTGAATCCCGTTCGGCTGCAATGTTTTTCCCAGAACTGCAGCCACTCATCTTCGCTGGCCGTGTCGTGGAAGACCTCGTCATACACGGGCCAGATCTCCTGGGATTCGTCCCGCGTGACTCGCTCCTGCACTGCGATGTCGATGTGGCTCATACGTCTTTGTACACGCCGGCGGTCATCTCGCTCGCGAATGGGTCGGCCTTGTGGCGAGCGGATCCGTCGTGTGTCCGTTTGCACGTCTCGGTAGCCTTGGATAAAAAGCGCTCACGACTAATATCAGCATGTAAGGTTTTTATCCATGAGGGAGTTGGACGAGACGCTGCCGTCGACGTTTACGTCGGAGGGCTCGAAGGCGCACGGCGTTCACCCGCGAGATCTGTACGCCTGGCGTGACAGCGGCCAGATCATCGAACTATCCCGCGGGGTGTTCCGGCGAACAGACGCTCCTCCGGCTTCGTACCCAGACATGATCGCTGTGGCGCATCGCTCACCTCGGGCCGTCGTGTGCTGTATCTCGGCGGCAGCAATTCACGACCTCACGGATGAGATGCCGGCTGCTACACAGATCGCGGTTCCGACAAAGTCGCATACGCCGGTAATCGCCTACCCTCCGGTGAAGGTGTTCCGTTTCGGTGAAGCCTCTTTCGAGCTTGGGCTGACCTCGTTCGAGGCTGGGCCGGGCGAGCCTGTACGCGTCTACGACGGAGCGAGGACTGTGGTCGATCTCATGAGATTCCGAAAGCGACTTGGCGAGCAGATCGCGCATTCGGCTCTCCATCGATATCTGCGAACCTCCGGCTCAAGGGCGGCCTTGCTTCTGGATTATGCGGAGGTGCTGGGGGTATTCGGTCCGATGCGCGCGGCGCTCGATGTCGCGACTGCTCAATGAATCGGCCCACGCGAGATTCCGTCGCCGGGCGTGCTTACCTGGATCTGCAGAATCAGGCTCGCCGCCAGAGACGCGGAACCCAAGAAACTACTCACGATGTACGTCGCCGATCTCGCTGATTGCTGCATCTACGGCAGTTCCGTAGTGATCCGTGCCGAGTTGCGAGATGAGAGGAGCGAGCGATTGCTGGATCCGAGAGACGATTTCTCGTTCCGCTGGGCGTTGCAATTCAAGGTTTTCCAGTTCGCTTGACCACTCCGACGATGCGATCAATTCGTGCAGGACGATGGCCTCAGCCCTCGACATCCTCAACAGGATCTGATCGTCTGCCACTTGGTGTGCTTCCACGATGGCGATCTTTCCATTGGTTGAGTCCAGTTCGCCCAGTGACGAACGTCGGCTCACCGCATAAGAGATCGGAAAGTCGCATGCCGACGATGGGTTGCCGAATAGGTGATCAGCCACTCGCGCCGGCCGGGCGCTCACCTGCACCGCTACCTGCTACGCCCCTGAGTTCTGCTGCAGCGCCGCCGCCGGTCGTGCACCTGCGTCAGTTGTCGAGGTAGTCCACGAGCTGGGGTGCCTTGCCCACGTATGTCGCAGGCGTCATCTGCAGGAAGCGCTCTTCGACGTCCGCCGGCAGCCCGAGGCCGCGCACGAATTCGCGCAGATCGGCCTCGGTGATGCGCCGACCGCGGGTGAGTTCCTTGAGGCGCTCATACGGCTGCTCCATCCCCGGCACACCCTGGGCGCCGAGCGCGCGCATCGCCGACTGGATCGGTTCGCCGAGCACCTCCCAGTTCGCGTCGAGGTCGGCGGCCATCACCGCAGGCGCCGCGTCGAGCCCGGCCAACCCGCGGCCGACGTTGTCGATTGCGAGCACCGAGTGCCCGTATGCCGTGCCGATATTGCGCTGCATCGACGAGTCGGTGAGGTCACGCTGCAGTCGTGAGGTGACCAGCGTCGTCGCGAGCACGTCCAGCAGTGCGTTCGACACCTCGAGGTTGGCCTCGGCGTTCTCGAAACGAATCGGGTTGACCTTGTGCGGCATCGTGCTCGAGCCGACCGTCCCCTGGCCACGGGACTGTGCGAAATAACCCATCGAGATGTAGGTCCACATGTCTGTCGCCACGTTGTGCAGCACTCGGTTGAAGCGCGCGATGTCGGCATACAGCTCGGCCTGCCAGTCGTGGCTCTCGATCTGCGTCGTCAACGGATTCCATCGCAGGCCAAGGGATTCCACGAAGGTCTTGGAGACCGTGATCCAGTCGGTCGACGGCACCGCGGCGACGTGGGCGCCATACGTGCCGGTCGCGCCGTTGATCTTGCCGAGGTAATCGGCACCGGCGATCCGACGCAGCTGGCGACGCAGCCGGTGCGCCGACACGGCAAGCTCCTTGCCCATCGTGGTCGGCGTCGCAGGCTGCCCGTGCGTGTGCGCCAGCAGCGGCACGTCGGCCAATTCCCTTGCCATTGCTGCGATCTGGTCGACCAGCGCGATCGCCTTGAGCAGCCAGACGTGCTGCGTGGCGCCCTGCACCATCAGCGCGTACGACAGGTTGTTGATGTCCTCGCTGGTGCAGCCGAAGTGGATCAGCTCGGCCAGCCCGACGGCGTCGTGGTCGCCGACGATCGCGGCCAGGCGCCGTTTGAGGTAATACTCCACGGCCTTGACGTCGTGCACGGTCTCTCGCTCGATCTCGGCCAACTCGACGATGTCGACGGTGTCGAACTGCGCCGGTATGTCGCGCAGCTTCGCGACCTCGGCGTCGGTCAACGGGCGGACACCCGGCACCGCTCCGGTGGCGGTGAGGTGGATCAGCCACTCCACCTCGACGTGCACCCGCTGCCGGTTGAGCGCGGCCTCCGACAGGTGGTCGACCAGCGGGGCAACGGCGCCGCGGTAGCGGCCGTCGAGGGCGCCGAGGGCGATGGGCGGCGTGGCATCAGCAAGCGAGCGCATGCCGACCATCGTCCCAGGAGCCTGGACCCCGGGCTGCATCAGGCCTGAGTCAGGCCCCGAGTCACTGCCCGATCAACTCGATGAGCGAGAAGACCTCACCGTGCTTGCCCTGCATGAGCGCTTCCGGCCCGAAGGGCGTGTCCATCGTCATGAGGATCTGCGCGCCGAGTTCCTGGGCGATCTGTGCCGAGGAGTCACGGTCGGCGACGCAGAAGTGCACCAGCCAGCTTGCCGGCACGTCGTCGGCCAGTTCATCGGCCTGGTGGATCCCGCCGACCGGACCGCTGCCCGGCACGCTGAACGTGACATAGCCCGGGCCGGTCTCCTGGAACTGGTAGCCGAAGACCGCGCCGTAGAACTCCCGAGCGGTCGCCAGGTCGCGCGTCATCAGGTCGTTCCACGCCACCGAGCCGGGCTCGTTGTAGATCCCGAAACCGCGGTGGACCCCGGCCTGCCACAGCCCGAAGGCCGCACCTGTGGGGTCGACGCAGAACGCCATCCGCCCCAGGTCGGTCACAGTCGTCGGTTCGACGATGACCTGCCCGCCCGCGCTGCGGACCGCATTGCAGGTGGCATCGACGTCATCGGTCGCGAGGTAGGTCGACCAGACCGTTGGCTGGTCCTCGCTCATGTGCGGCATCAAACCGGCCGCGGCGTGGTCGTCCTTGAGGCAGGTCAGGTAACCACCGGTGTCCTCCGGGCCCTCCTCGATGTGCCAGCCGAACAGTTTGCCGTAGAAGTCGCGGGCGTGGTGCATGCCGCGGTGCTCGGGCGCGAAGGCGCAGTCGACCCAGCATGGTGTGCCGGCGGTCCACATCGTGGTGCGGGTAGTCATAAGGCAGGTGTATGCCGCCGCCGCCCTCATTGGCAAGTCAGTCACCCGACCCTGGGCGGCTGCGGAGATTCTTACTGATTCGTCGTGTGGAATTGGCCATGTTGTTACCTACGCTTCCGTAACATTGCTTTATGGCCAGAAGATGCAGCGATGATCGGCAATTGGTGCCTGTCGCGGCGCTGCTGGCCGGACCGGTGTGCCGGCGTCTGCGTGCTGTCGCTGCCGACGTCATCGACGATCCGGCCGCACTGCAGCGGTTGCTCGACCGGGCCGACGCCGTGGTTGGGGACTGCGAGGACGCCGATCCGATCGCGACGCTCGCCCTTGATGTCGCCTGGTCGGTGCTCGTGGTGCACGTGGAAGATCTGCAGGAGGGGCGCCTGTGGCGTGATGAGCCGGACGCCGAATGCGACGAGGCCCGCTACACGGTGCTGGTCGCCGCGCTGCAACGTCTGGTCGCGGATCCCCCTGACGGTGGAAGTGACGCGCAGGAGAAACTACGTGATCTCACCGAGTTGGTGCGTTGGGTGACCTGGGCCCCGCAGAATTTGCTTCCGGCCCACTGAGGCCGCACAGCCACAGCGTGATAGATCTCAATTCACTGCCCTGTCAGCGCAGTTCGCGTTTGAGTTCCTCCACGACACCGGCGCACGCCGCCTCGATCTGGGTCAAGCAGCGGTCGAAGTCGCTGGCGTTGCCGTAGTAGGGGTCATCCACCTCGAGGGTGCCGGCGGTGACTGCTTCGGGGTCGAACTCGCGCATCAGTTGGACGCGTGCGGTGCTGTGTGCCCCCGCCATACGCAAGACGTCGTGCAGGTGGCCGTTGTCGGCAACCAGGATCAGATCCCGGGTCTGCAGGTATGGCGGATCCAGTTGTCGCGCCACATGCTGATCGCCGTCGTATCCGGCCTTCGCGAGCGCGGCGACGGTGCGCCGGTCCGCGGGGTCGCCCGCGTGCCAGTCGCCGGTGCCGGCGGAGTCGACTTCGACCTGGTCGGCCAGTCCGGCGTCCGGCAGCATCGCCCGCAGGACGATCTCCGCCATCGGAGATCGGCAGATGTTGCCCGAACACACGAAACACACCCGGTAGCTCACCTGGCCGACACTACGTGACGGCGTTCACCGCAGGCGGCCGGCGCCGTCTCCCGCCTCGGCCACGAAGGCCGTCGGCGCTGGAAAACCGCCGGCTGCGGCGGCCGTCGCGCATGCAACGGCGATCGCGTCGCATTGATCCTTGTCGACCAGCGCGATCACGCATCCGCCGAATCCGCCACCGGTCATGCGTGCGCCGTAGGCACCTGCGTCGACCGCTGCACGCTGCAGCGCATCGACCGACGGCGCGGTGATGTCGAAGTCGTCACGCATCGAGGCGTGGGAATCGTTGAGCAGCGGGCCTATTCGGCGCACATCGCCGCCGTCCTGCAGTAATGCGGCGACCTGCTCTACACGAGCGGAGTCGGTGACGACGTGTCGCGCGCGGCGTCGCAGCAGCGACGACAATGGCGCGAGCGTCTGCTCGAGCCCGGCGAGCGGCACATCTCGCAACTGCTCGACTCCTAGCTGCTCGGCCGCCTCCTGGCAGGCGCGTCGCCGCTGCACGTATTCGCCGTCGGCGTGCGTGTGCGCGGTGTGCGAATCGATCACCAGCAGGCTCAACCGCGAGTCCCGAAGCTCGAACGGCAGGTGGGTGATCGTGACGGCGCGAGTGTCGATCTGCATCGCCTGACCAGCGCGGCCGCACACCGACGCCAACTGGTCCATCAACCCGGTCGGCGCGCCAGCGATGTGGTTCTCCGCATCGCGGCCGAGGTCGGCGATCGACTCCTTGGCCAGCTGCCAGTCCATGAGGTCCGACCACGCCCGCGCGGTGCCGCAGGACAGCGCCGCCGACGACGACAGCCCTGCTCCGGTCGGCACATTCGAGGCCAGCACGATGTCGAGCCCCTTCACCGGCAGGTCCCGCTGACGTGCTGCCCAGCCGACACCGACGACGTATGCCGCCCAGCCGAACGATCCGCCCGGTGCCACGTCGTCGAGGTCGACCGTCACCGGACGACCGTCGTCGACCTGCACCGACGCGACGCGCACGACCGCGTCCTCGCGCCGCCGCACGACGGCCACCGTGTGCTGCTGCAGCGCGATCGGCAGCACAAAACCGCCGTTGTAGTCGGTGTGTTCGCCGATCAGGTTGACCCGTCCCGGTGCCGCCCACACGCCGTCGGGAGCACCGTCATACAGCTGCGAGAATCGCGCGACGAGCGCGTCCACGTCGACAGCCGGGGGATTGGCGATCACCGTGCCACCTCACGCAGGCGCGTGGCGAGCGCCTCGGGCAGGCCGTCGTTGACGAAGGCGCCCTGGCCGGACTCCGAACCGGCGAGAGCCTTGACCTTGCCCTCACCACGCCGGATCGAATACAGCTCCAGGTGCAGCCAGGCGACTTCGCGGTCGCGTCGCACCGGAGCCTGCTGCCAGGCCGCTATGTATGGCGTGGGCTCTGAGTACAACCGGTCGAACCGGCGCAGCACGTCGAGGTAGATCGTCGCGAACGAGTCGCGTTCGGCGTCGCCCAAGGCAGGTAGGTCGGGCACCTGCCGGCGGGGGTAGAAGTGCACCTCGATCGGCCACCGCGCCGCGAACGGCACGAAGGCGACCCAGTGCTCGTTCTGCGTGACCACGCGTTCGCCGGAGGCGATCTCGGCATCGATGATGTCACCGAACAGGCTTCTGCCCGTGCGGCTGTGGTGCTCGGTGGCGGCCGCGAGCTCCTGCGCTGCGCGCGGCGGCACGAAGGGGTAGGCGTAGATCTGGCCGTGCGGGTGCTGCAGGGTCACGCCGATCTCACGGCCGCGGTTCTCGAACGGGAAGACGTGCTCGACCGCATCCAGCTGCGACAGCTCGCAGGTGCGGTCGGCCCAGGCGTCGACGACCAGCCGCGCCTGGGCGGGCGTCAGCGCGGCGAAGGTGGAGTCGTGGTCGCTGGTGAAGCAGACGACCTCGCACCGTCCGACGCCGGCGCGCAACTGCTCCATGCCGTCGGTGACGGCGTCCAGAGCCTCGGCGTTCATCGCGAAGGAGGGAAAGCGGTTCTCGAAGGCGACGACTTCGTACTCGGTCGACGGAACCTCCGACAGGTGGGTCCGCGACGGGCACAGCGGGCACTCGTCGGCGGGTGGCAGATAGGTGCGGGTCTGGCGGTGCGAGGCGATGGCGATCCATTCGCCGGTCAGTGGGTCGCGACGCAACTGCGAGCTGGTGACTGCCTCGGGCAGATCGCGGCGGTCCACCGCGGGGATGCGGTGACGATCGCCTGCGTCATACCAGATGATTTCCCGGCCGTCGGCAAGTCTGCCTTTGGTGCGCTGCATCGCCCATCGCTTTCCATAACCGAACGTTGGAAAATGTTCGGATCCGTTGTACCACGAAAAACTCACAGGTTCCACGCGTGCCGAAGGCCGGCACCCGCATGGGGATGCCGGCCTTCGCGCGTCGCGGTAACCGCAGTCGTCAGGCCTTGTCGCGCTGGGCGATCCGGGCGACATTGATCGCCAGTTCGAGCACCAGGCGGAAGATGCCGACGAAGACGATGAGCAGCACCAGCGACGTCACCGTGTGGATGAACGCCGAGAGCCCACTCATGTTGTCGAAGTGGTACTGACCAGAGCTGGTGCTGCCCCAGTAGTAGGTCAGGTCGCTGATGAAGTTCAGCACCGCCCACACGATCGCGCCGAGGAACAACAGGCTGGCGATCCGCTCGGTCAGCGACTTCTTGAACTGCAGGTCGCTGAACAGTGCACCGATGCCTTCGCCGGCGCCGGACGCGATCTGACCCGCGTCGGAGGCGAACTGCTGACCGACCTGCTGGGCCTGCTGGCCGAAACCCTGGCCCTGCGGCTGCGCCTGGGTGTAACCCTCGCTGCCGGTCTGCTGGCCATAGCCGTATCCGCCGTCGTGACCGGCCGGCTGACCGTAGCCGCCCTGGTCGTAGCCGGTGGGAGCGCTCTGCCCCTGGTCGTAGCCGGTGGGAGCGCTCTGCCCCTGGTCGTAGCTCGGCTGTGCGTCGTGGCCGGCCGGTTGACCGTACCCCTGGCCCTGGCCCTGGCCCTGGTCGTAGGGCTGGTTGTACGCCTGGCTGTAGCCCTGGCCAAGACTCTGACCTTGCGGCGCACTGCCGCTCTGGTCATAGGGCTGCTGCGCCGGCTGGCCCCCCTGCTGGGCGTCCTGATTCTCCTGGCCCTGATTGTCGTTCCACGAACCACCGGTAGGTGTTGACATGTCTCCTCCTGAGATCGGTTGCCGCCCAGGCTACAAGCGCTAACCCGCAACGCCTCGCTCATAGGCATAGGTCACCAGCGCGGCGCGCCCCGCGCATCCGGTCTTGGCCAGCAGGTGGTTGATGTGGGTCTTGACCGTGCTCATCGAGACATACAGTTCGCGCGTGATCTGGGCGTTCGACAGCCCACGTGCTATCAGCCGCAGCACCTCGACCTCGCGCTCGGTCAAACCGTCCGCGCTGTATGCCGCATCGTCGTCCGGCTCGGTCGTGGCCGGCGCGGCGAGCAGTGCCGCCGTGACGCGCGTATCCAGCAGAGAGCGTCCACCGGCAGCGGCACGGATGGCGCTGGCGATGGTGTCCGGATCGGCGTCCTTGTTGAGGAATCCGAGCGCACCGGCGCCGACGGCATCGCGGATCGTGGCGTCGTCGTCATACGTGGTGAGGGCCACACACCGCGTGCGTGCATCCGCTGCGGCCAGGCGCCGGATTCCTTCCACTCCACCGATGCCGGGCATCCGCAGGTCGGTCAGCAGCACATCCGGGTCGAGGCTCTCGACGGCGGCGATGGCCTCCTCGGCGCTCGCGGCGACGCCCAGCACCTCGATGCCCTCGATGAGTGCCAGCATCGATCGCAGCCCTTCCCGCACGACGGTCTGGTCGTCGGCGATCAGCACGGTGACAGTCATGATGCCTCCCAGGATGCCCGCACGCACCAGCCCTCGGCGCTCGGGCCCGCGGTGAAGTCGCCGCCACTGGCGCACACGCGTTTCCGCAGGCCGGCCAAACCGTGGCCGCCGCTGACGTGGTCTGACTGCGGGGCCGTGGCGACGTCGCCATACGTGATGAGCTGAATCTCGTTGACGCTCAACGTGATCGAGATCGGCCACCCGGGAGAGTGTCGTATGGCGTTGGTCAGCGACTCCCGCAGCAGCGCCTCGGCGACCTGTTGCCGGTCGGCGGCCATGGCGCCGGCGTCACCGGTGACGTCGATCTGAGCGCCGGTGCTGTCGCGCAGTCGCTGAACGGTCTCGGTCAGCCATTGCTGCAGCGGGGTTGCGGTCGCGGCGGGCGCTTCTCCCTTGAGACTTTCGACCGCATCGCGGGCGCCGACTAGGCCCTCGCGCGCAAGCTCGGTGGCTGCCGAAAGTCGTTGTTGCAGAGCCTCACTCGCATTCTCCTGGCGTGCCTGCAATCCCGCGGTCTGCAGCGAGACGATCAGTCCCGACAGCGTGTGTGCGAGCACGTCGTGCAACTGGGCAGCGACCTCGCGCTGTCGCTCCGCGGCGTCGACCCGGCTGCGTTCCCGGGCGATGACGATCTCCTGGCTGGCGGCCAGATCAAGAGCCTCGGTCTGCCGCCGCCGTTGCTGTGTAATGATCACGATCCCGGCCACGATGAGCAGATCGACCAGCAAGGTCGTCAGGCCGTTGCTGCCGTAGAGACTGGCGACGAAGAAGCCGGCGACCGGTGGCACGCACAGTGCCAACATGTGGCCGAGGTCCGGCATCCGCATCGCTGTCACGATCGGCACGTACGCGATGAATGCGAGGCCGCCGTCCGGCATGCAGCTGATCACGACCAGTGCGCCGACCGACATCACCCACAACGCCAGGGTGGACCAGCCCTCGGTGTCGTAATCAGGGCTGTCCGCAGCCCACCACCTGTTGCCGATCATCAACCCGACCAGGACAGCGGTGATGGCAACGCCTGCGACGGCGAATCGCCACGTCGGATAGCTGTTTCGGTGGTCGTCGACGGCGGACACATACGTCCAGACACTTCCGACCAGGACGACCAGCCGGATGGCCAGCCGATCCAGGCGGAGGTCGTCGATGTGTTTGATCACGGCGACCAACCTACGCAGGACTACGTGGCGGTGGAGGCGGGCCGACGCGAGATCAACCCTGGCTCAACCCGCGGGTTGAGGCCTGTGAGCCGGCGAAACGACAGGCTGAAGGACATGAACTCGAACCCAGCACTCATCGTCCTCGAAGTCATCGCGGTCATCGCCTTCATCCTCTGGCGGCAGGTCCGCACCACCGAGGTCGCCTCTGGCGCCATCCGCGGCCCGATCATCATCGGTGGCATCGGTCTGCTGAACCTGTCGCAATTCATGCGGCATCACGTCGTCGCATCCGGTGAGATCGCGGCTCTAGTGGTCGGCCTGTTGCTGGCCGTGGCCATCGCCTGGCCGCGTGCGCATTCCATGAAGGTGTGGCGCGACGCCGACGGCCGCTGGTTCAAGCGCGGCACGCCGATGACCATCGTCTGGTGGGCCGTGCTGATGGTGTCGCACGTGGCCGTGACCATCGCAGTGCCGGCGGCATTCGGTGAAAAGGTCTCGGGTTTCTCGGCATTCGACGGTGCGACCATCATGGTCTTCCTCGGTGTCAGCCTCGCCGCGCAGGCGCTGTTCACCGAGCACCACCTGCAGCGGTGCTTCCCTGGGCAGCGCATCTCGGGCATCAGCCTTGCCAAGTAACGTCGTGGAAGTAACGCCTCATCGCGCCTCGGGGGAGCGATGAGGCGTAACTCACACTCGATCGTTTTGCACTTTCGGGCACTAAAGGGCAAAAATTGCCAGGTGCCCACCACCATCGACCTCCGCGCCGACGACGCCGATCTGACCGAACTGGTGATGCACGCATCCTGGTCGCCCAAGCGGCTGCTCACAGCGCACCGCATCACGCGCGCCGCCCAGCAACTCGCGGTCGCCAAGGGTTACGAACACTTCACCCTCGACGAGCTCGCCGAAGCGGCCGACGTGTCACGCCGCACCTTGTTCAACTACTTCGACGGCAAACTCGACGCCACACTCGGGGTGGTGCCGGGCCTGTCGCAGGACGACATCGACACCTTCGTCGGTGGCGGCACCGGTGACCTGATCGATGATCTCGGATCGTTGGTGCTGGGGATCCTCAACAGCACCGGCGTGCGGATGCGGCGTGAGGACTGGGTCACGACGCGCCGATGTTTCGAGACCAACCCCCGGCTGGTGATCGCCGCCCACGAGCGGTTCTCCGGATTGGTCGATCAGATCCGGGTGCTGGTCGAGCGACGCGAGAGCCTTGCGCCATACAGCCCGGAGGTTCCGGTGCTGCTGGCGATGCTCGGCGGCATCTTCAAGGTCACCCTCCAGCACTTCATCCAGCACGACGACGGTCGCGAGGTCGGCGAGATCTTTCTGGACAACCTGCTGCTCGCACGACGACTTTTCACGCAATCCGGCTGACACCGGCCGGCTCGCACGTTTTCACCGCTTCCCCCGCACCACAGATTTCATCCCACCAAGCACCTAAGGACGCTTCATGGCTTCCCTTCTCTACCGACTGGGCCACACGGCCTACCGACGGTGGCCGTTCTTCATCATCGGCTGGCTGGTCGTGCTCGTCGGCTTCGGCGCGATCGCGACCGGTGTCGCCAAACCGATGGTCGACACCTTCAGCATTCCGGGGATCCCCTCGCTGCAGGCACAGAGCATGCAGCAGAAGCTGTTCCCCGCCACCGGAAATGCGGTCGATGAGGCGTCGGTGACGGTCGTCGTCGCAGCGCCGAAGGGTCACACGCTGAAGGAGGCGCAGTACACCAACGCGGTCAATTCCCTGATCGCCAAGCTGGACACTCTGCCTCAGATGCCGACGCAGGCCGCCGCCAAGCCGATCAACCCGGTGACCAAGGCTGCGGCGCAGGAGAAGCAGATTCTTGCTGCCGCAGGCAAGACGCCGGACGAGCAGGCAACAGCGAAGCAGAACGCCCAGGCGTTGTCCCCGCTGTCGGCCGATGGTCGCACCGGAGAGATCACCTGGAACTTCAACGTCAAGACCGTCGCAGACGTCAAGGTCGCTACGCAGAATGACGTGCTCAAGGCCCTCGACACCGCCCGTGCGAACGGCCTGCAGGCGGAGGTCGACGGCTCGGGGATGCAGGCGATGGTCGACAGCGGTGGCAGCAGCGAGTTGCTGGGTGTGCTTGTCGCGGCCGTCGTGCTGTTCATCACCTTCGGCTCGCTCGTTGCCGCCGGTATGCCGCTGATCACCGCCCTCGTCGGCGTCGGCATGGGCGAACTCGCGATCCAGTTCGCGACCGGCTTCACCACCATCGGCACGACCACTCCGATCCTCGCGACGATGATCGGCCTCGCAGTAGGTATCGACTACACGTTGTTCATCCTCGCCAGATATCGCACCGAGTTGTTGTCCACCGACGACCGAGCGCATGCGGCAGGTATGGCGGTCGGCAAGGCCGGCAGCGCAGTCGTCTTCGCCGGACTCACCGTGCTGATCGCCCTCTGCGCCCTGTCGGTGGTCGGCATCCCGTTCCTGACCTCGATGGGTCTGGCCGCGGCGGGCACCGTCTTCTTCGCGGTCTGCGTCGCGCTGACCCTTCTGCCGGCCGTGCTCGGTCTGCTGAAGTCCAAGGCCTTCGGTGCGCAGCTGCGCAAGCGTCAGGACAAGGTCCGCGCCGACGGCAAGACAGTTAACAATGGTGTGCGCTGGGCGCACTTCCTGGGCAAGAAGCCGGCCATCATCGTCGGGCTGGTCGTCATCGTGCTCGGCGGCTTGGCCGTGCCGATGAAGAACCTGCACCTCGCCCTGCCGTCCGACTCGACGGCTGCGAAGTCGACCACCCAGCGCAAGGCGGCCGACATGGTCTCCGGCGCGTTCGGCGCGGGTCGTCAGGCACCGTTCATCGTCGTGGTCGACGGCACCGGCATCAGCAACGCGAGTCAGCGCCCTGCGGCATACGGCTCGGTGCTGAAGTGGGCCGGCAGCCAACAGGATGTCGCGAACGCGCAGATCATCGCGATGAACGCCACCAAGACCGGTGCGCAGATCCTTGTAACGCCCAAGGGTTCGGCCGACGCCGAGTCGACGCTGCACCTGCTGGACCACCTGCGGTCGGGGCAGGCAGGCATCGAGAAGCAGACCAACACCAAGGTCGGCGTCACTGGTGTGACCGCGATTCAGACCGACGTGTCGACGCAGTTGACCAACGCACTGCCGAAGTATCTGGCGGTCGTGATCGGCCTGGCGTTCATCCTGCTGATGATCGTGTTCCGCTCGATCCTGGTGCCGCTGATGGCGACCGTGGGCTTCCTGCTGTCGGTGCTGGCGACGCTGGGCGCGACTGTCGCGGTCTTCCAGAACGGAGCCTTCGGCATCGTCGAGGGTGCACCGATCGTCAGCTTCATGCCGATCATCCTGATCGGCATCGTCTTCGGACTTGCGATGGACTATCAAGTGTTCCTGGTCAGTCGAATGCGCGAGGCGTATGTCCACGGTGAAGAGGCGCGTCAGTCGGTGATCGACGGTTTCCGGTATGGCGCCCGTGTGGTCGCCGCGGCCGCGACCATCATGATCTCGGTCTTCGCGGCGTTCATGTTGCAGAGCAACAGCCTGATCCAGTCGATGGGCTTCGCGCTCGCGGCGGCGGTCTTCTTCGACGCCTTCGTGGTCCGGATGACGCTCATCCCGTCGCTGATGTTCTTGTTCGGCGACAAGATGTGGTGGCTGCCGAAGTGGCTGGACAAGATCCTGCCGCGAGTGGACATCGAGGGCGAGGGCCTGAAACAGAAGGGCCCGCGGCACGCCGCTTCGGCGCCCGAGTCCGAATCCGACGACGCAGCTCTGGCCGGGGTCTGAGGCCGGCTGGTCCGGTGAGCTAGCCGGGTCGGGCTGGCTGGTCCGGTGAGCCAGCCGGGTCGGACTCCCCGGGTTCGGTGTACCAGCCGGGTCGGACTCCCGGGGTCGGTGTACCAGCCGGGTCGGACTCCCGGGGTCGGTGTACCAGCCGGGTCGGACTCCCGGGGTCGGTGTATCGGGGCGGAACTGCCGGTTGATCGCAAGGCCGGGTGTGCAGCACGAGAGTGCGGCACACCCGGCTTCGTCATATCCGGCCAGCCGCCGAGGCGCTCGGGGCCCCTTGCGTGGGGTGTGGTTCCACCTCGTCGCAGCGTCGTCATGTCCGGCCAGCCGCCGCGGCGTTCGAGAACGGCGCCGCAGGCGATCGTGGTCGCGAGATGTCGAGATGTGCCGTTTGGCCGTCGGCATTCCCGACCAATTCCGACATCTCGTGTGAGCGCTTCGGACCAGGATTGACATCTGGCGTAGGTGGTTCCGACCAATGCCCATTTGGTGGTCGAGGGTGAGGCTGGTTCCGCCCAGGATCGACATCTCGTGGAAGGCTGCTCGCGGATTCTCCCGTTGAGCGTTGCCGCCGAACATGCAGAAGTCGCCGATGCGGCGAGTGGTGTCGTGGCCGCCGCACATAAGTCGCCGATGCGGGCGATCCAAGCGCCTCACCCGTCTCTTTGATGGCACCGGTCACGTGCGTCACACATAAGTCGCCGATGCGGCGGGTGGTGTCGTGCCCGGCGCACATACGTCGCCGATGTGGTGATTTCCGGGTCAGGACCAGCATCCAACGGCGGTAAAAATCACCGTCGACGAGGTGTCGGGATTCGTCGGTTTCGGTGGGCGTCCTCGTCACGAGATATCGTAATGTGTCGGTTGGCCGCCGCATTCCTGACCAATGCCGACACTTCGTGTCAGCGGTTCCGACCGGGATCGACATCTCCGTGATCCGGGTCGGTGCGGTGGGTCACGGGTCACGGGTCGCAGGTCGCAGGTCACGGGCAGCTCAGGTCGGTGACGTCGACCTTGATCGAGGTCCAGGTCGTTGTCACCTGGCAACCGATGCCGCGCAGCGCATCCAGCACCGCGCCGCGCGGCGAGCCCCACGTCACGAGCGCGATCCGCCCGTAGCCGCCGTCACGCGCGAGCGCCGCGATCTGACCAGGCGTGCGATCCGTGCCGAACAAGCTGTCCGAGGCGATGCGGCCCTGCGCGAGAGACAGATCCGGCAGCCCCGCGAACGCAGCGGGATATGCGACCGAGGGGGCGCGGGCGCGGGGATCGTCATACACCACGGCGTCGGGTCGCAACCGGGTGACGTCGTGCGCGACGGCCGCGAAGTTCTGGCCGGCTTTGCCCGTCGGGGTGCGCTTGGCGACGAGCAGCGGCAGGCAGCCGAGTATGACGAGCGCCATCACGCCGACTCGCAGCCATCGACCGCGCAGCACCGCCACACCAGCTCCGGCCAGGATCGCCAACGCCGGGCAGCAGAACGCGAAATAGCGCGTGGAGTACATCGCGCCGGAGTCGCGCAGGCTGATCACGAACGTGGCGACCGGCGGCAGCAGCGCCCACACCGCGAGCGCCCACGCGAGCGGTGCAGAGCTGGAAGATGCCGAGGCGGAAGATGCCGAGGCGGAAGATGCCGAGGCGGGAGAGGTGGGAGGCGCCGAGGTGGGAGGCGCCGATGCGGGAGACGTTGAGGCGGCAGCTGCCGAGCCGCGCCCGCGGGACGCCGTCACCAGCGCCACGATCACCAGCGCGAGCACGACCGCCATCGCCAGATAGCTGCCCAGCATCAGCCCCGGCACGGGACTGTGCGGATCGTGCGGTCCGACGAAGAACGTCGAGTGCAAGACCGTGCCGGGCAGACCGCTCAGCCCGAATCCAGCCTGTCCGCCGAGTTGCCCGGTCTGTCGCGAGGCGGCGACGAAGAACGGCGCGACCAGCACACTCATCACGACGGCCGCGATCAGCCACGGCCGAAAACGCCTGGTATGACGAGCGATCAGCGCATGCGCCACGATCGCCATAAGCACATAGATCTCGCCCCAGCACGCCAGCAGCATGAGCGCGACGTAGCCGATCCACCGCCACCGGCTCTCGCGCGCGCCGACGAGGCACCACGTCGCGAGCAGCAGCCACATCATCGCCATCGCGAAGCCACGTGCTTCCAAGGCGGTCCACGCCGAACCGGGCAGTATGACGAAGGTCGCGGCGGCAGCGGAGGCCGCGAGCGGGCCGAACCAGCGATCGGCGAGGCGCCACACGACATACGTGCAGACGCCGTAGACCACCGCGGAGGGCGCCCGTGTCGCGAAGGTGGACCAGCCGAAAGCTGCCGACCAGAAGTGCAGGAAGAAGTAGAACTGGCTGTGCACCAGATCCAGGTGGTGCAGCATGCCGATCAGCGCGGGCAGCGGGCGACGCGCAGCCGAGATGCTGGCGGACTCGTCATACCAATAGCCGGGGACCCACGACGCGATCAGCCCGATGCAGATGGCGATGCCTGCCCAGCACCAGCCGATGCGCGACGGACAGGTGCCACTGCGCGCAGACGGGTCGGCAGCGCCTGGGTCGCCTGGAACGGGCGGCGTCGTGTCAGACGGTGGGTTGGTTGATGGCACCGGAAGGAGCGGTGATCGGGGCCTGCGTGTTCCAGCCGTCCATGGTGATCGAAATCGGACCATCGTCGGAGCCGGCCATGCGTAGCGGCGTGGCCTTGCCGTCCGCGCTGACGGTGATGGTGTCACCGGAGCCGTCGTTGGCGTTGATCACGTAGACCGCTACTCCGTTGAGCGTGCTGCGCGTGACCGTCGCCACCTTGAGCGAGTTGTCGGTGATGTTCTTCGGGCCGAGCACGTCATCGAGTAACTGGTCGATGGTCGGCAGTTCGAGGGAACTCGCTGCTGTCGGCGATGCCAGGATCCACTTGTTCTCGAGCAGGCCGGCCTCCGTGGCGGGCATCTTGGCCTGTTTTTGCCAGAAGGCCTGATTGCCTCGGACGTAGTCGTTGCCGCTGACCGTGCGGATGGTGGCCGTGCCGTCGCTGTCGTCCTGAGTCGTGGCCTGCTGGTTGGACCCGTCGACGGTGCCCCTGATGTCGATGACTTGCTTGCTGCCGTCCGGTGCCGTCATGCGCATGACCAGGTGAGCGGAGGTGGCCTTCGCATCGGTGGCGCGCGCGGTGTGGATCAGGCTGATCGCGCTGGGAATCGCGCCGTTGTCGGTGGTGGTGCTTGCGGTCGGGCGGGATGCCGAGCCGGTCGGCGCGGACGCGCTCGCGTGCGACGACGGCGGTGCCACCGATACCGTGCCGTCGCCGCCACCGCATCCGCTCAGCAACAGGGCGACACCGACCGCTGATGCCGCTACGCCGGCGCTGGCGCCGGACCAGCCTCGTTTCACGACCATGGCGGCACTGTACGCGCAGACGGGCAGCTCACGCGTCGCCCGTCGAGGGGGCAGCGCGGCGGGTGGTGAGCGCGGCGGTGGGCACGTTGCTCGCTCGCCAACGGTCACGGCAGCGGTGAGCACGCCGCAGGACCACCGACGGTCAGGGCAGCGGTGGCAGGGCGATCTGGTAGACCCACGCGTCGACCACGTCAGCCACCTCGGAATGCCCGAGCTCGTCGGCGAGCGCAGTGAAATCGTCCGTGCTGACGTTGCCTCCGCTGTGACGCCGGACCCAGGTCTGCAGCAGTTCGAAGAATGCTTCGTCACCGATCGTGAGCCGAATCGCGTGTAGTGTCAACGCTCCTCGCTTGTAGACGCGGTCGTCGAAGACATCGGAGACGCCTGGGTCGCCGAGCAACAGCGATCCGCGGTGCCGCCGCAGCCGCTCCCATGCCTCCTCGGCTCGCTCGTGTGTCGACGGACCACCCGACTCCTGCGACCACAACCACTCGGCGTAGCAGGCGAAGCCCTCGTGCAGCCAGATGTCGCGCATCCGACGCAGAGTGACCGCGTTGCCGAACCACTGGTGTGACAGCTCGTGTGCGATCAGCCGCTGCGCATCCCACGTGCGGCTGAGCAGGTTGCTGCCGAAGATCGACAACCCCTGGGCCTCAAGCGGGATCTCCAGCGAATCATCAGTGACCACAACGCGATACGAGCCAAACGGGTATGGCCCGAACAGCCGCTCGAACAACTCGATCATCTGCGGCTGATCGGCGAAGGCACGGTCGAAGGCCGCACGTCGGGCTGGCGGGACCGCGGCCGTCAACGGGACCGACGCCGGGATGGTGTGCTCGGCATACCGGCCGATCTGCACGGTCGCGAGATAGGGCGCCATCGGCTCGGACTGCTCGTACGTCCACGTCGTGCGACCGGCGCGCCGGCGGACGGCGGTGCGCTGGCCGTTGGCGACGACGAAGTAGTCCGACGCGGTGCTGATCGTGATGCGGTACGGCGCCTTGGCATCCGGGCGGTCATTGCACGGGAACCAGCTTGGCGCGCCGCCCGGCTGCGAGGCGACGATGACGCCGTCGGCGAGTTCTTCCCACCCGGCCTCGCCGATCTTGTCGGGCACGGGCGTCGGCACGCCGCGATAGGTGACGGTCAGCTTGGTGGTCTTGCCGACCGAAATCGGTTGCTGCAGGCGGATTCTCAGCCGCCCGTCGGTGTGACTGTGCTTGCTGATCCTGGGCCCGCTCAGCTTGACGACTTTGAGCGCGTGCAGGTCGAGTGTGAGCTCGGAGAGGTCCTCCAGTGCTTCGATCGTGAGGACAGCCTGCCCCTTGAGCGAGTTGTTCTCCAGGGCGTAGTCGAGGTCGAGGTCGTAGTGGCGCACCGTGTATGACGCATCGCCGTGCCCCGGCAGATAGGGGTCGACGGTCATTCGTCGTCCACCCACGGGCCGATCGGGTTGCCGATCCAACGGGTCTTGTCAGGCACGAATTCGCCTCTCATCACTAGGGAAACCGGACCCACTGTGGCATGTCGGCCGATTGTCGCGGCCGGCAGTATGACGCTGTGCGGTCCGATCGTCGCACCTCGTTGCAGGCGCACGGTGTCCATGGACAGCACCCGGTCGTGGAACAGGTGGGTCTGCACGACACAGCCGCGGCCGACCGTCGCGCCGTCCTGCAACTCGATCAGATCGGCCTCCGGCAGCCAGTAGGTCTCGCACCAGACGCCCTTGCCGATGCGTGCACCCATCGACCGCAACCACCACACCAGCACGGGGCTGCCGGGCGCCGATCGAGCCAACCATGGCGCCGCCAGCATCTCGACGAAGGTGTCGGCCAATTCGTTGCGCCATACGAACGTGCTCCACAGGGGGTGCTCCCCGGCGCGAATCCGCCCGATCAGCAACCACTTCGCGACAGTTGCCAGGCCTGCCGCCACCGCTCCGCCGACCAGCAGTGCAGGTCCGGCGAGCACGAATGCGCTCCAGCTGCCCCAGCGGTGTGCTGCCCCGGCCAGCAGCAGTGCCACGACCGCGCACAGCGCGAACCCGAGCAGCCACGGCACGAGTCGGCACACCTCGACCAGGGCGCGCGCGACCTTCAACGTGCGCGCCGGCTGGTAGGTGCGCCCGGCGTCGGTCTTGTTCGACTGACGACGCAATCGCACCGGCGGGCTGCCCAGCCAGGAGGTGCCCGACTTCGCCTTGTCCGTGCGGCCGGGTGCGGCCGAAAGCACAGCAACCAGGCCACGTTTGGGCACCTTGCGACCAGGCGCCGTCATGCCTGAGTTGCCGACGAACGCCCGCTTGCCGACCTTGGTGCGCTCGATGCGCAGCCACCCGCCACCGAGTTCGTACGGCCCGACCAGGGTGTCGTCGGCCAGGAATGCGCCGTCGCCGACGGTGACCAGTGAGGGAATCATCAGCACGGTCGACGCCTCGACGTCCTTGCCGATCCGCGCCCCGAGCGCGCGTAACCACATCGGAGTCAGACCGCTGGAATACAGCGGGAAAAGCCAGGTGCGCGTCTCGTCCAGCGCCCGCAACGTGCCCCATGCCTGCAGCGCTTGCCGGCTGTGCACCGGGTGATAGCCGGGTCGCAGCCCGATTCCCAGTATTCGCAACAGAATCCAGCACAGGACGACAAGTATGACGATGCCGGTCACGCCGCCGGCGATCGTCATGGGCACGGCCATCGCAGCCAGATTCCGGTGGCCGAGGACGGCGATTGCCACGGCTGTGCCACCGGCAGTGGCCAGGATCGGCAGCAGCGTGATGAGGACGGCAAGCGCGCCATACAGGAACGAGAACACCGGACGGTGCGGTGGTCGCGTGTCCTGCCATGGTCCGCGTGCCTTGCGGACTCGTGTTGCGGGTGCGCCGCTCCAGGACTCGTCGTCAGGAATCTCGCCGAAAACTGCTGAGCCTGGGGCGACTTCGGACCGGCGACCGACGACCGCGCCAGGGCACAGCGTCGAACGCGTGCCGACTCTCGCCTCGGCGTGCACGGTCACCGGACCGATGAGCAGACGGTCGCCGTCGAGCCAATGTCCGGACAGGTCGACTTCGGGTTCGATCGATGCGGCGCGGCCGACGGTGAGCAGTCCGGTCACCGGCGGGATGCTGTGCAGGTCGGCGTCGCGGCCGATCCTGGCCCCCAGCAGGCGGGCGTACAGCCGCACCCACGGAGCGCTCGACAGCCGGACGGCGCCGACCTCGTCCACGATGCGCTCGGCCAGCCAGAGGCGCAGGTGCACCCGGCTGCCGCGCGGGTAGTCGCCAGGGCCGATCCCTGTCAGCACTGTGCGAACCAGCGCGACGGTCAACAGGATTCGGCCAGGTGGGGTGAGGAAGACCAGCCAGAGCACTCCGAGCACCCACCACGGCGTGCGCGGCAACGCCACCGGCACGTGTCCGTGCAGCAATCGTGCGCCGATGAGCACCCACGTCACCCACCGCAGACCTGCGAGCCACCGGGTGCCGATCAGTCCGGCGTGCTGCGCGAATTGAGTCTTCACCGGTGTCGGTGGCACGTCGCGTTCGCGCTGATTGGTGGGCGCCGACATCGAATCCAGTTGATCTGCAAGCGAACCCACGGTCGGGTGGGCGTAGATGTCAGCGACGGTGATCTCCGGTTGCTGCTCGCGCAGGCGGGACACCAGTTGGGCGGCGGTGAGGCTGCCGCCACCGAGGTCGAAGAAGTTGTCCGAGGCCGATGTCGCCACCGCGCCCAGCAGATCCAGCCAGATGTCGGCGATCAACGCCGCGGTGCCGTCAAGCGGAGCCTCGCCCTCATCGCCGGAACCGGCCCCGGACCCGCCTGCGCGCAGGGTCGCGATCGGCCACGGCAGCGCGTCGCGGTCGATCTTGCCCGACGTGCGCGTCGGCAGCGTGTCTACGGCGGCCAACCGCGGCACCATCGTCGCGGGCAACTCGTCGCGCAACCGCGTCAGTGCCGACTCCAGGTCGAAGTCGGCGCCGGTCACGAGATATCCGACCAGAATCTTGTTTCCCGCACCGGTCGACCTGATCGCCGCCGCACCACCGGCGACACCGGGCAGCGCCGACAATGCCGCGTCGATCTCCCCCAGCTCGATGCGGCGACCACCGAGTTTGATCTGCTCGTCCGCGCGGCCGGCAAACACCAGCCCCGCCTCATCCCGCACGACCAGGTCGCCGGAGCGGTAGGCGCGCTCCCAGCCGAGCGTCGGCATCGCGGCATACTTCTCGGCGTCCTTGACCGGGTCGAGATAGCGCGCCAGACCGACCCCGCCGATGATCAGCTCGCCGGTCGAGCCGTCGGCGACGGGCTGACCGGCGGCGTCGACAACCTCCAGATCCCAACCGTCCAGCGGCAATCCGATGCGCACAGGGTCGCTGCCGTCGAGCCGGGCGGCGCACGCGACCACGGTGGCCTCGGTCGGGCCGTAGGTGTTCCAGACCTCACGCTGGGCGGTTACATAACGCACGCCGACCTCGGGCGGGCATGCCTCACCACCGAGGATCAGCAGGCGCACCTTGTCGAGGGCGTGCGCCGGCCACATCCCCAGCAGGGTGGGCACCGTCGACACGACGGTGATGTCGTTGGCCACCAGCCAGGGGCCGAGATCCATGCCGCTCTTGACCAGCGATCGCGGCGCGGGGACCAGGCATGCGCCATACCGCCACGCGAGCCACATCTCCTCACAGCTGGCGTCGAAGGCGACCGACAATCCGGCCATCACCCGGTCGTCGACCCCGACCGGGTGATCCTGCAGAAACAGCCGCGATTCGGCGTCGACGAAGGCCGCGGCATTGCGGTGGGTGACCGCGACCCCCTTGGGCTTGCCGGTCGATCCGGAGGTGAAGATCACCCAGGCGTCGTCGGTCGGCTCGGGCTCGGTCAGCTCGATCGGAGCCGAATCGCCTTGCTGCAGTTGGATATCCAAGTCGTTGCCGATGATCGCGGCGACGGCTGCCTCGCCGAAGACGGTGCGTGCGCGTTCCTCGGGGTCGTCGGCGTCGACGGGCACGTATGCCGCGCCGGCCATGAGTGTGCCGAGGATTGCGACATACAGGTCGGTCGTGCCCGAGTTGATCCGTATGCCGATCCGCGCGCCGCGCCCGACACCCAGCTCGGCCAGCGCCGCTGCCACGTCGGAGGCCTCGTCGAACAACTCCTCGTAGGTGAGTACCGTGGCGCCGTTGTCGATCGCGGGTGCATCGGGGCACTCGCTCACGGTCTCGGTGAAGATGTCGACGAGGGTGCGCGCCACCGGCGCGTGTGGGCCGCGAAGCAGGGTCACGTCGTGGGCTCCTCGAGAGTCGGAACGGCGGCGGCACCATCCTTCCGTATGCCGCGGTCGGCCGGAGCGCGCCACCGACGTATGCCGCAAGTGCGGGCCCCGTCGCGTCGCTGTCCGGCGGCCGCGGTCGTGTTCTGGCGCCCGCGCTCGGGCCACTAACCTTGACGCCATGGCCGATCCGACTCTTGCCCTGACTTTGCGCGTCCAGGCGGCGATGGCCGCTGCCTTCGGGCCGCAGTGGCGAGAGGCCGACCCGGTGATCCGTCCGGCCAACAAGCGCCAGACCGATGCCGACTTCCAGGCGAATGCCGCGATGGCGATGGCCAAGCAGGTCGGCAAGCCGCCGCGGGAGGTCGCGCAGGCGATCGTCGACCAGCTCACGGCCAACGCCGACACGGGCGACGCCGCGGATGACGTGATCGAGTCCGTCGAGATCGCCGGGCCCGGCTTCCTCAACCTCACCCTGCGCACCGGCTGGATAGCTGCTGCGGCGCAGGATCAGCTGGCCGACGAGCGGCTCGGCATACCGACGCCTTCGCACGAACGCATCGTCGTCGACTACTCCTCGGTCAACGCGGCCAAGGAGATGCACGTCGCCCACCTGCGCAGCGCCGTCGTCGGCGACTCGCTGGTGCGCACGATGGAGGCGCTCGGGCACACCGTGATCCGGCAGAACCACCTCGGCGACTGGGGCACCGCCTTCGGCATGCTCATCGAGCACCTGCTCGAGGTCGGTGAGGAGTCGGACGAGGCGCGACTGCTCGAGAGCGACCCCAACACGTTCTACCGTGCGGCGCGCGCGAAGTTCGACGCTGCCGAAAAAGCCGAACCTGCAGGATCCGCGGGCGATTTCGACGTCCGCGCGCGCAAGCGGGTCACCCTGTTGCAGTCCGGCGATGCCAAGACGCTGCAGTTGTGGACAGAGATCATGGAGATGTCCAAGGTCTACATCAACCGCGTCTATCGCGAGCTCGACGTGACCCTCACCGACGACGACATCGCCGGCGAATCGTCATACAACGCAGAGCTTCCCGGCATCTGCGACGAACTCGAGGCCAAGGGCATCGCCACCATCAGCGACGGTGCGTTGTGCGTCTTCCTCGATGGCTACATCGGTCGCGACGACCAGCCGGTGCCGCTGATCATCCGCAAGTCCGACGGCGGTTACGGCTACGGCACCACCGACATCGCCACCATCAAGCACCGCTCGCTCGACCTGCACGCCGACCGCGCGCTGTATGTCGTGGGCGCCCCCCAGAATCTGCATTTCCGGATGGCGTGGGGTGCCGCGGACAAGGCCGGCTGGATCCAGGGCACCACCCCCATCCACGTGCAGATCGGCAACGTCGTCGGCAAGGACGGCAAGATCCTGCGGACACGCTCGGGCGATCTGATCACGCTGCAGTCGCTCGTCGACGCGGCACTGGCCAAGGCCAACGAGGTCGTCGACGAGTCACGGCCCGACCTGCCTGCGGAGCAGCGCGCGACCATTGCCCACCAGGTCGGTGTCGGTGCGATCAAGTACGCCGACCTGTCGGTGGCGCACGACAGCGGTTACACCTTCGACCTCGAGCGCATGCTTGCGCTGCAGGGGAACACGGGCCCCTATCTGCAATACGCGACGGCCCGGATCACCTCGATCCTCGGTCGCGCGGATGCCGTCGACCCCAGCGGTCCGATCGTGCTCACCGAGCCGGCGGAACGCGCTCTTGCGTTGCGGTTGCTGGACTTCGGCTCCGTGGTGGCACAGGTGGGGGAGTCGCTCGAGCCGCACCGGCTCGCGTCATACCTGTTTGATCTGGCGCAGACCTTCACGACGTTCTACGACCAGTGCCCGGTGCTCAAGGCCGAGGACGCCGCCGTGCGCGACTCGCGGCTGGCGCTGTGCGCGCTCACTCGGATGGTGCTCGTGCGCGGGTTGTTCCTGCTCGGCATCACTGCGCCCGAGCAGATGTGAGCTGGGCCGGGGCTGGTTAGTTCTTCGGTGTCGACGCGCGGGAACGGGTGAGCAGGTCGGTGTCGCCGCGCAGTTCGTCGTGGGCGGGTTGTTCCTGCTCGGCATCGCCGTGCTCGAGCGAATTTTGAGGTGACCTTGAGCATTACGTTTTGACGCTCATTTGGCGCGAAGATCCTGGCTTTTGACGTCACATGAGTCACACTGGCCATGTGTTCGGGGGAGCACGTCGTCAATGGAGGCAGTGATGAATGGGCGGTCCGGGGAAGGCTCGGGGCTGTATTTCGTTTTGGTCAATCGTGTCGAACGCTTGACCGTGTGGCCGAGTGGCACTGCGATTCCTGCTGATTGGCAGGTCGCCTTCGGCCCCGGCACGCGTGCGCAGTGCGCGACGTATGTCGAGCGGCATCGCGCGGAGCCGCATCCGAAAGGTGTTGCGGCCTCGGCGTGGACGGTGCCGGAGCGTGTCACGCAGTAGCGCCGGGGCGGGTTGCTGGCAGTGGTGCCCGGGTTATTGCGCGAGTGCTGCTCAAACGATGTCGGGCCGTCCGTAAGTCGCCGATTCGGCGATTGCCGCGCGGGCGTGGGTGCCGCGGTGTTGCCGGTCGTGGCAGCGGCGCCATGTCCAGAAGTCGCCGATTCGGCACCGAATCTCGCTTCACAGGCCGCGTCGACCGCATGAACTCCACACGTCACCAATAAGTCGCCGATTCGGCGACGAAGTGGCCTGCTGCGTGCTGCAGCGAAGCGCACCCGTCACACACGGCACGCCAGTAACGCTGGCATGGTTTGGATGACGTTTACTTCCGGTCGCGGTCGCGATACTGGGGAGTAATCGTCATCTCGACCATGCACTCGCTCCGCGGGGCGCGCGGGCACCTCGTAAGTCGCCGATTCGGCGATTTCCGCGCGGGCGAGGGTGCTGCGGTGGCGCCGGGACATCCATAAGTCGCCGATTCGGCGAGTTCCCGCGTCGCGGCCGGTCGGGGCAGCGTCGCCAGGACCATAAGTCGCCGATTCGGCACCGAATTTCGCCTCACAGGCTACATAGGTCACACGAGCCTCACACATCACACAGAAGTCACCGATTCGGCGACCTACCCGCGTCGCCGCTCATAGTGGCAATACCCTCCCAGCCCGACCGGGCGTTGGCGGCGCCGCCGCGCTCAGGCGCCGGCGAAAGCGCCCCGCTCAGGCGTCGACGAGAACGCCCCGCTCAGGCACCAACGAAAGCGCCCCGCTCAGGCGTCGGGAAAACCCTGCGGGTTCTGCGACTGCCACCGCCACGTGTCGGCGCACATGTCATCGATCGTGCGGGTGGTCCACCAGCCGAGTTCTTCGCGTGCGCGGGTCGGGTCGGCCCAGTAGGCCGGCAAATCACCGGCGCGGCGCCCGACGACGTCATACGGCAACTCTCGGCCGATGGCGCGCTCGAACGCGTGAAACAACTCCAGCACCGAGGTGCCCGTGCCCGACCCGAGGTTGAACGGCCGCACCGCAGCCGCCATCGCGTCCAGGTGTTCGAGCGCGGCGACGTGGCCGGCGGCGAGATCCTCGACGTGGATGTAGTCACGTTCGCAGGTGCCGTCGGCGGTGGGGTAGTCGTCGCCGAAGACGTCGAGTTTGTCGCGGCGTCCCACGGCGACCTGCGCGATGAACGGCATGAGGTTGTTCGGGATTCCCTGCGGGTCCTCACCGATTTGCCCCGACGCGTGCGCGCCGACCGGATTGAAGTAGCGCAGCAGCGCGACCTTCCAGCCCTCGTGCGCGGCTGCGACGTCAGTCAGCACCTGCTCGACCATCACCTTGGTGCGGCCGTATGGCGATGCCGCCGAAAGTGGCTGGTAGTCCTCGCGATACGGCACGGGAGCGTGGTCGCCATACACAGTCGCCGAGGACGAGAACACCAGGCGGCCGACGTCGTGACGGGCCATCGCGCGGCACAGCGACAGGGTGGAGCCGAGGTTGTTGGCGTAATACTCCAGCGGTATGGCGACACTCTCGCCGACGGCCTTGAAGCCGGCGAAGTGGATCACCGCGTCGATGTCCTCCTGGTCGAACAACCGCTCGGTCTTGTCGACATCGGTCAGGTCGAAGCTGTGCAGCGGAATGTGCTTGCCGGACAACGATTCCAGTCGACCCAGCACGGTCGGCTTGCTGTTGGCGAAGTCGTCGACGATGACGACATCGTGACCGTGCTCCAGCAGGGCCAGGACGGTGTGTGAACCGATGTATCCGGCGCCGCCGGAGACGAGAACGCGCATTGCTTCAGGTTACGGTGCCACGATGTTGGTTGTGACCAGGACACCGTGGACCCCCGATCACATCGCCCGCGTCGAGGAACCGAGACTGCCTCGGCAGTCCCGTGGCGGCTACGTGATCGAAGATGTGCAGCGACAGTTGGACCGCATCGCCGGTCTCATGCGCACCGGCCGGCCGGTGCCGCCGATCTCGACCGCGGCCTTCCGGCGGGCGCGCTTCTCCGAGGGCTATGCCCCGGCCGCGGTGCACGCCTTGCTCGCGCACGTCGCCGGGTGGCAGCGCGAGATGGACGAGCAGGCTCGTGAACAGGCGGACGAGGTCGAGCAGGCTGCTGAGGCAGCCCCCGCCGCTGACGAGCGGAAGCTCAACTGGACCAGACAGCAACAGGTCTGGGTGCGCGAGATGCTGTTCGCGCGACGCACCGGTGGGCGCGCGTACGCCGTCGACGAGGTCGACGACTTCCTCGACCGGGTCCTGCTGGCCATGGCGAAGGGCGAACCACTGCCGGACGTGCAGACCGCGTTGTTCTACTCTCCGCGGTTCGGGCGCGGCGGGTACGACGCCATCGCCGTCGACCACTTCCTCGACCAGCTGACGCGCTTGCGCCCCGCGCTCTGAGTCGCGCCGCCGGTCGTCATACAACTCGGTCTGGGGTGTCGGCCCGATCGATGATCCACCACGCGCTGTATGGCGCAAGCCAGATCCGCCCATCGCTCTCCACCCGAATTGCAAACTCTCCCAGCGCATTCCACGGCTCAATGAAGTCGTCGAGCAGTGCCGCCGGCGCGGAGAGCCATCCGTCGGTGACGTTGTAGAGCTGGACCATGCGGCCGCTGGCGTGGCTGCGCTGGACTCCGAGCACGCCGGGTTCGAGTCCGTCGATGACGGTGATGGCGGCTGCCGCGTGCAGCTGCGGCAGCCGCGCTCGCGTGCGCGCCAGGTGGGTGATGCCCTGGAAGACCTTGCCGGGCACCGTGGCGAGGTCGTCGCGTGCGGCGGCGCGTTGCCAGTCCAGGCGAGGTCGGTGCGCCCACCGGTTGTCGTCGGCATGGCCGGGCTCGCCGGTGAAGTGCTCGTCGTTGGGTTGCGCCAACTCATCGCCGCTCCAGATGACCGGGATGCCACCCCAGCCGATGGCGATCGCATGCGCCAGGAAGTGCCTCGCCAAGCCGGCTTCGACGGTTTCAGGGGCGGGCTGTGTGCCAGCAGAAAGCACTGCAGCAGAAGCAGATTCGGCAGGTCCGAGCCCGACCAGCGATGCACACGTGCCGCTCGTGCGCTTGTCGCCGGTCTCCTCGTTCTCCTGGAAAACCAGGCCGTCTGCCCAACTGCCGGGAAACTCCCCGGCATACCAATCGGCGAGGAACCGCCGGTGCGCCCAGCCGGAGATCCCGAGGGCGGCGGCATCGCCGTCGTCGATGGCCCAGCCGATGTCGTCGTGGCAGCGAGCATAGGTGATCCAGCCGGTGCCGGTCGGATTGGCGGGCAGATTGCGCAGGGCGTGCGCGGCCAGATCGGTGTCACCGGAAGCGAGCATCGACCAAATCTGCACCATGAGGCTGTTGTGATAGGCCAGATCACTGACCGCACCCGCGAAGGCACCCGTGCCCAGGTATGGCGCAAGGTCTCGCGGCCCGACGATCGCCTCGGCTTTGAAAAGCACTGCGGGGCATACGATTCGGGCGATCGCGCGCAACACTGAGGTGAGTGCGTGCACCTCCGGTTCGCCCTGGCAGGAGGTGCCGAGCCGCTTCCAGATGAACGCGATGGCGTCGAGCCGAATCACCTCGACGCCGAGGTTGGCCATGAACAGGATGATGTCCGCGTATTCCAACAGCACGTCCGGGTTGGACCAGTTGACGTCCCACTGAAATTCGTTGAACGTCGTCCAGACCCAGCCCGCCAGGTCCGGATCCCAGGTGAAGTTGCCGGGTGCGAAATCGGGGAAGACCTCCGGCAGGGTCTGCTCATAGCGGTCCGGAAGCGAGCGGTCGGCGAAGACGTGGAAGTAGTCGCGGTAGCGCTGCTCGCCGGCGCGCGCCCGCACAGCCCAGTCGTGTTCGCGCGCAACGTGATTGAGCACCAGGTCGAGCACCAGCGAGATTCCCTTGCCGCGCAGGTCCGACGCGACCGCGCGCAGGTCGTCGACGGTGCCGAGGTCGGCGCGCACCTCGCGGTAGTCCTGCACCGCATATCCGCCGTCGCTGTCGCCCGGACGTGCCTGCATCAGCGGCATCAGGTGCAGGTAGCTCACCCCGAGCTCGCCGAGGTAGTCCGTATGCCGCATCACACCGCGCAGGTCACCGGCGAATCGCTCGGTGTAGCAGGCATATCCGAGCATGCGCGGTGTCTGAAACCAGTCCGGTCGCAGCAGTCGTTGCTCGTCGAGTCGGTGCAGGTCATCGTCGCGTGCGGCATACATCCGCGCAGCCAGCGCCAGCAGCGAGTCGACGACCTCCGGCGTGCGCGCGGGCCCGTAGGCGAGCTTGACGCCACGTCGAAGTTGCTCCGACCAGCGCGCGACCCGCAACCCGAAGGTCTGCCGCCGTTCAGGGGACAAGTCGGCGAGGATCGCGTCGACAGCGTCGTCGCCGGACACACTCATGACGTCACAGTAGATGCGGCGCAGGTCAGCGCGGGCGCTGATCCACGATCCGGCGGGCCTTGCCGACCGAGCGTTCGATGCCGTCCGGCGGCAGCAGCGTGACACGCGCTGTCGTGCCGATCCGGTCCTTGATCTGCGCCGCCAGCAATTGCTCGATGCCCGGCCAATCGCCTGCCGGCAGCCCTTCTTCGGCCTCGACGTTGACGGTCAGCTCGTCCATCCGACCCGGCCGGGTGAGCACGCATTGGAAGTACGGCGACAGCCCGGGCACCGCGAGCACGAGCTCCTCGATCTGGGTCGGGAAGACGTTGACGCCGCGCACGATCATCAGGTCGTCGCTGCGGCCGGTGATCTTGGCCATCCGGCGGAAGGACGGCCGTGCCGTGCCGGGCAGCAGCCGGGTCAGGTCGCGCGTGCGATAGCGCAGCACCGGCATCGCTTGCTTGGTGAGCGAGGTGAACACCAGCTCGCCCTCGTCACCGTCGGCGACCGGTTCGCCGGTCACCGGGTCGACGATCTCGGGCAGGAAGTGGTCCTCCCAGATGGTCGGGCCGTCCTTGGTCTCGACACACTCCTGCGCGACGCCCGGCCCCATCACCTCGGACAGGCCGTAGATGTCGGTGGCGTCGATGCCGGCGCGCTCCTCGATCTCGGCACGCATCGCGTCGGTCCACGGCTCAGCGCCGAAAACGCCTACGGATAGCGGCAGTTCGCGCGGGTCGATGTCCTGATTGGCCATCTCGTCGAGGATCGACAAGAAGTATGACGGAGTCACCATGATCGCCCTGGCACCGAAGTCGCGCAGCAGTTGCACCTGCTTGGCGGTCTGTCCACCGGACATCGGCACCACGGTGCAGCCCAAGCGCTCGGCGCCATAGTGCGCGCCCAGACCACCGGTGAACAGGCCGTAGCCGTAGGCGACCTGCACGACATCGCCCGGCCGTACCCCGGCAGCGCGCAACGAACGCGCCACCAGATCGGCCCACGTGTCGATGTCCTGCCGGGTGTAGCCGACCACGGTCGGCTTGCCGGTGGTGCCGCTGGAGGCGTGCACGCGCACGACCTCGCTTCGTGGCACCGCGAACATGCCGAACGGGTAGTTCTCACGCAGGTCGGCCTTGCTGGTGAACGGCAGCAGCCGGACATCCTCCAGCGATCGTATGTCGCTCGGGTGGACGCCGACGGAATCGAGCGCGTTGCGGTAGTGCGGCACTGCGGCATACGCCTCGGCAACGGTCCGCTGCAGGCGCGCCAACTGCCACTCGCGCAGCTGATCCACCGACCAGCTCTCGGCTGCGTCGAGCCCGCTCATGATCGCAACGCCCTTGACCTGCCACGGAATTCGGCGATGAGCGCTCCGTCGGATTCCCGCCTCACTGTGACGTCGGTGATGCCTGACCGGCCGTATGACGCGCGCTCCGTGGCGGTGGCTGTCAGTGTGTCGCCGAGCCGTCCGGCGGCCACGAAGTCGATGCTGGCTCCTGCGGCGACGGTTGTGCGCCCGGTCGCATTGCACGCCAGCGCGAAGGTGGAGTCGGCCAGCGTGAACAGATAGCCGCCGTGGGCGATGTCGTGACCGTTGACCTGGCTCGGCCCAATCGTCATGCGGGTGCTCGCCCGGCCGAGTCCGTCGTCGGACACCCCTACATCCAGCAACTCGATGCCCAGTGCCGCGGACGCGCGGTCGGCAGCCCACATCTCCATCACGTGATCCAGATCACTCACGGCAACATCGTGCCACGCGGCTGTCTCGCCGGTCTCGACCCTCGGATTTTGGTCCAGTTGTCGCCCGGCGGGCAGCTCCCCTGACATTTCAGGATCAGATACCCGCAGTCAGACAAGTATGTGTCAAGCCCGGATATTCATGGCAGTTACGTGAACAAGGGTCTGCCCAGACTTTGGTTGACACCTGACCTGTGAGGATTTCCTCGCTGGAAGGATGTCACTATGCCCAAGCCCTACCCCAAGGAGTTCCGCGACGATGTCGTGGCTGTCGCTGGCAAGGGTGATGCTCCGTTGAAGCAGATCGCGAAGGACTTCGGGATCTCCGAAGGCTGCTTGTCGAACTGGATGAAGAAGGCCGACATCCAGGACGGCAACCGTCCTGGTCTGACCGAGATCGACCGGTCCGAGTTGCGTGAGGCGAACAAGCGGATCCGGCTCCTGGAGCAGGAGAACGAGGTCCTACGCCGTGCAGCGGCCTATCTATCGCAGGCGAACCTGCCGGGAAAATAGTCTTCCCGCTCGTCCGTGAGGTGGCCGCGACCGGTGCCCCCGACTCAAGGGTCAGGGTGCCGGTCGCGGTGGCGTGCAGGGTGCTCGACCTCTCCACCCAGGGGTACTACAAGTGGCTCAAAGACCCAGTGTCTCAGCGTGATTGGGACGACGCGCACGTCATCGACGTGATCCACCAGATCCATCAGGACGATCCCACCCTGGGCTACCGGTTCATCGCCGACGAGCTCGCCGAGGCCGGTATCGCGGCATCCGAGAACCGTGTGTGGCGATTGTGCTCGACCGCAGGCGTGTTCGCCTCCCACCACCGCCGGCGGGGCGCATCGGGCAAGCCCGGCCCCGCTGTGCACGATGACCTGCTCGCGACCGTCGGCGATCACGGCCGGGTCCGTCACGACTTCGTCGGTGCCGCACACAGGCCGAACCAGATCTGGCTGACCGACGTCTGCGAGCACCCCACCCGCGAGGGCAAGCTCTACTTATGCGCGGTCAAGGACTGCTACTCCAACAAGATCGTCGGGTACTCCATCGACTCGCGCATGAAGTCGGGCCTCGCGGCCGCAGCGTTGCGCAACGCGATCGCGCTGCGCTCGCCCGAGAACACGATCGTGCACTCGGACAGGGGCAGCCAGTTCAGGTCGAAGAAGGTGCTCCGGCTGCTGAAAAACAACGGCCTACGCGGCTCGATGGGCCGTGTCGGGTCCAGCAGCGACAACGCCGCGATGGAGTCGTTCTTCTCGCTGCTGCAGAAGAACGTCCTGAACACCCGCCGCTGGGACACGCGGGAGGAACTACGCCTCGCGATCGTGGCCTGGATCGAAACAAAGTACAACCGCCGGCGTCGTCAGCGAGCCCTGGGCAAGCTCACCCCAGTCGAGTTTGAAATGATCTACGCGGCCGCAGACGCGGCCTGAGAACCATCAACCCCGAGTATCAACCAAACCTGGGGCAGTCCCCAACGGCCTGCGATCGGCATTGCGAGATGGATGAAGGTCTTGTACCACTGACTGTCCGCGTAGGACTGGATTCCCTGGGTGGTCCATGGTGATTCGGAGCTAGACGCGGCGGAAGCCGTCATGCCGGCCTTGGATGAGAAGGTGCTGGCGGTCTTCTTCGCTGCGGCACTTCCGCCAGGCTGTAGCGATCCGGCGCCGTAAGGATCCCATTGACCGGTTGCGAAAGTCGCGACCGTTCCGCTGGAATCACTGATTTCGGCGCCCAGGCGTCCGAGGCCGTCGTAGGCGTAGTACAAGTCGATCCCGGTACCGACGGCCCGGATGTCGATCGGTTCGCCTGCGGCATCGTTGTCGGTGATGTAGGTGTTTCCGCCGACATCGGACGAGGATTCCAGGGTGGGTGCCCCGGACTGGTCACTGCGACCGTAGATGTAGGTCTCGTCGTTGTTTGTCCCTGCGTTCTGCTGGATCAGCTCGTCCTGACCAGCCCCGGCATACGTCATGGTGTCGGTGCCGCTGGACGTGGTCTGGCTGATGGCCTGGCCGGCGCTGTTGTAGGTGATGGTGCCACCGGAGGGGTCTTTGGTGCGGCGCCCGGCTGCGTCATACGTGTATCCCGAGGAGGAGATCTCGTTGGCGGTATTGAACGTCAGCGATTGAGTCGTCTTCCCGCCGGTGACCGTGGTGGTGCGGTTGCCGTCGATGTCGTAGGTGTAGGTGTAGTTCTGCCCGTTCCAGTTCGTCGCCGAGATAAGCCGGTTCTGAGAGTCGTATCCCAACGTGGTCACGTTGTTGCTGCTGGCAAGGTTATTGGTGATCGACTGGATCAGCCCCGTGTCCTTGCCGTTGAGGCTGTAGGAGTACGAGTTGTTTTCGACCTTGTCCGAATCGCTCTGCTCGCTCGTCCACGACTGGGTGATCCGGTTAGAAGTGTCGTAGGTGTTGTGCGTGTGGGCGGCGAAGGTAGTGTTCGCAGCATTGGTGTGCCACCACGTGTCCGTGCGGTTGCCGTCTGCGTCGTAGGCAAATTGAGTGAGCTTCCCGTCACCGGTCGTCATCGACGTCAGCTCGTTGTCCGCGTCATAGGTGTAGGTCGTCGTGTCCGACCCGATGGTGCGGGAGGTCATGTTCCCGTTGAGGTCGTAGGTGTACGACACTGTCGACGCCGGCGGGGCTGAGGCTGAGACCGGAGTCGTGGCGATCGAGATGATCTGTCCTCGGTCGTTGTAGGCGTAGACGATCTTCTGGTTGTTGTCGGCCTGCTCAACCATCCGGTTGTCGATCCTGACGCATCCGTGAACCCCAGTCCCCAACAGCCGGTGCTCGAACAATCACTCGAGCCGTGGAGAACTCTCCACCTCCGCAGCGATCGACGGGGTGATGGGCAGCAGTAAATTGTCGAAATTGCAAAATCTACCCCAAAGGGTGAGATTGCTGGGCGCGGCACCATCGGACGCGCAAATCAGGCTGTTCATAGGTGCCCATTCCGACGCTGCGACTCCCCGTGCTGAGTGCGCACAGGTTGAACAGGCAGCTGCCACAACCGATTTCGTGACCCGGCTCAACTGTTCGCTCACCGATCCACCGATGGCCCGCCGCACCGCTGGGGCTCAGCACCTGATGTTTACGTGTGAGGAGGTTGCTAGGACGTGGATCCTGCGGCGTCCTTCAGGTGACGACCAGATGAATTGGTTGTCTCTAGGCCTCCCCACAGCACCTGTCAGGAGGCTATGTTGTCGGCGGCGCCGTTATCAGGGACGGCACCACTGGGAGTGTCATCCAAGGGAGAGCTTTATGAAACGTCGCGCCGTCATTGCGGCCGCAGCCGTAGCAGCGGTTGCTGCTGCGCCGGCCGCCACGGCTTATGCCGCGGTCAGCCCCAACAGCACTGTTGCGCTGTCCAACTCCGCGTTGAGCCCGAGTTCGGGGGCCCGTCTGTTCGGCGCGGCTTCGAGTTCGACCTCTGTCAGCTTCGCTTTGCAGGTTCCGCTGCGCAACCAAGCTCTGGAGAGCGCGCTCATCGCGAAGGGCACTGTGCTGACGCCGGCGCAGTTCGCGGCGAAGTTCGCACCGTCGGCCGCTCAGATGAGCCGCGTCCAGGCGTGGGCCAAGAAGCAGGGCTTCACGGTCACCCAGGTCAGCCGCAACTCGGGCCAGGTGATGGTCAGTGCGTCTGTCGGCCACATCAACCACGCCTTCGGCGTGACGATGCGCAACGCAACTCTGGGTGCCACCAGTGGACTTGCCGTCGAGCAGGCGCCTAGGGTCCCGGCATCGCTGGGTCTGTCCGGAGTCTCCGGACTGAACAGCCTGACGAAGATGCAGACGGAGAACCAGCTCAAGCCGGGCTCGCTTCGGTCGACGATCCGGCCGGTGGCGAAGTTCTCCAAGTCCAAGTCCGCTGCTGACGGCGACTCGACCTTCAACTGTGTCGACTATTGGGGTCAGCACCTCACCGCGACCTACGCGAAGTATCAGAAAGAGTCCGACATCACCTGTGGCTATGTGCCCCAGGACCTCACAACGATGTACGGCGTGAAGAAAGCGCAGACCAAGGCGCCGACGATCGGTCTGCTGCTGTGGGGCAGTGACCCAGATCTGTTGGCGACCACCAACAGCTACATGCAGGCTGCGGGGTACCCGCTGCTGAAAAGCTTCACCCCACACGTGACTGCTCCCAACAAGAACATGGCCGACTGCGACCCGTATGGCGTTCAGCCGGAGCTGGCGATCGACACCCAGTCGTCGCACTCGATCTCGCCGAACTCGCCGATCATCTACTACGGCGCGGCGAGTTGCTATGACGCAGACCTGCAGGCCTCGTTGCAGGCCATGGTCGACGCCCACCAGGTCTCGACGATCTCAATGTCCTTCGGCACGACGTCAGACGTGCCAAGTTCGAACCCGAACGACGGCCTGACGCCCGCTGACAAGGCGGCATGGGATCGCCCGCTCGCCCAAGCCGCGCTGACCGGTATCAGCGCATTCGCAGCAACCGGCGACGAAGGTAACAACAGCACTGACAACTGCACCGCGACGGCTACAAAGCCTGGAACACCGAGCGTCGGCTACCCGGCTGCGGACAACTACCTCAGCGCGGTCGGCGGTACGTCGATCGGTCTCGCGGAGAACGGCACCCAGCCGGTCCAGGCGGGCTGGGAGAACCGGGTCTACCTGCAGGCGAGCCCGTCGTCCAACCAGTTCACAGATGTCACCAAGCAGGTTTTCACTGAGCAGGTTTGTGGTAACTCGACGGCGACCTACGTGACCAACGGCGGTGGCGGTGGCGTCAGCCAGTCCTGGGCGATGCCTACATGGCAGAAGGGTCACGTCAACGGCATCTCGAACACGATGCGAGCGTTGCCGGACGCGTCGGCACTGGCGAACCCGGAGACCGGTTTCACGATCCATTACGACCAGTACACCGTGAACTCGGCAGGCAAGGTCACTAAGATCACCCCGACGTACGCAACGTATGGCGGCACCAGCCTTGCCTCGCCGATTCTCGCGGCCACCGTGGCATTGGCCAAGGCCTACAACAACGTGCAGTTGGGCAACGTCGCTCCGCTGTTCTACAAGTTGGCCGGCACGTCGGCGATCACCGACATCAACGCCTTCGGCAAGTACGGCGCATTCCTGCAGAACACCTCCGGCCAGTCGCTGGTCATCGGGTTCGACCAGGCGCCCGACGCGGCTCCGATGATCCTGAAGTCGGGCCCGGGTTGGGACAACGCCACCGGCGTCGGCACCCCCTCGGGTTGGGCCTTCATCACCGCTCTGAAGTAATTCTCGGTTGCTCGATCCGAATGCCGATCCAGCAGTTCGCAGGGTCGGCATTCGGATCGGGCGCGAGAGAATGAACCGGAACCGGCCTTCAGCAGTTGGCCGGTTGCATGAGTGGTCGAGGAAGATATGGCAGAGCAGGGGAAGCGTTCATCCAGTTCGGTTCGCCGGGTCTGGACGTCGGTGCTAGGGGTTGTGGCCGGTTTTTTGGTCATGATTTTGCTGGTCGCGGGCGGGGTGAAACTCTTCGGTGGCAGCGGAAAGGCTGCTGCCCAGGAGCAGCAACCATCATCGTCTCCGAGCACGAGTTCCGCACCAGTGAACATCCCTGTGCCCGTCGTATCTTCGGCCGAACTCGCCGCTCTTCCCAGGGCGACGACGGAGGGAACGGTCAAAGCGGCACCGGTTAATCTCACCGCTGGAAGCGGGGGAAACCTCGTTTTCATCAGTAAGAACATCACCGGATTCGCTGCCCCCGGAAAGAATCCGATCACGGTCATTCCGTACTCACAATTCGCCGGTCGCATCTGGTTGCCGGTGATTGCGAGGATGGCGAATTGGGTGCAGGTGCGACTACCATCTCGACCGAACGGCAGCACCGCGTGGATTCCTTTGACGGGGCTTCGAACTGCGCGCACCTCATGGTCAGTTCACGTCTCGCTCAGCAGCGGGACACTGGAAGTCAGCAAAGGGGGGGTCTTGATGGGTGAATGGACGGTTGGTCAGGGGGCCACCTCAACGCCGACACCGATAGGTCAGACATTCCTGCTCGCGGGTTTCGTAGACCCGGATCAGGATTTCTCGCCGATCATCTATGCGACGGGTGCTCACTCGAACACCCTGGATTCCTACGGCGGCGGTCCTGGCACCGTTGCCATTCATGGCTGGCCGACAGAAGACGGTCGGCGGGGGAAAGTTTCGCATGGTTGCGTGCGTGTTCCCGCTGCTGCGTTGGCTATGTTCGCGGAATTGCCTGCGGGCACACCTATTGATATCACTGCATAATCAATCGAAGGGAACCATCATCATGAAGCGCAACACGGCGCTGTTTGGGGCCTCGCTGGTAGCCGGAGTTGCGGCCGCCGCAGGACTCGTCGTATCCAGCGGAGCAAGCTCCGCCGCCACCAACACGTTCTACGGCGTCTCCTGGGCGAACGCCACTGACAGCACGGGAAGCGCCGGCTGGGTCACGGGCGCCTACGCCGACGGGTCAACGTTCGCAGGGACGGCAGCGGCAGGTAAGGGCACTGTGTCGTTCTTTGGTGGGGCTCCCGTGGGAGTCAGCACGGCGTGCTCGGCCGGTAAGCCGGTGGTCACAGTTGTCGGCGGTGGCGCAGCCGGGACCTATCTCGCAGGGGCATCGGTGTCCCTCGCGAAGTTCGCCAACTCGCCCAACCTGATCGGCAATGTCACCTTCGGTTCGGTGATGGTCAGCGGCCACACCGCCGGCGCCTATGTCGACTTGTCCAGCGCGTTCGGTGCGGGCAGCTACGTGGCCCTCGCCGGCGCGACCTGTGGCGCGAGCGCACCCACGTCGTCCACGTCACCCACCACCTCGCCGACGGGGACCCCGACCGGTACCCCGACGGGCACCACCGAGCCCCCCACGCCGACGCCGACGACCACGACCCTCCCGGTCACCGGCTGACGTCGTCCACCCGCATTTCCGATCCGCCCCCGCAGCTCACAGCTGTGGGGGCGGACCCATGTCCGCGCCCTCAGCCGAGCTGTAGGACGGGCCGTCGCTCGTCGGTGCCGCCAGCGGACCGACGGGTAGGGTCGCAGCATGGCTTCTGTCCCGCCGCCGGCCCAACCCACGCTGGCCGCGGACGGCGTGGTGCTGCGGCCCTGGCGTGACGACGACGTCGACCCGGCGCGACTGCAGCACGACGCCGAGATCGCGCGCTGGTTCGGATTTGTCGAGGTCACGCCGCCGGCCGAGCAACAGGCCGACGCGATCCGCCGCTGGCGCGAGGGATACGAGAATGGCCGCAGCACAGTCAGTTTCGTCATCGACGTCGATGGTCAGGTCGCCGGCACCGTCGAGGTGCGCACCCGCCCGGACAACACCAGCACGGGACAGCTGTCGTGGGCACTCTTTCCCGCCTACCGCGGGCGGGGCCTGGCCCAGCAGTCGGTCCGCATGCTCATCGACTATGCCTTCGCCGACCTGGGTCTGCGACGGGTCGAGGCGTATGTCGACCCACGCAACCGCCGGTCGCTGCGCACCGCTTCGGCCGCGGGATTGCGCAAAGAAGGTCTGCTGCGCGACTACGAGTTGCGCCCGGACGGATGGTCGGATGCCTTCCTGCTGAGCCGGCTGGTCACCGATCCGCAGCCGCGCACCCGCGAGGCCTTCACTGCCTGGCTGAACAATTCGCTGCCGACCAAACGCGCCATCGCCCAGGCGCTCGTGCGTGACGCGCAGGGCCGGGTGCTCACGTGCGAGCTGGTCTACAAGAAATTCTGGGATCTGCCCGGTGGCGTGGTCGACCCGTTCGAGTCACCTGCCACCGCGGTGCTGCGCGAACTGCGCGAGGAACTCGGCGTGACCGGCCGGATCCGGTCGCTGGCCGTGGTCAGTTGGCTGCCGGCATGGCGCGGCTGGGACGACGCGATGCTCTACCTGTTCGACATCACGCTGCCCGAGCACGACCTGGATTCACCGGTGCTGCAACCACGCGAGATCAAAGCGATCCACTGGTGCGACCAGGCGGAATTAGCGCAGCACGCAGCGGATTACACAGCTCGGTTGGTGCAGCGCGGCATACAGGCCGTCGACGAAGAGGGGGCTACGGCATACCTGGAGAACGGCTTCGACCCGCACTGGTGAGCGGTCACCTCACCTTGTGATCGTCCGGCAGCAGGATGTTGAGCAGGATCGCCACGAAGGACACCACGAGGGCGCCGAGCACCGCGCTCCAGAAGAAGTGGTCGACGTGGAACGCCAGGCCCAGCTTGCCCGACGACCACGACAGCAGCTGCAGCATCAGCGCGTTGACGATGAAGGTGAACAGCCCCACGGTCAGCACGATCAGCGGGAACGAGAAGAACGTCGCGATCGGCTTGATGATGGCGTTGATGATGCCGAAGAGCACTGCGACCAGCACGATCGTCAGCAGTTTCGAGCTGGTCGACTTGCTGCCCTGAGCCAGCGTGATGCCCGGCTCGACCAGCGCGGCGACCCACAGGGCGATGGCGTTGACACCGGTCTTGATGGCGAAGTTCTTCATGGCGCCAGCCTCGCACAGCGCGGCGTCGACCGACCGCAATAAGGTGATCGACATGACCGATTCCACCTCGCCGACCAGTGTCGTTCGGCTGCGCACCACCTTGGACAACGTCCCCGGTTACGTTCCCGGCAAGCCGGCTGCTCAGCGGGCCGACCTGACGACCTACAAGATCAGCAGCAACGAGAACCCCTACCCGCCGCTGCCGTCGGTGATCAAGGCCGTGCAGGAGGCCGCCCTCGAGATCAACCGCTACCCCGACATGGGTGTCGTCGCGTTGCGGGAGGCGTTGGCGCAGCGATTCGGGGTCGGTGTGGACGAGGTCGCCACCGGCACCGGCAGCGTCGGTCTGCTCGGACAACTGCTGCAGATCACCTGCGAGCCGGGCGACGAGGTCGTCTACGCGTGGCGCTCATTCGAGGCCTATCCCATCGTGATCGCGCTCGCCGGCGCGAACGGCGTTGCGGTTCCTCTGGATTCGGACTCCCGGCACGACCTGACCGCTATGGCCGACGCGATCACCGATCGCACCCGCCTGGTGGTCGTCTGCACTCCGAACAACCCGACCGGGCCCGTTGTGCACGCCGATGAACTCGACGCCTTCCTCGACCGGGTGCCGGATGACGTCGTGGTCGTCATCGACGAGGCCTACCTGGAATTCGGTCGCGATCACCGCGCACCGGACGCCCTTGCGACATACCGCGCGCGTCAGAACGTCGTGGTGCTGCGCACGTTCTCCAAGGCGTACGGGCTGGCCGGCCTGCGCGTCGGTTACGCCATCGCGCACGAGCCGGTCGCCGCCGCGCTGCGCAAGGCCGCGACTCCTTTCGGTGTCAGTGACATCGCCCAGCGCGCCGCGATCGCAAGCCTCGAGGCGTATGACGAGCTGGCCGTCCGCGTCGACGCGCTCGTCACCGAGCGCGATCGTCTGCTGACCGGGCTGCGTCAGCTGGGCTATGCCGTGCCGGACACCCAGGCGAACTTCGTCTGGCTGCCGCTGGGCGATCGGACGCCCGCCTTCGCAGCCGCTGCGGAGGAGGCCGGCCTGGTCGTGCGACCGTTCGCCACCGACGGTGTGCGTTGCAGCATCGGTGAGGTCGAGGCGACCGACCGGCTGCTGCAGGTGGCGGCCGACTTCATCAAGCGCTGATCCGACCAACGCCGGCCCGTCGACGGCCGGCGTCATACGGCACGGACAGTGTCCGGCCATGCCCCCGCCGGGTGAACGGTTGCGAAACGACCCCGTGGGTGGTTGCAATCGGGCGCCCTCGGGGAGCAGGCTGGTGGCGATTCGATTCCGGGTTCAGCGGTGGGAGCCTCGTGGTCACACGACGCAGCATGTTGACGGTGATGGGTTCGATCGCTGTGGCCTCGTTGGTCGGAGCAGCGTTCGAGGCCGACACCGGGCACAGTTCACCCACCGAGGTGCACTCCCAGATCGTTACGCCCGTCGCCAATGCCGAGGCAGCCTTCTTACGCCCCCGCGTCGTAGCTCCCGTCACTCCTACCGGCAGGTAGCGAATCCCGATGCGGGCTCCGCGGTCGCGCGCGGGTAGCCTTCGGACTGTTCAAAATGTGAGCCGCGCCATACCGACCGACGGTCGATGGGGCGGCGTGCGGCGCCGCGGTGATCCCGCTGCCTGCAGGTAGAGACAGTGCGTCCGGCACACCCAGCCGAGCGCAGCCCAAGGAGGGCCCATGCACGACGATGCAATGGATTCGGCACCCACGGGCGTGCCGAACTCGGTGCGACATCACGAGACGGTGGTGGATTCCCCGATGGAACACGACATCACGGACGGCGGGCCGGACATGGTCCAGTTCGTCGACGGTGAGGGCAACCGGCTGCCGACGTCGGCCGCGAACGAGGCCTACGCGCAGATCGTGGAGGACATGACCTCCGAGGACGCGCGCTCGATGTATCGCGACCTGGTGCTGGTGCGCCGCGTCGACGCCGAAGGTCACGCGCTGCAGCGTCAGGGCGAGCTCGGTCTGTGGCCGTCGCTGCTGGGCCAGGAGGCGGCACAAGTCGGCGCGGGTCGTGCGATGCGTGCCCAGGACTACGCCTTCCCCGGCTACCGCGAGCATGGCGTCGCGTGGTGCCGCGGAGTGCCGCCGGAGAACCTGCTCGGCATGTTCCGTGGCGTCAACCACGGCGGCTGGGACAGCAACGAGCACAACTTCCACCTCTACACGATCGTCATCGGCAACCAGATGCTGCACGCGACCGGTTATGCGATGGGCATCCAGCGCGACGGCGACGTGGGCACCGGCGACGACGCGCGCGATGCGGCAGTGATGGCCTTCACCGGTGACGGTGGCACGGCCCAGGGCGACTTCAACGAGGCGCTGGTGTTCGCCGGCGTCGCCAACGCACCGCTCGTGTTCTTCGTGCAGAACAACCAATGGGCTATCAGCGAGCCCAACTACAAGCAGTTCCGCATCCCGCCGTACCAGCGCGCCCGCGGTTTCGGATTTCCCGGCGTGCGGGTCGACGGTAACGACGTGCTCGCGGTGTATGCCGTGACCAAGGCCGCACTCGACGCCGCCCGCGCCGGGCAGGGCCCCACGCTCATCGAGGCGTTCACCTACCGGATGGGTGCGCACACCACCTCCGACGACCCGACCAAGTACCGCATCGCGACCGAGGTCGACATCTGGCGCGAGAAGGACCCGATCAAGCGGATGCGCGGGTTCATGACGACCAAGGGTCACGCCGACGAAGCATTCTTCGACGCCGTCGACGCCGAGGCCGACGAACTCGCCGCACGCATCCGTGTCGCCTGTCAGCAGATGCCCGACCCGGCGAAGCCGCACATGTTTGACGACATCTATGTCGACGAGCACCCGGTCGTCGAGCAGGAGAAGGCGGACTTCATCGCCTACCACTCCTCGTTCGCCGACGCGGAAGGAGCCCGCTGATGACCGACACCACGCCGAACCGGCAGAAGCTGTCGCTGGCCAAGGGCCTCAACGCCGGGCTGCGCAAAGCAATGGAGGACGACCCGAAGGTCGTGCTCATGGGAGAGGACGTCGGCAAACTCGGCGGCGTCTTCCGCATCACCGAGGGCCTGCAGAAGGACTTCGGTGAAGACCGCGTCATCGACACCCCGCTCGCCGAATCCGGCATCGTCGGCACCGCGATCGGCTTGGCGCTGCGCGGCTACCGCCCGGTCGTCGAGATCCAGTTCGACGGCTTCATCTACCCCGCCTTCGACCAGATCATCAGCCAGGTCGCCAAGATGCACGCGCGCTCGCTGGGTCACCTGCGGATGCCGCTCGTCATCCGCGTGCCGTATGGCGGTGGCATCGGCGCCGTCGAGCACCACTCCGAGTCGAACGAGGCCTACTTCGCGCACACCGCGGGCCTGCGGACGGTCACCTGCGCCGACCCGGCGGACGCCTACTGGATGATTCAGCAGGCCATCGCCTCCGACGACCCGGTGATGTTCTACGAGCCCAAGCGGCGCTATCACGAGCGCGCCGAGGTCGAGATCGACGAGGCCGCAGGGGCTCCGCTCGGGTTGCACACCGCACGGGTGGCCCGTGCCGGCAGTGACCTGACGCTGGTCACCTACGGCCCGATGGTCAAGACCTGCCTCGACGCAGCCGCAGCGGCATCTGCCGAGGGCAAGTCGCTGGAGGTCATCGACCTGCGCTCGCTGTCCCCGCTCGACACCCCGACGATCATGGAGTCGGCCCGCAAGACCGGCCGGGTCGTCGTCGTGCACGAAGCATCGACCTTCCTGGGCATGGGCGCCGAGATCGCTGCCCAGGTGCAGCGCGACTGCTTCTACTCGCTCGAGGCTCCGGTGTTGCGCGTCGGCGGCTACAACATCCCGTATCCGCCGTCGCGCTACGAGGAGGACTTCCTGCCGGATCTCGACAGGATCCTTGACAGCGTCGACCAGGCTCTGGCCTTCTGACTTTTCTGAACTAGGAGAACGCTTTTCATGGGTGTCAAGCAGTTCAACCTCCCCGACCCGGGAGAAGGTCTGGTCGAGGCCGAGATCGTCACGTGGAAGGTCAAGGCCGGCGACACGGTCAAGGTCAACGACATCGTCGTCGAGATCGAGACCGCGAAGTCGCTGGTGGAGTTGCCGATTCCGTGGGAGGGCACCGTCGTCGAGCTCCTAGTGAGCGAGGGCACGACGGTCGACGTCGGAGCACCGATCGTGGCGATCGAGGTCGCCGGCGCTGCCGACGACGTGCCGGCTGCGGCAGGCGGAGCACCCGCAGCGGCCGCCGCCTCTGGGGCTGTCGGGTCCGCCACCGCGGGCAAGGCGGAGACCGAGGAGTCCGGTGAACGTGTCGCCAACCTCGTCGGCTATGGCGCGGTCGAGGGCTCCACCAAGCGCCGCGCGCGTCGGGCATTCCACGGCAACCATCCCGAAGGCGCTGGCACGCAACCGGATCCGTTGCCGGCACCGGATCTGCAGCACCATGTCGTCGTCGACGCCCTGCCGCAGGCGCCGGTCCCGTCGGACTCGGTCGCTGCGCCCGTGCGTGCCGCACGCAGCGATGCGGGTGGCGGAGCTGCGCCGACCGGCGCGGGTGGCGGAGCCGCTGCCGGTGGCAAGGTGCTTGCCAAGCCTCCAGTGCGAAAGTTCGCCAAGGACAACGGCATCGACCTGTCGCAGGTGACGCCGTCACGCGCCGACGGTGTCATCAGCCGCGCCGACTGCGAGGCCTTCCTGGCTGGTGGTGCACCTGTCGACGAGACCTCGGCGACGAGTGCTGCGGCATACAACTCGGGCGGCGAACGCGAGACGCGGATCCCGGTCAAGGGTGTGCGCAAGATGACCGCCCAGGCGATGGTGGGGTCGGCGTTCACCGCGCCGCATGTCACCGAGTTCGTCACGGTCGACATGACTCGCACGATGGAACTCGTCGACCGGCTGCGTGACGACCGCGACTTCCGGGACATCAAGGTCACGCCGCTGCTGGTGCTTGCGCGAGCGCTCTGCCTTGCGGTCAAACGGAATCCGGGCATCAACGCCACCTGGGACGACAGCGCTCAAGAGATCGTCGTGAAGCACTACATCAACCTCGGCATCGCTGCGGCGACCCCTCGCGGGCTCGTCGTGCCGAACATCAAGGATGCCGATCGCATGTCGCTGCGCGAGCTCGGCGAGGCGCTCGGCGCTCTGGTGTCGACGGCTCGTGAGGGGCGCACGCCTCCGGCGGACATGGCCGGCGGCTCGATCACGATCACCAACGTTGGGGTCTTCGGTGTCGACAACGGCACGCCGATCATCAACCCCGGCGAGGCCGCGATCCTGTGCTTCGGCGCTGTCCGCAAGATGCCGTGGGTGGTCACCGACGCTGCGGGTGTCGACCAGATCGTGCCGCGTCAGGTGACGCAGCTGTCGCTGTCCTTCGACCACCGTCTGGTCGACGGTGACCTCGGCTCGCGATTCCTCGCCGATGTTGCGACGCTGCTCGAAGACCCGGCGAAAGCCCTTGTCTGGGCGTGACATTCGCCGCTGACGTATGCCGCTGCCCCGGGTCCCGTCGACCCGGGGCAGCGGTCGTTTCGGGACTCGGTTGGGCCGGTCAGTGGAGGTGGTCGGCCAGCAACTGCGCGAGGTGTATGCCGGTGTTCCCCGCCAGATCCTGCAGTTGCGTGCGGCACGAGAATCCGTCGGCCAGAATCACATCCGCCGGGTCAGCGGCCTCCACCGCCGGCAGCAGAGTGCTGCGTGCCACCGCGACAGACACGTCGTAGTGACCCTTCTCGACACCGAAATTGCCTGCCAATCCACAACATCCGCCTAGTCGCTGCACTGCTGCGCCGGCGCGATCGAGCAGTGCGGCATCGGCGGTCCAGCTCATCACGGCATGGTGGTGGCAGTGCGGCTGCGCGATCACCCGCACCGCAGACAGGTCCGGTGGCGACCAGCTGTCGGTCGACTGCAGCAGCTCGGCGAGGGTGACGGTGGCGTTGGCGACCGCCTGGGCGCCGGTGTCGCCGGGCAGCAGCTCGCCGAGGTCGTGGCGCAGCACTGCGGTGCACGAGGGTTCGACGCCGACGATCGGCACACCTGCATGCGCCGCGGGCGCGAGCGTCGAAACGAGTGATCGCAGAGAGCTTTTCGCGGCATCGAGTTGACCGGTCGAGATGAGCGTCAGCCCGCAGCAGCCTGCGGCGGCGGGCAGCACCGGGCTGTAGCCCGCGTCTCGCAGCACCCGCACCATCGCCGCGCCGATCGCCGGGGTGAAGTGCTCGGTGAAGGTGTCGACCCACAGCAACGCAGGGTTGGCCGGCGGCCGATCCGGGTCGTATGCCGCAAGGCCCTCGTCATGTGCCCAGCGCGCGAACGGCCGCGCGGCGATCGAAGGGATCGAGCGTCGCGGATCCACTCCCGCGGCCGACTTCAGCGGGCCTACTCGATCGCTGAATCGCATGGCGGCACGGGAGAATCGCGGTGCGCGCGCGGCCAGCCGCAACAACTGCGGCAGTCGGCCGAGGGTGTAGTGCGAGATGGGTCGGCGCCTGCCGGCATACGTCTGGTGCAGCACCTCGGACTTGAGCGATGCCATGTCGACACCGGTCGGGCAGTCCGACAGGCAGCCCTTGCACGACAGGCACAGATCGAGAGCCTCGTGCACCTCAGGAGAAGCCCAATCCGCTTGCACGCCAGTGCCGTTGATCATCTCCTGCAACACCCGTGAGCGGCCGCGGGTGGAATCTTTCTCGTCCTTCGTCGCGTTGTATGACGGGCACATCACGCCGCCTGCGCCAGTGTTGTCGGCGCGGCACTTGGCGACGCCGGTGCAGCGATGCACCGCCTGCGACAGGTCACCGCCATCCGCGGCCCACGCCAGCCCGAGTGGGCGATGGCGCTTCGTAGCCGGAGCCGCCTTCGTCGGGAAGCGCAGGTCGTCGTCGATGGCGGCCGGAGCGACGAGAACACCTGGATTCAAAGCATTTTCGGGATCGCAGATGCGTTTCACCTCGGCGAAGAGGCGGATCGACGCAGCGTCATACATCAGCGGCAGCAGCTCACTGCGCGCGCGGCCGTCACCGTGCTCGCCGGAGAGCGAGCCGCCATACTGCCCGACCAGGCGGGCGGCGTCGGTCATGAACGCCCGCAACACTTTTCGGGCATCCGGTCGTTGCAACGGCAGATCGAGCCGCACGTGCATGCAGCCGTCACCGAAGTGACCGAACGGTGCTGAGGTCAACCCGTGTTCGCTGACCAATGCGTCGAAATCGCGCAGATACCGGCCGAGTTGGTCCGGCGGCACAGCGGCGTCCTCCCAGCCCGGCCAGGCCGGTTCGCCGGCGGGAGAGCGCCCGGCCAGACCAGCGCCGTCCGCCCGAATCCGCCACAGTGCAGCGGTTTCCGACGCCGAGGTGATCACGCGTGCCTCGGTGGCACCCAGGCCGGAATCGGTCGCCACCGCGGCGGCACGAGCCTCGACGTCCTTGATGTCATCGCCACTGATCTCGACGAACAGCCATGCGGCGCCGCGTGGCAGATCGGGCACCGCGCTGGCGCCACGTCGATCGCGCAGCACGTCGATGAGTCGGGCATCCAGCCCCTCGCACGCGGTGGGGTGATGAGCCAGCACAGCCGGGGCGGCATCGCCGGCGGCGACGATGTCGGCGAAGCCGAGCGCGATCATCCGGCGATGCGCGGGGTCGGGCACCAGCCGGACCGTCGCCTCGGTGACGACGGCAAGGGTGCCTTCGGAGCCGGTGAGCAGGCGCGCGATGTCGACGCCGCGCTCGGGCAGCAGGTGCTCGAGGGAGTAGCCCGAGACCTGGCGGCCGAACCGACCGAAGGTGGTGCGGATGTGTGCCAGATGGGTGGCGCCGAGGTCGGCGAGCGCGATCGCCTCGGGTGTCGCGGGCGCGGCGCTTGTGGATGATGCGCTTGCGAGCTCGAATTCGGTTCCGGTGCCGAAGAATCCGCGCAGGCCGAGCACGTTGTCGACGGTACGTCCGTAGCCGAGGCTGCGCGAGCCGCACGCGTTGTTACCGATCATCCCGCCGATGGTGCAGCGCGTCGACGTCGACGGATCCGGTCCGAACCGCAGACCGTGCTCCGCGGCCGCCCGCTGCAGCTGCTCCTGCACGACCCCTGGCTGCACGCGCGCTGTCCGCGCATCGGGATCGATGTCGAGCACGTGGCCGAAATGTCGCGACAGGTCGAGGACCAGCCCCGTGCCGATCGCATTGCCCGCGACGGACGTGCCGGCGCCGCGCGTCGTCAGCGGCACGCCGAGATCGCGGGCGACGTCATACGCGACGCGGATCTGCTCCTCCGAACGCGGGAACGCGACGGCCGTCGGTGGCACCCGGTAGAGCGAGGCGTCCGAGCTGTATGCCGCGCGGGTGGTCCCGTCGGCGCGCGCCTCGACGCCGGCGGACAGCAACCGGCTCAGCAGGCTCGACGCGCGATCACCCATGCGGGCCATTGTTTCGCAGCGCCCGTCTCGTCGGTGCGCCCGTCTCACCTTGCCGAGTCACGCGAATAAGTGCCCGGCCACTCGCCGAATCATGGACTCACGTGCGCACGGGTTCAGGTGCGCCCGGTCTCAGGTGCGCACGGGTTCAGGTGCGCACGGGTTCAGGTGCGCACGGGTTCAGGTGCGCCACAGGCACCACAGGGACCTCAGGCACCCCAGGCGCCACAGGCACGTGGTTGACATGTCGATTGCTTCCGCTGAGCGGCTCGATACTCGTCAGTAATCGTCATCCGGGACATGCCCGGGGGGCGAGTGGGGCGAGTCGTTCACCTGGAATGAGTGGGGCGAGTCGTTCACCCGGGGCGAGTGGGGCGAGTTGTTTTACCTGGGATGAGTGGGGCGAGTTGTTCACCCGGGGATGAGTGGGGCGAATTGTTCACCTGGGATGAGTGGGGCGAGTCGTTCACCTGGGATGAATGGGGCGCGCGGGGTTGGCGCGGTGCGGGTTCGGATGAATCCGTATCCGGCGACGCCGGGTACGAACGAATCCGCATCCGGCGAGCCCGGAGCGGTGCGCCATACCTGCGCCGATTTGGAGCATCGACCCCCAATGTATATAGTTGTATGCCGCAAGCAAATGTTCTGCCCGTCACTGTCGCCGGACATCACGCGCCTGCACCGCCGGGAGGGCCGGCGGCATACTGCACATTCCTCCGAAGGACCGACATGCCCATTGATCACGCTGTGGCGACAGAGTTGTCGACCGAGTTGATCCATATGGTCAAGCGGGTCGAGTCGTTGCGAGCGCACGCTCCGCGGCTGCACCCGGGGCTCGAACCGTCTGCATACCCGCTGCTGTTCGTGCTGACCACGGGACCGATGCGGATCTCCGCGCTGGCGGAGAGCATCCATTCCGACGTCTCCACCGTCAGCCGTCAGGTGACTCACCTGGTGCAGCAGGACCTGGTCGCGAAGGTCTCCGATCCCGACGACGGCCGGGCACAACGCGTCGCGCTGACCGAGAACGGGCAGTCCTTCGTCACTCGCCTGCAGGACGGTCGCGGCTCGTGGTTCCAGCATCTGCTGCATGACTGGAACGACATCGAGGTCCGCCAATTCAGCGGATACCTGCGGCGCTTCATCGACGACCTCAGCGTCGAGATCGAGCGCCTGCGACTCGACGGTCCCCTCACCGAATTTCCCCCGAACCCCGACACTCGAAAGGATGCTTCGTGACCACGACCCGTACGGCGGCGCCAACAGCACCCGCCACCGGTGAATACAGCCACCGGCAAATCCTGACGATCCTGTCCGGTCTGATGCTCGGCATGTTCCTCGCCGCGCTCGACCAGACGATCGTGAGCACCTCGATCCGCACGATCGCCGACGACCTGCACGGTCTGTCCATCCAGGCGTGGGTGACCACGGCATACCTGATCACCTCGACGATCACCACGCCGATCTACGGCAAGCTCGGCGACATGTACGGCCGTAAGAAGCTGTTCCTGTTCTCGATCAGCGTCTTCATCCTCGGCTCCGCACTGTGTTCGTTCTCCACCTCCATGTACGAACTGGCAGCCCTGCGCGCATTCCAGGGCATCGGCGCCGGCGGTCTGTTCACCCTGGTCCTCGCGATCATCGGTGACCTGGTGCCGCCGCGCGAACGTGCGAAGTACACCGGTTATTTCATGGCGACCTTCGGCACGTCATCAGTGCTCGGTCCGGTCATCGGTGGCTTCCTCGCGCAGAGCAACCACATCTTCGGCATCACCGGCTGGCGCTGGGTGTTCCTGGTGAACGTGCCGATCGGCCTCATCGCGCTGGTCGTGGTGTCGTTCACGCTGAAGCTCAACCACGTGCCGCGCAAGGCCCGCATCGACTGGTGGGGCGCCGTCGCGCTGGTCATCGGCCTGGTGCCGCTGCTGACCGTCGCCGAGCAGGGCCGGACCTGGGGCTGGGGCTCGGGCAAGTCGATCGCCTGCTATGCCATCGGTGTCATTGGATTGGCTGCATTCGTGCTCATCGAGCACCTGATGAAGGACGACGCCTTGATCCCGCTGCGCATCTTCAAGCTGCGCGCGGCCAGCGTCACCATCGTCGCCAGCGTCATTGTCGGTATCGGCATGTTCGGTGGCCTCACCGTGCTGCCGCTCTACATGCAGATCGTGCACGGCGCATCGCCGATGAAGTCCGGTCTGATGATGCTGCCGATGGTCGGTGGCCTCATGATCGCGGCGATCGTGTCCGGTCTGATCACCGCCAAGACCGGAATCATCCGGATCTTCCCGATCATCGGCACGCTGATCGCCACCGTCGGTCTGGCGCTGCTGTGGCGGATCGGCGCGGACACCAGCCTGGTGCTGGTCATGGTCTACATGTTCATCGTCGGCCTCGGCCTCGGCAACTGTATGCAGCCGCTCACGCTGATCGTGCAGAACGCCGTCCCGCCCAAGGAGATCGGCGTGGCCACCTCGGCCGCGACCTTCTTCCGCCAGGTCGGTGGCACCCTCGGTGTGGCGATCTTCCTGTCGATCCTGTTCAGCACGGTCGGCAACAAGATCGAGTCCGCTGTCGGTGCAGCCGTCAAGGCGAACCCGTCGTTGGGCACGCCCGCGAACCAAAAGGTCTTCGGGACCGTCGCCGCGCAGGTGCAGAACAACTCCGACGTGCTCAACACGGTCGCCTCGGACATCGCGCACCCGTTCAAGGTCGGCTTCGCCAACTCGATGGACATCATCTTCATCGCGGCTGCCGCGGTCATGTTCGTCGGCTTCCTGGTGCTGCTGCTGATGCCGCACGTCGAACTGCGCGCCCAGTCCGCCCAGGCGGCAGCTGCTGCCGAGGGTGGCGCGGTCACCGGGACCGCATCTGATGCGTCGGCACACGTCGAGGCCGCTCCGGTCGAGGCCGCTCCGGTCGAGGTCGCTCCGGTCGAGGCGGCGATGGCCGGCGCGGCTGCGGCACCTGCCAACCCCGAGCTCGTGCCGGCAACCGTCGGTGCACCGTCGGCGGAGTATGACGACGCCGGCTCGTCCGACGCGCAATATGCCGCAGGCTCCTCGGACGCGGGCGGCAAGCACGAGGCCAGCTCCAACGGTCCGGCACTGGCGGTCGACGAGTCGCGCAAGCCGCGGCACGCCGCCGAGTAACTCCGGCACGTATGACGCAGAGCGTCGCTTCGGAAGGTCTTCCTTCCGAAGCGGCGCTTTTCGTTGTCCTGCAACTGCCCGCCCGTCGCGACCTACCTGCCACCTGGCTGTCTCGGTCACATGGCTGTTTTGACATGGCTGTTCGTCAAACAGCTGCTTCGGCATACGTGTCGCGTGGCTGTTTGCACATACAGTCCGTACGTCATCGCGCTTCTGCGCTGCCCTGCGCAGCACGCAAGACACGCTGCGGTCGAGTGTCACGGGAGCGCCCTCGGCAGGGCGAGTGTCACGGGAGCGCCCTGGGCAGGATCGAGTGTCACGGGAGTGCCCTGGATCGCAGTGGGTCGGGGCAGTTGCGTGACACTCGTGGCCACCAAGGTCAGTTGCGTGCCAGTCGCGGCGTGCAACGGCGAAGACGTGACACTCGCGGTGCCGTGTTCGAGGCAGTTGCGTGCCAGTCGTGGTGCTGGTCGCGAACTGGTGCCGTGCTGCGATGCACGAGTGTCGCGGGAGTGCCCTCGGGGCGGGCGAGTGGCGCGGGAGTGCCCTGGATTGCGGTGGTCGGGGCAGTTGCGTGACACTCGTGGCCACCAAGGTCAGTTGCGTGCCAGTCGCGGCGTGCAACGGCGAAGACGTGACACTCGCGGTGGACCCGGTGTCGCGGGCGTGCTCTCGGGGCGGGCGAGTGGCGCGGGAGTGCCCTGGATTGCGGTGGTCGGGGCAGTTGCGTGACTCTCGCGATCGTCAAGGGCAGTTGTATGCCAGTCGCGGCCTGCGAGGGCGAGGACGTGACACTCGGGGTGGACCCGGTGTCGCGGGCGTGCTCTCGCGGCGGGCGAGTGTCGCGGGAGTGCCCTGGATCGCAGTGGTCGGGGCAGTTGCGTGGCACTCGCGGCCACCAAGGTCAGTTGCGTGTCACCTCGCGATCGTCAAGGCAAATATGTGACTTTCGTGCTGGCCAGGGCAGTTGCGCGCAAGTCGCGGTGCCGTGTTCGAGGCACGTACGTGCCAGTCGTGACGTGCGAGGGCGAACACGTGACACTCGCGTCGGCGATCCGCAGGGTGTGTGATCGCCGGCCAAACGCGGGTGTCAGGGCGTGATCGCCAACTGGTCCAGCACCCGGCGGGCGAAGTCCTCATCACCTTCGACGCTGTAGCGCAGTTCTCCCGTCGCCACCCGCCCGGCGCCGCGCCGTGTCAGCGCCTCGGTGGTCAACCGGATCGAGGTGATCGACCCCGGCGGCACGATGATGAGTTCGCCAGTGGAGTCGTCCTTCTCGTCCACATGTGCCGTTCCCGAAAACAACGGTTCCGCCCGCAGCGAGCCGTCGGCGGTGGGCGTGATCCGCACGCCCTCGCGCGCGAGCACCGGCCCGGTCGACTCGATGATCACTGATGCACCCGCGGGCAGATCCGCCCTGGCCGCGCGCCCCGGAAAAGCGGCCAGGATCCGCGTGACGAACTCCGCAGCACCGGCCGAATCCAGGTTGCCGGGACGGCCGAGCGCCTCGCGCAGATCCTGCTCGTGCACCCAGATGTCGATGAGACGGATGCGCAACTGGTCGCCCAGCGTCGTCTCGCCCAGTCCGCCGGGCGAAGGCACGGGTGTGTCGACAGTCAGCCCCGGCTCGCGCAGCGCGCGCAGCCGCCGCGGCAGCACCCGCTTCAACTCGCCTACGACCTCGGCGCCTGTGCGAGCCCGCCGCAACTCGACCGCTTGCTCCATGTAGCGGCCCATGTCGTGCCGCAGCCACGGGTAGTCGGGCACCTCGACCTCTGGGTCCACTCCACCGATCAGGGCGTTCTCGATGCCGACCACGTGCGAGATGTGGTCCTTGACCGTCCATCCTTCGCACTGCGTCGGACGTTCGAAATCCGCGGCGTGACAGGTGATTCCGAGGTCGAGGACCGCCTGCGTGGTGTTGGCATAGGCGTCGACCAGTTCGGCAAGACCATCGGGCGGAAGCGGGTGTGTCGGCATACGGTCCAACCTAACGGCTCGGATGCAGGCAGATCCGATGATCCGTGCGGCCACGTATTCTCGGGTGATGCATCCGGAGCCAGCCGCACCCGCGCGACGGGTGACGACGCACCCCGGCTGGCTTACGGCCGCTCTCGCCACCGGCTTGGTCGTCTGCGCCGCGACGGCGCGCTTCACCGGCGCCGTCGACCCGCTCCAACTGCTGGATCCCGGCGTCATCGTGCGCTGGGGGATCCCGCTCACCACCGTCGCCGGCGAACTGTCGATGTCGCTCACCATCGGTCTGCTGCTGCTCGGTGGCTTCCTCGTGCCCGAGACCGGCACCTCCGCGCGGCGGATGCGTACCGCGAGGTATGCCGCGTGGTCGGCCACGGCGTGGGCCGTCACCGGCGTCGTCGGCGGGATCCTGTCGTATGCCGATGTCTCGGGCCAGCACCTCGGTGCGCCCGGATTCTGGTCCGGCGCATGGAGTGCCACCTGGCAGCTGGAGTTGCTGCGCGCGCCGGCCGTCTCGACTCTCATCGCGATGATCGTCGCGGTTTGTGCCTACGCCGCGCCCCGCCGCTCCGGGCAGGCATGGCTGTGCGCGCTCGCGGCCTTCGCCATACTGCCGCTGGCGCTGGTCGGGCACGCCGCAGGCAGCAGTGACCACGATGCCGCGGTCAACTCGCTGGCCTTCCATCTCGTCGGAGCAGCGGTCTGGGTCGGCGGCCTGCTCGCGTTGCTGGTCATGTGGTCGCGGCTGGGCAAGGGCGCGCCCGCTGTCGTCGCGCGTTTCTCGACAGTGGCGACATGGTGCTTCGTCGCGGTCGGGCTGTCCGGAGTGCTCAATGCCTGGATCCGCCTCGGCGGTGCCGACGGCCTGACCAGCAGGTATGGCGCAGTCGTGCTCGCCAAGATCGCGGCCCTCGGCATACTCGGCGGTCTTGGTCTGCAGCAACGCCGACGGGTCGTGGCGGCCCTGCAGCGAGGTGGTGGCGCGCCGGTGCGGGCGTTGTTCGTGCGGTTCGCCGGGGTCGAGGTGGTTGTGATGGGCGTCGCGATCGGGCTCGCCGCGGCTCTCGCCCGCTCGGCACCACCGATCCCGCAGACGAGCGTCGAGCGGGCCGATCCGGCGCTCGCGCTGACCGGTTATCCGACCCCTCCGGCGCTGCACGCGATGTCGTGGCTGACCCAGTGGCGGGTCGAGTGGTTGTTCACCGCGGTCGCCGTCGTCGCCGTCCTCGTCTATCTGAAATGGGTGCTCCGCCTGCACCGTCGCGGTGACCGCTGGCCGTGGACGCGCACAGTCGTGTGGTGCCTGGGGTGGGTGTTGTTCGTCTACCTCGTCGACGGGGCACCCGGTGTCTACGGACGGGTGATGTTCTCCGCGCACATGCTGGGGCACATGGGTATCTCGATGATGGTGCCGATCCTGCTGGTGCGCGGTGCCGGTGTGACGCTCGCTCTGCGGGCCCTGCCCAAGCGCGGCGACGACACCCTCGGACCGCGCGAAATCCTTCTGTCAGTGGTGCATTCGCGAGTCTTCGCGGTGCTCGCGAATCCGGTGGTTGCCAGCGTCCTGGTGCTCGGCACCTTGGTCACCTTCTATTACTCACCGTGGTTCGACTTCGCGCTGCGCACCCACACAGGCCACGTGCTGATGGTCACGCACTTCATGGTGTCGGGCTACATCTACGCGTGGGCGCTCGTCGGCGTCGACCCAGGCCCGCGCCGCTGGTCGCCACCCGCGCGGCTGCTCGTGCTGCTGGTGACGATCTGTTTCCACGCGTTTTTCGGTGTCGCCTTGATGACCGGCACGACCGTGCTGGCGCCGGACTTCTTCACGACCTTGCACCTGCCATGGGTCGTCTCGCCGCTGGTCGACCAGCAGAGCGCCGGCACGATCGCCTGGGGTGCGGGCGAGTTGCCCACGCTGATCCTGGCGATGCTGCTCGCGGGTGAGTGGTATCGCCGCGACCGTGCCGACGGGGCGCGCGCCGAGCGGCAGGCCGAGCGCGACGGCGACGCCGAGTTGCGCGCCTACAACGACTATCTGGCCGCCCGCGCGAAGTCCGTGGCCGGCTCATCCCGCGAAAAGGACTGATCTGCATGCGAATTGCCTTGATACAGCTTGCGTATGGCGATGCCGAGTCGCTGCCCGACCGTGTTGAGCGGGTGGCCGCTCTCGTGCGCGCGCAGGCGGGCGCCGAGCTGGTGGTGCTGCCGGAGCTGTGGTCGGCAGGCGGCTTCTCCTACCGCGAGTGGGACGAGCGCTCCCAGGACATCGCCGGGCCGGTGGTGACCGCGCTCGCGGCGGCCGCTCGCGACGCGGGTGTGTGGTTGCACGGCGGCTCGATCGCCGAGCACCCCGACTCCGGCGAGATCGGTGTCGAGGGCAAGTCGTTGTGGAACACCTCGGTGGTCTTCGCACCCGACGGCGAGGTGGCGGCGACATACCGCAAGATCCACCGGTTCGGATTCGCCGGTGGTGAGCCGAAACTGATGGAGGCGGGCACCGACCTGGTGCTGCTCGACCTGCCCGACGGTGTCCGCGCGGGTCTGTCGACGTGTTACGACCTGCGGTTCCCGGAGCTGTATCGGGCCCAGTTGGACGAAGGTGCAACGGCTTTCGTCATACCCGCCGCCTGGCCCATGGCACGGGTAGAGGCGTGGCGGCTCCTGCTGCAGGCACGGGCGATCGAGGACCAGTGCTTCGTCTTCGCGTGCAACACGGCCGGGACCCATGCCGGCACCCAGATGGGCGGGCACAGTGCGGTGATCGCGCCGACCGGCGAGGTGCTCGCCGAGGCAGGCGCCGACGAGCAGGTCCTGACCGTGGACGTCGACCCGGCGACGGTCGCGCAGACTCGCGAGGCGTTTCCGGTGCTGGCAGACCGCCGGCTCTGAGCTTCTCTTGCAGGTCAGCCGGCGTCGGCGATGAGAGCGCCCGCGAAGCCGAGCATGACCAGCCCGGTCGCACCCTCGATGCCGCGGCGCACCCGCACCTTCTGCAACGCGCGGGCGGCTGCACCGGCCGCCCACAACAGCGAGACAAGCACGACGGCACCGACCGCAGTCAGCGTGAGGGCGTAGACCGACAGGGTCGCGAACGATGCGTGCGTGCCGACGAACTGCGGCAGCACCGCCAGATTGAAGGCCAGCACCTTCGGATTGGTGATGTTGCACAGGAACCCCTGCCGCGTCGCCGACCAGCGGCCGCCGGCGCGCAATTGTGCCGGGGGAGCGGTGAGTTCGTTCGGCGCCTTGATCGCAGCACGGATCGCCATGACGCCGAGATACGCCAGGTATGCCGCACCCACCCACCGCAGCACCAGGAAGACCGACTCGGCGCTGACCAGCAAGGCGCCAAGGCCCGAGGCCGCGACCATGCCCTGGGTCGCTCCGGCGATGCAGATGCCGAGCACGGTCCACTTGCCGCGCTCGCGGCCACCGAGCAGAGTGCTGCGCAGGGTCAGCAGGGTGTCCGGGCCGGGAGCGATCGCGAGCACCGCGGCGAACGCGACGAAGGACAGGTAGTGCGCCATCCGGACACGGTAGAGCCCTGTCGTGACGGGCCGCATCCCGATCTCGCCTGTCGTCCGGGGCGGCCTCGGTGCACTGCGCGGACGTCGGTCACGGCGCACGGCAGCAGGTATGACGACCGGCCCCGGCATACGTGCGCGTCGTGTGGTGTTGTGGCCACCATGACGAGCACACGGATCCGGGTGCGTGCGCCCGAGCTGATCGGTCGCGGCTGGCTCAACACCGGTGGCGAGACGGTGTCGCTGCCGGATCTGCGGGGCAAGGTCGTGGTGCTGGACTTCTGGACCTTCTGCTGCGTCAACTGTCTGCACGTGCTGGACGAACTCCGGCCGCTGGAGCGCGAATTCGCCGATGAGCTGGTGCTGGTCGGCGTCCATTCACCCAAGTTCGAGCACGAGGCCGATCGCGCCGCGCTCGAGGCGGCCGTCGAGCGGTACGCCGTGCACCACCCCGTGCTCGACGACCCCGATCTGGTGACCTGGCAGGCGTATGCCGCGCGGGCCTGGCCGACGCTGGTGGTGATCGATCCGGAGGGCTACGTCGTGGCGCAGATGTCCGGGGAGGGGCACGCGCACGGGTTGAGCGTGCTGGTGCGCGAGCTGTTGGTGGAGCACCGGGCCAAGGGGACGTTGCGCTCCGGCGACGGGCCGTATATCGCACCGCCCGCCCCGGAAACGGCGCTGCGGTTTCCCGGCAAGATCGCGGCTGTCGGTGATGGCAGCTATCTGGTATCCGACACCGCCCATCACCAGGTGGTGCACCTTGAACGAGACCTGGTCACCGAGCGCGCGCGTTTCGGCGGGCGCGAGGTCTTCAACGAGCCGCAGGGGGTACTCGTGCTGCCGGCCGATGTCGCGGCGCGAGTCGGATACGACGTCGTTGTCGCCGACAGCGTGAACCACCGGATCGCGTCAATTCGATTGTCGGACGGGCAGATCGGCGTGCTGGCCGGCACCGGTGAGCAGCTGCGCGAGCGATCCGGCAGTGGTCCCGCGTTGCGGCAGGCGTTGTCGACGCCGTGGGATCTTGCGTGGTGGATCGATCGGGTGGTCATCGCGATGGCCGGCACGCACCAGTTGTGGGCGCTGCACCTGGCGACGGATCGGGCGGACAACACGGTCGCGGTGCTGGCAGGCACCAGCGCGGAGGGTCTGCGCGACGGTGTCGCCGATGAGGCATGGCTCGCTCAGCCGTCGGGGCTCAGCACGTCTGCCGACGGATCGCGGGTGTTGATCGCGGACTCCGAGACCTCGGCCGTGCGCTCGATCACGTTGACCGACAACGGTTTCGAGCTCGAGACGTATGCCGGTCGCGGTCTCTTCGACTTCGGCCATGTCGACGGCCCAGCATCCGAGGCGCTGCTGCAGCACCCGTTGGGTGTGACGGAACTGCCGGACGGTTCGGTGGCGATCGCCGACACCTACAACGGCGCGATCCGGCGATACGACCCGGTCGCGCACGAGATCAGCACTCTCGCAACGGATCTCGCTGAACCCAGCGATGTGCTCGTCGAACTCGACGATGGCGCCGCGCGGCTGCTGGTGGTCGAGTCGGCCGCTCACCGGGTGACGCGGATCGCCATACCTGCTGATGCTCAACGGGTTTCGGGATTGGCACATCAGACGCAGCGTCCCGCGACGCAGCTGCAGGCGGGTGAGGTCGAGCTGGCGATCGCGTTCGAGCCGCCGACCGGTCAAAAGCTCGACTACCGGTATGGCGATCCCACACAGTTGATGGTGTCGGCGACACCTGAGCATCTGTTGCTCGACGGAGCCGGCACCGCGACCGGGCTGCAACGCACGCTGCGGCTGAATCCGGTCATCGCCGACGGCGTGCTGCACATCTCGGTGCGCGCGGCGGCGTGCGACGGGGACCCGGTGACCGGCGAGTTGCCTGAGCACGCGGCCTGTCATCTGTATCAACAGGATTGGGGCATCCCGGTGGAGCTGGCCGAGGGTGCTGCCGACCGGCTCGATCTGGATCTGCGCGGGGTGTGAGGAGGGTGACCGCGTTACCACCCCGGCATTGAGCCTTGAACGATCGGGATTTGTAGATCCAGGTCGCGGCACCGGATGCACCGCGGAATCAGCGTTCGTCGCGGGCAGGTGCATCCGACACGTCGTGCAGCACCTCGAACAGTGATGCCAACTGGGCGAGTTCGAGCAGGTGGCTGCCGCTGAGCCCTTCCAGGATGTCTTGGCCCTGCGGTGACACGACGAGTCGAACGACGCGGTGATCCTGCTGATCGGTCGTGCGTCGCACCAGTCCGGAGCGCACCGCGCGGTCGATCAGTTCGACCGCCGAGTGGTGCTGAATGAACAGGTAGTTGGCCACGTCCTGAACTGTCGGCGCCGTGTCGCCGGCATGCCCGCGGATCGCGAGCAGCAGTTGATGCTGCCGAGCGGTGATTCCCTGCTCGGTCGCGCGGTCCGCGCTCCATTGTTCGAACCCGCGCAGCGCGGTCCGAATCGCCAACAGCTTGGCGTAATCACCGTCGCTCACGTGTCGTGGGCTCACCTTCGCGTCTGATTCGTCCGACGTCGACATCACCGTTGCCCTGCCCTTCCGCTCTCACCGTGATCTACACTGACATATCGTGTCACGACATTTATTACCGACGTCCTCCGTGAAGGCGATGCCGAGATGACTTCCGGTGAGCCTCTTGGTGCGCAGACCTCCATTCGCGACGTGAGCCAACTGGGCGACTTCACGGCGACTCCTCGCATGATCACGATCACCGCGCTTGCGCTGCCGGTCGGAGCGGTGAGCGCGGTTGTCGCGTGGACCCTGCTGCGGTTGATCGGGTTGATCACGAACGTCGTGTTCTACGACCGCCTCGACACACGACTCGTTGCCCCGGGAGTCGGGCACCACAATCCGGCCGTTCTGTTGCTGGCGCCGGTGATCGGTGGTCTCGTCGTCGGGCTGATGGCGCGGTTCGGTTCGGAGAAGATCCGCGGTCACGGGATGCCCGAGGCGATCGAGGCGATTCTGCTCGGCGGCAGCAAGGTGCAGCCGCGCGTCGCCGTGCTCAAGCCCGTGTCGGCTGCCGTCGCCATCGGCACCGGTGGCCCGTTTGGCGCCGAAGGACCGATCATCATGACCGGAGGTGCGATCGGGTCCTTGTTCGCGCAGTTCCTGAAGATGACCGCCGACGAGCGCAAGACACTGCTGGTGGCAGGCGCGGCGGCAGGGATGGCCGCGACGTTCAACACCCCGTTCGCGGCGCTCATGCTCGCCGTCGAGTTGTTGCTCTTCGAATGGCGGCCGCGCAGTTACGTCCCGGTGGCCGCGGCAGTGGCCGTGGCGACGATCGTGCGCCATCCGATGCTCGGGTCCGGTCCGCTGTTCCCCGTGACGGGCAGCTTGCACATCGATCTCGGAACCTACGCGTTGTGCGTTGTGTCGGGGATCTGCGCCGGACTCTTGGCGATCGTGGCCACCGTGCTCGTCTATGCGGCGGAGGACCTGTTCCACCGGCTGCCCATCCACTGGATGTGGTGGCCCGCGATCGGCGGGTTGATCATCGGTGTCGGTGGTCTGATCGTTCCGCAAGCGCTCGGTGTCGGCTACAACATCATCGGGATGGAACTGGACGGCTCCATCGGTCTGGGCCTGGTCGTCGGGATACTTGTCGTCAAGACCCTGATCTGGTCGCTGTCGCTGGGTTCGGGAACATCGGGTGGCGTCCTTGCCCCGATGTTCATGATCGGTGGCGCACTCGGCACTCTCGAGGCGCACATCTTTCCGGCCGTTGGGCCGGGCTTCTGGGCGCTCGTCGCGCTCGCCGGTGTGCTGGGCGGTGTCATGCGCTCACCGATGACGGGCGTGGTCTTCGCACTCGAGTTGACGCACCGGTGGGGTGCCCTACTTCCTCTGCTGATCGGGGCGTCGACGGCATACGCAGTGTCGGTCCTGTTGCTCAGACGATCCGTTCTCACCGAGAAGATCGCCCGCCGCGGCTATCACTTGTCCCGGGAGTACGACGTCGATCCGATGGAGATTCTTTTCGTCGGGGAGGTCATGGTCGAAGGCCCGTTGACCTTCACCGGCGATGTGCCCGCCGGCGACGCACTGGCCCAGGTGTCGGGCACGGACCCGCAGACCGTTCTGTATCGGCGGCAGATGCTGTACCCCGTCGTCGACCAAGCGGGTTGTATGACGGGGGTCGTCACCCGGACCCAGTTGGAGTCCGCTGCGAACGAGAAGCGAGACGATGTCGCCGTCGGTGAGTTGGCACTGACCGACGTGGTGGTCGCCGATCCGGATGAAATCCTGCGCGTCGTCGTCGCTCGCATGGCCGAGCACGCTGTGGACCGGATGCCCGTGGTCGACCGTCATGATCGGCGGCGCATCGTCGGCTTCATCACTGTCACCATGCTTCTGGCCGCTCGGGTGCGCGACCTGGAAGAAGCAAGCCACAGCGAGCGCGTATTGAAAGTGCCGCGCCGACTGGCGGCGTCTCGTCACGCCCGACCAGATGGCGACGACAGGTGAACGTCGGTTCGCCGAGCACGGCGGCCACGTGCGGCCCCGATTATTCCGGCGCAGAACGTGGCGATGAGGCCGACGCTCATCACGACGTTCCCCAGCACCGTACCCAGGTTTGACGACGTGAGATTCGGCGTCAATTCGCCGGCGATTCCACCGACACCGACAATCCAGAATGCGATGAAAGCGGACGGAATCGGGTGCCACCACCATCGGAGGGTCAGTGCGGTGGCCGCGCCGAACGCGACGAGGAACAGGATGCCGGGCGGAAAGGGAAGCCCGAACGTCTTGTTCGCGCCGTCGAACTTGCTGGGGTCGGCGATCCACTGGATGAGCAGACCGACGATGCCGACGCCGAGTCCGGCGAGCGTGATGCGGGTGAGGCGAGGCATGTGAGAACTCCTTGATGTCCGTGATTGTTCAAAGAACCTCAACCGTCGCCCATCCCGGTGCCGTGGGCATCCCGCAGGAAGCGGCATCGCCCTACGCAGAATTGCGTAGGAAAGGTCAGACCAAGGACTGACGCGGACGGCCGGCGCCGGGGATTAATCTCGAACGATGGGCGCCTTTGAGCCGATCGGCATTCGTGCGGCCGGACCGCTGCGTGCCATCGGTGTTGTCCTTTTGCTCGCGATGATGGTCGGTACCTTCGGTGCGCAGCGCAACACGTCCACGCCGTGGCCCGTGTGGTTCGGGGTGGTGCTCTCGGGTCTGGCGACCGTGCCTGTGCTGGTGAGCATGCCGGCGCCGACCGCGCTCATAGGCAGCGGAGCTGTGACAGCGTTATATTTCGCGGCTGGCTATGCCGACGGGCCTGTGTTCCTGGCGATTCCCGCGGTGGCTTTCGTCGTCGCGCTCACTTCTACGCGCCGGTCTTGGGATTGGACAGGCGTCGCCGTTGCGGCCGGTGTCGCCGGACTGGTTTCCCGCGGCCCGTTGCACCATGCCGATGGGCACATGCTGTGGCAGTGCATCGGTCTCGCAGCCTTGGCTGTGGCGGCCTGGGCAATCGCAGCTTCGGTCAACGCTCGACGGCTCGCGCTGACGGAGCGCAATCACAGCCTCGCTGCCGAGGAACGGATCCGGATGGCCATGGAACTTCACGACGGGGTCGGTCACGGGCTTGCACTCATCGCGATGCAGGCCGGCGCGGCGTTGTACGTCTTCGATCGTGACCCGGCAGCCGCACGTGCCAGTCTGACGGCGATCCGCGACACCAGCCGCGAGTCGTTGGAGCAGTTGCGCAGTGAACTCGACCGCTTCGCCGGATCGGAACGTGCGCCGAGACGGCCTTCGCCCGGACTGGCCGATCTCGACGAATTGGTGGCACGGGTTCGCTCCGGCGGTCTCGATGTCCGACTCGAGTTGGCGCCCGGCCCGGCGGTGCCGCTGCCTGTTGAGCACGCGGCCTACGCCGTTGTGCAGGAGAGCCTGACAAATGTGTTGCGGCATGCTGCTGCCAGTTACGCCGATGTGAGCGTGCAGCGAGACGGCAACGATCTTGTCGTCGTTGTCAAAGACGACGGACGTGTTGCTGTCAACAGCGAGATCCGCAGCGGGCACGGCATTTCCGGCATGCGATCCCGGGTCGCCGTTCTCGGTGGTCGGTTGGCTGCGGATCGGCATACGGCAGGCTTCGAGGTGCGCGCCGTCATACCGGTGGGAGAGTGAGAATGACCATTCGTGTCGCACTCGTCGATGACTTGCCGCTGGTCCGGACGGGTCTGGCAACGATCATCGCGACTGAGCACGAGCTGGAGTTGGTGGGCGAGGCCGGAAACGGCCGCGAGGCCCTCGAGATGTTTCGGACTGTCCACCCTGACGTTGTCTTGTGCGACATCCGGATGCCTGTGCTGGACGGACTCGACCTTCTCCAACACGTTTCATCCGACCCCGACCTCGCCGACATTCGCTTGGTGATGCTGACAACCTTTGAACTCGACGAGTACGTCTTCGAGTCGCTGCGGCTCGGCGCAAGCGGATTCCTGCTCAAGGACGCCGAGCCCGAGCGGATCCTGGATGCGATCAAGATCGTGGCAAATGGTGGCTCGCTGCTGGCCCCGAGCGTGACACGGCGGGTGATCGAAGAGTTCGGTTCGCGGCGTCGTGTCGCCAAGCCGCACCCTCGGCTCGGTGAACTCACCGATCGTGAACGAGAACTCGTCGGTTGGGTGGCGACTGGTCGCTCGAACGCCGAAATCGCCGAGATCTTGGTCATCAGCCCGGAGACCGTCCGCACTCACGTGAGCCGGGCGATGGTAAAGCTGGGTGCGCGTGATCGTGGGCAGCTGATTGTGTTCGCAATCGAGTCCGGACTACGAGCCGACACGACCTGATGACATCTCTAGGACTGCTGCAGCCGACGCTGTCGTCCTGCACGGCCTCGGTGCACTGCGCGGACGTCGGTCACGGCGCATGGCGGCAGGTATGACGACCGTCTCCGGCTGGGTGGTCACCATCTATTGGTCGCCGTGAGCCTGCATGCACATGGCCCCGAATCCGGTCATCCAGACAGAGAATCCCTCTGCTTCAAGCCACCGAAGCTTCCCGCCGAGCAGGCAGACGCCTGGGCGATCAGGTCTGCAAGCTGCGGTAGTGACGATGGGTTCGCTTGAGCCAGTAAGTTCGAATGACATAAGGCTTCGACCACTGTCGTTCGGACTCATCTCTTGGATCAGAATATTTTCGATGATCATCATCTCGTCCATACCGACCGTCATTTTTACTTCGTCTCGAGCACTCATCTTTTGGCGATCCGGGCATTACTAGAAATAACCCGTATTGTTCAATTTCTGGGTAGCGACGTCGGAGCGGCAAATCGTAGGGAGTCTGACATGTGGGTCGACAGCAATGGCATTTTTCACACGACGTCGATGCCTGATTTCTCACCTCTGGTCGGAGATTCTGCGGTGACGTTCGTGTGCAAATCGAGGCGCCGTACGAGGAAGGTCATTCAACAACTGGTCGAGGAAGAGGAAGAGCGGTTCTATGACGAAGCCAGCACGATCGCTGACATCGCTTTACATGGCACCGCGCTCGCATTTCCACCAGGGCCGGTGCTTGGCGCAGTGAAGAGTGTCGACGACTTCAGGACAGGTCTGGCGCAAATATCACTGACGTGGCAACTGGACGCGGTTGTTGCTATCGATGAGTTGCTTGGCCGGACCGCATGGCCGTCCCTGAGAGCCCGGGCCCGGCTGTGACCGCCGGGCGGCGTAAGGCTTCTGCGCTGGTTTACCAGCCGAGCGTCTGCGGGATCATGTAGAGCCCGAACACGATCACGACCAGGCACAGCCCGGTGTTGATGAAGCGATAAGCCCCCCGCATCCGGAACTCCGACGGCAGCGCCTTCGCCTCCAGCAGCAGCAGGAAGCCCAGCACCAGAGGCAGCATCAGTGCGTTCATCACCTCGACGTCGACAGCCAGTCGCACGAGGTTGAAGCTGGCGAGCACCAGCGCCGCACCGACGATGTGCGACATCGCGTAGACGAAGTAGAACTTCCAGTTCTGCCGGCTGATCGGCGCATTCAGACTGTGCTTCCAGCCGATCACCTCCGCCAGACCCCACGAGCCGGCAAGCGAGACCACCAGTGCCGCCACGAGCGCTCCACCGAGAATCGCCGCGCCGACCATCACCTTGGCCTCCGTCGACCCGATGTATGGCGCAAGCCCACCCGCCAACTGGCCGACGGTGTTGAGCGACATCGAGCCGTGACCCGAGGCGTAGACCGTCGCCGCAAAGGCGATGATGACCACGATCATGATGCCCTGCGTGAGCACGCTGCCCACCGCAGTGTCACGTCGCGCGGCGCGGATTGCCGACTTCTTCAGACCCTTGTCGACCACAGCGCTCTGCTGATAAAAGATCATCCACGGCATGATCACGGCGCCGACATTCGCCGCGAGCAGGAATACATAGGAGCTGTGCCCGAGCGGCACCGTGTGCAGGCCCTTCAACAAGTCGTGCATCTTCGGATGCGCCAGGATCATCGCCGGGATGAATGCGAGCTCGGCCAGCCCCACCGCGATACCGATCCGCTCGACGCGTCGATAGCTACGGGTCATCGCGATGCCGATGAGGAAGGCCGTCGCGACCGGCACAGTGATCCACTTCGAGACGCCGAAGAGTTCGCCCACTCCGGCGACTCCGACGAACTCGGTCAGCAGCGCGCCGATCGCCGATATGAACAAGGTCGATCCCGACAACCACGCCCACCGCGGTCCGAAGTACTCGCGGATGAGCGCACCGTGACCCTTGCCGGTGACGATGCCCAGGCGCACGGTGATCTCCTGCGCCATGTAGAGGATCGGGATCAGCACCACCTGCGGCAGCACCATCGAGTAGCCCCACTGCGCGCCTGACTGGGCTGCGGTGATCAGGCATCCCGCGTCGGTGTCCGCGAGCATCACGATCAGGCCTGGGCCCCAGATGGCCAGCAGCGTCAGCGTCAGCATCCGCCGCCGGTTGCGAGGGGGAAGCGGCGCCTGGGTGTCCGCGATGTCGTGGGCGAGAGCCATGTGACCAATCTACTTTCGGTATGCCTTACCTAACTCCCGTCAGCGTGGCCGCACAGTCTGGGAGCATCCTGCCCGGATCCTCAAAGAATGGCGCGGGAGAGTGCACGCGGCACAATGTGCTGTATGACGCGCCCCACCATCTCGATCATCAACGGTCCCAACCTGAACCTCCTCGGTCAGCGCGAACCCTTGATCTACGGCGCCGAGACCCTCGCCGACGTCGAAGCCCTCTGTCGCGCCACCGCTGACACGCTCGGCTTTGACGTCGAGTGCTTCCAGTCCAACCGCGAAGGCGCCATCGTCGAAGAGCTGCACCGGGTCCGACCTTTCGCGCGAGGCGTCGTCATCAATGCGGCCGGGTACACCCACACCTCGGTCGCCATCCGTGACGCGCTGGTGATGATCGATGCACCGGTGATGGAGGTGCACATCTCGAATGTCCATGCGCGAGAAGAGTTTCGGCACCATTCCTTCATATCCGACATCGCTGCCGGGGTGATCGTCGGCTGTGGAGTGCAGGGGTACGAGTTCGCGATCAACCGGATCGCCGCGCTGCGCCCGGCCACGGCACAGGCCTGATCTGCCTGCTGCCTGATCCCGCCTCATCTCGCCGGAGCGGCTGACCCGGTATCGGCCTGCACGAGGGTGACAGGCTGACTTCGCCTATTGAACGTGCGCATAGCGCACACCCTTGCGCATAGCGCACAAACGGGTCTAGCGTGCGATGTGCGAAAGGGGTTCCCCGAATGACCACGAAGCTCTCCCCGGCTGCGCCGGATGCCAGCAGCCAAACCACCATCACCGCCGAGATCGGCGCTGCCCACACCGCTGCCGCCGGTCACCGCGGCGTGCTGCTCGACTTCGCGCCATACCGCTCGTCGTTGCTGCGTCACCCGACCAAGGACCTGCGCCACGCCGATCCTGATGGTGTCGAACTCGTCGCGCCGGTGTTCGGCCAGGGCGAGGTCGACCCGCTCGAGGCCGACCTGACGATCCAGCGCGACGGCGAGCCGATCGGCGAGCGGATGGTCGTCACCGGCCGTGTGCTCGACGGAGACGGTCGGCCGGTTCGCCGCCAGCTCGTCGAGATCTGGCAGGCGAATGCCGCCGGACGCTATGTGCACAAGCGCGACCAGCACCCCGCGCCCATCGACCCCGCCTTCACCGGCGTCGGACGCTGCCTGACCGACGACGACGGCAGCTACCGCTTCGTGACGATCAAGCCCGGCCCCTACCCGTGGCGCAATCACCGCAACGCGTGGCGACCCGCGCACATCCACTTCTCGCTGTTCGGCACGGATTTCACCCAGCGCCTCGTCACCCAGATGTATTTCCCCGGCGACCCGCTCTTCGCGCTCGACCCGATCTACCAGGCGATCCCGGATCAAGGCGACCGCGACCGGCTCGTCGCCACCTATGACCACGACCTGTCCGAGCACGAGTGGCTGCTCGGCTACCGATGGGACATCGTCCTGACCGGCAGCCACGCCACCTGGCGAGAGGATGACCAGGATGCCTGACAAACTGCTCCCGACCCCGGCTCAGACCGTCGGGCCGTTCTTCTCGTTCGGCCTGTGTTACGAAGGGGATTCGCAACTCGTGCCCCCGGGTTCTGCGAACGCGATCAGACTGCACGGCGTGGTGTATGACGGTGCCGGTCACCCGCTGCCGGATGCTCTGCTCGAAATCCGCCAGGCCGACGCCGACGGAGCCATCCCCGTGGTGGCGGGTTCACTGCACCGCGACGGTCACACCTTCACCGGGTGGGGTCGCTGTGGCACCGACCCGGCCGGTCACTACTCGTTCACGACGCTGTTGCCGGGGCCGGTCGCTGCGGAGGCGCCGCGGTTCTTCGCCGTCACGGTCTTCGCTCGCGGCCTGCTCGACCGGCTGTTCACCCGGTGCTACCTGCCGCAGGATGCCGCGCTGCACGACAGCGACGAGGTGCTCGCCGCGCTCGAACCTGAGCGGCGAGCCACTCTCATCGCCGAGCAGGACGGCCCATCGAGCCTGCGCTTCGACGTGCACCTGCAGGGTGCCGGCGAGACGGTCTTTCTGCAGTTCCCCCGGCACGCCGACATCGCGTGAGCATTCTGCTGCAACCGTGGCGGGTGCGGGCGGGCGGCCTTGACGACGTGGCTCTCGTCGAAGCGGTGGTGACCTCTGAGGTCGCCTGGCTCGACGTGCTCGAGCACTTCGGCACAGCACCCGTCGGCGTCACCGCGGACGCCCGCCAGGCGTGGGAATCGTTCAGCGACAAGCAGATCGACTGGTCCAGTGCAGGTGAACAGGCACACCAGGGCGCCAACCCGGTGATCGGTCTCGTGTCTCAGCTGCGTTCGAGCCTGACCGACGCGGCCGGTGAGGAGCAGGCGTGGTGGGTGCACCGCGGGCTGACCAGCCAGGACGTGCTCGACACCGCGCTGCTAGTGCTCGCGCGCGAGGCGCTGGTCGCCATACGTCGTGATCTGCGCACCGCCGGCGACTCGCTGGCACGGCACGCAACCCGCTATCGCACCACTCCGGCACTGGCCCGCACCCTCGGTCAGCCGGCACTGCCGACGACGTGGGGCATGCGAATCGCAACGTGGCTCAACGGCATTCGTGAGGCCGACCACGACCTGTCACGGCTGGAGCTGCCGGTGCAATGCGGCGGCGCTGTCGGGACGTCGGCGGCATTGGTCGAGCTGGGCATCGATCCCGTCGCGGCTGCGACGCGCTGGGCCGAACTGCTCGAGCTAGCGCCCCGACCGCCATGGCACACGATGCGCCTGCCGGTGACACGTCTGGCCGCCGTGTTGGCACAGACGACCGCTGCCTGTGGTCATATCGCGGTAGACGTGCTGACCCTGTCGCGTGCCGAGGTCGCCGAAGCCGACGAGCCGGTCATGCCCGGCCGTGGTGGTTCGTCGACGATGCCACAAAAGGTGAATCCCGTTCTGTCCGTGCAGCTTCGAGCAATCGCGCTGCAGTCGCCTGCTGATCTGTCGACCGTCGTCACTACCGCCGGACTCGCTGCGGACGAGCGCTCCGACGGCGCATGGCAGGCCGAGTGGGCGCCGCTGCAACAGCTGCTGATCGGAGCGGTCGCCGCCGCTTCGATCACCGCCGAACTCGCGTCCGGCCTGGTCATCGACGAACGCGCCGCAAAGCGCAATCTCACTGCCGCGATGCCCGGTGCGCTCGCCGAACAGGCCGCGATCCGGCGCGACGGGCAGACGCCGCACGATCCGACGACCTATCTCGGCAATGCAACTGCGCTGGTCGATCAGGCCGTGCACGACTGGGAGAATTCATGACCGAGACCATCAGACTGACCCAGCTCGCGGCCAGTCCGGCAGCTGATGCGCCCATCCTTCTCGTGGGCCCGTCGATCGGCACCGCCGTGACCACTCTCTGGTCGGAGTGCGCCGCCCAACTGGCCGACACCTTCCAAGTGGTCGGCTGGGATCTGCCCGGCCATGGAGCGTCACCGGCGTCGGCCGGTGCGTTCACCATGGCAGAGCTCGCCGAAGCGGTCGCTGCGGCATACGTGCACTCGTTCGGTGACGAAAAGGCCTGGTACGCCGGTGATTCCATCGGTGGAGCGGTCGGTCTGCAACTGGCGCTCGACCGGCCGGCGCTGCTGCACGGCCTGGTCACGGTGTGCAGCGCCGCGCGCTTCGGTGACCGCGACTCCTGGCGGACACGTGCTGACCTGGTCCACCGCGCAGGCACCTCGGCACTCATCTCGCAAAGTGCCGGCCGCTGGTTCACCCCCGATTTCGTCAGCCGCCGCTCGGATGTCGTGTCGACGATGCTGCACCACCTCGCAGAGGTCGACGACGGCAGCTATGCCCACGCGTGCGGTGCCCTCGCCGACTTCGACGTGCGTGGCCGACTGGGCGCGATCACGTTGCCGGTGCTCGCCATCGGAGGTGAAGAGGACGTCGCGACGCCACCGGCGAAAGCCGGCGAGATCGCCTGGGGTGTCAAGGACGGGCGGGTGCGGGTGCTGCCCGGCGTCGCCCATCTGGCAGTGATCGAAGCACCATCCGACGTGGCAGCGCTGATCGGCGAATTCGCCGCCGGCGGAATCGCTCCGGACGACCTGCACACCAGCGGTATGGCGGTGCGTCGTCAGGTGCTCGGCCCCGACCATGTCGACCGCGCCGCGGCAGCGACGACCTCCTTCACCAGCGACTTCCAGGCACTCATCACCCGCTACGCGTGGGGCGAGATCTGGAACAGGCCCGGTCTGGACAGGCGCTCTCGCAGCATGATCACGATGACAGCGCTCATCGCCGGCGGCCACTGGGACGAATTCACCATGCACGTGCGCGCCGCTGTGCGAAACGGGCTGACAGCCAACGAGATTCAGGAAGTCATTCTGCAGTCGGCGATCTACTGCGGTGTGCCCGCGGCCAATCACGCCTTCGCGTTGGCCAACGCGGCGCTCGACATACCACCGCTCGACCACCGTCCGCTCGACACCGATGAGGAGGCGACCGATGCAGACCCAGCAGCTGACTGACGTCGACGAGGCAGTGAGTGACATCGCCGACGGCGCGACCGTGATGATCGGTGGCTTCGGCGCCGCGGGTCAGCCGGTCGAGCTCATCGACGCGCTCATCCGCCGCGGCGCCACCGACCTCACCGTCGTCAACAACAACGCCGGCAACGGTGACGTCGGGCTCGCCGCGCTCATCGAGCGACGCCGGGTCCGCAGGATCATCTGCTCGTTCCCGCGGCAGAGCGACTCCTGGCACTTCGACCGTGAGTTCCGCGCCGGGCGCATCGAGCTCGAACTGGTGCCACAGGGCAACCTGGCCGAGCGGATCCGCGCTGCCGGCGCCGGAATCGGTGGTTTTTTCACTCCCACCGGCTATGGCACCCAGCTCGCCGAAGGTAAGGAGACGCGGCAGATCGACGGTCGCGGCTACGTGTTCGAACAGCCGATCCATGCCGACGTCGCGCTCATCAAGGCGTTGCGTGCCGACCAGGTCGGCAATCTCGTCTACCGCAAGACGGCCCGCAACTTCGGCCCGCTGATGGCAATGGCCGCCACGGTCACCATCGCGCAGGTCGACGAGATCGTCGCCACCGGGTCCCTGGACCCTGAAAGCGTCGTGACTCCAGGCATTTTCGTCGATCGGATCGTCGTGCCGGCAGCGACCGCAACCGGGGAGGAACAGACGTCATGACCGGTTACCTCAGCAAGGACGAGATCGCGGCCCGCGTCGCGCGCGACATCCCGCACGGCGCCTACGTCAATCTCGGCATCGGGCAACCGACGACGGTCGCCAACCACCTCGACGCCGACAGCGGTGTCACGCTGCACACCGAGAACGGCATGCTCGGTATGGGCCCGGAGGCCACGGGCGACGACATCGACCTCGATCTGATCAACGCGGGCAAGGTGCCGGTCACCGAACTGCTCGGTGCGTCGTATTTCCACCACGCCGACTCGTTCGCGATGATGCGTGGCGGGCATCTCGACATCTGCGTGCTCGGTGCGTACCAGGTCTCGGTGACCGGCGATCTGGCCAACTGGAGCTCCGGTGCGCCGGACGCGATTCCGGCCGTCGGTGGGGCAATGGACCTCGCCATCGGCGCCCGGCAGACCTTCGTCATGATGACCCTGATGACCAAGGACGGCGTCAGCAAGATCGTCGACGAGTGCACCTACCCATTGACCGGAATCGGTTGTGTCAGTGCGGTGTACACCGAGCGTGCGATCTTTTCGGTTGGCGCCGACGGGCTGGCGGTGCGCGAGACCTTCGGCACGACGGTCGACGAACTGCGCGAGGTGATCGGCCTGCCGATCCGTGATCTCACCGGGGCTGCCGACACCACGGTGCGAGGAGGCTGAGTGACCGGCGAGGACGAGCGCGCTGCGCCATACGTGCAGTCGCTGGAACGCGGACTGGCGGTGATCGCGGCCTTCGACGCCGACCACCCCGAACTGACTCTGGCCGAGGTGTCGCACCGCACCGGCATCAACCGCGCCGCGGTGCGCAGGTTCTTGCACACCCTCATCGCGCTCGGCTACGTGCGCACCGACGGGCGGCTGTTCGCGCTGACGCCGCGCGTGCTCAACCTCGGCTTCGCCTATCTGTCCGGGCTGCGCCTGCCGGACATCGCCGAGCCGCACCTCAAGGCTCTGTCGACCGAGGTCGGCGAGTCGACCTCGGCGTCGGTGCTCGACGGCCCCGACGTCGTGTATGTCGCCCGTGCTGCCACTCGCCGGATCATGCACGTGCGGATCACCGTCGGCACGAGATTCCCGGCATACGCGACGTCGATGGGCCGAGTGCTGCTCGCCCACCTGGACGGCCCTGGGCTCGAAAGTTACTGGCAACACGTGGATCTCGTGCCGATGACCGCCCGCACCCTCACCAGCCGCGCCGAGCTCATGCCGGTGCTGCAGCAGGTACGGAATGACGGCTATGCCGTCGTCGACCAAGAGCTCGAGTTGGGTCTGCGGTCGGTCGCCGCGCCCATCCGCGATCGCGTCGGCCGGGTCTGCGCCGCCGTCAACGTCTCGACGTCCATCGGACTCGCCGGCGACGACGACCCCATCCCGGGCATCCTCCCGCACCTGCTCGCCACCGCTGCCGCCATCACGGCCGACCTGGCGGTCGCCGGTGACTGACCACATCCGGCCGCCGGCCACCAGCCGCCCCTGAAAGGATCACGACATGACCTCCGCCTACGTCTACGACGCCGTCCGCACACCCTTCGGCAGATATGCCGGCGCCCTCGCCGCCACCCGCCCCGACGATCTGGCCGCGCTCGTCGTCGGCGAACAGGTGCGCCGCGCGCCCGGCCTCGACGGTGCCGCAGTCGACGAGGTCCTGCTGGGCAACGCCAATGGCGCAGGGGAGGAGAACCGCAATGTCGCACGTATGGCGGTGCTCCTCGCCGGGCTGCCCGTCAGCGTGCCCGGTTCGACGATCAACCGGCTCTGCGGATCCAGCCTGGATGCCGTGATCGCCGGCTCACGCTCGATCGAGACTGGTGACGCAGAGGTGATCGTCGCCGGTGGTGTCGAGTCGATGACGCGTGCACCGCTTGTCATGCGCAAGCCCGAAAAGCCTTATGCAGCAGGTAATTCCGAACTCGTCTCGACCACCCTCGGTTGGCGCCTGGTGAATGCGCGAATGCAGCCGGAGTGGACGGTGTCGCTCGGCGAGGCAACCGAGCAACTGCGCGAGAGATATGACGTCAGCCGTGAGCGGCAGGACGCCTTCGCCGCCCGATCGCACCGTCTCGCGGCAGCCGCCTGGGACGACGGCTTCTATGACGACCAGATCGTGGGGGTGCCGGGCGTCGACCTCGAGCGCGACGAATCGATCCGCCCGACGAGCACGGTCGAAGCCCTCGCCGGTCTCAAGACGTCCTTCCGCAAGGAGAACGGCACCATCACCGCCGGCAATGCGTCGCCGCTCAACGACGGAGCGTCGGCGGTGCTGCTCGGTTCTGAGGGCGCGTCAGCGACGCTCCAACTGCAGCCACTCGCGCGCATCGCCGGTCGCGGCGCCGCAGCGAACGAGCCGCAGTTCTTCGGATACGCACCGGTCGAGGCTGCGAACCGTGCTCTGGCGCGCGCTGGTATCACCTGGTCCGACGTGTCGCTGGTCGAGCTCAACGAAGCCTTCGCCGCGCAGTCGCTCGCGTGCATCGATGCCTGGGGCATCGACCCCGAGATCGTCAACATCTACGGAGGCGCGATCGCGATCGGCCATCCGTTGGGAGCCTCCGGCGGTCGCATCGTCGGAACCCTGGCGCGCGGTCTGCGCAAGACCGGCGGCCGGTATGGCGTCGCCGCCATCTGCATCGGTGTCGGGCAGGGTCTGGCGGTCGTGCTGGAGAACCAGGGCTGAGCCGATCGGGACACGTACGGGCAACGGACCACTGAACGTAGAACCCGAGCCATCGCCAGTCGCCCGGGAGGCTCTCACCCCTAGGGGTGACTTTGAGGTAAATGGTGCGTATTCACAGGGTGTTGGCAGCTTGCACCGGCTGAATGGCGGGGCCGGTCATCCACTCAGCGCAGCTGTGCCACCACAGCCTGTCGGACGGTCGGCGTCAGCGACGGAGGGCGTCGCTGTCGTGCGCACAACCCAGGGGAGTCATCGTGGCCGGTGCCGTCAGTCGTCGAACGCTGGCCAAAGGCGCCGCGTGGGCGACGCCGGTGCTGATCATGGGGTCGGCAGCTCCTGCCCTGGCGGCGTCAGCCGTTCCCTTCGCGGTAACCCGGTCAACACTGTATGGAGTTGCCGGTTCGGGTAATGGCACCACGTGTGGCACAGGCACGGCCTTACTGGTGCAGAACGGCACAGGCGGAGCGGTTTCGGGCGGGACGAGTTCGAGCGCCGGCACTGGTGTCACCATCACCAACAACACCGCCGCTGCCGCCACAGCCAGCGGTATCTTCCGGACGTTCCTTGCATCCGTGAGCGGCCTTGCGTTTACAGAACAATCGGGCTATACCTCTTGGTCCACGCCCACGCAGACCGCCGTTACCTCCGTGATCGCTGGTGTTACGTACTACCAGTACATGTCGACCTACGCGGGGCCAGTGTCGGTTCCGGCCAGCGGTTCGGTTGTCGTCCCGTACTACTCCATCGGAAACACATGCCTTGTTGGCCCGGTGATCTTCACCGCTGGCCAAGCTACGGCGACGATCAACGGGACCACCTACCAGTCGCCCGCCGGCGGCTCCACCACGTGCACCTCGGCAGGCGGTTGCAAGTGAGCACTTCTTGGCGGTAGCCGAGTTCGCTCGCACAGCGACATACCGCGTCGACGTCGTCCGGTGACTCACCAAGCGGCATGAGAAAAGTGGGCCCGGCACCCGACGGTGCCGAGCCCACCCGCAACTTCTGCCCGCAGCTCAGGGCGTATCAGTGCCGCGGATCAGAAGGCGTCCTCTGACAGTTCCATCAGGGACAGGTCGGTGGCTTCAGCCATGGCGCGTTCGGCGGTGATGCGGGGCAGCACGTTGGCGGCGAAGAACTTCGCGGCCGCGACCTTGCCCTGGTAGAACGCCTCGTCGGATCCGGCGTCGCCGGCCGTGAGGTGGCCCTGCGCGATCTCGGCGCTGCGCAACAACAGCCAGCCGATGATCACGTCGCCGGCAGCGAGCAGGAACCGCGTGGTGTTGAGCCCCACTCGATAGACCTGGTCCTGCTTGCCGGGCTCAAGCGCGGCCATCGAGGTCGTCGCCATCCACTCGGCGATGCCCTGCAGGTCGGCCACTGCGGTGCCGAGCAACTCGCGCTCGGTGGACAGCCCGTCGTGGCCGTCGCCGCCCTTGACGGTCTCCTGGATCAGTCCGGCCAGGTGCATCAGCGAGGCGAACTGGTCTTTGACGATCTTGCGGAAGAAGAAGTCGAGTCCCTGGATCGCCGTCGTGCCTTCATAGAGCGTGTCGATCTTGGCGTCGCGGACGTACTGCTCGATCGGGTAGTCCTGCAGGAAGCCGGAGCCGCCCAGCGTCTGCAGCGACTCGGTGCCCAGCAGCACCCAGGCCCGCTCGGAGCCGACACCCTTCACCACCGGCAGCAGCAGATCGTTGAGCTTGCCGGCCATCTCGGCCGGGGTGCCCGGCTCGGGCTCGGCGCCGGTACGCAGGAACTCCGCATCGACGATGTCCTGCTGTGCGGCGGTGAACAGCATCACCGAACGCAGACCCTCGGCATATGCCTTCTGCAGCATCAGGCTGCGGCGGACATCCGGGTGATGGGTGATCGTGACACGCGGCGCGTCCTTGGCCGGGGTGGTCATGTCGGCGCCCTGGACGCGCTGCTTGGCGTAGTCGAGCGCATTGAGGTAACCGGTCGACAAAGTCGCAATCGCCTTGGTGCCCACCAGCATTCGCGCATGCTCGATGACCTTGAACATCTGGGCGATGCCGTTGTGCTCATCGCCCAGCAGGGTGCCGACGGCCGGGATACCGTCGCCGAAGGTGACCTCGCACGTGGTCGAGACCTTCAGGCCCATCTTGTGCTCGACGTTGGTGACGAAGGCACCGTTGCGCTCGCCGAGCTCACCGGTCTCGAGGTCGACGTGGAACTTCGGCACGACGAACAGCGACAGCCCCTTGGTGCCCGGGCCGGCGCCCTCGGGTCGCGCGAGGACGAAGTGGACGATGTTGTCGGTCATGTCCTGCTCGGCGGAGGTGATGAAGCGCTTCACGCCGGTGATGTGCCAGGTTCCGTCGGGCTGCTGCACCGCCTTGGTGCGACCTGCGCCGACGTCGGAGCCGGCGTCGGGCTCGGTGAGCACCATGGTCGCGCCCCAGCTGTGCTCGGCGACCAGCGCGGCGAGCTTCTGCTGCTCGGGGGTGCCGAGCACGTCCAGCAGCTTGGCGAAAGAGTAGGTCGCGGCATACATGCCGATGGCGGGGTTCGCACCGAGGACCAGCTCGTTCATGCCCCACTTCAGCGACGGCGGCACGACCGTGCCGCCCATCTTGGCCGGCAGGTCGACGTTGTAGAAGCCGGAGTCGACATACGCCTGGTAGGACTTCTTGAAGGCCTCGGGCAGCTGCACGCTCTTGGTCTGCGGGTCGTAGACCGGCGGAGTGCGGTCGCTGTCGATGAGGCTCTCGCCGAGGTCGGTTTCGGCCAGGCGCGCGAGTTCCTTCAGCATCTCGCGGGCGGTGTCGACGTCGACCTCGTCATACGGGCCCTTGCCGAGCACCTCGTCGCGGCCGAGGAGTTCGAACAGGTTGAACTCCAGATCGCGGACGTTGCTCTTGTAGTGGGACATGGCTCCTCCAGGAAAGACCGTGCGGCATGCGTGGATCCTCGCGACGGGAGGACCGACGTACGTGGTATTACTCACCAGTAACCATTGATTCTGCTACCGACCGGTAGAACAGCGCAACCCGGTCCACGTACCGGCGTGTCACAGTGGGGGGATGCGACCTGGGCCGACCAACTCCATCGTCGACGTGCCGGGGATCCGGGTGGGGCATGTCGATCGCGTCGGTGGCGGATGGCTGACCGGCACGACGGTCGTGCTGCCGTGGGCAGACGGGGCGATGGCCGGTGTCGACGTGCGAGGTGGTGGCCCTGGCACCCGCGAGACCGACCTGCTCGATCCGCGCAACCTGGTGCAGCGCGTGCATGCCATCGTGCTCACAGGCGGTTCGGCATACGGTCTGGATGCCGCAGGCGGGGTGATGGCGGCGCTCGAAGCTGACGGCGTCGGGTTGCCCGTGCAACCGGGTGTGCGCGTGCCGATCGTGCCCGCGGCGGTGTGCTTCGACCTCGGGCGTGGCGGGTCGGCGTCGAACCGGCCGGATGCCGATTTCGGTCGTCGTGCGTATGCCGCAGCATCCGCGGACGCACCCGCTCAGGGTTGCGCGGGGGCCGGTGCCGGTGCAGCAGCGGGTGGACTCAAGGGCGGAGTCGGGTCGGCGTCCGCGGTGCTTGCCGATGGTGCGGTCGTGGCAGCGCTGGTCGTCGTCAACGCGGCCGGTTCGTGTGTCGATCCTGCGACGGGCGAGCTGTATGCCGCGCGCTTCGGTCTGCCGGGTGAATTCGACGGCCTGCGGCGGCCGTCGGCTTCCGAACTGGCGGCTGCGCGGCAGTTGGCGCAGTCTCGTCCGCCCTCGTTGGGTGTCGGCCTGGCGACGACCCTGGCCGTCGTGGCCACCGATCACGCCTTGGACAAGGCGCAATGTCAGAAGCTCGCGGGCATCGGCCACGACGGTATGGCGCGCGCCATCCGTCCGGTGCACACGATGTTCGACGGCGACACGGTCTTCGCGCTCGCGACCGGTGGCCGCCCGGCGCCGGACGCGATGCAGCTGCACGAGTTGCTTGACGTCGGGGGCGATTGCGTGACGCGGGCGATCGGGCACGCGATGCTGGCGGCATCGAGCGTGGGACCTGCGTCGAGCGAGTCGACTGGTGGCTCGTCGGAGGCGTCGCCGGACGCCGAGGCGGGCTTGCCGGTGCCGGTGTCACTGCGCAGCTATCTCGACGCATTCCCCAGTGCGAAGGGTCACAATGACTGACGTGACGGAGCAACTGCTGGAGGTGCGCATCGCCGTTGCGAGCGCGCAGGAGGCCGACTCGATCGCCCAGGTGCTGGTGCACGAACGCCTCGCGGCCTGTGTGCAGCAGCTGCCCGGGATGCGCTCGACATACCGCTGGCAGGGGCGCGTCGAAACCGCGACCGAGATCCTGGTGACCGCCAAGACGTCGACGGCGCACTTCGCGGGGCTTGCGCAACGGGTGCGAGAGCTGCATTCGTACGACGTGCCGGAGATCACCGCCATACAGCTCGGGCCGGTGGACGAGACGTATGCCGCATGGTGGCGCGCGGCCCTCCGACCCGATGACGGGATGCCGCAGTCACACGTGGAGACCGAGCGGAAGTTCACCCTCCCCGAGGGGCGGCCGGCGCCAGACGCTATGGAGTGGCCCGGTGTCGACGCGGTCGGTGAAGCGCAGCACCACCACCTGCAGGCGACGTATTTCGACACGACCGACGTGCGTCTCGGCCGGCGCGGCATCACGCTGCGACGCCGCACCGGCGGCACCGACGAGGGCTGGCATCTGAAGCTGCCGCGTGACGAGGATTCACGCGTCGAGCAGTGGTTGCCGCTGGGGGCGCTCGGTGACGGCGAGGTCGTGCCGCGGGGGTTCGCGGGGCAGCTCACGGAGGTGCTGGCCGGTGAGCAGCTGCAGCCGGTGTGCGAGGTCGAGACGCGGCGGGTCGAACGCGAGGTGTCGGGCCGTGGCGTGGTGTTGGCGAGTGTGTGCGAGGACTACGTGTGGACCCGCAACCTCATCGACTCGTCACTGGATCAGGCGTGGCGCGAGATGGAGGTCGAGTTGTCGCACGGGGGCATGGACTTCCTCGAGCGTGTCACGGCGCACCTGCGCGAATGCGGTGTCGCGCAGGCGTCGATCAGCTCCAAACTGCGAGCCGCGATGGGGTCGCTGCTGCGGACCGATGCAGTCGAGCAGGGTGTCTCGTGAGCGCGGGAAGTGGCGAAACGCCGGCAGTAGCAGCAGCTTTGGAGCAGTTGCGTGAGGCGGGGGAGCGCGTGACACCGGCTCGTCGGGCTGTGCTCGGAGTGCTGGACAAGTCGCGCGAACACCTCACCGCCGAGGATGTCGCTGCTCGGGTCGCTGGGGCTGAGCCGGGTGTGCACCGGGCGACGATCTATCGGTCGTTGCAGTCGCTGACCGAGCTGGGGCTGGTGGCGCACACGCATGTGCCGGGCTCGGCGACGATCTATCACCTGCGCGAATCGCCGGCTGCTCATGTGAGTCACGCGCATCTGCAGTGCACGACGTGCGAGCGATTCTTCGATGCCCCGATGCGGTCGCTGGAACCACTGCGCGATCAGTTGCGCGACGAGATGGGGTTCACGATCGACATACAGCACGCGGCGTTGTTGGGAACGTGCGCGGACTGCCTTGCCGCCGAGGGCAGCGGCTCCTCTGACGCCCACGGTCAGCACGCTCACGGTCATCACGACTGAGGCGACCACGCCTTCCCGCTTGTACGTGCGCTTGCCAAACCCTCCGCGATATTCGACGCGGCGGCACCTGTAACCGCCTTACCGGCGAACATCGCGGTCGGCGAGAGGCCCCTCATACAGTTGCAGCGGCTGTTGAGGTTGCTTGTTCAGCGGTCGCTGCCGATTCGGTGGCGCGGGATACCCGGATGGCGTCGCGTCGGGCGACTCGCTGCTCGTGCCGGATCTGAGCTTCGCGGTGACGGCGCACCTCCTCGACAGTGCGCGGGTGCAGTGCCGGCACGACCCTTGGTGTCCCCTCACCGTCGACCGCGACCATCACCAGGTATGCGGTAGCCACGTGCACCGGATCCGTGATCTCGTTCCATCGGGTCGCCTCGACGCGAACCCCGACCTCCATCGAGGATCGGCCGGCCCAATTGACCTGGGCATTCACCGTCAGCACGTCGCCGACATGCACCGGTGCGAGAAAGTGCATCTCGTCCATCATGGCTGTCACCGACGGCCCGCCCGAGTAGCGCGCGGACACTGTCCCTGCCGCGTCGTCGACGAGTTTCATCACGACGCCACCGTGCACCGTGCCCATCAGATTCGTGTCGTGCGCGCTCATGATGTGCGCGAGTGTCAACCTGGTGTCATCAGGTCGTGTCACAGCATTCCTTTCAATCTGGGTATGACGAGAACGACGTCACGTATGACGACGGCGGTCACCGTAATCCTCGAAAATACCGTGGTGGAAACGAGATTCGAATGAACACGCGGTGCACTGTTGGGGTGGACCTGACAAGGCCGACCGCTTTTGGATATTCGACGCCAGGGCAGGCATGGGCACCCTGGCGTCGAATGTCGCAGCAGGGATTGCTCAGGATCCGGCCTGTGCGTTGACCTCGTAGCTGGTGTTCGTGGATTCGAAGAAGTTCACCAACTGCAGCGTGTCGTTGGCCGTCGCCATCCACTTGGCCGGATTGCTGACACCCCAGTGCGCGGCGAAGCCCAGCTCCTCCAATCGCCGGTCGGCCAGATATCGCACGTAGGTGTTGATGTAGTCGGCGTTGAGCCCGAGGATGCCGCGCGGGAGCAGGTCATGGTTGTAGCGCTCCTCCATCTCGACGGCATCCAGGACCATCTGGCGGATCTCGTCGGCGAACTCCTCCGTCTGCAGATCGGGATTCTCCTCCAGCACGGTCAGGATCAGGTTGATGCCGAACTTCAGGTGCAGCGACTCGTCGCGCACGATCCAGTCCATGAGCGACCCGAAGTTGCGCAGCAGATTCCGCTGCCGGAAGCTGAGCGCCACCATGAACCCGCTGTAGAACCAAATCCCTTCCAGCACAACGTTGTACGCCACCAGGTTGCGCACGAAGTCACGCTTGCCCTCGGTGGTGGTGATGTCGAGCGTCTGCGATGCCATCCGCTCGATGTAGCGGACCTCGAATTCCTCCTTGGCCACCATCGAGGGGATGTCCGCGTGTGCGGCATACGCCTCGTCGCGGTTGATCGGGAAGGTTTCGAGGACGTACTCGAACGCCATACAGTGGTTGGCCTCCTCCCACATCTGCTTGGCGAGGTAGAGGTGCGCCTCGGGCGCGTTGAGGTAGGGGTAGACGCCGAACGCCAGCGCCTTGTTGACCAGCAGTTCGTTGGGGTTGAAGTAACTCATCAGGAAGGTCACCGCGTGACGCTCCTCGTCGGTCATCCGCTCGAAGTCGGCAAGGTCTTCGCCCAGCTGAATCTCGTTGGGAAACCACGTGTTTGCGACGGCCTGGTTGTAGAGGTCGTAGGCCCACTGGTAGCGGATCGGTTTCAGCAGCAGACCTTCCTGGATTCCCGTGCCGAGGATCGCGGTGGTCGGTGCGGCGGTGGATGTCATTGGCAAGCCTCGCAATTCAGAAGTTCCTGCGGGTCCGTCGGGCAGACGAAACCCTCTTGTATGACGATCGGCGCGTTCGTCGGTGCCGATGCCTGGACCGGCGCAGCCTCGATGGGCGCAGCGTCGACTGCAGCCGCGGAGTCGAGTGCGGTCTCGAGAACAGGTGCAGTCTCGAGTGTCGGCGCCGCAGCAGCCGCACGTCGTGCGAAGCCGAAGCCGCCACTCGTCCGGCCGCTCGCCGCGGCCTTGTTGACCTGCACCGTCGACTGCTCGGCAGTGTGCCGGGGCTTCATGTGCAGGTAATAGGTCGTCTTGACACCCTTGCGCCACGCGTCGACATACAGATCGCCCATGGCGCCGATGTCGCGCGACTCCAGGTAGATGTTGCGGCTGATGGCCTGGTCTATCCACTTCTGCGCGCGGGACGCGATGGTCAGGAATGCCGTCGGCGGCAACTGGAAAGACGTCTGGAAGACCGCCTGCAGCTGCTCCGGCACCTGCGGCAGCGCCGACAGATCGCCCTGCGCCCGCAGCAGATCCTCACGCACCTGCTCCCACAGACCGGCGTCCTGCAGCGCGGCGACCAGGTTGCGGTTGACCTCCAGGAATTTGCCGGACGACGTCGCCCGCGAAAACAGTTGCGAGAACTGCGGATCCAGCCCAGGAGTGGTGCCGGCGACGAGACCGATCGAGGCGGTCGGGGCGATCGCCATCAAGGTGGCGTTCCGTATGCCGCCGGCCACCTTGGCGCGCAGCGCGTTCCAGTCCATCCGCGTGGTGCGGTCGACGTCGACGGGCGTGCCGCGACGTTCCTGCAGTACGTCGAGCGTGTCGATCGGCACCAGCCCTCGTGACCAGCCGGATCCCGCGAAGTTGGGGTAGGCGCCACGTTCGCGTGCCAGATCGCAGGAGGTGTCGATGGCGTGCCAGCTGATGAACTCGACCAGCTCATCGATGAGATCGGCAGCGCCCTGCGAGGAGTACGCCATACCGAGCCGCTCGACGACTTCGGTGAAACCCATGATCCCCAGGCCGATAGCGCGGTTCTCGCTGTTGGAGTGCTCGGACTCCGGCACGGACGAACGAGTGACGTCGATGAGGTTGTCCAGCTGACGCACCGCCAGACGGGCCGACTCGGCGAGGCGGTCCCAATCCCACTCGCCGTCGACCAGGTGACGTGACAGGTTGATGGAGGCCAGGTTGCAGACCGAGACGTTGTCGAGGTCCTGAGGCAGCGTGATCTCGGTGCACAGGTTCGACAGGTGGATCGTGCCGGTGTTGTCGTTGAGCGCCCGCTGATTGATGGTGTCCTTCCACGTCAGCCACGGGTGTGAGGTGGTCTGCAAAGACACCAGGATGGCCTTCCACTGCTCGCGAGCCCGCAGGCGGCGGTGCGAGCGCAACCGGCCGGCCTTGGCCATCGCGACGTACTCCGCGTAGCGGGCCGAGAACTCGTCACCGACGAGTTCGACCAGGTCGGGCGTCTCCAGTGGGTCGAAGAGGTACCAATCGTCATCGGCCACAACGCGTTTCATGAACTCGTCGCTCAGCCAGACGGAGGTGTTGGCCGTCCGGGTGCGGCGGTAGGGGTCGCCGGCGTTCTGCCGCAGGTCGAGGAACTGCGGGAAGTCCAGATGCCAGTTCTCCATGTAGAAGCACAGCGCGCCGAACTTCTTGCCGCCTCGCGAGACCGCACGCAGGATCGAGTCGACGGTGTGCATGAACGGGATCGGGCCGGTCGAGGATGTGTTGTTGCTGCGGATCGGGCTGCCCTCGGAGCGCAGCTTGGTCACTGAAAGACCAATGCCACCGGTGCCTTTGGTCAGCCACATGACGTCACGCATCGACTTGGCGATGTGCTCGATGTCGTCGTCCATCTGCATCACGAAGCAGTTCGAGAGCTGCGGTGTGCAGGTGCCTGCGTTGACCAGCGTCGACCCTGCGGCGAGGTAATCCAGCGACGCCATCTTGCGGTAGAACGCGATCGCGGCCTGGGTCGGGTCCTTCTCCTCCACCGACAGGCCCATCGCGACCCGCATCCAGAAGTATGCCGGAACCTCCAGCGGACGCCGCGCGGAATCCGTTGCCATGTATCGGTTTTTGAGCGTGACGATGCCGATGTAGCGCAGCCCGTCATCGAGATGGTGGTCAAGTGCGGCAGCCAGCGCTTCGAGGTTGAAGGCCGATGCCAGCCGCGGATCGAACAAGCCGTCCTCGACCGCGACCCGGACGTAACCGGGAAAGCGGGCCTGGTGCAACAGGGCCAGCTCACTCTGCGTCTCGAAGTCGCCGAGCACGCGCTTGTAGATCGTCTTCAGCAGCAGCCGCGAGGCGATCACGTCGAAATCCGGGTCGTCCTTGACGTTCTGCACCGCGACATTGATGGCAGCCTCGTCCAACTGCTCCGTGGTGATGCCGTCGAACAGCGTGATCGCCAACTCCGAGGCGATCTGCATGGTCATCGACATGGCGTTCGGCAGTCCGGTGGCCGCACGTTCGATGGCGCGGTTGATGCGGTCGGCGTCATACGGCTCGCGGGTGCCGTCGCGTTTGGTGACATGAATGCTCACGTCTGGTGGTCTCCGTCCCTCGCTGGTCGCGGGTTTGCGGGAGACGAAGCGACAGGCGGGCGGGGCGGCGCGATCCGGCAGCGTCAGGCCCACTCGTCCGCCGGCTCGTCCCACGCGAGCCGCGGTCACCCTCCCGCGGTTGCGGGTGGGGCGCTGGCAGGTCTTCGGACTCGTGAATCCGGCTCCGGCATACGCCTCGAAACCACCTACCGGCCGTCGCTTCCCAGGCTGTGCGCCCAGTGCTGATGACGGCTTTCGTCCTCACTCACCGCTGCGGGGCAGTCCCGGAATTCCACCGGGTTCCCTCTTGCCTCGGCTCTACATCCATCTGCGGATGTAGTGCCGAACCAGCTACGTTACACACACTATCTAGTGGTGCTCGGATTGCCAAGCCCCTACATCATGTAGTTGCACTGCTGTGATTTCACGGGCCGACATCCCGGCGAATTCGCCACATCGCGGTCGCCGAGTCCGCCGGAAACAGCGAAACGGCCCACGATGTCGGGGGCCGTCTCAGTGCGCGGAGCGAGTGACGAGAATCGAACTCGCGTATTCAGCTTGGGAAGCTGATGTTCTACCATTGAACTACACTCGCGCGTCCGGAATCCGGTGCCCAAGAGCAGCGGATCCGTGTGCGGCAGCGAGTCTAACCGACCACCTCCGCGCCAGCGACCGACCACCCGCACGACTCGGCAGGTAGCGTTTGCCCCGTGCTGCTCTCCGACCGCGATATCAAGGCCCAGGTCGATGCCGGCCGGGTGCGACTCGAGCCGTATGACGAGGCGATGGTCCAGCCCTCGAGCATCGACATCCGGCTCGACCGGTACTTCCGGCTGTTCGACAACCACAAGTACCCGTTCATCGACCCCGCCGAGGAGCAGGACGAACTCACGCGCCTGGTGCAGATCGAGCCGGACGAGCCGTTCGTGCTGCACCCGGGGGAGTTCGTCCTCGGCTCGACCTATGAGCAGGTGACTCTGCCCGACGACATCGCAGCGCGCGTCGAGGGCAAGTCGAGTCTCGGACGGCTCGGCTTGCTCACTCACGCGACGGCCGGTTTCGTCGATCCCGGCTTCAGCGGCCATGTCACCCTGGAGTTGTCCAACGTCGCCACCCTGCCGATCAAGCTGTGGCCGGGTATGAAGATCGGTCAGCTGTGCTTCTTCCAGCTCAGCAGCCCGGCCGAAAACCCTTATGGCAGCGCGAAGTACGGCTCCCACTATCAAGGTCAGCGCGGTCCGACAGCGAGTCGTTCGTTCAGCAATTTTCACCGCACCGACGTCTGATGGGTCGGCGCTGGGAGAAGGGGCCGGAGCACGACGATTCGCAGCCGATCCTGATTCTGCCGAGAGTCCCGCGACCGCGAGCGATCGCTCTCGTGCTGCACGGTGGCGCGCCCGACAGCACCACCGGCGTCACGAAGTTCGAGCCGGCCCTGTTGCGGATGCTGCCCTTCGCCCAGCACATCGAAGTGCGCAGCGGCGGGCGCATCGGAGCGGCGATCCTGCGCGATGCCGTGCGCGGCTACAACGGCGCCGAACGCTCGCCGGTGCATGACGCGCGCTGGGCGGTGCGGCGGCTGCAGGAGCGGTACCCCGGACTGCCGATGGGTCTGGTCGGCCACTCGATGGGTGGGCGAGTTGCCCTGGAACTAGCGGGAATAGACGGCGTCAGCACCATCGTCGGTCTGGCGCCCTGGATCCCGCAGCAGTATGACGTCGCGCCGTTCCTGCCGCTGCACACCTTGCTGATGCACGGTCGCCAGGACACCATGACCGACGCACGCGAGTCCGAGAAGCTGGTCGACCGGATCCGCACAGCAGGCGGCGATGCCACCTACAGGGCGTTCAACGGTTCGCACGCGATGCTGTGGCGACCGGGGCGGTGGCACCGGCATACAACCGCATTCCTGCGACTGAATCTGCTTGCGAGATGACGTGCGACGAGACCTGACCCACCAGGTGACGGCAGCGGCCGTGTCGGCGACCGCGGTCGCCACCGCGTCCCTGGTCGCCTACTACGGTTACTGGCAGGGTCAGGAACGCTCGCGCATCCTCGCCGGCAGCCAGATGATCGAAACCGCAAGCGGGCCAGTCGAATACGTCGCTCTTGGCCCGGTGGTTGCGCCACCGGTGCTGATCCTGCACGGGTCGCCTGGCGGCTACGACCAGGCCGAGCTCTTCGCTCGCCGCAACGGCCTCGACTCGGTGGCACGGGTTCTCGCGCCCTCGCGGCCGGGGTACCTGCGCACGCCGCTCGGTGAGTGTGTCGATGCGGCGACCGAGGCCGACGTGCTGGCCGACTTCCTCACCGCCTATGGCGTCGAGCGTGTCGTCGTGCTCGGCATCTCCGGTGGCGGCCCTGCCGCGTTGGAATTCGCCGCACGCCATCGTGATCGATGTGATGGGCTCATCCTGCTGGCGGCGATCAGCCGGCCCGAGACCGAGGCTCAGATCTACGCCAGAATGCCTGTGCTGCAACGGATTGCGACGCAGATCGCCGATCGCACCGTGCAGACGAATGTCGGGCCCTTCGTTCTGACTCACGTGCTGCGCGGTGAACGAAACCAGGATCTGCGCGACGGTCTCGAGCGGGTGACCCGCTGGGACCTACGTCGCGAGGGCTATCGCCGCGACATGCGCCAGATCGAGTCCGACCACCTCGATGTTGCAGCCCTTTCCGGCCTGCGAACGCTCATCGTGCACGGCACGCGCGATGTCGATGTGCCCCTGTCGCAGGCGCAAGAAACCGCCGAACTGTTGCCGTGGGCGCAGGTCGAACTCGTCGAGGGTGCCGACCATTTGTCGATATGGGGTCGGGCCGAAGCAGCCGACGCGGTGAAGGCGTTTCTTACGAGGAGATAACTCACCCTTGCGCGCGATGGGTGTTGTCAGTGGGCTGCGTTAGGTTTGTTGGCCATGATCCGCTTCGAGCAGGTGGTCAAGAGGTATGCCGACGGGACCGTAGCCGTCGACGACCTTTCCCTCGAGGCCCCGACGGGGCAGATAACAGTGCTGGTCGGTCCCTCCGGATGCGGCAAGACAACGTCGTTGCGGATGATCAACCGGATGATCGAGCCCACCGCCGGCAGGATCTTCATCGACGACCAGGACGTCACTGCCGCCAATGCCGCGAAGCTGCGGCGGGGGATCGGCTACGTCATACAGCACGCAGGGTTGTTTCCGCACCGCAAAGTGGTCGACAACGTCGCAACCGTGCCGCTGCTGCTCGGTCAGTCGAAGGCGCAAGCTCGCGGCAGGGCTCGCGAGGTGCTCGAACTCGTTGGTTTGCCAGGCGATTTCGCCGATCGATATCCCGCGCAGCTGTCCGGTGGCCAGCAGCAGCGAGTCGGTGTCGCGCGCGCCCTCGCCGCCGACCCACCGGTGATGCTGATGGACGAGCCGTTCAGCGCGGTCGACCCGGTGGTGCGCGAGCAACTGCAGGATGAATTCCTACGCCTGCAAACCGAGCTCGGCAAGACGATCGTTTTCGTCACCCACGACATCGATGAGGCGATGAAGCTCGGCGACCAGGTCGCGGTGATGCGGGTCGGGGGCAGACTCGCGCAGATCGCCGACCCGGCATACCTGCTGGCGCATCCGATCGACGACTTCGTGGCCGACTTCATCGGACGCGATCGTGGCTATCGCGCCCTGACCTTCACCTCTGCACCACCGCTGCCCGTCGTCAGTGAGCCGACAGTGGTGCTGGGCGCGACGCCCGAGCAGGCGCGGCAGGCGACGACCGACAGATGGCTTCTGGTCGTCGACGCCGGCCAGAAGCCACAGGGCTGGGTCGAACCCGCCCGCATCGAGGCTGCGATCGAACCCGCCATGTTGCATCGCGGTGGCACCGTTGCGCGTGAGCACGGGCCGTTGCGTGCCGCCCTCGACGCCGCGCTGTCCTCGCCCAGCCGTCGCGGCGTTCTCGTCGACGACGACGGTGTGCTGCGCGGCACCGTCCGAGCGCACGAGGTCTTGCAGGCGATCGAGGCGGCCGACCGGCCCGATGTCGATCCGGCCGACATCGCCCCCACCCGGTGACCTGATGTTTTCCTTCATCCAGGCCAACCTCGGCGGGATCCTGTCGCGCGCGGGTCAGCACGCCTGGCTCGCGGGAGCTCCACTGGTGCTGGGCCTGCTCATCGCGATGCCGCTCGGCTGGCTGGCCAATCGCGTGCCGTGGCTGCGCTCGGTGCTGATCGGCGGATCCGGCCTGCTCTACACGATCCCCTCGCTCGCGTTGTTCGTCATCATGCCGCTGATCCTCGGCACCGGGATCCTCGATCCGATCAACGTCATCATCGCCATGACGATCTACACGGTCGCTCTGCTGGTGCGCACAGTCGCCGACGCTCTGGCGGTGGTGCCGAGCGAGACCGAGCAGGCGGCCGTCGCGATGGGTTACCCGCCGGTGCGCCGGTTCTTCGCGGTCGACCTGCCGCTGGCCGTGCCGGTGATCGCGTCCGGTCTGCGCGTCGCGGCCGTCAGCAATGTGTCGATCGTCAGCGTCGCGGCGCTGCTCGGCATACCGCAGTTGGGGTACTACATCACTGACGGCTACAGCAACACCTACTGGGCCGAGATGTGGACGGGCGTGCTCGGCTGCGTGCTCCTGGCGCTGATCTTCGACGCCGTGATCATCGCGCTCACCTGGTTGCTGACCCCCTGGCGACGGGCGGTGGCGGCATGATCCAGCAGGTCTTTTCCTGGCTCTTCGACGGAGCCCACTGGCACGGCACCGACGGGATCCCCGCGCGGGTGCTGCAGCACATCGGTTACTGCGCCGTGGTGCTGGTCATCGGCGCGATCATCGCCGTGCCCATCGGTGCCTGGATCGCCCACCGCGGCCGCGGCGGCTGGATCATCACCGTGATCAACTCATTGCGCGCGGTGCCGAGCCTGGGCCTGTTGCTGATCGTGACGTTGTGGCTGCAGAGCAAGATTCAGAGCACCTCGGTGTTCAGCATCTCCAGCATCATCGTCCTGGTGGTTCTGGCGATCCCGCCATTGCTCGCCGGTGCCTACAGCGGTGTCAGTGAAGTCGATCCTGCCGCCCGTGACGCGGCGCGCGGCATGGGCATGACCGGTGCTCAGGTCTTCGGACGCGTCGAGTTGCCGTGCGCGCTGCCGTTGATGTTCTCCGGGTTGCGCAGTGCCACCCTGCAGGTCGTGGCCACCACCACGATCGCGGCCACCGTCGGCATCGGCGGCCTGGGGCGGTATCTGATCGACGGGCTCGCGCAGAGCAACTATCCCGAGATGGCCGCCGGCGCGATCTGCGTCGCGCTCCTCGCACTCCTGGCAGATCTGCTGCTCGCTGCCGTGCAACGGATGGTGGTCTCGCCCGGACTGACCGGTCGTGTCAGTCGGTCGCGGCATACTGAGCGGCCCGGCGACGACGAGGCGATGAAGGAGCAGATCAGCGAGCCGGTCAGGTCGGCGACGCCGTGAGATGCGCATTGCTGGTTGTCGCAGCCACGACGGACAGATTCACGACTTCCGGCGTCGTCCGGATGAGATGTACACCACCAACAAAGGATTCACGATGAAGCGCACGTTTACTCTGGTCGCCGTCGCAACAGCCGCGACGCTCACGCTCAGCGCGTGCGGTGGCGGCAGCAACCCGCTGAGCAAGTCCAGCGCAAGCGGTGCCGGGATTCCCTCCGGCACCGCGGCCGCGGGCACCATCCGGGTCGGCGCCGCCAACTTCACCGAGTCGCAGATCCTGGCCGCGGTGTATGCCGCAGCTCTCAACGCCAAGGGTCTCAAGGCGTCGACCGGCGATCCGATCGGTGCACGGGCGGTCTATCTGAAGGCGCTCGACCAGGGTTCGGTCAACCTGGTTCCCGAGTACGCCTACTCGCTGTTGACGTATTACAACCCGAAGGCGACCCAGACCGCGCCCGACGCGATCGTCGCGGCGCTGAAACAGCAGCTGCCCAGCGGTCAGGAAGTGCTCAACGTCTCCAGCGCCGAGGATGCCAACTCCGTGACGGTCACCAAGGCGACGGCCGACAAGTGGGGGCTGAAGACCATCGCCGACCTGGTCAAGCACGAGAGCCAGATCACCTTCGCCGCACCACCGGAGTTCCAGACCAACGAGCAGGGCCTGCCCGGGCTCAAGACGAAGTACGATTTCGTCCCCGGCAAGTTCCTGCCGCTGACCGGCAATGCGATCCCCAACGCGCTCAAGAACGGCCAGGCGCAGGCGGCGAACATCTTCACCACCGACCCCTCGATCAAGGCCGACGGATTCGTCGTGTTGCAGGACCCGAAGCACGCCTTCGGATCCGACAGTGTGATCCCGCTGATCAACAAGTCTGTTGCGACGCCGCAGGTCATAGCGGTGCTCAATGCCGTGCAGGCGAAGCTGACCACCGACAACCTCGCCGAGATGGACAAGGAAGTCCAGGTCGACCACATGGACATCAACACCGTCGCCACGCAGTTCATCACCGACAACGGCCTGAGCTGACGGCTGCCGCTTCGACGGCTGCCGAAACGCCTCGATAGCAGGTGAGTGAGTACTCACTCACCTGCTATCGTCGCGCCATGACTCGAACCGTCGGCGCGACCCGCATGTCCGGCAGGGCGCCCTCACTGCCACCGGATCAACGCCGGGAGGCCCTCATCGAGGCCACCGTCGAGGCGATCCAGCGCTTTGACGCCAAACCCAGCACCCGGCAGATCGCCGAAGCGGCAGGGGTCGCCGAGGGCACGATCTTCCGTGTCTTCCGCAACAAGGAAGAACTCTTCGACGCCGTCATCGCGCGAGTCCTCGATCCCCGGCCGTTCCTTGCGGGGATTGCCGCGATCGACACCACGCTGCCGCTGGAGGCACGGCTGACGGCATACGTGACGTTGGCGCAGCGACGGATGGCGGGCTTTTGCACGACGATGGCCGCCCTCGGCGTCACCGGCCCGCTGGACGGGCACCGGGCGCATCGTTCACCGGCAACGCGGGAGACCAATGAGCGCGTCGCGGCGCTCATTGCCCCGGATGCCGAACACTTGACGATCAGTCCTGTCGAACTCGTTCGCCGGCTGCGCCTGCTGGCCTTCGCCGGCAGTCATCCGCACATCACCGACAACGAGCCGTTGTCGCCCGCGGAGATCGTCGACACTGTTTTGTATGGCGCGTTGAAACGCGAAATCAACTGATGGTCAACGTGATGGGGGAGGAAGAATGCTTTTCGCACTGATCCGGGAGAAGCTGCGACCGTACACCGGATTTCTTGCGGCGCTCGGCGTGCTGCAGTTGATCAACGTATCGGCCAACCTCTATCTGCCGACGCTCAATGCCGACATCATCGACAACGGCGTCACCAAGGGCAACACCGGCTACATCTGGCACACCGGCGGCATCATGCTCGCGATGACCGTGGTCCAGGTGTGCGGCTCGATCGGGGCGGCGTACACCGGTGCGCGTATTGCGATGTCCTTCGGCCGCGACACCCGTGCGTCGATCTTCCGAGCAGTGGGCCGGTTCTCGGCTCGTGAGGTCAACCAGTTCGGTGCTCCGTCGCTGATCACTCGCAGCACCAACGATGTTCAGCAGGTGCAACTGCTGGTGCTGATGTCGTGCACGCTGATGGTGTCCGCGCCGATCATGATGGTCGGCGGGGTCATCATGGCCACCCGGCAGGATGCCGGGCTGTCGTGGCTGATGCTGCTCGCAGTGGTGGTGCTCGCCGTGTCCATCGCGCTGGTCGTTCGCAAGATGGTGCCCGGGTTCCGCTTGGTGCAGAGCCGCATCGATGTCGTCAATCGCGTGATGCGCGAACACCTGTCGGGTGTGCGGGTGATCCGCGCGTTCACCCGTGAGGATTACGAGCGTCAGCGCTTCGACAGGGCCACCGACGAGCTCACCGACATCTCGACGCGCGTCGGCAGCCTCATGATGATCATGTTCCCGCTTGTCTTCACGGTCATGAACCTCTCGACGGTCGGCGTCTGGTGGTTCGGGGCTCACCAGGTCGACCACGGTGGCGTGCAGATCGGGGCGCTCGCGGCATACATGACGTATCTCATCCAGATCCTGATGGCCGTGATGATGGCGACCTTCATGTTCATGATGATTCCGCGCGCGTCGGTCGCCGCCGAGCGGATCCAGCAGGTGCTGCGCACGACGCCTTCGGTGCAGCCGCCGCAGCAGCCGGTCACGCCGGGGCAGATCCGCGGCGTCGTCGACCTCGACGACGCCTCGATGCAGTATCCAGGTGCGGATGTTGCTGTGCTGCAACATATTTCGGTGCATGCCGAGCCGGGCACAACCACGGCGATCATCGGGTCCACCGGCGCCGGCAAGACGACCTTGCTGTCGCTGATCGCCCGGCTCTTCGACGCGACCGACGGTGCGGTCCGCGTCGACGGCGTCGACGTGCGTGATCTCGACCCGCAGTTGCTGTGGGGCCACATCGGCATCGTGCCGCAGAAGGCGTATCTCTTCTCGGGCACGGTGGCCTCCAACCTGCGCTACGGCAATCCCGACGCCACCGACGAGCAGTTGTGGCAGGCGCTGGAGATCGCCCAGGGAAAGGATTTCGTGCAGCGCATGGAGGGTGGGCTCGACGCGCCCATCAACCAGGGCGGCACCAACGTCTCAGGTGGCCAGCGGCAGCGGTTGTGCATCGCACGCGCGCTGGTGGCGCAGCCACGGATCTACCTGTTCGACGACTCGTTCTCCGCACTAGACCTCGCGACCGACCAACGGTTGCGGACGGCGCTTGCGCCATACGTTCGTGAAGCAACGGTTTTCATTGTGGCGCAACGTGTTTCGACGATCCGGACTGCCGATCAGATCATCGTGCTCGACGACGGCGCGGTCGTCGGGCTGGGCACTCATGACGACCTGGTGCTGACGTGCGCGGCATACCAAGAGATCGTCGATTCGCAGCTCGGCGGCGCCGAGGAGGTGGCGTGACCATGGCTCGACGGACCAGCGATCGTGCGCCCAAGTCCGGCGCCGTTACCGCCAACCTGCCCCAGGGCGCCAAACCGATGCGCCGTCAGGGTGGGCCGGGTATGGGCATGGGAATGGCCGAGAAGTCCAAAGACTTCAAGGGTTCCGCAAAGCGCCTCGTGCGGCTGCTTGCTCCGCACCGGCTGAAACTGATCACGGTCCTGCTGCTCACCATCACAGCTGTCGTGTTCAACGTCGTGGCTCCCCGTGTGCTGGGGCAGGCAGTCGACAAGATCTACTCCGGCGCGGTCAGCATGCACCTGCCAGCAGGTGTCACAAAGGCCGCCGTCGTCGCCGGGCTGCGCGCTCGTGGCGAGGGCACGCTCGCCGACATGGTCAACAAGATGGACCTGGTGCCCGGCATCGGCATTGACTTCGGTGCCGTCGGCCGGATTCTGCTGGTGGTTCTGGCGCTGTATGTCGTCGCCGGCACCTGCCAGTTCGTGCAAGCACGCATGCTCAACCGCATCGTGCAGAACACGATGAACACCTTGCGCAAAGACGTCGAAGCCAAGATCAACCGAGTGCCGTTGAGCTACCTCGACGGTCAGCCGCGCGGCGAGTTGCTGTCCCGTGTCACCAACGACATCGACAACATCGGCCAGTCGATGCAGCAGACGATCAGCCAGTTGCTGTTCAACGGGCTGTCGGTCATCGGAGTGGTCGTCATGATGCTGACGATCTCGTGGTGGTTGACGCTCGTGGCGATGATCGCCATACCCGTCGTGATGGTTGTGACCAAGCAGGTGATGAAGCGGTCGCAGACGCTGTTCGTCGCGCAGTGGGGGCACACCGGCAAGCTCAACGGGCAGATCGAGGAGACCTTCACCGCGCACGAGCTCGTCAAGGTCTTCGGCCGTCAGCAGGAGGTCGACGCCAGCTTCGACGAGACCAACTCCACGCTGGCGGACGTCAGCTGGCGGGCGCAGTTCGTCAGCGGTCTTGTCATGCCGGTGATGATGTTCGTCGGAAACCTGCAGTATGTCGCGGTCTGCGTCCTGGGTGGGCTGCAGGTGGCCAGCGGTGCGATGACTCTCGGCGATGTGACTGCGTTCATTCAGTACTCGCGACAGTTCACCCAGCCGTTGACACAGTTGGCGTCGATGGTCAACCTCATGCAGTCCGGCGTCGCCAGCGCGGAGCGGGTCTTCGAGGTGCTGGACGCGCCGGAGCAGACTCCGGAGGAGACCACCGCACTGCCCCACACGCGCGGCCGGGTCGAATTCGACCACGTCAGCTTCGGCTACACCGACGGAGCACCGCTCATCGAGGATCTCTCGCTGGTTGCCGAGCCCGGTCAGACGGTGGCGATCGTCGGGCCGACCGGCGCAGGCAAGACCACGCTGGTCAACCTGATCATGCGCTTCTACGAATTGAACTCGGGCCGGATCCTGCTCGACGGCACCGACATCAGCAGTGTTCCCCGGTCGCAGCTGCGCTCGCGGATCGGCATGGTGTTGCAGGACACCTGGCTGTTCCACGGCACGATCTGGGACAACATCGCCTACGGCCGCATCGGCGCAAGTCGGGAGGAAGTCCTCGCGGCTGCGCGGGCGACCTTCGTCGACCGGTTCGTGCACTCGCTGCCGGACGGCTACGAAACGGTCATCGACGAGGAGGCCTCCAACATCTCGACCGGCGAGCGTCAGCTGATGACGATCGCGCGAGCCTTCCTGGCGGATCCGGCGTTGCTGATTCTCGACGAAGCGACGTCGTCAGTGGATACACGCACCGAGGTGCTGCTGCAGCACGCGATGGCTGCCTTACGATCCGACCGGACGAGTTTTGTGATCGCGCACCGGCTTTCGACGATCCGCGATGCCGACACGATCCTGGTCATGGAGGACGGCCGCATCGTCGAGCAGGGCAATCACGAGGATCTGCTCAAGGCCCGCGGGGCGTATCACCGGTTGTACATGTCGCAGTTCGAAGGTGCCGCCACAGATGACGAGGAGGTCGCCGTCTGACGGACGCGGTCGTGCTTGCAGCCGGTTGCTGTGCGCCACCAGAGGCTGCAAGTGGGTCACTGCTCTCGTGCGCTCCTCTGAACCGCCCGGGTCATGGCCGTCGCAGGTGGTACTCGAAGACGTCATCGCCACCACCGGTGAGCCACGGTGCAGCGGAATCTCGCCAGCGTGCCAACCCTGGGTCGGCGTCCAACGACTGGCCGTTGACGGCGACGGTGTCCAGATAACGCCGTGCGTCGTGCGCTTCGAACAGCTCGATCCGGTCGGCGTCCGGTGGAGTGCAGGCCACGACGATGCGATTGATCGTCGACGGATCTGCGGTGCCGTCGAGTTTGGGCACCGGGTCGCCGGCGAGTTCGACCGACAGCACCTGCACGGTGTCGGGAGCCTCGATGCGCGACACGGGCGATCCAGCAGTGACGACCTGCCGCACGTCGAACGTCTCGCGGAAGCTGTCGTCGGCCGCGAGTCGCATCGCGATGAGCCCGCCCTGGCTGTGGCCCACCAGCATCACCGGTTCGCTGCCCGGCGCAATTCCCCTGGCAGCCATGGCATCTCGCACGGCGGATTCGATGGCGGCGTAGTTGCTGGAGGGCAGCCCGGCGGCGGCCCGCACATTGGCGGTGAGATCTGCCGGGCTGTGCGGCTCGTCGGGTGACCAGTTCGAGGTTCCCGGGACGATGACCGACCATGCTCCTCTGCCATCGGCTCCGACGCTCCTGCGGACCTGCACAGTCGAGTGGTCGTCACCCGACGCAGCCTCCACGGTTCGGGCCTGCCGCAGCAGCCCTGCGACATCGGACGCTGATGTGTCCGATCGGCGTGCGATGCGGCTCACCGTCAATGGGGTGCGGTCGTCGAGCTTGCCGGCAGCGTTGGCGAGGCCGTTGATCCAGGCGACCTGCTGTTCGTAGCTGCTGCCTGTCGGCGGGTCGATGCCGACCGCTGCCAGAGCGGGTGAGCCCGCGAGCACGAGACCGCGCACCACCGTGACCGCTGCGGGCACCAGTTGCGGATCGACATACGCGAGGCGTTCGAGGTCGGCGAGAAGGGTCTTCGGATTCCCGTGTGACGTGCTCAACGCTGACGTGAGCGCGGTCGCCACGCGCGGGGCAGCGGTCGCCACCTGGATCGCGGCGAGTGCGCGTTGCTCCGCCTCATCGGTGAGTTCGTAGGCCTGTGCGCTCCATCGCACCGTGCGTGCGACGAACTCCATCTGGACGGCCAGGCTGCCCAGGCTGTTCGGGCCGATGGTCAGCCCGGCCACCTCGTCGGCGATCGCGGCTGCAGACCCTGGTGAAAGGACGGCGCTCTTCAGTGGCAGATGACTCGCTGCACGCGCGACGTCACCGCACAACGAGGTGGCGTCGTCGCCGGAGGTGTCGAGCCGGTGCGCGGTGCTGCGCATGTCCGAGACGTCTGCGGCGGTCGAACGCGCACCCCCGCTCACGACGCACCGGGCTGGCGTCTGCCCTGATCCGGTGGTCATGACAGTGGCTCCGGCAGGAGCCCGACGAGGTCGGAGGCTCGTTCAGCGACCGCCCCGGCAGAGAGCCGGACGAAGCGGACTTGATCATTGTCGAACTGCAAGCGACCCCAGCCGGATTCGAGCAGCTGGAAGCACACCGCTGATCTCAGCGAGCTATCGACGACGGCCATGATCGACAGATGCGCGCGTGCGCCCCACGCACATTCGACGAGCCAGTTCGGCACGTGAGTCAAGCCGGTCGCATCCAGGCCAGCCTGCAGTTCGGTGCTGCTGCCACGGCGCACGAGGTCTGCGAGTGCGAGGGAATCAGCCGTGTCCAACCACTCATCGTCAGTCGGTCTCTCCGGCGACCGATCATCCGTTAATCGATGTGGCGGTTCGACCGGCTCGGCGACGCCGGCCGACGTGGTGAGTGCGCCTACTGATGCGGCAAACGCGTCCGCCGCCGACTCCCGACCGCACACCTCGACGCCGAGGCCTTCATCGTCCGGGGAGGCGATGACGAGGTTGTCGCCGTCGGCTGCCACCACAGCCGCGCCGATCCGAGTCGCTGTGCCCATCTGCACCAGCAGATGATCACCCTCACGCATGCGCTGTATGACGCGCCGACCATCGTCGGGTGCACGCACGACCCCGGACCGCGCCGAATCCGCTGCGCTCGCCGGCCGAATCGTCATCGGCCCACCAACGGTATGTGACGGCGGATCGTGTTCAGATCGTCGACAGCGTCGGACACAGCGGCGATCGCCACGCCGGCGCCCACCGTTCCGGCGGCATGGGCCGAGTCAGCCGAGTGCTTCACCGCCCCGGCGACGACGTTTCCAGTGGCCGAGGCGAGCGACGCGAGCACGCGCTCATGGTCTTCGACATGAGTGGCATGTGCGAACAGCAGCCGGCTGAGCCGGTCGAGATCGTCGGCGCGAGCGCGGAAGTCCCGGGCGCGATCGGTCAAGCGCTCTCTGTATCGATCTGCGCCCACGCTCCGCCACTGCACACCTCCGGCCGCGGTGACGCTCGCCGCCGCCGTCCGAGCGCGATCGGCAAGCTCGGCTACCCGCCGTGCCTGAGCTCTGATCTGCTCCGCATCGTCTGACATGCCAGGACGCTATGTCGCCCCATCTGTCGCGCGCCCCGGTCTCGACGCCAATTGTGGACACCGCCCGCCACCGTCACAGCCTGTGGATCCGCGCGATTCTCACTCGGCGCCGCGGCGTGCTTGTTGCCGCCGCGGCTGTGCCTCGCTCCGATCCTCGCTACCGCTCGATTCTCACTCGGCGCCGCGGCGGACAGCAGCGAGCAGCATGTTCGCCACGTCCACCACCTCAACGTCCTCGCGCGCGTTGCCGTCGGACTGCTCCGCAGTCAACCCGTCGGTGAGCATGACCCGGCAGAACGGACAGCCGATCGCGATCCGGTCAGCGCCGGTCGCGACTGCCTCACGGGTGCGGTTGAGGTTGATCCGCGACCCGAGTTTCTCCTCCATCCACATCCGAGCACCACCGGCGCCGCAGCAGAAGGACGTCATACCCGAGCGCTCCATTTCGCGGTACTCCACACCCGGCAGGGCACCGATCAGTTCGCGCGGCGGCGCATACACATCGTTGTGTCGGCCCAGGTAGCACGGGTCGTGATATGTCACGGACGCACCTGTCGACGCCGCCCCCGAGGTGTCCGCCTCGCCCGGACGAGCCACCGGCACCAGTCGCTTGTCACGCACGAGCCGGTTCAGCAGCTGCGTGTGGTGCACCACCTCGTAGTTCCCGCCGAGTTGCGGATACTCGTTCTTCAACGTGTTGAAGCAGTGCGCGCAGGTCACGACGATCTTCCTGGCACCGGCCTCATTGAGCGTCTCGACATTCTGCGACGCCAGCGCCTGGAACAGCATCTCGTTGCCCGCGCGCCGCGCCGAGTCACCCGTGCACGCCTCGCCGTCGCCGAGCACCGCGAACGAAACCCCAGCAGTGTCAAGCAGTTCCGCGACAGCACGCGTGGTCTTCTTCGCGCGGTCTTCATAGGCCCCGGCGCACCCCACCCAGAGCAGGTAATCCACTTCGGACAGCGACTCGATGTCCTGCCCGAAGACCTTCACCTCGAACGGCAGGCCCTTGGCCCAGTCCAGGCGAGCACGGGCCGACATACCCCACGGATTCGCCTTGCCTTCGAGATTCTTGAACAGCCCGCCAAGCTCCGACGGAAAGGCCGACTCGATGAGCGTCTGGTAACGGCGCATGTCGACGATGTGATCGACGTGCTCGATGTCGACCGGGCACTGCTCGACGCACGCGCCGCACGTGGTGCACGACCACAGCACGTCCGCGTCGACCACCGCCTCGGCGTTCCCCAGCGGGTTGTATGCCGTGAGCGGTGCCTGCTCGTCATAGCCGGTCGCACCGATCAACGGGATCTGCGTGATGGGGTTCTCCGCTGTCGCGGGACCGGTGCCCGCGTCGCCCGCTCCCGCGGCATTCGCCGCCAGCAGGTAGGGCGCCTTGGCGTGTGCATGGTCGCGCAGCGTCATCATCAGCAGCTTCGGCGACAACGGCTTCTCGGTGTTCCATGCCGGGCACTGGCTCTGACAGCGACCGCACTCGGTGCACGTCGTGAAGTCCAGCAAGCCCTTCCAGGTGAAGTCTTCGGCGGCTCCGACGCCGAACGACACGTCCTCGTCGAGTTCCTCCAGCGACTCCATCGTCACCGGCTGCCCGTCGACCACCATCGGCTGCAGCGCGCCGAGCGCAGTGCGGCCGTCCGCATTGCGTTTGGTCCAGATGTTGGCGAACGCCAGGAACCGGTGCCACGCGACACCCATGGTCGTGTTGAGCGCGATCGTGATCATCCATGCCATGGAGATGCAGATCTTCAGTGCCGCGATGACCACGATGAGCGCCTTCACATGAGCCTCGCTCATGCTGTGGAAGGCGTCGCCGATGAAGAACGTCAGAGGGAAGTGCAGCGCGCTGGCGTCGGCGTGGTGGCCGTGCCGGCCCAGGGCGTATTCGAGCCCGCGCAGCGTCAGCACACACAACACCACGCCCAGGATCGTCAGTTCGACGTAGTACGCCTGCCAGAAGCTCGACCCGAAGAAGCGCGACTTCCGGCCGTCCGTGCCTGCCGCACGTGCCGGGTGATTGCGTCGGCGGTTCCAGATCAGCCAGCAGATGCCGAACAGCCCCAGCCACGCGAACAACTCGGTGAGCCACTCGAACGGCGGGAAGGTGTCCAGCCACGGGATCACCCAGTGCGGGTCGAAGATCTGACCGTATGCCGTGACCAGCGTGAAGAACAGCAGTCCGAAGCTGATCATCGTGACCCAGTGGGCCACGGCGACGACCGGCAGGCGGGACATCCGCGTGTGTCCGAGGAACTCGCGCAGCAGCGTCCGGGTGCGAGCGCCCCGATGATCGGAACGCGAGGCGGACCGGCCCAGCCGAAAGGTCGCAACCATGCGGCTGACGGCGCGCACCAACAGAGCGATGCCCACAACGGAGATGGCGATGGTGACGACCGCGGCCACGATCTGCAGAGCTGACATGATCTCCAGTCTATCTATTCATTACTCATCGGTAACTTCCTCGGGCCTGCGCACGTATGACGACAGCCGGTGCCCGCCCGGCACAGCCTCCCACCGAACGGCTCACTGATGCGCATTCCGGCAACCACGCGGGTTGCGCGATGCAATAACCGACTGTTGGAATACGCATAACGCTTTCGCCGTTGCGATTCGCGCACGGGCTGCGTCATACGCAATTCGTCATACGAGATCCGCCATACATGAAGAGGTGTCACCCACTGTGCCCATCCTTGACGACGTCACCCAGGCCATCGGCAACACTCCGCTGGTCCGCATCAACCGGATCATCGACACCGAGGGCAGCGGCACGACCGTCGCGGCCAAGCTGGAGTTCAACAATCCCGCCGCCTCCGTGAAGGACCGCATCGGTGCCGCGATCATCAAGGCCGCCGAGGAGTCCGGCGAGTTGAAGCCCGGCGGCACCATCGTCGAGGCGACCAGCGGCAACACCGGCATCGCGCTGGCCATGGTCGGCGCGGCCAAGGGCTACAACGTCGTACTGGCGATGCCCGAGACGATGTCCGCCGAGCGCAAGGCACTGCTCAAGGCGTATGGCGCAGAGCTCATCCTCACCCCGGGCGCCGAAGGCATGAAGGGCGCCGTCAACAAGGCCAACGAGATCGCGGCCGAGCGCGGGGGCGTGCTCGCCCGGCAGTTCGCCAACGCGGCAAACCCGGCCATCCACCGCGCGACCACCGCGGAGGAGATCTGGCGCGACACCGAGGGTCAGGTCGACATCTTCATCGCGGGCATCGGCACCGGGGGCACCATCACCGGCGTCGGCCAGGTGCTCAAGGAGCGCAAGCCCGGCGTCAAGGTCATCGCCGTCGAACCGGCCGAGTCGCCGATCCTCAACGGTGGGCAGCCCGGTCCGCACAAGATCCAGGGGCTCGGCGCGAACTTCGTGCCTGACATCCTCGACCGCGAGGTGTATGACGAGGTCATCGACGTCGATGCCCCGACCGCAGTGGAGTGGGCCCGGAAGGCGGCGACCCAGGAGGGCCTGCTCGTCGGCATCTCCTCCGGCGCTGCGCTGGCCGCCGCAGCCCAGGTCGCAGCGCGTCCCGAATCCGCCGGAAAGACCATCGTGGTGGTCATCCCGTCGTTCGGTGAGCGGTACCTGTCGACGATCCTGTTCGAGGGTCTGATCGACTGAGCCTTGTGATGACACCCGCATTCCTGTCCGCCAGGGCGTACGACAAGCCCACCGCTAACAGCGTCCGACGCGCGGTCGCGATGCTGCGAGAAGACATCGACGCTGCTCTCGAGCGCGACCCTGCGACCACCTCTCGTCTTGAGATGGCGCTCGCATCGCCGGGACTGCAGGCGCTGTGGTCGCATCGCGTGGCACATCGGATGTGGCAGCGCGGCGGTCGGTGGCGGCTGCCGGCGCGGTTGATGTCGCAGACGGCGCGATTCGCCACCGGGGTGGAGATCCACCCGGGTGCGACGATCGGGCGGCGCTTCTTCATCGACCACGGAATGGGGGTCGTCATCGGCGAAACAGCCGAGATCGGCGACGACGTGATGCTCTACCACGGGGTGACGCTCGGTGGCCGGTCGATGCAACAGGTCAAGCGGCACCCGACTGTCGGCGACAACGTCACGATCGGCGCGGGCGCGCGGGTGCTCGGCCCGGTGCGCATCGGGCCACACGCGCAGGTCGGCGCGAACGCCGTCGTCGTCAAGGATGTCCCGCCGCAAGCGATCGCCACGGGTGTGCCTGCGCGCCTCCGTTTCCCCGCCCCGGCGGCGAGCCAGCCCGACTTGTATGCCGATCCGGAGCTGTGGATCTGACTGCTCCCCACGACACGCGATTACCAGCGCCACGCCATACGTGTCGGGTGACCTGCATACGTCGCAGATGACGCACGTGGCGGCATGGATAAGTCGCCGATTCGGTCGAAAATGACGCCACAAGAGCACCACCAGTCATATGGGGCGCGTACGTCACTCATAAGTCGCCGATTCGGCGAGTTGCGCGAGGGTGCCGGACACAAGTCACCGATGCGGCGAGTTGTGCGTGGGTGCCGGACATAAGTCGCCGATGCGGCGAGCAGCGTCGTACAGCTCTGTCGCTCACACCTTGCACGCGCGAAGGCCCGCCACCCCGAAACGGGACGGCGGGCCTTCGCGTTGCGCTACGGGTGGGTCATTCGCCCTTCGCGGCAGCCTTCAGCTTGCTGCCGGCGGTCACCTTGGCGGCGTTGGAGGCAGGGATCTGGATCTCGGCGCCGGTCTGCGGGTTGCGGCCGGTGCGGGCCGCGCGCTCGACACGCTCGATGGTGAGCAGGCCCGGGAGCTGGACCTTCTCGCCACGGCCGATGGCCTCCAGGATGACGTCGTTGAGTCCGGTGATGACAGCGGTGGCGTCCTTGACGCTGACGCCGGTGCGCTGCGCAATCGTGCTCGCGAGGTCAGTGCGGTTCATGAATGGTCCTGTTCGTTATCTCGTATGCCGCGGCGCGATGCCGCAGCCCCGTCGAAGTGGCAACTCCGTCGGTTGGCCGACAGATTGTCAGGTGACTCCAGGTCCGACGATTTCCGCGTCATTGCTGGGGTGTCTCCCGTCATTACGGTAGACGCCAACGTGGCGAAGGTCCAAGACACCCCGCACTCGGCGCGTTCAGTGTCGCGGCGAGGCCGGCTGATCGAGGACGTCGTCGTGCTGGCGCCGCGCGCTGGCCGACGTCGTGTCGTAGGACGCGCCGTCGGCGATGGTGCCCTGCACGACGGGGCCGGGCTTGGTGCCTACAGCAGCCTGAAAACCAGCAACCACAGCGCTTTTCGCTGCTTGACCCGCCCCGCGGACGGCGGCCTGGCCGGCCGCTGCAGCGACTTCGGGGCCCTTCTGTTTGATCTGTTCGGTGGTCCTGGCGCGCTGCGCGACCACTGCCGGGTTGTTCCACGCCTGCCCCGCCAACTGCTTGATCTGCTCGTAGCGATCGCGGCCGGCGCGGGCGCCGATCACGTAGCCGGCGGCGACGCCGACGATGAGGCCCAACTTGCTCATCGTGTGTTCCTTCCGTGTATGACGTTGCCGCCGACCATACCCGCGCGCTCGACGAGGGACCTGTCGTGCAGGGATGCGGTTGTGCTGGGCACTTTCCGCAGCGCCGTAGGATGTGTGCTCGCCCGGGCTTCTGCCGGGCCAGGAGGGCTCGCATAGTGGCCTAGTGCGGCGGTCTTGAAAACCGCTATGCGTTCACGCGCATCGTGGGTTCGAATCCCACGCCCTCCGCCATCCGACGGCATGCGCTCGCCTGTTCGGGTTTCCGAGGTGCCCGTCGGTGACGAGCCGTACGCCGAAGGGTGCCGCTTCGGCAGGACCCTCGCGGACAGTCACAGATTCTCCACATCCGTCGACTGCTAGTCACCAATCGTTCACTGCGCCCGTGCTACCGTCGTCGTGGTTGCAGTTGCAGTTCCTCGTTTGGACATGCCGATGCCCGCCCCGTGCGGGCGTTTGTGTTTGTGAGCAGACGTTTCACCCTCCTGGGGGGCATGCCGCAGCACCCACGCAGCGTTCGTAAAGTGCGGCGCGGCGTAGCCAGGAAACAAACAGATTGAGAGTTACCCCCCATGGCACAGGGAACCGTCAAGTGGTTCAACGCTGAAAAGGGCTTCGGCTTCATTGCTCAGGACGGCGGCGGCCCGGACGTTTTTGTCCACTTCTCCGCGATCCAGACGCAGGGCTACCGCAGCCTTGAAGAAGCGCAGCGAGTCGAGTTCGAGATCACCCAGGGCGACAAGGGGCCGCAGGCCACCAACGTTCAGCCGGTCTGATTTCGCGGTTCAGACTTTGATGATCGGGCGCTGAAGCCCGATCAGCACACAACCCCGGCACCTGTGCCGGGGTTGTGTGTGTTCACGGCAGGTGTAGGTGCGGGGAATTCGCCCGCCCAGGTGACGCGGCTGCGGCATACGTCGTGCTTGGCTCGTGTCCATGGTCAACGTGACGCGCAGCTTCCCTGTCCGAGTCGATCACGAGCGGGCGCTGAACTACCTGCGCGACTTCGGGAATGCCACCCAGTGGGATCCCGGCACCGTCAGCTGCGATCGCATCGGCGATGCGACTGCTCCGGTCGAGATCGGCTCGCGGTGGCACAACACTTCGAAGCTGCTGTTCGTCACGACGGAACTGACGTACGAACTGCGCGAGGAGTCACCGACACGCCTGCTGTTCGTCGGCACCAACAAGACCGCCACGTCGTATGACGACATCACCGTCGAGCCGTCCGGCTCCGGCACATCGCGCGTCACCTATCACGCGAAGGTCGAATTCAACGGTGCCGCCAAACTGAGCGACCCGCTCATGGCGCTCATCTTTCGCAAACTCGCAAAGGAAACCGTCGCCAAGCTCACCGCGACGCTGGAGGGCCTGACCTGACCCGCCCTGAGTGCTCGAGTTGATCCACGACGTGCGGCTGTGTGTCGACGACACCGGAGGCCACAGGTCGAAGGAGCGCTGCCGTCGTCAGCAGCGCCCCTTCGCGTGTGACGCGGTTCGAGTGACCCGCCGGTCAGCAGGAGTCGGAGGTGTTGGTGATCGAGTTCTCCGACGGGGCGGACGAGCCGGAGCCCGACGGAGCCGACGACGGTGCCGCGGCGGCGGCTGACGAACCGGTCTTACCGGGGGTCGGGCCCTTCGCGTCGTGCGGCTGCGCCAACGCCTTGGCGACCGTTGCGCGGATCGCCGCATAGTCCGGGTTGTTGTTGCTCACCGGGTTGGAGATGTCGACGCTGCGCAGGTTGCCGTTCTTCATCGTCTCGGCGAGGCTGGCGAATGCCGGCAGGTCGTCCTGGGGTATGTCGAGCGTGATGTTCTTCTTGGCCACGCTCATCAGATCGGTGAACTTGGTGACCATCTGCACCGGATTCGCCTGGGCGATCAGCGAGTTGATCATGCACCGTTGCCGCAGCATGCGCCGGTCGTCGCCGTTGGCCGCACCGACGCGGCTGCGGGAGTACCACAGCGCCTGGTAACCGTTGAGCTTCTGATAACCGGGCTTGATCAGGCCGGTGACGCTGCCGGGCACGATCTGCCCGTTGACGATCCTGCCGCCGATCGGGATGCCGTTGTAGCTGGAGTTGGGGTCCGGCTGGACGTTGACGTAGACCCCGCCCATCGCGTCGACCAGCTGCTGGAAGCCGTCGAGGTCGATGACGGTGCTGTAGTCGATCTTGAGTCCGGTGATCGCCGAGACCACGTCACGGGTGGTGTCGAGGCCGGGGTTCTGCTCGTCGGTCGGGAACAGGTTGCGGTGCGTCGTGGCCGCCTGCTGCCAGACCGCGTCCATGATGCACTGGCCGTCGGCGCAGGTGAATCCGTTCGGGTAGACCTTCGACAGTGGGTTCGACGCCGGGAACGGCACGTGGCCGAGGTTGCGCGGGATGCTGATGAGCGTGGTGTCACCGGTCTTGGTGTTGATGCTGGCCACGATGAGGGAGTCGGTGCGGATCCCGGTGCGATCGGCTCCGGCATCCGATCCGACCAGCATGATGTTGACCCTGGGGACCTTGGCCCATGGGTTCGAGCCGCCGCCGGGTGTGGCCGCCGCAGCACCACGTCCGTCATACCGCTGGGTGAAGATCGTGTTGAAGGTGTCCTTGGTGACCCAGACGTAGCGGGTGGCCTCAGCCGCCGGCGCGGCGACGATCAGGCACATCGCGGCGGCAAAAACACGATGCAGCCACCGCGTCTGTTCCGGCCAGCGGAAATTTCCCGTCGTCGATGCGGTGAGGACGATGCCGGCCAGCCACCACAGACCACCGCCGACGCTCAGCACGAGCAGCAACACCAGCCCCTTGTGGGTCAGCAGTCGGGCGGCACCCTCCACGACTCCACCGCTGAGCACGATGATGCCGAGGATGATTGCCGCGAGGGCGGCGACGCCCACAAAGATGAACCCGAGGTTGCGGCGTTTTGTCCACAGCAGGCCGAGGCCGGGCCAGATGACACTCACAGCGGTCAGGGCCAACGCCCTGCGCACCTGTTGCGCCTGACTCATCCGGCCGACTCGTAGAGCACGCCGCGAGGGCGCTGTTGTGCCACGGGGACGCTCGGCCGGCCGGGCTTGCGCGCCCAGCGGTGTTCCCGCGGTGACCGGCGAAGCGGACCGCGCCCCCGGCGACGGGACGGGCCGGCGACCGTTCTGCGGGCGACCGGACGGCAATGGGTGCCGTGCCGGGGGTCCGTCGGGGTCGAATCGGCCCGTCATACGCCTGCCTTCGTGGTGAGGTTGATCGGTGGGACTGCGCGAGATGATGTTGTCCGGGGCGGCCGGGTCCTCGTTATCGACCCGTGACCTGAATGGAATGTTCTCATGGAATTTTATGGATGGTGTGCACCTGGGCACCGATCCTCGGACCCCGCGGGGCGAAGTCGCCGTCGCGATTCACTGACACAGCCGCCGTCCGCCGCCGCGACATCGAGTGCGCCAGGGCGCTCTCGCACCGGCACGCCGACCGAGACGGCACCCGTTTTGGTGTCGGCCCTGCCGGTTGGGTAGCCTTGCGTCGCTTCACCATGGTGCAACGTCGGGTCGGCAGATTTCAAAATCTGTCTCCCGCGCCCGACCGATCTGGTGGATCTGGAGGCGTCGCCTAGTCCGGTCTATGGCGCCCGCCTGCTAAGCGGGTTTGGGGATAAAACCCCATCGAGGGTTCAAATCCCTCCGCCTCCGCGTACGTCCGCAGCCGCGGCGCCCCGACTCAGGGGTGCCGCGGCTGCCGTCGTTGGAGGGAATCCGAGATGTATGTCGCAGGCGTCGTGCCGCTACTCCGCCTGATGCCGCGCGCTGGTCTGGCGGACGGCCTCGTCTACGGAGTCGACAGCGGGGTCGGTGACGCCGCCGGTGTGCACTCGGCTCAGCTCTGTCGGCAGCGCGTCTGCGGCAGCTTCGTCGATCGACATCGCGGGGGCGAACCACTTGCGCAGCAGCACGAACCGGATCACCGTGGCGATCACATTGCCGCCGAGCTGCACCACCGACTGCATCGCGTGCGAGGAGTGCGGGTCGTGGCGGGTCAGCAGCCAGAGGGCCCCGGCGGTGCACGCCCAGGTGATGACCAGCAACACGAGACTCTGCAACTGCACCTTGGTGGCGCCTTCACGCGTCTTCACTCCGAAGGTGAATCGCCGGTTGGCCGCGGTGTTGACCGCGGTGCAGATGATCAGCGCCAGGATGTTGGCGATCTGCTCACCCATGGCAAGGTTGAAGCCGAAGAAGAGCACGACATTCAGCACGGTGCTGGCGACGCCGACAGCCGCGAACTTCACCAGCTGACCGCCCAGTTGGCGGCGCGAGGTGGGTGGCGACGTCATACGGAAACCTTTCCTGCAGATTGATCGGGCCCCGTGGAGTGTGCACCTGAAACGTCCGCAGCGTTCTCAGGAATCTCGGCGCTCTCGGCGAGTTGCCGATCCGGCAGCCAGATGGCGAAGACGGTGTCACCGGGCTGGGAGGTGACCCTGACGGTTCCGTGATGTGCGGTGACGACGGCGTGCACGATCGACAACCCCAGTCCGGTCGACCCCTCGGTGCGGGTGCGGGCGCTGTCGCCGCGGGTGAACCGCTCGAAGATGTGCGGCACCAGCTCCGGCGGTATGCCGGGGCCGTTGTCGCGCACCAGAAACAGCACGCCGGCACCTTCGCGGCGCACCGACGTCGTGACGACCGTGCCTTCCGGCGTGTGACGCCGCGCGTTGGCCAGCAGGTTGATGAGCACCTGGCGGATGCGCGCCTCGTCACCCTCCACCTCGAGTGCCTCGTCCGGCAGATCCAGATCCCAGCTGTGATCACGGCCGGCAGCGTGCGCATCGCTGACGGTCTCGATGACCAGCGAGGTCACCTCGACAGGCTTGCGCTCCAGGGGCCGGCCGGAGTCGAGTCGCGCAAGCAACAGCAGGTCCTCGACGAGCGCGGTGATCCGAATCGCCTCGGATTCGATGCGGCCGAGCGAATGCACGACGCCCTCGGGGATCGGCTCACGCTCGCGGCGGGAAAGCTCGGCATACCCGCGGATCGAGGCCAGGGGAGTGCGCAACTCGTGGGAGGCATCGGCGACGAACTGCCGCACCTGCATCTCGCTCGCCTGCCGCGCGGTGAGCGCCTTGTCGATGTGATCGAGCATGCCGTTCAGTGCCGCGCCGACCTGGCCGACCTCGGTGCCCTCGTCAGTGTCGCGGGGCTGGACCCGCTCGGTCATCTCGACCTCGCCGGCGGACAACGGCAGCTTGGACACGCGCGTCGCGGTCGCGGCCACCCGTCGCAGCGGCTCGAGATTGCGCCGGATGATGTATGCCGCGAGAGTGCCGACCAGCACCACTCCGGCGCCGCTGAGCAACGCGATGGCGATGGCGGTCTGCTGGATGGTTTTGTTGTTGGTGCCCAGCGGCACACCGATCACGGTCACGACCGGGGTGGTCGACGGCAGCGCCGAGAACGCGCCGGTCGCGAGGTTCTCTTGCTGGGGCTGTCCGGTGGGGGATGTCGCGTATGCCGGCTGGAGGGCGATGAGGCGATACTCGCCGAGAGAGCCGCCGAGGTCGACGCTGCGGGGGGTGCGCCCGATTCCTGCCGTGTTGATCTGCTCGACGATCGACGCGCTCAGGACGTGCCCACGTCCGCCTTCGATGGCATACGCCATTGGTGACGGCGAACCTTCGAACTGGTCATAGAGCACGGTCGAAGGACCGGTGAGATCGACTCGGAGGTAGTCGCCACCGGCGCCGAGGCCGCCACCACCGAAGCCGCGCGCGGCAGCATTGCCCGGGCCGCCTCGCTGCGCCTGCATACCGGTGGCGGATGCCAGTAGCTGGCCGTCGGTCTGACGCAACAGCACGCGGTTGAGTTCGACGACGGTCAGACCGCCGACCGCGAGGCTGACCGCAAGGAAGAGCAGCAGCACCCAGGCGACGAGCTTGGTGCGCAGTGTCCACCGCGAGGGGTGGAGCAACGCAGACATCAGCAGACCTCCGGCATACGCCCGCGGGGACGTCAGTTGGCCGGCTTCAACACGTAACCCGCGCCGCGCATGGTGTGGATCATCGGCTCACGGCCGGCGTCGATCTTCTTGCGCAGGTAGGAGATGTAGAGCTCGACGACATTGGCCTGCCCGCCGAAGTCGTAGTGCCACACGCGGTCGAGGATCTGTGCCTTGGACAGCACTCGGCGTGGGTTGCGCATGAGATAGCGCAGCAACTCGAATTCCGTTGCGGTGAGCGAGATCTCGGTACCGTCACGCATGACCTCGTGGCTGTCCTCGTCGAGGGTGAGGTCACCGACGGTCAGCATCGAGGAGGACGACTCGGTCAGCGCCACCGAGCGCCGCAGCAGCGCGCGCACCCGGGCCACGACCTCCTCCAGCGAGAACGGCTTGGTGACGTAGTCGTCGCCACCGGCGGTCAGTCCGGCGACGCGGTCCTCGACGGCGTCGCGCGCGGTCAGGAAGAGCACCGGCAGCGTCGGGTCGTCGTCACGCAGCCGGCGCAGCACCTCCATACCGTCGAAATCGGGCAGCATCATGTCGAGCACGACGGCATCCGGCTTGAATTCCTTGGCGGTGCGCACGGCACTGGAGCCGGTGCCGGCGCTCTTGATGTCCCAGCCTTCGTAACGCAGGGCCATCGACAGGAGTTCGGTCAGATTGCTCTCGTCATCGACGACGAGAACGCGCACGGATGATCCGTCAGGCCGCTTGAGGCCGGGTGCAGTGCTCATGGTCCGCAAGTGAACTCGCACCTCCTATGTGGGTGCCAGGGCGATTCTGTGAAGTGGCTGTCTGATTCTTGTACGACCCGTTCAGTATGTCGCAGCTGCCGCCGCACGTCATCTGCGTGGCTGCGGTCCGCGCGCGGGAGGTTGGGGGCGCACCCCGGACGTCATACCGGCCGCGAACCTCCCGCGGCCCGAGCGCGGGAGGCTGGGGGATCAGATCGGGTGGATCACGTCGTGGCGGTCACATCGCGCAGGCCCTTGCGCATCTCGGGTGCCTGCAAGCGCGCAGCGTCGCTGTCCGAATCGTTGTCGAGCTCCTGGGAAGCGCGCTCGGCGGCGACGCGCTCGGCATACAGCTCGATCTCCTTGCGCTTGGTCTCCGCATCCCAGCCGAGCACCTCGCCCATGAGGTCGGCGGCGTCCTGCGCAGCGTCGACCCCGCGGTGCTTGGTCTCGATCGACATGCGGGTGCGCCGGGCCAGGACGTCGGTGAGGTGCAGTGCGCCCTCGTGCGATGCGGCGTACTTCAACTCCACCCGGAGGTACTCCTCCGCGGACTTCACCGGTTCGAGCAGCGACGCGTCGTCGTCGGCCAAGGACAGCAACTCGTGCAGTTTGGAGCCGTAGCGGTTGAGCAGATGCTCGATCCGCCACTCCGGCAGGCCGGTCTCGCGCGCGATCTCGTGCTTCAGATTGCGCATTGCGGCATACCCGTCGGCGCCGACGAGTGGCACATGCTCGGTGACCGACTCCTTGATCTCGCCGAGATCCTCGGCCGCCGCGTCGATCGCGTCCTTGGCCATCACGCGGTAAGTCGTGTACTTGCCGCCGGCGATCGAGATCAGACCCGGGCGCGGGCGAGCCACTGCGTGCTCGCGCGACAGCTGGCTGGTGTCCTCGCTCTCGCCGGCCAGCAACGGCCGAAGACCTGCATAGACGCCGAGGATGTCGTCCTTGGTCAGCGGCACCGCGAGCACCGAATTCGCATGCTCCAGAAGGTATTCGATGTCCGAGGCCGTCGCGGCGGGGTGTGCGAGGTCGAGGCTCCAGTCGGTGTCGGTGGTGCCGATGATCCAGTGCTGACCCCACGGAATGACGAAGAGCACGGACTTCTCGGTGCGCAGGATCAGGCCGACCTCTCCGGCGATGCGGTCACGCGGCACAAGGATGTGCACGCCCTTGGAGGCACGCACACGGAACCGGCCGCGACCGCCGCTCATCCGCTGCACGTCGTCGGTCCAGACGCCGGTGGCGTTGATGACGACCTTGGCCTTGACGGTCGTGGTCTCGTCGGTTTCGACGTCACGCACGACGGCACCGGTGACCCGGTCCGCCTCACGCAGGATCTCGATCACCTCGGCCGAGGCAAGCACCGTTGCGCCGTAATAGGCGGCGGTGCGGGCGACCGTCATCGTATGGCGCGCGTCGTCGGCCTGGGCGTCGTAGTAACGCACCGCGCCGACCATGGCGTCGTGCTTGAGGCCGGGGAACAGCTTGAGGGCGCCGCCGCGTGTGAGGTGCTTCTGGCGCGGCACCGAGCGGGCACCGCCCATCTGGTCGTACATCGCCAAACCCGTTGCGACGTAAGGGCGTTCCCATCCGCGATGCGACAGCGGGTAAAGGAAGGAGACGGGGTGCACCAGGTGCGGGGCGATGGTCGTGAGCATCAGTTCGCGTTCCTTGAGCGCCTCTGCGACAAGGCTGAAGTTCATCTGCTCGAGGTAGCGCAGTCCTCCGTGGAACAACTTGCTGCTGCGGGAGGACGTGCCGCTGGCGAAGTCGCGAGCCTCGACCATGGCGGTGCGCAGACCGCGGGTGGTCGCGTCGAGGGCGGCGCCCGCGCCGGTGACGCCGCCGCCGATGACCAGCACGTCGAATTCGCCTCGGCTCAATTCGGCCCAGGCTTTGCTGCGCTCCTGCGGCCCAAGCTTCGCGCTGAACGGCTGCATGACCATGGACGGCTCCTTCGGGGCGACGGGATGTGGCTTCAGCTTAGTTTCGTCCGGCTCGTGTTCTGCAACACGCAGTGTCCTCAGGGGAACTAGCGGTTGCGGCGGTTGCGGCGGGCGCCAGCACGGGACATCTGGGACTGCAGCATCGCCGATACATGGGGGTGTCGGGCGAGTTTCACGATACGCGTGGAGCGTCCGGCGGCGCGCCCAGCAGCCATAGACAATCTAAGGTTTCCTGAAAATTTGTCTCGAATTTCAACGACAACCGTGCACGATGTTATGAGATAGGTCACACTAAGTTTTCAGCCCACAGGGGCTCCCAGCACACGCTCCCAGTTCCCACAGAGAGGCCAGTCGACACTATGAGTTTGGGTTCCATCTTCTTCAGCGAGCTGATTGGTACAGCCATCCTGATCCTGCTCGGCGTGGGTGTCGTCGCCAACGCAGTGTTCCCCAAGAACAACGGCTTCGGCGGCGGCAACCTGATGATCAACTTCGGTTGGGGCTTCGGCGTCATGGCCGGTGTCTATGCCGCCTACAAGTCGGGTGGCCAACTGAATCCTGCTGTCACGCTTGGCATCTGGGCCTCCGGCGCGAAGACCTTCGTGCCGGGTGTCGACGTCAATGCCGGCTCGATCGCCGTCTACATCTCGGCCCAGCTCATCGGCGCCTTCATCGGAGCCGTGCTGTGCTGGCTGGCATACAAGAAGCAGTTCGACGATCGCGGAGACGCCCCGTCGCTGATCTTCTCGACCGGCCCGCAGATCAAGAGCACCCCGTGGAACCTGGTCACCGAGATCCTGGCGACCTTCGTGCTGATGTTCGGCGCCCTGTCGTTCGGCGCGTGGAACGGTGGCAAGGGCACGATTCTCGAAGCTTTGCCGGTGGCCTTCCTGGTCGTCGGTATCGGTGCCAGCCTCGGCGGCCCGACGGGATACGCCATCAACCCAGCCCGTGACCTTGGTCCTCGCATCGCCCACGCGATCCTGCCGATCCCCAACAAGGACTCCAGCAACTGGGCCTACGCGTGGATCCCGGTCGTCGGCCCGATCATCGGCGGCATCCTCGGCGGTCTGATCTTCCACTGGTACCACGGCTGATCGTTGGTTCAGGCCGCCAGTTGCGGCCTGGACCAACGGCATTCGTCATGACCTTGACCCGGCGTTGATCGCGATCTGACTGCCGGTTCAGAGAACGACGCGGTGGCGCCCGAACGTTGTCACCGGTGAGTGTTCAACGAGTTCCAACCACAGGAGTGAATGAAGTGAGCAAGTACGTTGCAGCGATCGACCAGGGCACCACGAGCACCAGGTGCATGATCTTCGATCAGGATGGCGCTGTCGTCGCCGTCGCGCAGACCGAGCACGACCAGATCTTCCCCAAGGCCGGGTGGGTCGAGCACAACGCCATACAGATCTGGGACAACACCCGCAAGGTCTGCGCCGAGGCCATGGCCCACGGCGACATCTCGACCTCCGACGTAGCGGCCATCGGCATCACCAACCAGCGTGAGACGACGGTGGTCTGGGACAAGACGACGGGCCAGCCGGTCTACAACGCCATCGTGTGGCAGGACACCCGCACGGACAAGATTTGCCAGCAACTGGCCGGCGACGAAGGTGCCGACCGGTTCAAGGCCAAGGTCGGATTGCCGCTGGCGACATACTTCGCCGGGCCCAAGGCGCGGTGGGTGCTCGACAACGTCGAGGGCGCTCGGGAGAAGGCTGAGGCGGGCGACCTGCTGTTCGGCACCATGGACACCTGGCTGATGTGGAATCTCACCGGTGGTGTCGACGGCGGCATCCACGTCACCGATGTCACCAACGCGTCCCGCACGCTGATGATGGATCTGGCGACCCTCGACTGGGACGACGACATCGTCGCCGAGATGGGCCTGCCGAAGTCGATGCTGCCCGAGATCAAGTCCTCCTCGGAGGTTTACGCCAACGCGCGTGATAAGGGCGTGTTCGCGGGCGTGCCGCTCGGCGGCATTCTCGGCGACCAGCAGGCCGCGACCTTCGGGCAGGTTTGCTTCGAGCCGGGCATGGCCAAGAACACCTATGGCACGGGCAACTTCGTGCTGCTCAACACCGGTGAGGAGCAGGTGCTGAGCAAGAACGGACTGCTCACCACGGTCTGCTACAAGATCGGCGACAGCAAGCCCATCTACGCGCTCGAAGGCTCGATCGCGGTGACCGGGTCGCTCGTGCAGTGGCTGCGCGACAACCTGCAGATCATCAAGGCCGCTCCCGAGGTCGAAGACCTCGCCAGGTCGGTGGAGGACAACGGCGACGTGTATGTCGTGCCTGCGTTCTCCGGTCTGTTCGCGCCGCACTGGCGGTCGGACGCCCGCGGAGCGATCGTCGGCCTGACCCGGTTCGCGAACAAGGGTCACATCGCTCGTGCGGCCCTGGAAGCGGTGGCCTTCCAGTCCAAGGAGGTCGTCGATGCAATGAATGCCGACTCTGGTGTCGACCTGACCGAGCTGAAGGTCGACGGCGGCATGGTCGTCAATGACACGCTGATGCAGTTCCAGGCGGACCTGCTCGGCGTGCCGGTGGTCCGGCCGAAGATCACCGAGACCACTGCGCTGGGTGCGGCATACGCGGCGGGTCTGGCGGTCGGCTTCTGGAAGGACGAGTCCGACCTCACCAAGCAGTGGGCCGAGGACAAGCGTTGGGAGCCGCAGATGGACGGCGCCGAGCGTGACCGTCTGGTGCGTAAGTGGAACAAGGCAGTGCAGCGCACGCTGGACTGGGTCGAGGACGAGGACTGACTCGGCGCAGAGGCCTGATCTGACGACAAAGGATCGTCATACGTGCTCGGAAGCGAGCCGTATGACGATCCTTTCGTCGTCCGGGGCAACCGCGGGGTCGGGTTTCAGCACCGTGCCGTGGGGACGACGATCGTCCGTCAGCGGTAGGCCACGGTGATGTGGTGAAGCGTGTCGTTCTCCTCGGTCACCGCGAAGTGCCCGGTCGGGTCGGCCCACGTGGTGGTTCCACCCGGAGTCGTGACCGTTTCTTCGGCCCAACCGAGACTGGTGAACACGCGTGACCAGTACGCATCGAGCGCCGCTACCTGTGCCTGCGGGACGGTGAACGTGGTGCTCGTGATCGGGGTCCAGGGCATGCCGGCAGGCATCGGGATCTGCCAGAACGTGCCGTCGGAATCCTCGACCGGCAGCGGGCCGGTGTAGCTGACGCCAGGCGTGAAGTTCGGCGGAGTCGCCCATGCGACGAGGCCGCTCGTCGGTGTCGTGATGGGATTTGATCCGGCGCCAGGGCGAGAGCCGGGTGTCTGTTTCGAGCCACCCGCGGAATCGCCGGGGGAGGTCGAGGCTGTTGCACGAGGCGTGCCGGTCGGCGTGACGATGGAGGAGCCGTTGGGCACCTCTGAACCTGCCGCCGCGCCGTTCTGCTGCTGGGTTGCCTCGGCGTGCGCGCCCGCCGTCGCGGTGCCGGGTTCTGCGGTGCGGCCCGGCTGCCAGGCGACATAGCCTGCGGTGCAGATCACCGCTGCTACCGCCGCCGCGGATGTCGTGACACGGAGCCATCGAGCATGGCGACCGCGCTCGCGTGGCGACGACGGCGTGGATCCGTGTGTGGATCCGGGTGTGGCCGCTGCTGTCGACGCGGGCGCAGACGTGGACTCCGGCGTCGACATACGTCGGGTGAATTGCTCCGCGCGGGTCTCGTCGAGGATCTCCGGCGTGATCTGGTCGGCCTTGGCGGCGAAGGCGGCACGCAACCGAGCTTCGAGGTCGACGTCATGGTCGTCAGGTGTCATTGCGCACCTCCTTCGAGCAGCGTTGTCAGGGTGGCCATGGCACGGCTGGCCTGTGATTTGACGGTTCCTTTGCTGATGCCGAGCGCGTCGGCGATCTGCGACTCGGACAGGTCCGACCAGTACCTCAGCACCAGCACCTCACGCTGGCGTGGCGGGAGTTGCCGCACTGCGCGCAATACCTGCTGGTGTTCCTCGGCGAGCAGGACGTCGCTGTCCGCCGGCGGGCTGATGTCGGGTTCTGCGACCTTGAGATGTGCTCGAACGGTGCGCCGTCGACGCAGCGTGGAGCGGGCCTGGTTGACGACCGACCGTCGGAGATAGCCCACGGCAGCGGCCGGATCGCGCAGCGATGCCTGGTGCCGGTGCATCCCCAGGAAGGCGTCTTGAACCACGTCTTCGGCAGTGGCGAGATCGTCGACGAGCAGGCGGGCCAGCCGCACCATCGGCAACTGATGGGTGCGATAGAGCTCAGTGAGGTCGAGCGCGTCGGACATCGGCGCGGTTGCATCGCGATCCGCTGAACTGCGGGCCACCGCCCCTCCCCGGTTCGTTCCGACGTGCCACCCGATGGTGGTCCCGTAGACGGCAGTCACCGGGGCCGACCTTGCAACGACGATAACCGAGATCCACGCGCGGCAGACACGTCATCGGCCGATGCCGTATGACGCTCAGCGATGCTCGCGCGGTAGTCCCTCATATGGTGATGGACGCCCGAAGCCGGTGGAGGTTGCATCCGGATCCGGCCAGATCACTGCCCTCACCGCGTTGTATCGCGCACGCTCAGCGGACATCAGCTCGTCGGTCGACGGACGCTCTGCAGCGCCCCGTGTCCCCGGGGCACTGCGGAGCACCGCCCATCCGGCCCTCTGCGCTGCCCCGCGTGCTGGGGCAGAGCAGAGTGAGTCGGTGATGTCCGCGTGAGTTGGTGATGTCCGCCGCGAGGGCGTCTCCGCACGCAATCGGTCGTCGACCGGGGCGACTGATGAGAGATGGGCCCCGTCGCTGGTGCCGCAGGCCGCAGGCCGCAGTTTCAGTTCGCAGTCCGCAGCTCTTAGCGCTCAGTGCGCTTGCGAGCCGTCGTCCGCTTCGCGGCGGTCTTCTTTGCCGCAGTCTTCTTGGCGGCCGTCTTCGCAGCCGTCTTCTTTGCGGTGGCCCGGGTTGCGCCGGCTGGAGCGGTCGTCCGAGCGTGACGGCCGGTCGACGACGCTGCAGCTGAGGTGCGCTTGGCTGCCGAGGTCCGCTTGGCTGCGGGCGTTCGTTTCGCTGTGGACTTGCTGGTGGAGGTTTTGCGAGCGGCCCCCCGTTCGGTGCGGGCGTCCTCGCCTGCGATCTCGCCGTACTCGTCTTCGAGGTGCGCACGAACGAACCACTGGAACTTCTCAAGTTGGCCGGTGTGGCCGATCATCATGTCCTCACTGATGGGATCGAGATCGCCGAGCTCTTCGATCACGGAGCGGTTGGTCTCGACGACTCCGTCATACACCTTGTTGAGCGCCGCGAGGTGGGCGATGGCGGTGCTTCGGCCGAGGGAGTAGTCGTCCCAGTCGCGCAGGGCGATGATGTCGCTGGCGCGACCTCCCGGTGCTGCGCCCATGGCGGCGATGCGCTCGGCCACTTCGTCGGCATACCCGCGGACGAGGTCGACCTGAGGGTCGATCATCTCGTGGACTCCGATGAAGTTGCGGCCCACGACGTTCCAGTGCACGTGCTTCAGCGTCAGATGCAGGTCGTTGTAGCACGCGAGGCGAGCTTGCAGCAGGTCGACGACACGATCGTTGTCGCGCCGGGAGAGCCCAGGAACGGAGTATGTCGGGGAGGCCATGGTTACCTTTCGATGGACGTGCTGATCGCGATGAACGTTCTGATCAGAAATTCGCCTGATCGGAAGTTCCACCTTATGCACGGCGCGATGGCGGCAGCCGGTTCCGGCGCCAGCAAATCCGCTGTGCCGGCGGCACAATCCATGCGATGTAACGGCCTTCGCGGATCGCATCGCCTGTTGGTGCTGATATGAGCGCAATTCGGAGATCACGGGTTGCGTCGTGGAGGGCTGCGTGTCGCAGTTGAGTTACCCGTGATCTTCGATCAACAGCGCGTCGGCGAGATCGCGAGTCTCGTTGATGAGTAGGGCGTTTCGTTCATCACTGCCCAGGGCGTGTGCTCGCGCATCTTCGGGTGTGCGACCGAAACGCTCGTGGCGCGCCGTCAGTCTGGCGCGTCGGACGTCCGAAGGCAGATCGACAAACCAGACCTGGTCGAGCAGTCCGCGCACCTGACGCCACGGTTCGTCGGGATGCAGCAGGTAGTTGCCCTCGGTGATGATCAGTTCGGCGCCAGGAGGGATCTCGATTGCGCCGGCGATCGGCTCCTCGAGTGATCTGTCGAACGCCGGAGCCCAGATCGATCTAGCCGCGACACTTTGCTTATCACGACGCGAAAAACGCTGTGGATAAGGCGTTTTCGGGAAATCGCCATTGAACTGATCCTCGCTGAGGGGCACGGCGGGTTGTCGCAGCCGGTGCAGAAGCGCGACGTATCCGTCGGCGTCGAAGGTCTCCGGTGCGCCTTTCACCGATGCGAGCCCGCGCTCGTCGAGACGTGCCTGGGCCAAGTGGAAGCCGTCCATCGGTACGACCACCGTTGCGATGCCGACTCGGTTTGAGGCGTCCGAAAGGTGTTGCGCCAGAGTCGATTTGCCGGATCCCGGAGGTCCCGTCAGACCGATGATCATGCGCCGAAACGGTGTTGGCAACTCGTGCGCGACGTGAGCAGGCGCGTGCCCATGAGGCTGAGACTGACCAAGCGCTGGCTGAGCCGGAGCCGCAGATGAGAGCAGTTCGCTGATGCGCTCCACCGCCGTGGAAACAGTGAGTGAGCGCATCCGTCCAGCCTGGCGATCGGATGATCGAATGTCCATGCAGCGTGGGACGCGGCTTGCCGACACTGTCCACCTGTCGGGCGCGTGGCCTGCGTCGGATGCTGGGCGAACCTTTGACCAGGCCGGCAGACGAGACCAAACCTGGGGGCTGCAACGAACGTGAATTGGTCAGGCCGTGCGGCGGTGAATTGCGATTGATGAGGTCGAGCTCGCTTGCGGCGTCAATTGGTTACGCGGCGCGGGGGTGGGTGATGTGGTGTGTCATTCGGCCGGGGGTGAGGTCCCAGGTGACGGTGTGGTTGGTGGCGTGGGCGGTGAGGTTGTCGCGGTGGACGATGGTGTGGTGGCGGGGGCATAGGAGTGCGGTGTTGGTGAGGGTGGTGTGTCCGCCGGCCCACCAGGGGTGGATGTGGTGGGCGTGGCACCACTGGGGTGGTCGGTCGCAGCCGGGGAAGGTGCAGTGGCGGTCGCGGATGATGACGGCGGTGCGCAGGCCTGCGGTGACTAGGCGTTTGTGGCGTCCGACGTTTAGTGGTTCGGATCTGCTGCCGAGGACGACGGGGATCAGGTCGGCGTCGCAGGCGAGTTGTCTGGCGGTGGTGGGGTCGATGATGTCGCCGGAGCGGGTGGGGAAGAGGCCGTGTCGGGTGTCGGGTGTGGTGCGCTGGTGGTGGTGAGGGCTTCTTTGACGATCGCTGCGTGTGCTGGTGACAGGTCAGCGATGAGTCGGATCATGCCGGTGGGAAGTTCTTGCCAGGTCAGGGTTTCGACCTGCTGGTGATGGTCTTCGTCGTCGGAGAGGGTGTGTTCACCGAATGCGGCGATGACGCGCCGGGTGAGCGTGCGCAATGTGTGGGGTGTCGGGTCGTCCAGGGCGAGGTACCAGGAGTGGATCTGCGAGCGTTCGACGGTGGGGAACAGTGGCGTGATCTTGGCGGCTTCGCGCAGCGCGGTCGCTGCTGTCGTGACGGACACGGCACCCTCACGCACGGCTGTGGTGATCGCACTGTTGCGGTTGTCCCGTGCGGCGCCGGCGAGTTCGGCGATCGCGCGGGCTTGGTGACGATTGATGCCGGGGTGAGTGCACGGACCTAGTGTGTGATCGACGCAGCAGTCGATTGGGCGATCGTGCCCCGCTCGGCTGCGTCGATGGTGGCGACTGCCGTGATGGTCTCGGCGCGGCGGCTCAGGTGCAGCATCACCGCCGCCAGCGCGCTCAGATCGGCATCGCCGAGGTGGTGCATCGCCGCCGGCCACGCATCCAGCGACTGCAGGAACGCTTGCGCTGACGCGAGAAGATCACCAGCCGTACCTGGGGCTGCTGGTGCGGCATCCGCGGCTGACGCTGGCAGGGGAGTTTCCGGCAATGACGGGACGTGGTCGATGGTCATGTCCGGTCTCCTTTCCTTGGTGTGCGACTACGTCTATTAGAACAAACGTTCGAGTCAAATACAAGAGGCGAGGAGCACGAATGCCATTTGTTTTCAGGTATTTTCGAGCACTGCTATCCACAGCGTGAACTGCGAGAGCGAGTTATCCACACGGTGGCGAGTCAGGCCTTCCGGCCGTCGTCGACGCGGTGATACAACGCGCGCACACGTGGAGCGCTGTGCTCGGGTGTCCGAGCTTTTTCGTTGTAGGACGATCACGCCAAGCGGGATGCTGGTGTTGGAGAGGCTGCGTCCCCGTGCTGGTAGGTAGGTGGACCCCAGGTCGGCCCCGATGTCACCGAGCACATGAGGGTGTCGGTGCGCCCTCGTGGTCACGTGATCACGTGTCGTTGAAAACTGAAGTGGTCTGTCGCTCGTGCGGGCCCAGCGAAGCGGACACCGACTCAAGGACTAACGCGAGGAGTTGGCTACTTCGGTCGGGTGAGGTCGAAACGCTGGTCGGCCGAGATCCCGAAGTATGCCGTGGGCCCTCCGGCCCGCATGGCGGGGTCGGCCGCTGCGGTATCGAATATGCCTTCCACCAGAAGAGATTCATCGATGTGCACCCCGACGACCTCACCGACGACGAACCAGGATCCGACAGCGTCTCCCGCGACATCGGTGAGTTGCACGATCTGCGCCACCCGGCACTCGAAGTTCACCGGCGACGCCGCAACCCGCGGCGCGCCGACGACCTGCGATGCCGCCTCCTCGAGCCCGGACGCCTCGAACTCATCGACGTCGGCCGTCGTCGACGTCGCATTCATCTGTTCCGCGAGACCGCGGGTGACGAGATTCCAGGTGAACTCGCCGGTGGCCTCGCAGTTGGCCACGCTGCCCTTCCAGCCGTTGCTGGAGAAGCCGATGAGCGGAGGCCGGTAGTTCAGCGCCGTGAAGAACGAGTATGGCGCGAGGTTTCGTCGACCGTTTGCGTCGTGGCTGCCGATCCACCCGATCGGCCGCGGCGCGATGATCGAGTTGAACGGATCGTGCGGCAGCCGATGGCCTTCCGAGGGCCGGTAGAAATGCACCCGCTCACATCTCCTCGTGGGTCAGCGGGTCGCCACCGAACAGCCGCCCGTCGGGTCGGCCGAGAGCGGTGATGGCCTTCAACTCCGTTGCAGTCAGCTCAAATTCAAAGATGTCGAGATTAGCGCTCTGGCGTTCGGGGGTCGCCGACTTCGGCAGTGGCAACGACCCGAGCTGGTGATGCCACCGCAGGATCACCTGTCCCGGCGTGACGCCGTGAGCACGCGCAGCCTCAGCGACCGGCGGTTCGTCGAAGGGAGCCTGCCGCTTGCCCATCGGGCTCCACGCTTGTGTCTGAATCCCCAGCTCCGCATGAACTTTTCGCATCTCCTCCTGTGGGAAATACGGGTGCAGCTCGATCTGGTTGACCGTCGGCGTCACACCGCTGTCGTCAATGATGCGTCGCAGGAATTCGTCCGTGAAGTTCGAGACACCGATCGAGCGGACCAGCCCGTCGTTTCGGGCGGTGACCAATGCACGCCAGGTCTCGACGAAGCGGTCCACACTCGGGTTCGGCCAATGGATCAGCTGAACATCCAGATACTCCAGGCCGAGCCGATCGAGCGACCCGCGGATCGACGCCAGTGCCTCGTCATACCCGTGGTCACGCCCGGGGATCTTGGACTGGATCTGCACGTCGTCCCGCGGCACGCCGGAACGGCGCAACGCCTCACCGACCTCGGTTTCGTTCTCGTAGTTCACCGCCGTGTCGAGCAGCCGGTAACCGGCTTGAATCGCACTGGTGATGGCGACGATGCCGTCCTCGCCGCGCAACGGGTACGTTCCGAATCCGACGGCGGGCAGAGTGTTCGAGTCGTTGAGCACGTATGTCGGGACCATGTCGCCACGCTACGCGCCGGACGTGCTGGCTGGTGGTGTCGGCTGCCCCGGAACGGCACTGCACGCGGTACCGCCGGCCCCGAATGGCATTGGCCCCGACGGGCTTTGGCCGACGGCGTGGCACCGGGCCCGGGGCGCCGCTGCGGCGTTCCCGGGCCCGGCAAGGCGAACGATCTAGTCGCCGAGGCGAGCTTTCAACCCATCCAGCTCGACCTGCAACTGCGTCGGCAGGGCGTCGCCGAACTTGGCGAACCATTCTTCGATCTGCGGGATCTCGGCGCGCCATTCCTGCGGGTCGACGCGCAGGGCGGCCTCGACCTGCTCGGGCGTCATGTCGAGACCGTCGATGTCGAGCGACTCGGGAGTGGGGACGTGGCCGATCGGTGTCTCGACGGCAGCGGCCTTGCCCTCGATGCGCTCGATGACCCACTTCAGCACGCGGGAGTTCTCGCCGAAGCCCGGCCACAGGAACCCGCCGTCCTCGTCGCGACGGAACCAGTTGACGTAGAAGATCTTGGGCAGCTTGCTGGCGTCGGCGTCCTTGCCGACGTTGATCCAGTGCCCGAAGTAGTCGCCGGCGTTGTAACCGATGAACGGCAGCATCGCCATGGGGTCGCGGCGCACGACGCCAACCTGACCGACCGCCGCAGCAGTCGTCTCGGAGGACAACGTGGCGCCCATGAACGTGCCGTGCACCCAGTCGCGGGCCTCGGTGACGAGTGGCACGGTGGTCTTGCGGCGACCACCGAACAGGATCGCCGAGATCGGCACACCACGCGGATCGTCATACTCGTCGGCCAGGATCGGGCACTGGTCGATCGGGGTGCAGTAGCGCGAATTCGGGTGCGACGACAGCTCGCCGGAGTCAGGCGTCCAGTCCTCGCCCTTCCAGGACGTCGCGTGTTGCGGCTCGTTCTCCAGGCCCTCCCACCAGACGCCGCCGTCGTCGGTGAGTGCGACATTGGTGTACACCGAGTTGCCCTTGGCGAGAGTGCGGATGGCGTTGGGGTTGGTCTTCTCGTTGGTGCCGGGCGCGACTCCGAACAAGCCGAACTCGGGATTGACCGCATACAGCCGGCCGTCGTCGCCGAAGCGCATCCAGGCGATGTCGTCACCCAGCGTTTCGACCCGCCAGCCGGGGATGGTCGGCTCGAGCATCGCCAGATTGGTCTTGCCGCAGGCGCTGGGGAAGGCGGCCGCGACGTAGTAGGTCTGCTGCTCGGGCGAGATGAGCTTGAGGATGAGCATGTGCTCGGCCAGCCAGCCCTCGTCACGGGCCATCGCCGAGGCGATGCGCAGCGAGTAGCACTTCTTGCCGAGCAGCGCATTGCCGCCGTATCCCGAGCCGTACGACCAGATCGTGCGCTCTTCGGGGAACTGCACGATGTACTTCGTCTGGTTGCACGGCCAGGCGACGTCCTTCTCACCCGGCTGCAGCGGCGCGCCCAGCGAGTGCAACGCCGGCACGTAGCGCGCGGACTCGCCGAGCTCCTCGATGCGGTCGAGCACCTTCGAGCCGCAACGGGCCATCACACGCATCGACGCGACGACATACTCGCTGTCGGTGATCTCGACGCCGAACATCGGCTTTTCGGCGTTCAGGTGCCCCATCACGAACGGTATGACGTACATCGTGCGTCCGGTCATGCAGCCTCGGTAGAGGTCGGTCATGATGGCCTTCATCTCGTCCGGCGCCATCCAGTTGTTGGTCGGCCCGCAGTCCTTCTCGTCGACCGAGCAGATGAACGTGCGGTCCTCCACGCGTGCGACGTCGGTGGGGTCGGACGCGGCGTAGAAACTGTTCGGGTGGGTCTGCTCGTTGAGCCTGGTGAACGTGCCCGCGGCGACGAGCTTGTCGGTGACCTCGGTCCACTCCTGCGGCGATCCGGTGATCCACTGGACGCGGTCGGGCGTCGTCAGGGCGGCGACCTCGTCGACCCAGGCGGCGAGTGCGGCGTGAGTTGTGCCACCAGTGGCGGTTGCGGCGGGTGTGTCTGTGGTCATCGGGTGGATCCGTCCTGAAGGTGTGGCCCGGAACGCGGGCGCGGAAAAGGCGTGTCGAGCGCTGTATGGCGGGCGACTGCTTGCGAACGTACGCCGTGCCACACAGTCCCCCAGTGCTGCGGCCGGATCGGAATTGTGATCCAAGTCACACAAACTGTGGGGTTTGTGCGTTTGGTGGTGACAGTTGTTGAGGTGAGGCGCCGTGGCGCCGATCCGGGCGACAAAACCGAACAGGCCGAGACGTGCAGGCCCGGTCGGCGACCGTCAGGAGTGCGGGCGCGAACCGCACGGCGCGGCCTCGCGTCGGCCCGACTGTCCGAGCTGTATGACGAAGTTGAGCCCTCCCGCGGTGACCGGCCGTGACCGTGAACAGGAAGAATGACGTGATGAGCACACCGGATTCGGCACAGTCCACCTGGACCAGGTGGACCACGATCGCGCCGATCGTGGCACTCGTACCGCTTCCGTTCACGTGGGGGCGCAGTCTCGGGACGATCTGGATCGTCATCGTCGCGGTGCTCCTCGCCGCTGCGGTGCTCGCTGCGGTGCACCACGCCGAGGTCGTGGCGCACCGTGTGGGCGAGCCGCTCGGATCGTTGGTGCTCGCTGTCGCGGTGACCGTCATCGAGGTCGCACTCATCGTGACGCTGATGGTCTCTGGTGGTTCCGAGGCATCCACGCTTGCACGGGACACGGTGTTCGCCGCTGTGATGATCACGTGCAACGGCATCGTCGGCATCTCGTTGTTCGTCGGCGCGATGCGGCATCACACCGTCACCTTCAACGCCGAGGGCACGGGAGCTGCCCTGGCCTGCGTGATCACGCTGGCCGCTGTGTGCCTCGTGCTGCCGTCGTTCACCTCGAGCGTCTCCGGGCCGGAGTACTCCGGATCGCAGTTGACGTTCGCGGCGATCGCGTCGTTGTGCCTGTACGGCTTGTTCGTGGTCACGCAGACGGTTCGCCACCGAGACTTTTTTCTGCCGGTCGACCGGGCCGACTACCGGCCCCTGGCGAGGGCGAATAGTGGCCAGGAGGGCGTGGAGCAGGCAGCTGCGAGCGCGGACGACCCGCTCACCCAGGAGGACGACGGAGAGCACGCCATGCCTCCGTCCGGGCGCGAGGCCACGTTGGCGTTGGTGTTGCTGCTGATCTCGTTGGTCGCCGTTGTCGCACTGGCGAAGGTCGAGTCCAAGCCGATCGAGAAGGGCGTCGAATCCCTCGGCCTGCCGCACGCTTTCGTCGGTGTCATCATCGCGCTGTTGGTGCTGTTGCCCGAGACCCTCGCCGCAGTGAAAGCCGCACGACGTGACCGGGTGCAGATCAGCCTGAACCTCGGTCTCGGATCGGCGATGGCGTCCATCGGCCTGACCATCCCGGCGATCGCACTCGCGTCGATCTGGCTGCCGACCGACCTGCACCTCGGGCTGGGGCCGACCCAGCTGGTTCTCCTCGCCATCACCGCCGTTGTGGGGGTCCTGACGGTGGTGCCCGGTCGCGCGACGCGACTCCAAGGCGGCATACATCTGGTGTTGCTTGCCGCATTCATCTTCCTGGCGGCGAATCCCTGAGTCCGGGCGGTGGGCGGCGTCACCTGTGCCCGGCCGCACAACGACGGCTGGGCCGCTGCGGGGGCTGTTGCTATGCGATGACTCGGAGGATGGTTGCGGCGGAGGAGAACAGAAACTCCTCCGCCGCAACTCTTTCGGCACGAGCTGTCGGTTGGGGACACGCGACCCTCACCGTCAGCTACTGCTTGCCGAACTCCTCCCCATGTATCCGAAGTGATACTTGTGAACTCGGACGGCTTTAGTAGACCACGGGTTCGGCAAGGTTTTCTCCCCGATGAAGTAATTGTTTGGTAAATTTGAGTATCTGATAAGGTACTAGCATGAGTGACGTTGAGCCGCTCCGCGTTCCTGACTTCACCGAGCGCCTTCTGCTCGCAGCCGATGAAGCGCGGATGAACGCAGCTCAGGTTCGTGACGGTCTACGCGCCATCGGCGTGGAGACAGGCGAGAAGTCGATCTACAAGTTGTTCAACGGAACGATCAAGAATCCGACCACCGCCACGCTCGCGGGACTGGGCAAGGTCCTGGGCACCGACGTGCGATGGTTCTGTGAGCCGGACGACGACGGGTCGCTATACCGCGCGCTCAGTTCCCACTGGGCGTTGCAGCGGCGCGTGGACGACATGACCGAGGGCCCAGAGCGCGACTAGCGTGCACGCGCCGCCCATGAGCACGGTGGGCACGGCGACCGGACAAAAGGCTGCCAATGCGATGCCGACGACGAATCCGAGCGGTTCGAGCGCGTCGGTCGCCAGAATCATCACGGCCGTGACCCGTCCGCTGATGGCTTCTCCGCCCTCGTCGTCCGCCTTGGCGGTCACGGACCGCAGGTAGCCGCTGAGGAACGGTCCGGCCGGTCCGAGGCTCAGTCCGAGCGCAGCCATGACGACGAGATCTGTCGTCCAGTTCGACACGACGCCCAGCGTCACAACGCACAGTCCGCTGACGGTGGCCATCGCGCAGGCCAGCACCAGCCGGGTGCGTTCGGGGCGCGACTGAAGTGCGAAGCCCACCAGTGTCGCGATCGTCATACCGATGCCGAATGCCGTGATCGTTGCGCCGTACTGCTGTCCGCTCCAGCCGTCCTGCCGGGCGCGGAAGGGCAGCGTGACGAGCAGAACCACCGCCATCGCGACGGTGATCGCTGCCTGGACGAAGAGCGTGCGCGACAGCACCGGATGCGCGCGGACGAAGTCGAAGCCGCCCTTGATCCGCCGGACCGGCGCCGCGTCGGACGAGCTTGCGACAGCAGAGACTGCGGGTGCCGGATCTGGCAGCGCTTCGGAGGTCGTGGAATCGGACGATGCGGCGTGGGTGGCGAGGTTGGATGCATCGGTCTGCGGCGTCGCGATGTGACTGAGCTGGAACAAGATCCCCAGTGCGACGACTACAGCGACGGCACCGGCGACCGCGGGGGCTGAAATGCCGCCCTGGCCCAGCAGATAACCCGCCACGATGCCACCGACCGCCTGCGACAACCGCTGCGTTCCGCGCTCGACGACGACAGCCGAGGCCTGGCCGTCGGCCGGTAGCAACGCGATGGGGTAGGTCGTCATGGCCGGCTCGTGGACCCCGGAGATCACACCGATGAGCGCCCCGATGGCAGCGACCGTGGCGAACGGTGCGGCTCCTGTGTGAACCACGACGATCCAGGCGATCATCACCACGGCCCGCAGGGCCAGGGTGATCAAGGCGACCTTGCGCGATGTATGCCGATCGACCCAGTTGCTACACAGGATGAGAACGAACGCGAGTGGCACTCCCGTTGCCAGCAGAATCCCGGCTGAGGCCCAGTCGGAGTGGGTGCCGGCGATGATCCACCCCAGCGTCACCAGCCAGACGGCGTTGCACAGCTCGTCCAGAAAGTAAGCGAGCGTGAACCACCGATAGGTGCCTTGCCGAACGACCTGAGGAACTGACCACTCACCGTTCGAGGACGTCATGAAGCCGCGTCGTCGAAGGCGACGGGGTAAGGCACTGCGTGCGTTACGACGAAGGCCGCGCGGGTGTCCTCACGGCCTTCGGCGTCCTGCTGTTTGGAGATGGACAACCATTTCTGGCCGACGGCGTTCAGATCTGCGGACAACTGGGTCAGTTGTTCGACGGTGAGCGCGGTCATCACGTAGTCGTAGCGTTCGACGGCCCGGCGCCACTCGGTGGGCCACTCACGGGCGCGATCGATCCATTCCTGCAGCACCTGGCTCTCGGCCTGCAGGGTCGAGCGCAGCCACGCGCGGGCTTCGGGCGTGTAGTCCTCGGTCTCGCTCAGTTCGCCGAGCCGCACACCACCGGGCACCGCGTGCCAAATCCGTTGGCGCACAGGCGCATCCGGATTTAGCGGGGCGACAAAAGAGATCCTTTGCAACTCGCGCATGTGAAGGTTCAAGCTGGCTTCGCTGATGCTCGTCAAAGTGGCGAGTTTCCTGGCTGTCATGTCGCCGAAGATGAGCAAAGCGTCGTACGCGCGAGCTCGGAACGGGTTGGCCATGACGCGCAGGACGTCCCTGGTCGGCTCGGGGGTCAACTCGGAATCGTCACTCATGATCTTCAAAGCTTACTGACGAGTGTCGAATTTTCTTCATATCCTGGGCACTGAAAGCCCTCAGGACTGTCGGGGGTCGGGGCTTTCGATCACTTAAAACACACAAGGAGAACATCATGCGCACCAACCAGAACACTGTCTTCGCCGGCGTCAACGGCACCGGTCGCTTCGTCAACGGCACCGGCCGGGATGTGAACGGCACTGGCCGCTTCGTGAACGGCACTGGTCGTTTCGTGAATGGCACCGGTCGCGATGCCAACGGCACCGGTCGTGGCGTGAACGGCACCGGTCGATTTGTGAACGGTACTGGCCGCTGACGGGCCCACATAGGGCATTCTGACAGTTGTCAAGATTTTGCGGTTGACTACTCAAACGCACTCACACAGGGAGAACATCATGCGCACCAACCAGAACACTGTCTTCGCAGGCGTCAACGGCACCGGTCGCTTCGTCAACGGCACCGGCCGGGATGTGAACGGCACTGGCCGCTTCGTCAACGGCACTGGTCGTTTCGTGAATGGCACCGGTCGCGACGTCAACGGCACCGGTCGTGGCGTGAACGGCACCGGTCGATTTGTGAACGGTACTGGCCGCTGACGGGCCCACATAGGGCATCCTGACAGTTGTCAAGATTTTGCGGTTGACTACTCAAACACACTCACACAGGGAGAACATCATGCGCACCAACCAGAACACTGTCTTCGCCGGCGTCAACGGCACCGGTCGCTTCGTCAACGGCACCGGCCGGGATGTGAACGGCACTGGCCGCTTCGTCAACGGCACTGGTCGTTTCGTGAATGGCACCGGTCGCGACGTCAACGGCACCGGTCGTGGCGTGAACGGCACCGGTCGCTTCGTCAACGGCACCGGCCGCTGAGCCGCCGGTAGGACCTGATGAACACGCCGCGACCCCGGGGCGTACGGACGATCGAGTGTCCGGACGTCCCGGAGACACGGCACCAGAAATCCCGTCCAATCTGCTGGTGATCAGCAGATCTCGTTCGCGAGGATTGAGGCACTAGCGGTGCGTTCGCTCTTGAGCGGCGGCGCCGTCTGAACAGGTGTAGCCGGCAAGAGTTCAGTCGCTGGCGGGGCGAGTCATCGACAACACATCGAGGACACGATCGAGGTCGGCCTCGCTGATCCGGTCGGGCACGTGACCGCGCTGTATGACGACCTCCCGGATCGTCTTGCGTTCCTTCAAGGATTGCTTGGCGATGGCAGCGGCTTCGTCATACCCGACGTAATGGTTGAGCGGTGTGACGATCGAGGGGGAAGATTCGGCGAACTCGCGGCAGCGGTCGACGTCGGCGGTGATGCCCGAAACGCACCGATCGGCGAAGAGCACCGAGACCTTCGACAGCAGGGCGATCGACTCCAGCAGGTTGCGCGCGATCACCGGCAACATCACGTTGAGCTCGAAATTGCCGGCAGCGCCACCCCACGCCACGGCTGCGTCATTGCCGACAACTTGAGCGCAGACCTGGCACACAGCTTCTGCCAAAACGGGATTGACCTTTCCAGGCATGATCGAACTACCTGGCTGCAGATCGGGTAAGAAGATCTCCGTCAGCCCCGTGCGCGGGCCGGACCCCATCCAGCGGATGTCGTTGGCGATCTTGGTCAGCCCGACCGCCAACGTCCGCAGTACACCCGACAGTTCCACGAGCGAGTCACGCGCGCCTTGCGCCTCGAAGTGATTCGTCGCCTCGGTCAGCGGCAGTCCGAGCTCGTCGGCGAGTCGCGCGATCACCGCGGCAGCCAGGCCGGCCGGTGCATTGATGCCGGTGCCGACAGCAGTGCCGCCCAGCGGCAGCGAGCCGACTCTGGGCAGCACCGACTCCAGCCGGTCGACGCCGAAGCGGACCTGCGCGGCATACCCACCGAACTCCTGGCCGAGGGTGACCGGCGTGGCGTCCATGAGGTGGGTGCGTCCGGATTTCACCACCTCGGAGAACCCGACCTGCTTGTCGGACAACGCTTTTGCCAGATGAGTCAGCGCCGGGATCAGGTCGCGGGTGACCGATTGCACAGCAGCGATGTGGATCGCAGCCGGGAACTGGTCATTGGAGGAAAACGGATCGTTGACGTCGTCGTTGGGATGAACCGGTTCACCCGACGCATCCTGGGCGAGGGTGGCGATCACCTCGTTGGCGTTCATGTTCGACGAGGTGCCACTGCCGGTCTGGAAGACGTCGATGGGGAACTCCCCGTTCCACGACCCGTCGGCGACTGATGCGGCTGCGGCCGAGATGGCCTCCGCCTTCGCCTGGTCAAGGTCGCCGCGTTCGGCGCGCTCCCGGGCGGAGGCGCCCTTGATCAGCGCGAGCGCAGCGATGAGTGCGGGGTCGATGGGTCGCCCCGAGATCGGGAAGTTCTCGACCGCGCGCTGGGTCTGTGCGCGCCACTTCGCCTCTGCCGGCACGCGCACCTCACCCATCGAGTCGTGCTCGACGCGGGTTTTCTCGGATCCGGTCATGCTGCTGCCTCCTGATTCGTTCGGCTCACATCAACCGTCCGCCGGTGATCTCAAGGACGGTCCCCGTCATGTATGACGACATCTCGCTGGCGAGGAAGAGCACCACGGACGCGACCTCGCCCGGCTCACCTGCGCGACCCATCGGGATCTCGGCCATCTTCTGGTCCCAGGCCTTCTGCGGCATCGCCTCGGTCATCGCGGTGCGGATCAGGCCGGGCTGCACGGCATTGACCCGCACGCCCTTGAAGGCGACCTCCTTGGCCGCGGCCTTGGTGAGGCCGACGATGCCGGCCTTGGCGGCCGAGTAGTTGGTCTGGCCGATGAAGCCGACCTTGCCAGATATCGACGACACGTTGACGATGGAGCCGTGGCCCTGCTCGCGCATGATCGCTGCGGCCGAACGCGTGCCGTTCCACGTGCCGCGCAGGTGCACCTGCATCACGAGGTCGAAGTCGTCCTCGGTCATGTTCCGCATGGTCGCGTCGCGGGTGATGCCTGCGTTGTTGACGAAGACATCCAGCGAGCCGTATGTCGCAACCGCCCTCTCACATGCAGTCTCGACCTGATCCAACGACGTGACGTCACAGCCGATTCCGATCGCCTCGCCGTCGAGCTCGGCCGCGGTCTGCTGGGCGGCCGCGGTGTCGAGGTCGGCGATCACGACCTTGGCGCCATGGGCGACGAAGGTCTGCGCGATCGCGTGTCCGATGCCGTTCGCGCCGCCGGTGACGACTGCGACCTTCCCCTGCAACAACTGACTCACCCGGTCTGCCTCCTGAGATGGTCGGCGACCCACCGGCCACCGACAGCGTGTATGTCGATGTCGTGCAGTGTGCGCGAGCGCGCTCAACGAACGCTCGGCACGTGGCCGGCAGGTACGCGCACATCAGCACTCGGTCATTGCTGACCTCATGCACCAGTTTGCGCGCGTCGGGTTCAGTCCAGTGAGCCGGCCTTGATCGGAGCGCGTCCGACCGGCGGCTTTGGCCGGGGAGTCAGGGGTTGCGGGGTGTGGGCCGGGAACGAGACGCCCTTGTCGACGTGCAGCACGAACTGCTCACCATGGTGCTTGAGTTCGATGTAGGAGTCGCTCCCGTCCTCCAACTGGTAGGTCGTGCGTTCGTGCGTGACGTCGATCCGGATCTTGCACTCGCGCCACCGCAGGTTGAACGCCAGGCGACTGATGCCCTTCGGCAGCGCCGGGGCGAAGCTCAGCTGCCCGTGGTGGTCGCGCATTCCGCCGAGCCCGCACACCAGTGCCAGCCACGCGCCCGCGAGTGAGGCGACGTGGACACCGTCCTTGGTGTTGTGCTCGAGATCGCGCAGATCCATCAGTGCGGCCTCGGTGAGGTAGTCGTGCGCGAGCTCGACGTGCCCGACTTCGGCCGCGAGCACCGCCTGGGTGCAGGCGGACAACGACGAGTCGCGGCAGGTGATCGCCTCGTAGTACTCGAAGGCGCGTGCTTTCTGCTCCGGGGTGAATTCGTCGCCGCACCAATGCATCGCCAGGATCAGGTCGGCCTGCTTGACGACCTGCTTGCGGTAGATGTCGAAATACGGGTAGTGCAACAACAGCGGGTAGGAATCGGAGGTGTTGGTCTCGACGAAGTCCCACACGTCGTGGTCGGTGTAGCCGCAGTCCTGCTGATGCACGTTGCGTCTGTCGTCGAAGGGCACCGCCATCGTCTCGCAGGCGGCCCGCCAGTCGGCGACCTCGGCTTCGGTGACGTGCAGTTTCGCCGCCGCATCGGGCCAGCGTTCGGTGGCATCGGCGGCATATCGGAGGTTCCGGGCAGCCATGAGGTTCGTGTAGACGTTGTCGTCGGCGATCGCGCTGTACTCATCGGGCCCGGTCACGCCGTCGATGTGGAAGTGCCCGTCGTCGCCGTGGTAGCCCAGGTCGGCCCACAGGCGTGCCGTCTCGACCAGCAGCGGTAGCGCCGTGGTCCGGTCGAACTCGTCGTCGGCTGTCCAGAAGACGTATCGCGCCGCGGCCACCGCGATGTCGGCGTTGATGTGGAAGGCGGCGGACCCGGCCGGCCAGTACGCCGAGCACTCCTGGCCGGCGATGGTCCGCCACGGGAACGCGATCCCTTTACGCTTCAAGGTTTTTGCACGCTCGGCGGCGAGAGTGGCGATCGACTGCCGCCAGCGAAGCGCATCACGTGCGGCGTTCGGCGCGGTGGAGGTCAGCACCGGCAGGACATACATCTCGCTGTCCCAGAACGCGTGCCCGTCATACCCGGGGCCGGTCAGCCCCTTGGCAGGTATGGCGCGCCCCTCGGCGCGGGCGCCGGCCTGCAGCACGTGCCAGAGTCCGAACCGGACCGCCTGCTGCACGACCGGATCGCCGTCGACCTCGACGTCGGCACCGTCCCAGAACTCGTCGACATACGTGCGCTGTTCCTCGACGATGGCGTCCCAACCGGTGTGCAGCGCCGACGACAGCGCGGCGTCGACCTGGTCGCGCAGCGCAGGCAGCGTGCGCCGTGAACTCCAGCCGTACGCAACGAATTTGGTGAAACCGACAGACTCGCCAGGCTTGAGCTGGGTGCCGATCGTCGTGCGTGACCAGTCCGGCTCGACGTACGTGTGGCTGTCGACGTCGGAGCGGTGCAGCACGTGGTCGCAGGCCGCTGCCATCCGCAGCCCGCTCGCTCGTGTGCGGTGGATCAGCAGGGCTCTGCTGTTGCTGGCGGCATGCTCCTCGGCCACGAGCGGATCCTTCAGCGCGGCAGCAACGCGGGGGTCCTTGGACGTGACCGGAAGTTCTTCATTCGCAACGAGTTCGGACTGGATCACGATGCGCACCGGGTGGTCGATCGCCTCGACCGAGTAGTCGATCGCGAGGATCGCGCGCTGGGTGAAGGACACCAACCGGGTCGAGCGCACGCGCACCTGCCGACCGGACGTGGTCTCCCAGACCAACTCGCGGTGCAGCAGTCCGGTGCGCATGTCGAGAGTGCGCTCGTGATGGCGGACCACGCCGTATCGCAGATCCAGCGGCTGGTCGTCGACCAGCAGCCGGATCAGCTTGCCGTTGGTCACGTTGACGACGGTCTGGCCTTCCTCCGGATAGCCGTAACCGGCCTCGGCATACGGCAGTGGACGCTGCTCGAAAAAGGAGTTGAGGTAGGTGCCGGGCAGACCGCTGGGGTCGCCCTCGTCGAGATTCCCGCGGATGCCGATGTGACCGTTGGCCAGGGCGAAGACCGATTCGGACTGGGCGAGGTTGCCGGGATGCATCCCGATCTCGCGGACCTGCCACGGTTCGACAACGAACTCGCTCTTGGTGTCATGCATTGCCATCGTTGGACTTTCGTGGTGCGAGAAGGTCGGCCAGATCGCGCACAACGATGTCGGCGCCGTGATCCATGAGGTCCTTTGCGTGGTCCACTCGGTCGACGCCCACGACGTAGCCGAAGTGGCCGGCACGTCCTGCGGCGACCCCGGAGGTCGCGTCTTCGAAGACGACGGCCTGGCTTGGCGACACTCCCGCAAGCCGTGCACCGGCGAGGAACGAATCGGGTGCCGGCTTTCCCTTCAGATGCTGCTGCGTGAGTGTCACGCCGTCGACCCGTCCCTCGATGTATGTCGCCAGCCCGGTCACCTCGAGCACCTTCTCGGTGTTGGCGCTGGACGACACCACGAAGCGACGCAGACCGGCCTCCTGTGCGGCCTGCAGGTAGCGACGGCTGCCGTCATACACCGTGACGCCGTCGTGTTCGATCGCGTGCTGCACCTGCTCGTTCTTGCGGTTGCCGAGACCCCAGACGGTGGCGGCCTCCGCCGGGTCGTCGGGGTCGCCGTCCGGCAGGTGTATGTCGCGGGATTCCAAGAAGTCGCGGACGCCGTCCTGGCGTGGTTTGCCGTCGACGAAGTCGTTGTAGTCCTTGTCGGTGAACTCCTGAAAGTCGTTGCCATCTTTGGCTTTCAGGTAAGCATCGAAGGTTTTCTTCCATGCGGCGCGGTGCACGCTCGCGGTGTCGGTCAGCACACCGTCGAGATCGAACAGGCAGGTCGTGATGGTGTCCGGTAATCCGAGCATCGGTCATCTTTCAGGCGCGACATGCCCCGTCGGCAAGTCGTCGGTGGGGCCGATCCGCTTCGCAGGCTAATGCAGTTGGCCGGAGATGCCCGGAGGGCTTGCCGCGATGTCCGACGGTGGGGCGGTCATGACGCCCCACCGTCGAACATCGAGTCTCGGGTCAGTCAGGTGGTGGGCTGCTGCCCGGCAAGCTCGGCGATGTCTCGTCGCATTGCCTGGGGGTCGTCGGCGGTCGCCAGAACGGCTTCGACCACCGGATCCTCGACATCGATGATCGCGGCCAGCAGGTGGCCGGCCGTCAGTCCGGTGGGTCGACGGCCTTCCTCGCGTGCAGCTATCGCCTGCGCGCGCAGACCGCCGAAGAGTTCGCGCTGCAGCTGGCGAAGGCTCGGCGTGAGATTGCCGAAGCCCCGGAACCGTCGGCTCTGCGGTCCGCGGCTGCCTCGGCCGCGAGGTCCGCCGAAAAACTCCCCGAACGGCCCGAATTCGGCGCCCGGCCCGAAGCTTTCGCGATCCTCGGCCGCGCCGCGACGGTGCGGACCACCACGCCAGGGGCCGTCATGTCCCCGGTCGTCACGGGGGTGGCCGCCGGAGGCGTCTTCGTCATGACGGTGTTCGTCACCGTGGTCGTGGCGGCAGTGTTCGTGGTGCGGTCCGCGGTGACGACGGTCATCGCCCTCGTCGCGCGGTCCGCGACGACGGCCGCCGCGCTCGCCTCGTTCCCGCTCGCCGGCGCCGCGCTCGCCGCGGTCTCGATCACGGCCGCGAGTTCGACCGCGCCCCGACGGGCCGCGGCGCTCGCCCCACCCGTCGGCGAGGTCATGCCCGAAGGTCTCGCGCACTGCTGCCCGGACCTTGTCCAGATCGATGCCGATGGCGCGTAACGCCTCCCGGTCTTCATCAAGGTTGCTTGACGTGTCGGTCGGTGTCTCGGTGGCTCCCTCGTCGTCCTGATGGCGGTCGGCGACGATCACGCGGGCATCGTCATACGTGATGCCATGGCGAGACAGGACCTTGAAGGCCGAGCCGCGCACGTTGGTGAGCAGGCCCAGCAGGATGTGGTCGGGTCCGAGTTGCTCGTGGCCGAGTTCGGACCGCTCGGTCATCGCCTGCATGAAGGCGATCTTGATCTCTGTGTCAGATCGGTTGAACATGTTGTGCTCCTTGAAGATTCGTTGGCCCGGTGACATTCATCGGGCGTGCTTCTGATGAACGGCCTGGCGACTGACCTGAAGTACGTCGGCGATGGCTTGCCAGCTCCAGCCCTGTTCGCGGGCGTTGCCCACCTGGACGTCTTCGAGCCGGTCGGCGAGCGCACGTAGTGCGCGCACGGCGGCGAGTCCTCGGGCCGGATCGGTGCTGGCGGCTGCCTCTGTCAGTTCCACATCGTCGTTCATACGCGTCAAGTTATCCTGACTTGCTGAGATGTGTCAACTATTCATGACATCGGGATGGGGACAGCTCGGTCGAGTGCGGCACTTGGCCATCGGTGCGGGTCAAGCGGGTCCATCGGCGGGGTCGTGCGCGGCTCGCGAGTTGATCTCGCGAGGGAGTCACGTTTTTGCCAGGAACGCCCAGCGCTACCGAGCGGCGCGCGCACCTAGGGTGAAACAGGCTCCTCGGGGGCTGAGCTTGCTTCGGTCTGCGTCTAGGGAGGATGCAACATGTCCGCGAATGCTGCTGGAGGTACGCCGAGAACGAACAACAGCAACGGCAAGGTAATCGCCGCAAGCGTGTCGGCCGCCGTTGGTGCGTTCTTGTTCGGATTCGACTCGGCGGTCATCAACGGAGCTGTCGACGCCATCGGCAGCGGCTTCGAGCTGAACCCCTTCGTGAAGGGCTTCACGGTCGCCATCGCACTGCTCGGCTGTGCTGTGGGCGCTTGGTATGCCGGTCAACTCGCCGACCGCATCGGCCGCAAGAAGGTGATGCTCGTCGGAGCCGTCATGTTCGGTGCGTCATCGATCGGCGCGTGCTTCGCCTTCAGCGTCTGGGATCTGATGCTCTGGCGGGTGATCGGCGGCATGGGCATCGGCGTCGCGTCGGTGATCTCTCCGGCATACATCTCCGAGATCGCACCCGCTCGCATGCGCGGTGCACTCACCTCGGTGCACCAGTTGGCAATCACCATCGGCATTTTCGCAGCACTGCTCTCGGATGCGGTCATCGCCAACACCGCCGGTGACGCTTCCAAAGCCGCGTGGTGGGGGATGACCGCGTGGCGCTGGATGTTCCTCGTCGGTGTCGTGCCCGCGGTGGTGTACGGCGCGCTGTCGTTCGTGCTGCCTGAGTCGCCTCGCTATCTCGTGCGCGTCGGCGACACCCACGAGGCGCAGTTGGTGCTTGCTGACATGGGCGAGCGCGACCCCGAGGCCAAGGTCGGTGAGATCCGCGAGTCCATCGGCCAGGAGGACCGCACCAGTTTCGCCGACATCGCCGGTCCGCGACTGGGACTGCGACCACTCGTGTGGGTCGGAATCATCCTGGCCGGGCTGCAGCAACTGGTCGGTATCAACGCGATCTTCTATTACTCGACCACGCTCTGGAAGTCGGTTGGTTTCTCCGAGAGCGACTCGTTCAAGACGTCGGTGATCACCTCAGTCATCAACGTCGCGTTCACCTTCGTTGCGATCCTGTGGGTGGACCGGTTCGGTCGCCGGCTGCTGCTGCTCGTCGGATCGGTCGGTATGACGGTGGGTCTCGGCCTGGCGTCGGCTGCCTTCTTCACCGCGCACAAGGTGCATGGTGACGTGACGCTCCCGCATGCCTGGGGCATCGTCGCACTCATCGGGGCGAACCTCTTCGTCATCTTCTTCGCCGCGACGTGGGGGCCGATCGTGTGGGTGCTGCTCGGCGAGATGTTCCCCAACACCCAGCGTTCCTACGCACTGGCGATCGGCACGGTCAGCAACTGGCTGTGCAACTTCCTGGTGTCGGTGTCCTTCCCCTGGCTGTCCGACCGGATCGGTCTGGGCTACATGTACGGCATCTACGCGGCCTTCGCCGTCATCTCGTTCTTCTTCGTCCGTAGCAAGATCCCGGAGACAGCCGGCCACGAACTGGAGTCGATGACCGGCGAGACCCGTCAGGCGCACGCTTGACCGCTGGTATACCAGCCGTATGACGATGCTGCTGCGGCCTCTTCCCACTGACGAGCTTGCCTCCTGGCGAAGCGCAACGCATGACCACTTGGTGAACGTGCAGACGGCAGCGAACACATATGGTCGCGAGGACGCCGAGGCACGTGCCGGCCAACTGCTGGACCAGGCGGTTGTGGACGGTGTCCTGGCCGCTGCCCACGAGGTCTGGCAGGTCTGCGACGACAACGATGTCGTCGGATCCGTCTGGGTCGCGGCGGTGCATGACGATCCATCCACCGGGCGATTGATGAGTCTGCGGATCGATCCAGCGGCGGTGCCGCACGTATGGCGCCTGCTGCAGTCTGCCTACGCCGACCGCTGGAAGGCGTTGTCGTTCACGGCGTTTCGTGGCGACGACGTGATGGCGGCACTGGTTGACACAAGTCATCCGACGCTGATCGCGACTGGCATGCAGTCGCGCGTCGACGACGCGATCGAGGCCGTCGCCCACGTCGACCTGCGTCCGATGACCCCGCCGCGGTTCCGCGAGTTCATCGAACACAGCGTCGAGCACTACGCCGCCGAGATTCTTGCTGCCGGCGCTTTTGCAACAGCAGAGTCCGCCCATGCCAATGCCGTCGAATCCTTCGAGCAGCTACTGCCCGGAGGGCTCCAGACACCTGGACAACTGGTGTGGTCGGCATACGACGGCGGACACGAGGTCGGGATCCTGTGGGTGGCGCTGAAAGCGGACCGCGGCTTCATCTACGACATCGAGGTGGGCGAGCAATTCCGTCGGCGCGGATATGCCACAGCCATCCTCGCCGCTGGGGCGCGCGAGGTCCGCACCAGCGGGCACGAATATCTCGACCTGAACGTGTGGGGCCCGAACACGGGGGCCAAGAGTGTGTACGACCGCGCCGGGTACATCACCACCGTCGAGAGCTTCCAGGCCTCTCTCGGAGGTCACTGAAGATCCGCTGAGATCGAGAAGCGGCAACTATTGCAGTGTGCAATAATTGAGCCTCCCGAACCTGAGATGGAGGATCAGTGATCGCAGCAGAGGCCGAATCCGCGATGCTGCGTGGTTGGACCAGGCGCACCCTGTCGGGAGTGCGTTCTGCGCCATACCTGCGCAAATGGCTGATCCTGGGCGCGATCATCGGCGTGGTCGCCGGTCTCGGGGCAATCCTGTTCTATTACGGCCTGACCTGGGGCACGCACTTCCTGCTCACCGATATCGGCGGGTTCAAGCCCGCGTCGACCTCGGGCGAGGGTGGCTACCACGACCACAGCGGGTTCAGTCGGCCGTGGGCGATTCCGTTGCTGGTCGGCGCCGGCGGGCTCGTCTCCGGCCTGATCGTCTTCACGTGGGCACCGGAGGCGGAGGGGCACGGCACCGATTCGGCGATCAAGGCCGTGCACAGCGGGCCGAAGTCGGTGCGTCCGCGCGTCATCATCGTCAAACTCGTTGCCAGCATCGTCACGATCGCCAGTGGTGGTTCCGGTGGCCGCGAGGGCCCGACCGCCCAGATCTCGGCCGGCTTCGGATCGGTGATGGCGCGAGTGCTCAACCTGACACCGAAGGACGCCCGCATCTGCGTCGCAGCCGGAATCGCCTCCGGCATCGGTGCAATCTTCAAGGCGCCGCTCGGCGGAGCCTTCCTCGGGGTCGAGTTGCTCTATACCGAGGACGTCGAGATCGACGCCCTGATCCCGAGTGTGGTGGCGACCGCCGTCGGCTACGGCATCTTCTGCAGCGCGACCGGCGGCTTCACCCCGGTCTTTGGCAACAACCTGCACGTCAACACCGGACACCCTTGGCAGTTGGTGCTTTTCGCCCTCGTCGGCATTGTTGCTGGTCTCTTCGGCAAGCTCTACACCTGGTCGTTCTATGGGTTGACCGACTTCTGGAACCGGATGAAGATGCCGCGTGCGGTGAAACCCGCCATCGCTGGTGTGCTCGTCGGTTTCATCGGCTTGGCCGTCCCCGGTGCGCTCGGCACGGGTTACGGTGCCCTGCAGGGTCAGATCATCACCACCGTCTTCTTGACGATGCCGCTCTGGCTGGTGATCGCGTTGCCCTTCGCCAAGATTCTCGCGACCGGTATGACGATCGGGTCCGGAGGCTCCGGCGGCATCTTCGGGCCGGGGATGGTTATCGGAGGTGCGAGTGGGGCACTGCTGTGGCGAGCGATCCACCCGTTCGGGGTCGGCGCCAACCTGCAGACATCCTTCGTCATCGTCGGTATGGCGGCGTGCTTCGGTGCGATCGCGCACGCGCAGATTTCGGTGATCCTGATGGTCGCCGAGATGACCGGCAGCATTGCTGTGCTGCCACCGTCGATGGTCGCAATCGCGTTCTCCTGCTTGGTCGTCGGATCGATGACGATCTACCGCAGCCAGCTGATGCGACGCTCCGACTCGCCCGCACACCGATTCGGGTTCGGTCTGCCGGCCGACAAGGTGTTGCCGGTGGGCGAGCTGGCGAAGCCACCTCGTGTGGTGCTCCCCGCGGCCACCACGGCACAGGACGCTCTCGAACAGATGCGCACGGCGCACGTCCCGGGAGCACCGGTTGTCAACGACGGTGGCGAATTCCTCGGAGCGGTGCAGGTGCGCGATCTGGCGGACGTCGAACCGACCCGTATGTCGGCGCCGGTCGGGCGGATCGCGAACGGTCAGGCGATGACACTGCCCTGGGACGCGGGGCTGGATGCGGCGCTGGATGCACTCCCCGGCACCAGCGGTGGGTGGTTGACCGTGCTCGACGACCACTCCAAGGTCACCGGGATCATCTCCGCTGCCGAGATCGTGCGTGGCTGGCAGCAGACCATGCAGCGGTCGGTGCGCGAGATCGCCGCGGTGGGTCACGAGGGCAAGGTCGTCGATGTGCAGGTCGCGCAGCACAGCGCCGCCGTCGGCCGACGATTGCGTGAGTTGGGCCTGCCGACGCAGGTGGTGGTGTTGTCGATCATGCGCGGTCGCGGGTTCGTGATCCCTGCCGCGGACGAGCGCATCGAGGCGGGGGACCGGCTCTCGGTGCTGGCGATGGATGGCGCCAAACATGTCGTGGAGACCGCATTCGGTGAACGGCGCGCGGATTCGACGACCGGATGACGTGACTCGGACACAACACCGCCCGGTCAGGATTCTGGCCGGGCGGTGTTGTGTCGAGCTGACGTGTGTCGGCAGCTGACCGGTGGCGGCAGCTGGGCGGCGACCGGCGGCGGCTGGCCGGCGACCGGCGGCGGCTGGCCGGCGACCGGCGGCGGCTGGCCGGCGACCGGCGGCGGCTGGCCGAGATGACCGTTACTTACGAGTATCGCCGCGCGAAACGGAACGGATCGACATCTCGACCACCGGCATGGGACCGGCGAGACAGGTGAGGCCAGCGGGAGGACGTCCGCACCATGAGGCCCGGCCGCCATCACCGAAGCCGTCAGAGGGGAGCGCGCACTGCGCGGGCTTTCAAGCATGACGGGGACCCATCAGGACTTCCTGACCGGGCGGTGCCTGCGTCCGATGGTTCTACGGCATACCGCTCAGTCGGACGCCCGGGCGAGAAGCTGTGCCTCGTCGGACTCCATCTGCTGCACGAACTCGCGCTTGCCGGCCTGCCAGGCGTCCTCGGTCTGGTCGGTGCGCCAGTAGCCGGAGATCGACACCTGGTCGCGCGGCAGGCCGCACTCGACGAACAGGAACCGGCGCAGGTCCTTCACGAGGGCAGCATTGCCGTGCACGAACGCGCGCACATCGCCTTCGGGCAGCCCGGCGGCGCGCACCGCGGCGGCGAGCGGCTCGCCATACGTGCCGCCGTGCTCGTCCCGGTGCACCCAGGTGACGTGGGTATGGGGGCCGGTGCGCAGCGGGACGTGCGTGGTGGAGTCGGCGACCTCGACGAATACCTCCGTGCGGGCATCGAGCGGCAAGGCGTCAAGGGCGGCCGCGATCGCCGGGGCGGCGGCCTCGTCGCCCACGAGCAGGTGCACGTCGGCGGCCGGGTCCGGAGCCCAGCCACCACCGGGACCGAAGAAGGCGATGGGGTCGCCCGGCTCGGCGGCTGCCGCCCACGGCCCGGCCAGGCCGCTGTCGCCGTGCACCACGAAGTCGATCGCGAGCTCGCGCGTCTGCGGGTCGAACGACCGGATCGTGTAGGTGCGGGTGACCGGCCACTGCTCCCGCGGGTGGTCCTCGCGGATCTGCTCGGGATCGAACGGCCAGGTGTAGTCGGCTCCCTGCGGCGGGAACAGCAGCTTCACGTAATGGTCGGTCTGGGTGAGCTCCGGCAGCGTCGCCAGATCGTCACCCGTGACGAAGACCCGGATCAGATCGCGCGTGAGTCGCTCACTGCGGAGGACGTGGACATTGCGCGCTACTCGAGTCTTGGCCATGAAATAAGGCTAACCTCACTCCTTCTCGGGGCGTTGTTGGGCCAGCTTGTCGACGTTCTTGTGGGCGGCCTCCTGCGCCTTCTCGACCTTGTCTGCGTATTTGCCCGACGTCTTGTCGTTGAACAGCCCCGCGAGCTTGTCGATCGTGCTCGACACCTTGTCCTGGTTGTCGTGCGCCAGCTGGCCGGCCTTCTCTTTCGCCTGCTTCGCCGCCTCGGTCGCCTGCCTCTTGATCTGCTCGCTGTCAGCCATGCTGGGCTCCGTTCATCGGGATGACCTCCACTGCGCACGGGCTCCTGGTCGGCGACCGTGGGTGGAGTTATGGGTTTCAACGCTACGTCGGCTCGAATGGTTCGTCACGTATGCCGGAGGACTCCGTCAGCTAGATTTCCAGCGGTGACCACATCGCTGCCGCCGGTCGTCCACACGCTCGCGGCGGGGCCGCGCACGGATCTGCAGATCCTTGCACTGCAGGGCTCGACGATCGAGCATCGAGGCGATCACCTGGTGATCCGGTCGCCACAGAATCCGGACTTCCACTGGGGCAACTACCTGCACATCACCAGCGGCGACGTCGATGATGCAGCGCGCTGGATCTCGTTGTTCGACAAGGCTTTTCCCCATGCTGCCCATCGTGCTTTCGGTCTGCCGGCGTTGCCGGCGCGCGACGCGTGGGCGGCATACGGCATGGAGGTGTCGACCGACGACGTGCTCGCCACCCGTCGTCTGCCGGAGCAGCGCCCGCTGCCTGCAGGATATGCCGTGCGGCAGTTGACGACGTCTGCCGGCTGGGAGGCGCAGGTCGCCGCAGAGCTGGCCGACAACGCTCGCTCGGGGGAGTTCGACCAGCACGAGCACGAGCGATTCGTGCGCGCTCAGATGGCGTCGCGCCGGGCGCTGTCGGAGTCGGGCCGTGCAGCCTTTTTCGGAGCCTTCGCCGGCGGCGGAGAACTCGCCGCCGACCTCGGCATCGTCGATCTGGGCGGGACAGCGCGCTATCAGTCGGTGGGGACCCGGGAGGCTTTCCGACAGCAGGGCCTTGCCGGGCATCTGCTCGGAGTGGCGGCGCGCTGGGCGCACGAGCGCGGCGCGCGCGAGTGGGTCATCGTCACCGGTTCGACGAATCCGGCGGGCCGGCTGTACCGCTCCGTGGGTTTCGACCTCGACGTGCAGATCGTCGCCGCATACCGGAAGCCGCCGATCGCCCCGGGCCCGAGCGCGTAGTCGGGTGGACCGCTGCAGGCCAAGAGGTCGCGGCCGCCCACGTCACGGGACCGAGAACCACGAAAGCCTCCCACCCGTGGGTGGAAGGCTTTCGTATTCTGTCTCAACACAGAGTGCACCCGTAGGGATTCGAACCCCAAACCTTCTGATCCGTAGTCAGATGCTCTATCCGTTGAGCTACGGGTGCGTGCCGCTCGCTTGCGCGGGCAACGACGACATACTTTAGCGGAGCATCGGCGCAGACATGAAATCGACCTTCACGCTCACGCTCCGAACGGCGCGACCGGCATCCCGCCGACACCAGGGCGGGCGCTGAAAACTGCTCCGGCCAAAGGCTGTTCGCCATCCGGGATGTTCTCGCGAGTGGTCGTGATGAACAGCGTCTGCAGGTCGTCACCACCGAAGGTGCACGCCGTGACATTGCTGACGCCGGGCACCTCGACAACCTCCGACAGCTTTCCGTCGAGGTAGCGGTGCACACAGCCACCGCCATACAGCGCAATCCAGACGCCGCCCTCTTGGTCGACCCAGAGGCCGTCCGGATTTCCGGCCACCTCATCGCCGAGGGTGACCCACGGGCGCGGGTCGGTCAGGCCGCCGTCGGGCGACCAGTCGAACGCCTGGATCATCCGGGTCGGGGTGTCGTTGTAATACGCCGTCCCACCCTCGGGTGACCAGCCGATGCCGTTGGAGATGGTGACATTCGAGAAGACCTGGGTGGCCATGCCGTCCGTGGTCAGGCGGTACATCGACGCGCCGCCTTCGTGCTGGTCGTAGGCCATCGTGCCGCAGAAGAAGTTGCCGGCCGGGTCGCAGCCGCCGTCGTTGAAGCGCACTGACTCGTCGCTCCACATCGGTTGCATCGTCTGCAGATCCGACAGGTCATTGCGTTCCGACAGTGCGAAACCGCGCTCGACGGCGACGATCGCGCCACCCTTGCCGCGCGGCCGCAGCGCCGCGGCCACCTTGCCGACGTGCACCCGCTCGACGTTTTCGCCGCGAACGGTCAGCACGTCGCCGTTCATCATGTCGACGTACTTCAACTCGCCAGGGCCCTGCATCGCCCATTCCGGCCACCAGATCGGCCCTTCGGCGTGGAAGGCGTGCGGTTGTGCGATGGGTTCGGCGCGCATGCCGGTCAGCCTACGAGACGGCAGGTATGCCGCAGCCGACCGTCGCCGTGCGGTGTCGCGGTCGCTCCGCGGATCAGACCTTCTCGGCTTCCTGGGTCTCTGGATTCCACTTGGTGATGTGCTGCGCCTGCCAGCCGCGCGACTTCATCGCCTCCCGGGCAGCGGTGCGATAACGCGGGGTGAGTCGCTCGACATACAGCTTGCCGTCCAGATGATCGGTCTCGTGCTGCAGGCACCGTGCCAGGGTGCCGCCGTGGGCCTCGACGACGACCTCGTTGCCGTCGAGATCGGTGCCGGTGACCCGTGCCCACGACGCGCGAGCGGTCGGGAAGTATTCACCTGGCACGGACAGGCAGCCCTCGATGCCGCCTTCAGGATCGGGGTCGCCGGGCGGCACGACACCCTTCTCCAGGATCGGGTTGATGACGACGCCGCGCTGTTCGACCTCGGTCTCGTCGGCGCAGTCGTAGACGAAGATGCGCAGGCGCACTCCGACCTGGTTCGCGGCGAGGCCGGCACCGTTGGCGGCGTCGAGTGTGTCGAACATGTCGGCGACGAGCGTGCGAATCTCGGGCGTGATCTCGCGGACCTTCTTGGTCGGCTGATGCAACGCCTTGTGCCCGATGACCGTGATGGGACGGACCGTCATACGAAATTCCACTCCTGCTGTCGACTGCCGCCGGATCGGCGGCCCGCTTCGACCCTGAAGGTTAGTCGTCCGGCGCGGCCGGGCGGGCACTCGCACTACGATGGCGGCGCCGAGCAGTCATCACAGCAATGATCGAGGTAGTGCGCCATCAGCAGTGACAGTGTGCAACGAACGCCCGATCTGCGGTTGCGTGATGCTCTTGACGCCGAGACGGCCGGAGTCTCCAGTGCCTCATTGGTCGTATCGGTCGATCGGCTGATCGGCCGGTATCGTGCCGGCGGGGCGGCGTCCGCACCGATTCTGGCATCCGCGATGGATGTGCTCGCCTATGCCAACTACCGCATGCCTGCGACGCTGGCCGCATGTCGGAATGTGTTGTGGCACAGTGCTTCTCGCATCGGGGAGGTCACTTCGGTGGTCGACCTCGGTGGCGGCACGGGAGCCATGGCGTGGGCTGCGGCGGAGGAATGGCCGGACGCGTCGGTCACCGTGCTCGACCAGGCGGGCGAGGCAATGGCGCTGGGTCGTCGGCTGCGGTCGGCAGAGCCCGGCAGCGTGGAGTTCCGCACGTGGCAGGCGGGTTCGCCGGTGCCGGCGGCCGATCTGGTCACGATCTCGTACGTGCTCTCGGAGTTGCGTGACGCCGACCGCTCATCGATCGTGCTGAGTGCGATCAGGGCGGCAACTCGCGGCGTGGTGATCGTCGAACCGGGCACGCCAGACGGGCACCGAAGGGTGCTCGCCGCGCGAGCTCTGTTGTTGGAGGCCGGATTACGCGTTGTCACGCCATGCCCGCACCAGCTCGCGTGCCCGATCGCTGCGCCCGACTGGTGCCACTTCAGCGCACGCGTCGAACGGTCGGCGATGCATCGACGGCTCAAGGGTGGTGATTTGGGACACGAGGATGAGAAGTTCTCGTATGTCGTTGCAGTTGTTGACGGTTCGACCGATTTGTATGCCGCAGACGGCTCCCGCGTCATACGTCATCCGATGAAGCGCAAGGGCCTGGTGGAGTTGCAGTTGTGCAGACCGGACGGCTCCGCGGGCCGTCAGATCGTGACGAAGAAGGCCGGTGTGGCATACCGAACGGCACGCGATGTCCGCTGGGGCGACGACTGGCCCGCCGACGATCGAGTCAACGGCGGCTGAGCCCTGACAGCCGACGCGGTCAGACCAGGCCGTAGAGCCGGTCGCCGGCGTCGCCGAGCCCCGGCACGATGTAGCCGTTCTCGTTGAGACGCTCGTCGATGGCCCCGGTGACCAGCGTGATCGGCACCTGCACATCGCCGAGCGCCTTTTCGAGAGCGGCGATGCCCTCGGGTGCCGACAGCAATGTGACGGCGGTGATGTCGTCGGCGCCGCGCTCGACCAGATAGCGGATCGACATCGCCAGGGTGCCGCCGGTCGCGAGCATCGGGTCGAGCACGTAGCACTGTCGCCCGGACAGATCGTCCGGCAGCCGGTTGGCGTAGGTGATGGCCTCAAGGGTCTCTTCGTTGCGCTGCATCCCGAGGAAGCCGACCTCGGCACTCGGCAACAGGCGCACCATGCCTTCGAGCATGCCGAGACCCGCCCGCAGGATCGGCACCACGAGCGGTTTGGGAGAGGACAGCTTGATACCGGTGGTCGGCGCGACCGGAGTCTCGATGTCGAACGGTTCGACCCGCACCTCACGAGTGGCCTCGTAGGCCAGCAGCGTCACGAGCTCTTCGGCGAGTCGGCGGAACGTGGGACTGTCTGTGCGCTTGTCGCGCAGGTAGGTCAGCTTGTGGGCGATCAACGGGTGTTTGGCCAGCTCGACGCGCATGCCGCAAACTCTAGTCGTGACCGAGCCGACTCCGACCTTGTATGACGCTTGGATGGGTGAAGCGATCGAGCAGGCGCAGCTGGCACTGTCGACGCGCGACGTGCCGGTCGGCGCGGTGATCCTTGACAGCGGCGGCGGGGTCCTGGGCGTGGGCCCGAATCGACGGGTTGCTGACGTCGACCCGCTCGCGCATGCCGAGATCGTCGCAATCCGTTCAGCGGCAACGACATTGGGTCATTACCGGCTGGACGGCTGCACTCTCGTGGTCACCCTCGAGCCCTGCCTCATGTGCGCCGGAGCGATCATGCAGTCGCGCATCGCGCACATCGTGTTCGGTGCCTGGGACGCGAAGGCGGGTGCCTGCGGAAGCGCGTGGGACGTCATACACGACAACAGCAGTCCGCATCGGCTGACCGCGGTGGGCGGAGTGCGCGAGCAGGAGTGCGCAGCGATGCTGACCGAATTCTTCCGGGCCAGACGGCGATCCCGCACAGCGGAGTGACAGAAGGCAAACCGGTTGCGGGCCGGCGCTGCCCGATCACCAGTCGGGCGATGCGTTCGTGGCAGCGGGTTCGTCGGCGGCGTCGTTGAACGCCAGCAGTGCCTTGACGATTTCGCGACGACGGCTGACCGGCATCGCCTCCACGATGCGGGCGATCTCGGCCCGGCGCAGATCCGTCGCGCGTTCGACGATCCGGTAACCCGCGTCAGTCGCCGCGAGTTGCACCTCGCGGCGATCGTTGGGGTTCTCGGTTCGGCTGACCAGGTCGGCCGCCACCAGACGGTCCACCGTGCGCAGTGCCGTGGACGCGTTGACGCCCAGGCTGCCCGCAAGCTGGTTGAGCCGGACGGTGCCCTCGTTGGTCAGCACGACCAGCAGCCGGAACTGCGTCATGGTCAGCGATTCGGCGACCTCGGCCAGGGAACGGGCGGACACACCGACCAGCACGCGGGATGCGGTCAGCAGCGCCGTGACCAGGTTGTCGCTGTCATCGTCAGCGCGTTCAGGCTGGGTCGCCGAGTGACTCATGTCTGGAGATGTTACGCGGTGCGTGCCTATCGTTGCTGACTGCAATTATGGCGGACGGAAACAAATTCACAGGAGAATTTCGCCGCATCGCCGCAGCAGTTGTCAGTACCGTCGATGAGGCCGCAGTGAATCACGGGAGCCCGTCGCATCCCGGCAGCAGCAGCATCGCCTTGAGGAGGAACACCCAATGAGTTCAGATACCGACAGTGCTCCGTCCGGAGCCAGCCCGTCATCAGGCAAAGAGTCCAGTCCGCAACTGAACCGGCACGTCGGCCGGATCGGCCTGCTGTTTGCCGGTGTCGGATCGATCATCGGATCCGGCTGGCTGTTCGGGGCGATGAACGCCGCGCAGACCGCCGGTCCTGCGGCGATCATCTCGTGGGCCCTGGGCGGCGTGATGATTCTGCTCATCGGCCTGTGTTACGCCGAGTTGGGCACGATGTTTCCGCTCTCCGGCGGTGTCGTTCGCTTTCCGCACATCGGGTTCGGATCATTCGCCAGCTACATGACCGGGTGGATCACCTGGGTGGCATGTATGTCGGTCGCGCCAATCGAGGTCGAGGGCGCGTTGACCTATGCCACGAAATACGCGGACTTCACGACCGCCAAGACGGTCGACGGATCCACGGTGCACACGCTCACCGGGCTGGGCCTGGTGGTCGCGGTGATCGCGATGGCAGTTTTCGTGGTCATCAACTATTTCGGCGTCCGCTGGTTCGCGCGGATCAACAACGTCCTCGTCTGGTGGAAGCTCGGCATCATCACGATCGTGATCGTGGCCTTCCTCATCGCGCACTTCGACACCGGAAACTTCCACTCCCATGGCTTCGCACCGATGGGGATGCACGGTGTTTTCACCGCGATCGCCACCTCGGGAATCGTGTTCTCCTTCCTCGGTTTCCGGCAGGGCATCGAGTTGGCCGGCGAGACCGACAACCCGCGGCGCAATGTGCCCTTCGCAGTGATCGGCTCCGTGCTGCTGACGGCGCTGATCTACGTCCTGCTGCAGGTTGCCTTCGTGGGTGCGGTGAGCCACGGCGACATCGCCAAGGGATGGCACAACGTCAGCTTCACCGACGACTTCGGCCCACTCGCGGCGATCGCGACTGTGCTGGGCATGGGCTGGCTGGCGACCCTGCTTTACATCGACGCGATCGTGTCCCCGGCAGACACCGGCCTGATCTACACCACTGTCACCTCGCGCATCTCCTACGCGATGGCCCGGAACGGCAATGCGCCTTCGGCACTGGCACGGACCACCAGCAACGGTGTGCCACTGGTGAGCATGCTGCTGGCGTTCGTGGTCGGACTCGTGCTCTTCTTGCCGTTCCCGAGCTGGCAGCAGCTTGTCGGCTTCATCACCTCGGCGACCGTCCTGTCGTTCGGATCCGGCCCGCTGGTGCTGGTGAACTTCCGCAAGCAGTTGCCCGACCACGAGCGGCCTTTCCGGCTGCCGGGTGGTCCCGTCATCGCCTTTCTTGCCTTCTGGTCGGCCAACCTCATCGTCTACTGGACGGGCTGGCAGACCAACGAGAAGTTGTTCCTCGCGGTGCTCCTGGGTGTCGTCCTGCTCGGCGTCATGGTTGCGGTCAACGCGGCCAAAGGCCAGCAGCCGCAATGGGATTGGAAGTCCGGCACGTGGTACATCCCGTGGCTCGGTGGGCTGGCGCTCATCTCGTGGCTGGGTGACTACAGCGGTGGCAAGGGCGTGCTGCACTTCGGCTCCGCTTTCCCCGTGACCTTCGTGTTCAGCGCGATCATCATGGCCTGGGCGTACTACGTGCGACTGCCCAGCGACCGGGTCGACCACTACATCGAGCAGTCGCGCGAAGAGGCGGCTGTGGAGGAGCAGACCCTGACCTCCGCGCACTGAGCTCACTCTGGCGTCTTGGTGCCGCTCGACGGCCACCCGGACACCGCCACATCGACAGGCGCCGACGCAGCGATGCGCCGGCACCCGCCGATGTGGCGGCTGGCGGCACCCGCTATTTCTCACCCGCCACTTCCATCACCTGCACGTGGTTGAGATGACCCTTACTTACGGGTACCGCGCACCTGAGCGGAAGTAATCGACATCCAAGCCAGCTTCACCCAAATCCGAGCGTTCTCCGTCGCCGTACCGCCGGTGACGGGCGACGTCAGTCCTGCCAGGGATAGAACGGCGGCATGTCGCGCGAGACCAGGCTGCCGAAGTCGGCGTCGCGCTTCTCGTTGAACGCTGCCACGCCCTCGACGCCATCACCGAAGCTGGTGTAGTACATCGCCAGTGAGTCGACCCGGTGCGCTTCGACCGGGTGCGGCTGAGCGCTGTTGCGCCACATCATCTGTCGGGTCAGTGCAACACCGACCGGTGAGTGCCCGTCGACGAACCGGTGCGCCAAGGTGTACGCCGCGGGCAGTAGTTCGTCGGGGGAGTGCACCGCGCGGACCAGGCCTGCGTCATACACCTCGTCGACGGTGAGGATGTCGGCGGTGTACGTCCACTCGAGCGCTCGCGAGATGCCGACGATCCGCGGCAGGAACCACGACGAGCACGCCTCCGGCACGATGCCGATCCGGCCGAATACGAAGCCGATTCGAGCCTTCTCGGAGGCCAGCCGAATGTCCATCGGCAGGGTCATGGTGGCGCCGATGCCGACGGCGGGCCCGTTGATCGCACCGATCACCGGCTTGGTGCAGGCATAGATCGCGAGGCTCACCCGGCCGCCGGTGTCACGCACCCGCTCCAGAATCCGCGGATCGTCGAGCCGCTCGTGCATGTCCTGCAGCGTGGGTGCCGGGTCGGTGCCGAGGCCGAAGACATTGCCCTCGACCGAGAGATCCATGCCGGCGCAGAACGCTCGGCCCGCTCCGGTCACGACAACCGCGCGTGCCGCATCGTCGTCGTTGACGTGGGTGAAGGCTTCGACGAGCTCGTTCGCCATCTGCACGGTGAAGGCGTTGAGCTGCTCGGGCCGGTTGAGGGTGATGGTGCAGATGCCGTCTGCAACGTCGTAGGAGATCGTGTCGAAGCTCATGCACCGAATCCTTGCGTATGACGGGGCGATCCGCCCGTCACCGTCTGCTGGTGATCGCCTTGTAACCGACGAACACGATGCCTACCACGACCAGTCCGATGATGGCGTCGACGAACAGTCGGAAGATCAGCGGCACTACGACGACGAGCACCAGCAGCGCTATCAGCAGCTTCGCTGCCAGTGGCCAGTCACGCATGAGTTCGTCCTTCGTTCGGAAGTGAGCCGTCCGGTGCAGTGTCTCACTACGCCGGCCACCTACAGCCGTGCGTTGGCGTCCAAGGGCACCGGAGGGACGGCCGTGCCGGAGTCATGACGTTGTCGGTGGTAGTCCTCCCACGGCAACCACTTGTCGGTGAGAGCCTGCCCGATGTCGACGCCGACGTTTCGAGCGAACAGCAGCGCCATCGCGACCACGTCGGCGCACTCTGCCGCGACCGCGGATTCGAGTTGCTCCGGGGTTTTGTCGCGGTTGCGACCCTGCCCCGAACTCGCCAGCCACGCCTGGCTGAGTTCGCCGAGCTCCTCGGTGAGTTTGAGTAGCAGCCACTCCGGCGATCGGTTGACGGCATACACCTCGGCGTAGCCGGCGGAGACGATCTCGAGCCGTGAAGTCCACTCAGTCAGGTCCACCGGTGCAGCATGTCAGACGGCACCGACGGTGTTGGGCCGACTCCGCCTTCTGACTCACGGCTCGGTGGTCGGGCCCGGCTTCTGTGCAAGCACGTAGGCGCGCTCGCTGGCGACCTCGATGCCGGGGTGCGGCAGCCGCGTCGTCACCGACACCACGTCGAGTCCGGCATCGGCTATCTCGTCGATCACCTGCTCGGGTTCGAGGAAGTAGCCGTCGATGTCGACGCTGTGCCCGAACCATGTGTGCATGTGGTTGGTCTCGCCCGGCGCGAACTCCTCGCTGCGAATGTGGAAGGCCACCAACGCAATTCCGCCGGAACGCAGCACCCGGTGGACCTCCGAGAACGCCCTGGCTCGCTCGCCCGGACTCAGATGGATGATCGAGTAGAACATCACGACGCCGCCGAGCGATTCGTCCGGCAGAGCCAGGTCCGTCATCGAGGCGACCTCGAAACGGACGTCCGGCGCATCGTGCTCGGCGATGGCGATCATCGCCGGTGAGATGTCGATGCCGAGGGCGTCGGCTCCGATGGACGCGAGATGACGCGTCACGTGGCCGGGACCGCAACCGAGGTCGGCGATCGTGCCGTGGTCGCACATCTCGACGACCGCCGCCAGCAGCGCGCGATCCAGCGGTTTCCCGCCGAGCTCGTCGCGCAGGGATTCGGCGTAGTCGGTGGCGATCGTGTCGTATGTCGCCGCAATCCGTCCGGGGCGCTCATCGGTGGACATGGCACCAACCGTAGGCCCGGGTACCGCTGAACGGCAGGCGATTCAGGCGTTCACGTCCACCGGTGTGTCGCCGGGGACGGTCGCGCCGCTGTCCGCGTGCGGTGGCTCTGAGCTCACATCCGGCGGAGCTCAGCCATGCAGAACGACCGGCGTCAACGTCTCGCCGAGCAACCGCACTCGGCCCGGAATGTGGCCGTTTGCAGGGGCATTCACGGTCACGCCGTCGATGCCGGTCTGCATGAGGTCGGCGAACTTCTCGGCGACCTGCTCCGGTGATCCGACGATCGCGCTGCCCGGTCGGGAGGCTGCGGCGTTCGGGTTGCGCTCGGCATACGCACGCAGTTCGGCTTCGGCCTCATCCGCGGTCGGCGCGATGCACGCGCTCGTCTGATAGCTCACGGTGATCTGCGACCGGTCGCGACCGAGGCGCTCGCAGTGTTCGTCGAGAGCTTTGAGCTTGCGTGCGATGTCCTCGCGGGCACAGATGAGGTTGGATTCGTCGGCATACTGCGCGACCATCCGCAGCGTCTTGCGCTCGCCGCCACCGCCGATCATCACCGGCACCTTGCTGAGCGGCGCGGGGGAGTTGACGGCGTCCTTGACGTGGTACCGCTCACCGTCCAGCGACACGGTCTCGCCGCGCAGCATCGGCAGGATGATTTGCAGGGCCTCCTCCAACTTCTCGAATCGGTCTGTGAACGTCCCGAATTCGTAGCCGAGACTGTCGTGTTCGAGCTCGAACCAGCCGGCGCCGATACCGAGCTGGGCGCGACCTCCGGACACGACGTCGAGTGCGGTCACCGTCTTGGCGAGCAGGGGTCGGGTTGCGGTAGGTGTTGCCGGTCACCAACGCGGACAGGCGAACTCGCTCGGTGTGCTGGCTCAGCGCCGACAGCAGCGAGTAACACTCCAGCATGGGTTCGCTCGGTGCACCGAGCATCGGCAGTTGGTAGAAGTGGTCCATCACCAGCACGGTGTCGAAGCCGGAGGCGTCGGCTTCTTTCGCCTGTTGCACCACGGTCGGGAACAACCGCTCGGCGGAAGTGTCGGGGTAGGAGAAATTCGGGATCTGGTAACCGAGCTTCGTCATACCACAGGACGTTACGCCTGCCGCTCGGTCAGCGAGCCCGAGTGGTCGCTCGGAAAATCATCCGGCAGGTATGTCGTATTCAGGACGTACCGTTCGTCGTGTGGGTGTATGACGGCGGACGAGCCGCCGCACCGACCCGAAATGGAGCAGCCATGACGCAGTACCTCATCGCGTTCAACGACGAGTGGGTCCCCGAGCACACGCTGGAGCAGTTGCACGCGAAGTCGCGCGCCGGCCATGCGGTGCTGGAGGACATGCGGGCGGCGGGGGTCTTCGTGTTCAGCGACGGCGGACTTGATGCGGACACGATCGTCGGTAGCGCCCGCGCTCAGGACGGCCAGCCCGTCTTCACCGACGGCCCGTTCGCCGAATCCAAGGAACACCTCGGTGGCTTCTGCGTCGTCGAGGTGTCGAGCGACGACGACGCGCGCTATTGGGCAGGTCGTCTCGCCGTGGCGCTGGACTGGCCCCAGGAGATCCACCGATTCCCTTCCGGCATCAGCGAGATCGCCGAGCGCGGCAGCCGCGCAGTTGAGGAGGTCTGAGTCATGCCCCGGTATCTGATGTCCGTTCATGGTCCCGCCGATCGCGGCGAGTTCGGCGACTACCCGAGCAAGCAGGACATGGAGCAGGCGTTCGCCGACACCGGCGTCTTCAACGACATGCTGGAGCGCAAGGGCTATTTCGTCTTCGCCGATGGGCTTGCCCCGGTCGCGACGGCGACCACGGTGGACGGTCAGGGAGCAGCGCCGGTGCTGCACGACGGGCCGTATCTGGAGGCCAAGGAACACCTCGGCGGCTTCTGGATCATCGAGGCACCTGATCTTGATGTAGCGCTCGATCTCGCGGCGCAGGGCTCAAAGGCATGCCGTGGAATTGTCGAAGTGCGGCCGTTCATGTCGCCCGTCGACGCCGAAGACCTCATGGGGCAGTGACGCAGGTAGCTGAGGCGATCACCCGGGTCCACCACGCGGAGTGGTCCCGGGTGGTCGCCGGACTCGCCCGCAGATTCGGTGATCTGGACGTCGCCGAGGATGCGGCTGCCGAGGCGTTCGCGGTTGCCGTCGAGCGGTGGCCCGTCGGCGGCGTACCGGTCAATCCGGGGGCGTGGCTGACGACCGTTGCGTCGCGCAAGGCGCTGGACCGACTGCGCCGTGAGTCCCACCGCGACACCAAACAACGGGAGGCAGCGATGCTGTCCGATGAAATGGCGCCCGGGCTTGGGACGGCGCCCGGTCCTGTCGCCGACGATCGGCTGCGGCTGATCTTCACCTGCTGCCACCCCGCGCTCGCCATACCTGCTCGGGTCGCTCTGACGCTGCGGATGCTCGGTGGTCTGTCGGTTGCCGAGATCGCCTCGGCGTTCCTTGTGCAGGAGACCACGATGGCCCAGCGGATCACCCGGGCGAAGGCCAAGATCAAGGCCGCGCACATTCCCTACCGGGTGCCGCTGGCCGCTGACATCGCCGATCGCAGCGCGGCGGTGATGACGGTGCTTTTCCTGATCTTCAACGAGGGCTATCTCGCAAGTGGTGGGGGCGATGCGCTGCGGGTCGATCTCACCGACGAGGCGATCCGGCTGACTCGGCTGGTGCGTGAGCTGCTGCCGGACGACGGTGAGGTCGCGGGGCTGCTGGCGTTGATGCTGCTGACGGATGCGCGCCACCGTGCGCGGGTGTCAGCGACCGGTGAGCTCGTCACGCTCTCCGAGCAGGATCGCGACCTCTGGGATGCCGGGTTGATCGCCGAGGGCTCGAGCTTGGTGCGCGAGCGGATTGCGGCCGTTGCGGCGGGTGGACCGTCGCCCGGCCGATTCCAGCTGCTGGCGGCGATCAATGCGGTTCACACTGCGGCCGCGTCCGTCGACGACACCGACTGGGCGCAGATCCGGACGCTCTACGACCGGTTGGTGCTCATTGATCCATCACCCGTCGTGGCGTTGAACCGGGCTGTCGTCATCGCTGAGATCGACGGTGCTGCCGCGGGTTTGCGGATCGTCGACGGACTGGGTGAGCCCCTTGCGGCGTACCACGCCTTCCACGCGACACGTGCCGATCTGTTGCGCCGGTTGTCGCGACGGGAGGAGGCCGTCGCTGCTTATGACCTCGCGATCGACCTGGCCGGGAACGTTGGCGAACGCGCCTATCTGCGCCGTCGTCGGGACGAGGTGGCCGGCGATGCGTGAGCCTGTCGCGATGTCGGATGACGCCTCTAGAGTCGATGTATGACGACCACACCCACCGCGGGCCGGCTCGAGATCGTGCTCTTTCACCATGTCCAAGGTCTCACGCCTGGGGTTCAGGCGCTCGCCGGGACGTTGCGCGCGGCCGGGCACATCGTGCACACCCCGGACTTGTTCGACGGGCAGACCTTCGCCTCGATCGAGGACGGTTTCGCTGCGGTGCAGGCCAAGGGAGGCGTCGAGCAATGGGCTGACGCTGCAGTGGCCGATCTGCCGAATGACATTGTCTACGCTGGTATTTCGCTCGGCGTGATGTCTGCGCAGCGGCTTGCTCAGACGCGGCCGGGCGCTCGTGCGGCGGTGTTGCTCGAGGCTTTTGTTCCGCCGACCGAGTTCGGCAACGGCTGGCCGGAGGGCGTGCCGGTGCAAGTGCACGGCACGGAACACGACCCGTTCTTTGGTGAAGAAGGCGACATCGACGCGGCTCGGCAGGTGGCCGATGAGGTGGCTGTCGCGGAGCTGTTCGTCTATCCCGGCGACGTGCACCTGTTCACCGACGCCTCGCTCCCGTCCTACGACGCGGCCGCGACCGCGCTGGTGATGGAGCGTGTGCTCACCTTGCTCGACCGAGTCCGGGCTGTATGACGCAGCACCCGCTGCCCGCATCGGCGATCCGTTGTGTGGCGGTGGTCGCTGGCGGATGCCGGTCAGTTCGACACGAGCCGGCGATGTGAGCCAGTGGGGCGCGGCATACGGTGCGTCGTTCGCGGGTTTGTGCGCAGGAACCATCGACGACGTCCTCGGTGATGTGGACGGCGGACGGCTGCTCGATGTCGGATGTGGCACCGGTGGTCTCGTCGAGACCGCACTCGCGCGGGGTATCGACACCTACGGAGTCGACGCGGACGCTGAGTCGTTGGTGCTCGCGAGTCGTTCGGGGCCTGGCCGGCTGTGCCAGGGCAGGCTGCCACAGCTTCCGTTCGCAGACGGCTCGTTCGAGACGGTCACAGCCAACTTCGTCATCAATCATGTGCGCCAACCACGTTCAGCTGCAACGGAACTCGCACGCATCACCGCTCCCGGTGGCCGGGTGGTTGCGACGATCTGGCCAGCAGGGCGCACTGAATGGGGCGGTCTGATGGCTGACGTTTTTGCTGCTGCTGCAGTCGTTCCGCTTGAGGGCGGGCGGCTACCTGAGGGCGAGGATTTCGAGCTTTCCTGCGGTGGACTGGCTGGTCTGTTGCGCGGGGCGGGACTGCGGGTGACAGCCGCGCGCGAGATCGAGTGGGTCTGGCACACGACGCCCCGAGCGCTGTGGTCCGGCGTCGCGGGAGGTGTCGCGACAGTCGGCCGCACCTACCTCGCCCAGGCACCGGCAGTGCAGCGCCGGGTGAAGGAGGAGTTCTTCGCACGTGTCGGGTCGGGCGGCAGGGACAGTGAGGTCGCTTTTATCAGCACGGCTGTGTATGTCGCCACCGTCGCAGCCTGCAGTGTTTAGCCGTCGATCACCAGGTGCTCAGTGGTGCGAATTGCGCCCAGTCGGTGGGTAGGTCGAGCGGGTCCCAGTTGTTGGGCGGTTCCCATGTGGCCCAGTGGGATTCGGCTGGAACCCCGTCTCGTTCGACCAGATTCTTGACTCGAGCGAAGTCGGCTCGGAGTGTCGCGGCTTCGGCATCGGTGAAGCGCCCGTCGAGCACTTCCTGTTCGAACTCGGTGACATCCTTCTCCTCGATCGTGCCGTCCGGAGCAATGACCAGGTCGAGTTCCTGATCGGTGCCGTCGATTCCACCGCTGAACCGTTGGATCGGGCGGATCATGTCGATGTACCAGCACTCGAGCTCACGATTGTCGCCATGCCAGAAGACACTGACCTGCCACGGCTGGCCGAAGCGGGCGATCGTGAGCTTTCCGTGACCGGTCCAGCGCTGAGCGCCCCGTGACTTCCACGGATGTTCACCGAGGGGGTGGCCGTCGGGGAAGCCGAATTCGGCCCCGGGCGGAATGAACGTGACGAGGCGATCGCCGGTGTCTTCCACGACGTACTCGCACGTGGCCATCCAAACCGCGTCCCGGTGGATCTCGCGAGTGAGGATGACGTCGCCCGGCTCCCAGCATGTGCCGCTGAACTGTTTCACCGGGCCGACGATACGGCGCGATGTCGCATCAGCCCTGCGGTCGGCATACCTGAGTGGAGGTCTAGCGTCTTTGCCATGGCACGTGATGCAGACGAGCGGCAGCGGCTGGGCAGGGCGTTTCAAGTCGGAGGCGCGAGGTACGACAGGTTGCGGCCGTCATACCCGATCGACGCGGTGCGATGGCTGGTCGGGTCGACGGAGCCGCTGCGCGTCGTCGACATCGGAGCAGGCACCGGCAAGCTGACCGCGCAGATCGTCGATCTCGGTCATGCCGTGACAGCGGTCGAGCCCAGCGCCGACATGGCCGATCAACTGACTGCGCATCTGCCCGATGTCGCGGTGTCACACGGGTCGGGTGAAGCAACCGGGTTGCCCGATCGAAGTGCTGACGTGGTGGTCTACGGGCAGGCCTGGCACTGGGCCGATCCGGTGGCTGCATCGGCGGAGGCCGCGCGAATCCTGGCTGTGGGTGGTCACCTGGGGCTGATCTGGAATTTCCTCGATCTGCGTGATGCACGTATGGCGGCGCTGGACGCTGCGAGCCACGATCTCGATCAGGGCAGCACCGAGAACTCGTCGTCGGCGAAGTCCGTCGGTGCACAATTCGGTGAGCCGGCGGTGCGCGAGTTCATCTGGTCACTGCCGACATCGACGCGCGACCTCGCCGACCGGGTGACGACGCGCTCGTACTACCTGGCTGCCGACAAGCCGGGACAACAACATCTGCGGGAGTTGTGCGCTGAGACGGTGGAGCGCGAATTCGGCCCGATCGGGGACACCGTGGTCGAGGTGCCGCACCGCACGATCGCCTACCGTTTCGCGATCGGCTGACCTGCTGCGCCATCGTTCGTGCACTCTGCGCTGCCCCACATCCTGGGGCAGCGCAGAGTGCCTTCGATGGGTGTTGTCGCTCGCCTCACGAGGTCCTGGTCGTGTCTCCCGCTCTGACAATGGGCGGATGCATCGCCTTCGATCGCCTCGACCTGGTCCAGCCAGGACTGGGGGCCGCTAAATCTCTTGCGAGCGGGAGGGGTGCGGGTGATGATCGCACTTCGTGGGAGGTAGACGATGACTCGGCATTCGCATGCCAGGGGAGTGCGGATGGACTTCGCATCCGCGCCCGACTCCGTGCGTGATTGGGCCAATGACCACCTGGGTGGCGACCTGAGTGCGGTGACCGACTGTGTCGGCGGGATGTCGCCGGGACCTGCTGCTCGTCTTCGATCTAGTTCGGGCAGAACGGCATTCGTGAAGGCGTGCGGCCCCGAGTTGAATCCGGTCACACCCGAACTGTTGCGCGATGAGGCCCGGATCCTTGCGTGCCTGCCGGACCATCCGAACCTGCCTCGTCTGCTCGACGTGTATGACGACGGCAACTGGGTCGCGTTGCTTATCGAGGACCTGCCGGGCGCTGTTCCCGATGTTCCCTGGTCATCCGACGATCTCCGTCGAGCGAACGATGTGCTGTCGGCGCTGCGTCCCGTACTTGACGGCATCTCCGCGGACTGGGTGCCGTTGGCGACGGAGAATGCACCGATCTTCACCGATGGTTGGAAGTTGCTCGCGGATCGACTCGACCAGGTCGACCCATGGTGGGCCAGACATCATGACGCGTTGGCGGCGCATGCAGAGCGGGCGGCGGCGCTCATCAACGGAGAAACGTTGCTGCACTGGGACATTCGGGCGGACAACATGATCTTCGGCGATGGCCGCGACGTTCTGATCGACTGGGGTCAGGTGCGTCGCGGAGCTGATTGGATCGACCATGCGTTGCTCGCAATGGATTGCGCGATGAGTGGAGCCTCGATCTCCGCGGCGACGTGTTTCGCGCGGCAGCCCGACTTGGCCGACCGTGATCCTTCCGACCTGATCGTGCTGATGGCTTCTGCAGCGATGACGCTCGCTGCGCGCTCGACGGAAGAAGCACCGCCGGGCCTGCCCACGATCGTGGCCACTCGCGCTCGGTGGGCCGAGAACCTCCGCCGCGAACTCGAGAGCTGCGGAATCCGGTGAGTTGGGTCAGCTGGGAAAGAGCGCCTCGCGCCAGACTCGATGTGTCACTGGCATTTGTTGTGCGAAGTGCTGCTCCATTTCAGCGGCGACCTCTTGGATTTCGACGAGGGCATCGGGGGCGGAGCGCAGGTTCAGAAAGTGCATCAGGTTGCGCGGGTTGACGGTGGCCCAGAAAGACGTCATGACGTTCACGGGGAGAACGTCGCGAGCGACTTCTCGCGCGATACCGGCGTCGAGCATGCGGTGGTAGGCCACGTAACAGTTAGCAGTGTTTGCGGTGATGGTGTTGCGCACCAAGTCGACCTGCTCTTGAGAGCCGGACTCGAATCGGTATGCGCCGACCTTGCCCTCCTGCCGCAATGGTCGTGAGGCTGGTGGCAAATAGAACACATCCGGAAGTACGGTATAACGACCGCTGATTTCGTTGAACGAGAACGTGCGGTGACGCATGAATTCCCTCGCAACGAACAGCGGAGTGGTCACGATGAACGTGAACTGCCCGTGTTCGAAGGGGGAGGTGTGGTGGTTGCGCCAGAGGAACCGAATCAGTCCCTCGATCCGCCCAGCTTCGGCTTCTTTGGCGTGGGCGGCTTCGTCTTGAGACACCCACGCCGCGCGCGCGACGTCCAAGTCGCTCGCGGACGCGCGATAGAGCTCCACGGTCGATGTACCTACAAACTGGGGCTGCGGATCTGAGGTCACTCGAGGAGTATCACTCAGGGCAACCTCGGCTCCACCACCCGGCACTCTGATCATTGGTGGGCTGGTCTAGCCGATCTTGTCGAGCGAGTGCGGGACTTCCTCGGCGATATCGACCCTGACACCGGCTATCTGGCCGACTGAAGAGCAGTCAAATGTGTCACTCAACGGTTGGGTGCGTGCAGAAATTGCGACTATGAATTATGGGAATCATCGCTTTTGATGAGGTGGTTGTACAGAAAGTCGAGGGTGTGTTGGAGGGCATCGGTGCACGTGCTGGTTTGCGCGAAATCGTGCCTTCCGCCCTCGATCAGCATGAGTTCATAAGGCACGCCGACCTCGTCGAGCGTTTCGGCCAGTGCAACGCTTTGTTCCATCGGAACTACCTGGTCGTCGGTCCCATGAACGAGGAACATCGGCGGCGACTGCGGGCCGATGCAATCACTCGGCTTGTACCAGTGACCGCCCTCGTCGTCCGGAGGCCCAAGAGTGGCTCGCATCGGCGAGCCGGACGCGCGGAACTTCGATGAGCGCAGTGGATCGTGTATGCCGTACCAACTGGCGACCGCTCGGATCGGCTCGGCGCCCTCATCGGCGGACGCTCCCGCGATCGTGACGATGGTTGCGCCTGCGGAGTTGCCCCACATGCCAACGTTGGTCGGGTCGATGTTGAACTCGATCGCATGTGCGCGGATGTACCGCAGCGCCTCGCGGACATCCTCGACCGGCTGGGGAAATTTCACCAGGTTGCTCGTTCGGTATTCCACGCTGGCGATCGCGATGCCCCGCTGGGCCAAGGGCACCAATGCCGGGAGATACCGGGCGCGGTGAACATTTCGAAAGCCGCCGCCTTTGACGAAAACAACAAGCGGAGTCGGTGTCTTCGTGACGGGCTTCAAAAAGTCGAAATGGAGTTGTTGCCCGCCGGACAGAAGATGATCACCCTCGAATTGGGTGTAGACCAGATCGGGATACGACTCGACAAAATGATGTGTCGGCGGCGTCAGTTGCACCGTAAAAGACCGAACCACAAAACCTCGTTCCAGCAAAAGTCCTTCAATCAATTGAGTCAATATGTTACGCCTCGGTTGTACTTCAAGGCGCATCGTGCTGGGCCGCTCCTGGCGTGCCCAGCCGCGCTACAGGCCGGAAGCGCGATACGGCGGGTCGGGCTCAGTGAAGCCTCCGGCTCAAGAGTTGAGTCACGCATGGTGGTGCATCGTGGTCGTCTTCGGCGCAACCCATGTCGACGGGGTCACTGGACAATCGATGACACATGGCGTGTCGCGTACGGTGACGTCCTACACGTGTGATGACACGGTGGGCCGATCGGTGTGACGGTTGCTTAGCCTGTGACCGGTGTCCGGCCGTCAAATGGCGGGCTTGGCACAGCGGCGTTTGTAGCAGAGCATGAGTTGATGGGGCGGAGGGAAATGCCAACGATGAACCACCACAGGGCGGAAGATTTGCTGCCAATCGCGGATGCTGTTCGACCCGATTTTCCTTGGCTCTGGTGGGCTCGCAATGACAGCGCCCGCCTTGCCGGAATGGCTGCGCCGCCGGATGGATTCCCATTCGGATTCTTGAAAGAACGTGGACTGGACACGGTCGTGTCGCTTGTGGGAGTGACTGCCTACGATCCAACTCCCCTGGGTAAGTGCAGCTTTGAGTTGGAGGACCTCCGGGGCGGCTCAGAGCCTCGCAATCCAGCAGCAGAAGGGGCTGAAGTTGCTCGCGCCGTCTCTGCCGTTTCGGAGCTCATTCGCAAAGGCCACGGCGTTGTCGTGCATTGCCGAATGGGTGTCGGACGAACAGGATTGGTCCTCGGTGCGTTTCTCGTCGCCAATGGGCACCATCCCGACAAGGTCACCACCTGGTTGGATGATGTGCAAAAAGCGAGAGGTGTCGGTCAAGTCCCTGGTAGTGGTGTAGCGGGGTGCGTTCTCCTTGTTGAGGTTTTAGGTGGTGAGTTGGGGTAGGTGATCAGCTCCGATCTGGGGTTCGGTGCCGGGCGTGGGGGTGATGCGGCATCGGGTGAGGATGTCGAGGCCGAGGTAGCGGCGTCCTTCTGCCCATTCGTCGGTTTGCTCGGCCAGGACGGCTCCGACCAGGCGCACGATCGCGGCCCGGTGGGGGAAGATGCCGACGGAGTCGGTACGGCGGCGGATCTCCCGGTTGAGGCGTTCGGTGGGGTTGTTGGACCAGATCTGGGTCCACACGTCTTTGGGGAACGTGGTGAACGCCAGGATGTCCGCGCGAGCAGCGTCGAGGTGGGCGTGCACGTCGGGCAGCTTCTCCTGGACGTAGTCCAGGAGCCGGTCGAACTGGGCATGCACGCTGGCCGTGTCGGGTTGGTCATACACCGAGTGCAGCATCGCTTTGACTGCTGGCCACATGCTTTTCGGTGTCACGCTCATGAGGTTCGCGGCGTAGTGCGTGCGGCAGCGTTGCCAGGACGCGCCGGGTAGGTTCGCGCCGATCGCTTCCACCAGGCCGTGGTGGGCGTCGGAAGTGACCAGTCGGACACCGCTCAGGCCGCGGGCGACCAAGTCGGCGAAGAACTCCTTCCACGCCGGCCCGGTCTCTGAGGTGGCTACCCGTAGGCCGAGGACTTCGCGGTGCCCATCACCGTTGACACCAGTCGCTAACAAGGCGACGGCGTTGATGACGCGCCCGCCTTCACGCACTTTCATCGTGAGCGCGTCAGCGGTCACGAACGTGAACGGACCCGCATCACTCAAGGGCCGGTGCCGGAAGTCCTCGACGATGCCATCGAGATCGGCTGCCATCCGAGACACCTGCGATTTCGACAGTGAGTCGATGCCCAATGTCTTCACCAACTTGTCCATCCGGCGGGTAGACACCCCGGCCAGGTAGCAGTCCGCGACCACGGTGATCAACGCGGACTCGGTGCGTTTGCGTCGTTCCAGCAGCCACTGGGGAAAGTAGGTCCCGGTGCGTAGCTTCGGGATCGCGACGTCGATTGTGCCGACCCTGGTGTCCAAGGGCCGGTGACGGTACCCGTTGCGTTGCGCGGACCGCTCGGGTGAGGGACGACCGTACTCGGCGCCCACGACCGCGTCAGCGTCCGCGGACAACAACGCGTTAATCACCGTTTGCAACAGACTGCGCATCAGATCCGGACTGGCTTCGGACAAGGCCTCGCTCAGCAAGCTGGCAGGGTCGACAATATGTGGTGCGGTCATCGTGATGACTCCATTCGAGAGTGCAGTGAGACGTTCACTCGAAGGATCACGCGGTGGCCGCACCCACGTCCACTACCAGGACGATCACGGCGACCGCGCTACACCACTATGCGGGACTCAACTGAGGTGTCAAGGGATGGCCGGAATCGCCTTGGCAGCGCGCGATGTTGGTCGAGTACGTCGGTCGCTGAGCGCCTGACGGTGATGATGTGTTCACCAGAGGCGCAAGACACCCGAGTGCTGCGCTGCGGGCATCAGCGAGTGTCACGAAATTTCCGACACGAGCCGTGACTGGCACACAAGTGCCCTGCACAGTCTCGTCGGGGGCAATTGCGTGCCAGTCGCACTAGCGGAGGTCCATTGTGTGCCAGCGATGACGGTGCTGAGCGGCATTCTGTGGGTGGCTGCCTCAACGACGGCACATCGGCGACGCAACGACGGCACATCGGCGAAGCCGACGACACACATATGGTTATCCACAGCCGGCTGGGATGGTTGGCCTGTCCACCGCGGTCGCGGCTGCGCCGACCTCGGCATACGCCACCGGGTCATCGTGGTCACATGCCTCTTCACCAACGTTGCCCGCCCCGCACGCCTGTCCTGCTTGAAGGCCCGTTCACCACCGCGCAAGGGCTTGCCGCAGGTGTGACCTACAAGCAATTGCGGGGGCCGGCGTACGAGGCGGTTCACCCAAGGCGGGGTGTCTGGGTGCGCGCTCGCACGCCTCGCGATCTGGGCTTCTGGCTCGCAGCGGACCGGCTGATCCTGCCGCCGGATGCCGCGCTGAGTCATGCGACGGGCTTGGTGATGTATGGCGTGCCGCTGGCAACCACCGGTCCTCGCCATTGGTCCACCGCGACGTCGGGCCGGACTCGATTGGCCGTGCGATTGCATCGGGTGAACTGTCTCGGCATGACCACGGTGGTGCGTGGCGTGAGGGTTCTTTCTCCGATGGATTGCTTTGTCGGCGCCGCTTCCGAGATGTCGCTGCTGAACATGATTCAGGTCGGGGACTGGCTGTTGACGCACGAGCACATATCGCTGGCGCAGGTACGGGCCTGCGCCTCGACCCGCAGCGCGTTCAGGATCAGATCCGCCGCTGAGTGGATGCGAATCGGTGCCGAGTCATTCCGCGAGACCAGCACACGAGTCATCTTGAGGCTGTCCGGGCTGCCTCAGCCCGAGGTGAACATGGACATCGTCGACGCTGCGGGACAGTTCGTCGCGCGCGGCGACCTGCCGTTTCCGCGGTGGAAACTGCTCGTCGAGTATGACGGGTGGTATCACGAACGATCGGCGGAGCAACGGCAACGCGATCTTCTGCGCCGCGAGGCGTTGGAGCGGCTGGGCTGGCGGCATGTGGTGCTGACATCGCAGGACGTTGCTCATCCGGATCGCCTCGTCGGCAGGGTCTGGCAGATGCTCACAGTGTGCGGGTACCGCGGGCCGGCACCCCTGTTCGACCAGGTCCGATGGGAGCGCTTCCTTGCCGCTCCACAGCGGAAGCGGTGAGGTCGCGTGGGCCAGTGCGTGCCAGTCGTGCGTTCTGGAGTGAACAATGAACTCTGCGGCACTCGCGAGTGGCGCGCCCGCGCCCGTGGTGGCTGCGAGTGGCGCGTATGTGCCCGTAGTGGCTGCGAGTGTCACGTAACTGACCCGCATCGCGCTGCCCAGGGCTATTTCGTGCCACTGGCGTGGAGCGAGGGCTCGTGCGCGGCAGTCGCGTGTTGGTTGGGGTGGCGGCACTCGCGAGTGGCGCGTATGTGCCCGTGGTGGCTGCGAGTCTCACGGAACTGACCCGCATCGTGCTGCCGAGGGCTATGTCGTGCCACTGGCGTGGTGCGAGGGTTCGTGGGTGCCAGTCGTGGGTGCCGCGGTGTGTGCATGGGGAGTAGTGCCGGGCCAATCGCGAGTGGCGCGTATGTGCCCGTGGTGGCTGCGAGTGTCACGTGACTGACCCGCATCGTGCTGCCCAGGGCCATTTCGTGCCATTCGCGCGGCGCGATGGCTATTTCGTGACACTGGCGTGGTGCGATGGCTATTTCGTGACACTGGCGTGGTGCGAGGGGTCGTGCGCGGCAGTCGCGTGTTGGTTGGGGTGGCGGCACTCGCGAGTGGCGCGTATGTGCCCGTGGTGGCTGCGAGTGGCGCGTAACTGACCCGCATCGTGCTGCCGAGGGCTATTTCGTGCCATTCGCGTGGTGCGAGGGCTCGCGGGTGCCATTCGCGTGGTGCGAGGGCTCGCGGGTGCCACTGGCGTGGTGCGAGGGCTCGCGGGTGCCACTGGCGTGGTGCGAGGGCTCATCGGTGCCAGTCGTGGGTGCCAGTCGTGGGGTGCATGGGGAGTAGCGCCCGGCCAATCGCGAGTGGCCAGCCCGCGCCCGTCGACGTCGCCGAAATTGGCCTCGCAAACGCGGAACATCCGACGCCCAAGCAAGGTTGAGTCATATAGACGCAAGTTTGCGGAGTCGCGATTTGACACCACGACCGCCGCAGGAGTTGAGTCGGGTGCAGTCAAGGACGCCGTAGGGCGCGGGCGACTGCGCGCGACGCGACGTTGCGGCATACAGAACGAATCATCAACTGCAAGGAGCATTTCGATATGGCACGTGCGGTAGGCATCGACCTCGGCACCACCAACTCAGCCGTCGCTGTCCTCGAGGGCAACGACCCCGAAATCATCGCCAACGCCGAGGGCGGCCGCACCACGCCGTCCGTCGTGGCGTTTGCCAAGAACGGCGACGTCCTGGTCGGCGAGATCGCCAAGCGCCAAGCCGTCACCAACGTCGACCGCACCATCCGCTCGGTCAAGCGCCACATGGGCACCGACTGGAGCCAGGAGATCGACGGCAAGAAGTACACCCCCCAGGAAGTCAGCGCCCGCATCCTGCAGAAGCTCAAGCGCGACGCGGAGGCCTACCTGGGTGAGGACGTCACCGACGCGGTGATCACCGTCCCGGCATACTTCGACGACGCCGAGCGTCAGGCAACCAAGGAGGCCGGCGAGATCGCGGGCCTGAACGTCCTGCGCATCATCAACGAGCCGACTGCTGCGGCGCTGGCCTACGGCCTGGACAAGGGCAAGGAGGACGAGCTCATCCTCGTCTTCGACCTCGGTGGCGGCACCTTCGACGTCTCGCTGCTCGAGGTGGGCAAGGACGAGGACGGTTTCTCGACCATCCAGGTCCGCGCGACCAGTGGTGACAACAAGCTCGGTGGTGACGACTGGGACAGCCGCATCGTCGACCACCTGCTCACGACGGTGAAGAACACCACCGGCGTCGACCTGGCCAAGGACAAGATCGCCATGCAGCGTCTGCGCGACGCCGCTGAGCAGGCGAAGAAGGAACTGTCCTCCTCCACCAGCACCAACATCAGCTTGCAGTACCTCAGCATGGGCGAGAACGGCCCGATCCACCTGGACGAGACGATCACCCGCGCGCAGTTCGAGCAGATGACCAAGGACCTGCTGGAGCGCACCAAGGCTCCGTTCAACAACGTGATCAAGGACGCCGGTGTCAAGGTCGGCGACATCGACCACGTGGTGCTCGTCGGTGGTTCGACCCGTATGCCGGCCGTCGCCGAGGTCGTCAAGGAACTCACCGGCAAGGAGCCCAACAAGGGCGTCAACCCCGATGAGGTCGTGGCCGTCGGCGCCGCGCTGCAGGCCGGTGTGCTCAAGGGTGAGCGCAAGGACGTGCTGCTCATCGACGTGACCCCGCTGAGCCTCGGTATCGAGACCAAGGGCGGTCTGTTCACCAAGCTGATCGAGCGCAACACCGCGATCCCGACGAAGCGTTCGGAGGTCTTCTCGACCGCCGAGGACAACCAGCCGTCGGTGGAGATCCAGGTCTTCCAGGGTGAGCGCGAGATCGCCAAGGCGAACAAGCCGCTCGGCAACTTCGAGCTGTCCGGCATCGCCCCCGCCCCGCGCGGTGTGCCGCAGATCGAGGTCACCTTCGACATCGACGCCAACGGCATCGTGCACGTGTCCGCCAAGGACCGCGGCACCAACAAGGAGCAGTCGATGACGATCTCCGGTGGCTCCGCGCTGCCGAAGGAAGACATCGAGCGCATGGTGCGCGAGGCCGAGGAGCACGCCGCCGAGGACAAGAAGCGTCGTGAGGAGACCGAGGCCCGCAACACCGCCGAGCAACTGGTCTACTCCACCGAGAAGTTCCTCGCCGACAACGCGGACAAGATCCCGGCCGACACCAAGGCCGAGGTCGAAGAGGCCAACAACGACCTCAAGGCCGCGCTCAAGGACGAGAACGTCTCCGCCGAAGACATCTCGGCCAAGACCTCCAAGGTCAACGAGGTCTCCCAGAAGATGGGTGCCGCCATGTATGCCGCATCGCAGTCCGAAGCCGCGCCCGCCGACGGTGCTGAGACTCCGGCACCCGAGGCCGGAGCAGCCTCGGCTGACGACGACGTGGTGGACGCCGAGGTCGTCGACGACGAGGGTGACACCAAGTGACCGACCCCACCAAGGGTCCGCAGGTGGGCTCCTCCTTCGAGGAGGAGGAGCCCACCGGTCCGGTGATCCGTGACAAGCGCCGCCTCGACCCGGAGACTGGAGCAGTGCGCGAATCCGGAACGACAGCACAGCAGTCCGCGACCGCCGATGCGTCGACGGATGACGCAGCAGTTGGTGCCGACGAGGCCGCGGGCGCAGCTGTCACAGGTTCCGACGTGCACCCCGACACGGCGCTCGCCGCGGACCGCCTCGCGGACCTGCAGCGACTGCAGGCGGAGTACGTCAACTACAAGAAGCGTGTCGACCGCGACCGTGAGGTGCAGCGCGATGCTGCCGTCGCACGTGTGCTCGAGGCGCTGCTGCCCGTGCTGGACGACATCCACCTGTCCCGCCAGCACGCCGATCTCGAAGGCACGCCCTTCGAGAAGATTGCCGACAAGCTCGAATCCACGCTGAACAAGCAGGGATTGGAGACCTTCGGCGAGGTCGGCGAAGCCTTCGACCCGGCACACCACGAGGCATTGATGCACATCGAGGCGGAGGTGCCCGAGGGCGCCACCGCCACCACGATCGTGCAAGTGATGCAACCGGGCTATCGCATCGGCGACCGCGTCATCCGACCGGCTCGCGTCGCCGTCGCGGATCCGTCCTGAGCCAGCCTTCAGCATCGAGCGGCGGCGACGGCAGCGCCCGTAACCGCCGCTCGATGCAGCAACTTTCAAGGAGTGTGAATGGCTAGTCAGGATTGGCTCGAGAAGGATTTCTACGCGATCCTCGGGGTCCCCCAGGATGCCTCGCAGGCCGACATCAAGAAGGCCTACCGCAAGCTTGCCCGCAAGTGGCACCCGGATCAGAACCCCGGCGATGCTGCAGCCGAGCAGAAGTTCAAGGACATCGGTGAGGCGAACTCCGTGTTGTCCAACGAGGAGCAGCGCCAGGAGTACGACCAGCTGCGTCAGATGGTCGGCGGCGGTGCACGATTCACTGCCGGCGGTCCCGGTGCTGGCACCGCCGGCGGCTTCGAGGACCTGTTCGGCTCGATGTTCGGCGGCGGTGGCGGCGGACAGAACGTCCGCTTCTCCACCGGCGGTGGCGGCCAGTCGATCAACCTCGACGACATCCTCGGTCAGTTCGGCGGAGGGTATGGCGGTGGGTCGCCGTTCGGCTCGCAGTCGCGCGGTGGTTACTCGGCACCCGCAGCGGGCGCGAATGTCGACGCTCGCACGACACTGACCTTCCGCTCCGCGGTCGAGGGTGAGACCGTGTCGCTGCAGTCCGCCGACGGACAGACGATCAAGACGCGAATTCCCGCCGGTGTCAAGGACGGTCAGACGATCCGCCTGCGCGGCAAGGGACAGCCATCGCGCAACGGCGGACCGGCGGGCGACCTCATGTTGCACATCAGCGTCGGCTCGCACCCGGTCTTCGGCAGGGACGGCAACAATCTCACCGTCGACCTGCCGGTGACCTTTGCCGAGGCGGCGCTGGGCGCGACGGTCGCGGTGCCCACCATCGACGGATCCAGCGTCAAGGTGAAGATCGCGCCCGGCACGCCGTCCGGCCGCAAGCTGCGAGTCAAGGGCCGCGGCATCCAGGCGAAGTCGGGTGCCGGCGACCTCATCGCGACCGTGCAGATCGTGGTGCCACAGCGACTGACCGACGAAGCAAAGGCCGCTGTCGAAGCACTGCAGCAGCAGGAGAATGACATCGACCCGCGCGCCCAGCTTTTCGCGAAAGCGCAGCAGTGACAATGCAATCCGAAGATCTGCCGGTCTATGTCATCTCGGTTGCCGCCGAGTTGGCAGGGCTGCACGCGCAGACGCTGCGCCAGTACGACCGCCTCGGGCTCGTGACGCCGTCACGCACCCGCGGCGGCGGACGGCGCTACTCGGCCCGCGACGTGCAGATGCTGCGCGAGGTGCAGCGGCTGTCGCAGGAGGAGGGTGTCTCCCTCGCCGGCATACAGCGCATTCTTGAGTTGGAGTCGGAGGTGCAGCGCCTGCGGGATCACGTCGCCGAGCTCACCGCCCAACTCGACTCCGCACGCGCCATCGCCCAAAACCGTGTGTTCGCAGCCGGACCCGACGGACAGATCGTGGCGCTGCGACCCGGTCAGCGCCCTGCCCGCGCCACGTCGGGCACCTCGCTGGTCGTGTGGCGGCCGGCCCCGCGATCCTGACGCGGCCGGTTTCCCCGGCGCGGCCGTCACCCGAAACCAGCGGTCGTGGAGCGCACGTTCCTCACGTGGCCGATCGGGCTGACTCCGCGTCCGCGTGCACCCGCATCGCGTCGCCGGATTGCTCGCGAGCGAGACGCTTCATGCCGTCTGCAGGGTGCACCGGCTGCGGCCACTTGGGAGCCAGCGAGTCTCCCTCGCGCACCCCGCTGATCCGCCGTCTCAGGAGCGGCACCACCTCATCGCGCAACCACAACGTCTCCTCGCGCAACGCCCGCCGCCACGGACGCGGGTGGTACGGCGGCAACTCGACCACCTTGAGACTGTGGGGGATTCCGAGTTGCTGCAGCACGTGCGCCGCCATCCGTTTGTGCCCCGCCTTGGACATGTGGATGCGGTCAGCGCTCCACATGCGGCGGTCGCGGAAGTCCTCGTAAAGCGCGTGGTCGATCAGCACGGCACCTGTGTCGCGGGCCAGGTCGCGCACACATCCGTTGAAGAACGCCAGTCGTCGGCGCACAGGTTCCCACACCGGAGCCGCAGTCGGGTCGAACGCGGTGAACAGGACCAGCTGCGCGCCACTGCTCGCGAGTCGGCGCAGTGCGAGCTCATAGCGGCGCATCACCGCGGCCATGTCGACGCGAAGCGCGATGATGTCGTTGCCGCCGGCGTAGAAAGACACATGCGTCGGAGCCAGCGCGATCGCCGCATCGATCTGCTCCGCGGCCACCTCGTCGAGCAGTTTGGAGCGGATGGCCAGATTGGCGTACTCCCAGTCGCTGTCGGCCCGGCCAAGTTGTCGCGCCACACGGTCTGCCCAGCCTCGGACACCGTTGGGGTACAACAGATTCGGGTCGCCGACACCTTCGGTGAACGAGTCACCGATCGCCACGAAACGTCCACCCATCGCCACCAGAACGTAGGCCGCTCGAGTGGCGGGACTGCCAACATCCGGTGACCGGCAGACGACATGCGTGAGGACCGTAGCCGTCGCTCGATGACCGCGGGCATCGTGGCACAGTGGGGCGGTGACCGAGTTCCTGCTGGTGTTCCACGACCGCGACGATGCGGAGGCGGTCGCCGAAACGTTGTCCGAGGATGCCTTCGAGTCGGTCCGGGTCGTGTCTGAATCGCTGGCCGGAGAAGACGATGCCGAAGACGTCGACTGGGTGGTGCATGTGGTGGCAGCCGTCGACGCGTCGACCGAGGACGCGCGGGCACTTTCGCCACGGCTGGCTGCGCTGGCCGAGAAGTATGACGGCTGGCTCGACGAGGGTGCCACGACCTCGTTGCGCTGAGAAGCCGCCGGCCCGGCACGTGCCGGGCGGTTAATTCGATGGCCGCGGGCGTGGCCGCCGACCTACGGTGGGCCGGTGATTCGAACGATCGATCCGATGGACGACGACGCCATGCGCCAGGTCTTCGAGGTGGGCGTCGCGGCCAAGTCGCTCGACCGACCGTGGTTCGAGGCGATGCCGTATGACGCCTGGCTGGTCGGTCGGCGCACTGTCGATGACGAAGAGCGAGAAGTGTTGCTCGGTTCATTCGGAGCCGATGGCAGTTGCCGCGGAACTCTGCTCGCTTTCATCCCCACCGGTGACAACCTCGACAAGCTGTATGTCGACCTCGACGTCGATCCTGCCGTTCGCCGTCACGGCGTCGGCCGCGAATTGATCGGCGCCGCAACCGAACTCGGTCGGCAGCACCGGCGTTCGTGCCTCATGGTCGATGCCTACGTCCCGGTCGAAGGCGACCGGCCACACCCGTACGACGCCTTCGCGGCGGCAGTAGGGTTTCGCCCTGGCTGGATCGAAGCGACGCGTCATCTGCCGTTGCCGGTGGCCCAGCGGCGGCTCGATCACCTTGGTGCGCAGGCGGCTGCGGCATACAGCCCGGGCTACCGGATCGAGACGTATGCCGGGGGAGTTCCCGAGGCACTCCTGCCCGATCTCGCACAGTTGATGAGCCTGCTGGCGGTGGACTCTCCGTCGGGCGAGATCGACTTTGAACCGGAGCAGGTGACTCCGGAGCGGTTGCGACACAACTACGAGCGCGAGGAGCGACAGGGCTGCATCCGACTGTCAGCCCTGGCAATTCACGAGACGAGCTGGGCAGTGGTGGCGCAGTCCGACATCATCCTGCCGCCCGGTGAGACAGTTTCAGCATCACAGATCGGCACCTACGTGCACCGCGACCATCGCGGCCACCGGCTCGGTCTGGCGGTCAAGGTCGCGAATCTGCAGTATTTGCAACGGAATTACCCAGGTCGCCGGTTCGTCCGGACCTGCAATGCCGACGACAACTCCTACATGGTCGCCATCAACGTGACACTCGGCTACGAGCTGGTGGAGCGGCTGGTGACCTGGGTGCGGGACATCTGAGCGGACTGGGTTGCGACCTCCTGCAGCAACTCGACGGTGCGCTGCGCGGCCGGATTCGTGCTGACGGCATCGCGCACCAACAGTGCGATCCGGCGTCGTGGCGTGGGGTCGGTGACCAGCTTCGCGCAGGTCCCCGCAGTGAGCGCGCCGAGCGTGAGCGCGGGGACGAGGGTGACACCCAATCCCGCATCAGCCAGTGCGATGGCGGTGTGGTGGTCCTGGCAGCGAGCGGCGAAGTGTGGAGTGATGCCGGCGCTACGGACTGCCTGCCGCTGAATCTCGCCGCAGGTCTGTGCCGGGTTGCTCTCGTCGACCCAGGTCTCGTCGGCAAGCTCGGCCATCGACACAGTGTCGTGATCTGCCAGTCGGTGGCCCACCTGCATCACGACGTAGTACGGCTCTGTCGTCAGCTCGACGCGGGTGTATCCCTTGGGCGCGTGTGGCGATTCGGCAGGGTCCTCGGTGATGATCTCGACATCCACATTGGGGTGCCCCACCTGTGGCGCGATCTCGTTGAGGTCGATCGCCAGGTGGAGTTCTGGAAATTCGGCGAGCAGCTGGCGCGCGACGATGGGGACCCATTCCTCGCCCGCGGAGGCGAAGCACGAGATGGACAAGCTGGTGGTGCGTCCGTCGCGTAGGTCCCTGACTCGCCCGTCGAGCCGCGCGAGCGCGTCGATCGCCTGGTCGCTCTCGGACGCAAGGAGCCTGCCGGCTGCTGTCGGCGCGATGCCGCGACCGACTTTCTCGAACAGGGTCAGGCCGGTCTCGCGTTGCAACTGGGTGATGTGCTGGCTGACTGCCGACGGTGTGTACCCCAGATGGGTGGCGGCGGCTTGCACCGAACCACTGGCGACGACGGACCGGAAGACGCGAAGGCGATGAACATCGAGCATGCATCAACCATAAAGCACAACTGAATGATGATGCAGAAACATTCGCTGGTGCTTCCGTATATTTCGCTGGATAGTCGACTCATGACCACCGCACACGGCTTCGCCAGCCCAGACCCCACCGACCGCGACCTGACACGAATCACCGCTGACCTGAACGCATCTCGCGCCATGTCGACAACACGAATCCGTGTCCGCGGATCGCTGCTGCGGGCTGTGCGGATGTTCGCGCTGCGCTTCGCCGCGATGTGGCGCGATCACCGTGAGGCTCAGGAGCGACTGGCCATCATGCGTGAGCCGTGGACATGGGAGCACGCTCACTGGGTGCCGGGCGAATGCGGCATGGTGCTGCATGGAAGTACGCCGCCCGGGCATGGCCGTCGTGGCCCGGTCACCACCGGAGGCTGGTGCGCGTGCCATCTGTTGGAAGCCGAGCTATCGATCGAACGCGAATTGCGTCTGCAGCGCCGGTGAGGCCGGGTCCGGGTAAACGCCAAGGGCGGTTGCGACCGATGTGGTCGCAACCGCCCTTCGTCGAACAAAGCGAGTCTGCGTCAGGACGCCACAGCCTCGGCCAGTTTGCCCAGGGTGTCTTCCATGTCGTCGGCGCTCAGGAGCGGAAACAGGCCCTTGGCCAGCAGATCCTTGTCGGTGACCTTGCTCCAGTCGTAGGTCTGCGTGACCAGCGTGGAGTCCGGGCCCTGCGGTTCGAGCTCCCACACCCACTCCCACCCGGGCGGCTGAGTGCCGGCAGGCGCGGTCTGCCAGGCGAGCAGTTTGTCCTTCGCATAGCCGGTCACATGGTTGTCGGTCTGGTATTCGCCGCCCATGTGGTCGCCCGCCATGTTCATGGTGAACACATCACCCACCTGCTGGATGCGCTGGGCCTTGTCCGTGCTGCGCACGAAGCCGGAACCGTCGAGCGCCACGTGCTTGTCGGGATTGGTCAGCACGTCGAAAATCTCAGCCGCCGGCGCGTCGATGGTGCGGGACACAGTGATCTTCTTGTCGTCACTCATACCCTCCACCCTCGCCTTTCGGGTGCCGACGGACAACCACCCGAAGGGGCCGGCCAGCGCGTCGGTGCGGCGAAAGTCGGCGGCGGCGGACACGATCGCGAGATATCGTGCATGTCCGCCGCCGGTTTGTGCGGCGAATCCATCGGAAGTGACGGAACGTCATGGGACAGCGCGCACGCGCGGGTTGCGGGGTGGCCGATTCGGCCTGCTTCGTGCCGGTGCTCCGCGGCGTCAACTGAACCCAGCTCGACATGTGGGTGCGGTCGGCGTCGTCGCTTCGCCATACCCATTTTCTTCAGGCGGCGCGTCCGCTGACGCTGCACCGCCCGACCCCCCGATGGAGCTCAGATTTATGAATCCTCTGACCGAACAACAGATTCGCGCCAGCCTGGTCAACGCCACCAAGCGCGAGATCACCCAGGCAAGCATCCCCGACCTGGCGGCTGTCCGCTGGGATCGCCTCGACTATCTCGGGTGGGTGGACGTCAAACGACCCCTTGCGGCATACGTCGTGATCGAACTCGACCGCGGGCTCACCGGCATGATGCTGCGTGCACCGGGCACTGCGGGCCGTCGCGCGCGGGCGATGTGCGCGTGGTGTCAGGACGTGACGGCGACCGACGACGTGACGTTGTATGTCGCTCGCCGGGCCGGTGCGGAAGGCCGTCAGGGCAACACCGTCGGCACGCTCATCTGCACGCATTTCGAGTGCTCACGCAACGCGAGACGTATGCCGAGCGCCACCGAGGTCGGCAGCAATGATCCGGCGGCGCGGCAACTCGTCGTCGACCGCAGGATCGCGAGCGTGCAGAAGCGATCACGGCGATTCGTCGAGCAGTTGTTCCAGTAGCGCTGCAATTGCTCGGCATTCAGTCGTTCTGAGATGTTCGAATCAGCGCGTCGGCGATCTGCTGTTGACGCGCTGAGTCGGCGACGGACGCCAACACCACGACAGCCCGCCCGCGGTCGATGTTCACCCCGAGGTATGACGAGTATCCGCCGGTCTCGCCGTTGTGCCAGTGAATGTGTTGCCCGTCGACGGTTTTCAGCATCCAGAACAGCCCGATGCCGGACTGCTCCGAGGTGCGATGGCGTTCCTGCAATGCCATCTGCCCCGGCGCGGTCCGGCCGAGCACGCTCTGCGCGAGTCGGGCCATGTCGGTGATCGTCGACACGACGCCGCCGGCGGGCGCGTAGCCGCCCAGGCGCCACGGCCAGGTCTGCCTTCCGTCGCGAGTCCAGCCGGCGTGCACGCCGCCGCGCGGCGGGTTCACCGTCGTCCGGGTCATCTGCAACGGTCCGAGGATGTGGGTGGCGAGGCTGTCGGCATACGTGCGGTTGTCGGCGTGCGCGATCGCCTGACCGAGCGCGGCGGCTCCCAGGTTGGAGTAGTCGAAGCGACCCGGCGTGGCACGGCGGGCTGCCCGCGCTGCGGCACGCCGAAGGCCGCGGATCGTGGAGCCGGCATACGGGTTCGTGCCGAACGCCGTGAACGCCAGCGACTGCCCGAAGACCAGTGGTGATCGCGGCAACTTCGGCAGGCCGGAGGTGTGCGTGGCGAGTTGCTGCACGGTGATGGTGCCGAGCGCGCCCTCGCACTCCGGATCGAGTGCGCTCAGCGGTGTGTCCTCGGCAAGATCCAGCGCAGGGAGGCGATCGGCCACCAGCAATCCGGTCAACGCCTTTGACAACGAACCGATTTCGAAGCTCGTGTCCGCGTCGGCGTCGATGTAACAGAAGCGCGGGGGCGCGTCCGTGGTGACGACCGCGGCCGCCACCGATCGGGTGTGGTGACCTCTTACAGCCTCGTCGAGTGCCGCGGCCAGTTGTGGGTCACCGGTCGCTACGCCGGTCGTGTGACTTGCCCGGCTGAGTTGGCCCACCACCCATCGGACGACGGCGCACAGCGCTGCTACGCCCAGCGCATCACCGATCACGGTGCCCGTGGTTTGCAACGCCGACAACATCGCGGAACCTCCCCTGGAAACGCAGATCATGCGGCCTACGGTGATCCTGGCGGATCAGACCGACCAACGACTAACTTGAGCGGAATAGACTCAACTTTGACGGCGTTGAACATATCGAGATGTATGCCGGGCCCGCCGCCTCGCCGGACGACCCATCCGGGGCGGCGCGGATCGGCATACAGGACAGACATTTTCCGGAATTGAAGGAGTTCACTCAACGTGGATCTGCAGCTGACCACCAAGGCGCAGGAAGCCATTTCGACTGCCGTGCAACATGCAACGACCGCGGGCAATCCGCAGGTCGAACCGGCTCACCTGCTGCTCGCGCTGACTGAGCAGACCGACACGACGACCGCGCCGCTGCTGGAGGCTGTCGGCACGTCGGTTGCCGGTGTGCGCCAGACCGCCGAGCAGGCGCTTCGCGGGCTGCCGGCCGCGCACGGCAATGCCGTCGCGCAGCCGACGATGTCACGCGCCTTCGCCAACGTGCTTGAGCAGGCGCGTCAGGCGATGGCCGCGATGGGCGACACCTTCGTGTCGACCGACCACCTGCTGCTCGCGCTCGCACGCACCGGCGACTTCGGCCTTGACGCCGACGCGGTGGCAGCCGCGATCCCGCAGGCGCGCGGCGGCGCCAAGGTCACCAGCGCCGAGCCCGAGGGCACCTTCGACGCGCTCGAGAAATACGGCACCGACCTGACCGCCATCGCGCGTGAGGGCAAGCTCGACCCGGTCATCGGTCGTGACTCCGAGATCCGCCGGGTCGTGCAGGTGTTGTCGCGCCGCACCAAGAACAACCCCGTGCTGATCGGCGAGCCCGGCGTCGGCAAAACCGCCGTCGTCGAGGGCCTCGCGCAACGCATCGTGGCCGGCGACGTCCCGGAATCGTTGCGGGACAAGCGTTTGGTGAGCCTCGACCTCGGCGCGATGGTCGCCGGGGCGAAGTTCCGCGGTGAGTTCGAAGAGCGCCTCAAGGCGGTGCTGGAGGAGATCAAGGGCTCCGGCGGGCAGGTCATCACCTTCATCGACGAGCTGCACACCGTCGTCGGCGCCGGAGCCACCGGCGACTCCGCGATGGATGCCGGCAACATGCTCAAGCCGATGCTGGCACGCGGCGAGCTGCGCCTGGTCGGCGCGACGACGCTTGACGAGTATCGCGAGCACATCGAGAAGGATCCGGCGCTCGAGCGACGCTTCCAGCAGGTGTATGTCGGAGAGCCTTCCGTCGAGGACACCATCGCGATCCTGCGCGGTCTCAAGGAGCGTTACGAGGCGCACCACAAGGTCGCGATCGCGGATTCGGCTCTGGTCGCTGCGGCTTCGTTGTCGGACCGCTACATCACCTCACGACAGTTGCCGGACAAGGCGATCGACCTCATCGACGAGGCGGCATCCCGGCTGCGCATGGAGATCGACTCGTCACCGGTCGAGATCGACCAGCTGCGACGCGTCGTCGACCGTCTCAAGATGGAGGAGTTGCACCTCGAGGGCGAGACCGACGACGCCTCCCGTGAGCGGCTCGAGAGGCTGCGCGCCGACCTCGCCGACAAGCAGGACGAGCTCGCTGCGCTCAACGCGCGCTGGGAGTCGGAGAAGGCCGGCCTCAACAAGGTCGGCGAGTTGAAGGCGCAGATCGACGAACTCCGCACACAGGCAGACCGATTGGAGCGTGACGGTGACCTGGGCGGAGCTTCGAAGATCCGCTTCGGTGACCTGCCGGCTTTGGAGAAGCAGCTCGACGAGGCCCAGGCCGCGGAGGCCACCTCATCGACGGCGGGCGCCTCTGGCGAGGGCCCGATGGTCAAGGACGAGGTCGGCGCCGACGACATCGCCGATGTCATCTCGTCGTGGACCGGCATACCTGCCGGCCGACTGCTGGAGGGTGAGACCGAGAAGCTGCTGCGGATGGAGGACCACCTCGCCGCGCGACTGATCGGTCAGAAAGCCGCGGTGCAGGCGGTGTCCGATGCAGTGCGACGTTCGCGTGCCGGTGTCGCCGACCCGGATCGCCCCACGGGGTCGTTCCTGTTCCTCGGCCCGACCGGTGTCGGCAAGACCGAGCTGGCCAAGTCGCTGGCGGACTTCCTGTTCGACGACGAGCGCGCCATGGTGCGCATCGACATGTCCGAATACTCCGAGCGGCACGCCGTCGCCCGACTGATCGGCTCCCCGCCCGGCTACGTCGGTTACGAGGAGGGCGGCCAGCTGACCGAGGCCGTGCGTCGCCGGCCCTACTGCGTCGTGCTGCTCGACGAGGTCGAGAAGGCACACCCGGAGACCTTCGACATCCTGCTGCAGGTGCTCGACGACGGCCGGCTGACCGACGGGCAGGGCCGCACGGTCGATTTCCGCAACGTCATCCTCATCATGACCAGCAACCTGGGCTCACAGTTCCTGATCGATCCCACCCTCTCGCAGGAGCACAAGCAGGAGCAGGTCATGGCGGTGGTGCGGCAGACCTTCAAGCCGGAGTTCCTCAACCGGCTCGACGAGGTCGTCATCTTCGAGCCGCTGGCCAAGGACGAACTCGAGCACATCGTCGACCTGCAGGTGCAGGCGCTGGCGATGCGGCTGGCCGAACGCCGGATCACCCTGGATGTCACCGCCGCCGCGAAGCAGTGGCTGGCCGATGAGGGTTATGACCCGGCATACGGTGCTCGTCCGCTGCGCCGACTGGTGCAGAAGGAGGTCGGCGACCGACTCGCGATGGCGCTGCTCGGTGGCACCGTGCGCGACGGTCAGGCGGTCATCGTCGACAAGGACCCCGACGGCGCGGGCTTGACCCTGCGCTGAAAAGAGTTGTGCAGCAGGGCATCTCGCCGGTGCGGTTCAGTTGAACCGCACCGGCGGTATGCCTTTGCAAGCGATCGGCGAGTCGCCAACACTGACCGGAATGTGTGGCCGAAACCCTCACTCCTATTCGTCTACGGCCGCCGATGATAAGATTGATATCTCATAGGAGGTATACGGGATGACGAATCTTCAGATTCCAGCATCGATCCGCAAGCTTGAGGAGCTTGAAACCTCTGTGCTGTTCGATGTGGCCAGTCAGGCCGCGACCGAGCTTGGTGGCACGTATGTCTGGCTGGAGGATCACGCCGGGTCGGAGAGTGAAGCCGAGCAGTGGAGAGCCGCCGATCTGCAACTGCGCCGAGAGCGCCGCGAATTGCACCCAGATGATCGTGAGGCGGTGATCGCCGCGGTGTGCCGGTGGGGGAGTGAGTGTCGACGGCTCGATGAGCAGCACGGGCTTCGATGAGTGAACTGTTCCATCCGGATCCGCAGTGGTTGCGGGATCGGTGGGAACGCAGGGTCCGGGATCGGATCTTTGATGGCGCGAGGTCCTCACCCTCGCCGGTGGTGGTCTTGGTCGGTGGTCAGCCAGGGGCTGGCAAGACGGCGGCCGCTGCACGGTCTGCACAGCTGCACCCGACCGAGCGTCTGACTGTTCTTGAGGGCGATGACTACCGCCAGTTTCATCCTGATTACAAGCGGCTGGTTCGACTGGACCCGTTGCGGATGCCAGCGGTGACGCAGGAGGTCTCCGGACCGATGGTTGCGGCGGCGGTCAACCACGCCCAACGGGAAAAGATCAGCGTCACGATCGAAGGAACCTTCCGCGACTCGGAGCTGGTGACTGCCACCGCTGGTGAGTTTCACCAAGCGGGGTTCTACGTGCACGCCGTTGTCGTTGCTGTTCAGCCCGTGCAATCGCTGATTTCGACGGTCGACCGGTACGTCAGCGCGATTGAGAACGACCGTGACGGGCGCTGGACCCCTGTGGCTGCCCACGATGCTGCCTTGAGCGGTATGCCTAGGACAGTCCGTGCCCTTGGTGAGAGTCAAGACGTCGACCAAGTGACCGTCATGAGGCGTGATGGCAGCGTGGTGCTCGATCTTCACCGACCAGCATCGGTCGAGCGCGGCCGCAACGCTGCTCACGCCGTGCTTGAGGAGCATCGTCGGCCTTTGGCGTCGGTCGAGCGTGGCATCTGGCTGCAGCTGTATGACCAGCTGGATCGTACCTTTCGCGACATGGCTGTGCTGCGGGAGATTCGCCATGACGATCAGGTCGAGCGTAGTTGGCGTCAGTTGGAGCGGGCACGTTCATACATCCTTGCCACCACAGGCAACTCCTCCTCGACGCACCGTCCAGGTCCGGTGCTCGAGCAAGCACCACACATTGGCAATCAACTGCGGCGGGAGAGCGACCGTGAGCGGCGAGGTCCCCAGGGTCTGTGATCGGGTACGCACGGCCCTTAGCTCGATCGGTGCGCCGCGAAGCCAGCTGCGTGAAATTCATCTGTGCGTCTCAGCGACGCGCGAGAGCGGTCGCGAAGGTCGGTGACAATGGCAGGCCGTCACCGACGAGCAGGCACATCTGCAAAGCGTGATAAGTGTCCGGTCGGCCCTGCCAGGTCACCGATGCCGGTCCATTGTGTTCGTCGAGTTCGTGCCGCCACGAGCCGGATTCGCGGTCGATGAGATGTTCGACGGCGTAGGCCCACCACTGCTCGGCGGCGGTGAACCACTGCTGCTCGCCCGTTACGACGCCGAGTGCGTATGCCGCTGCGATGGCTTCGCACGCCACCCAGTGCATGCGCGCGTGCACGACCGGCTTGCCCGACCAGTCGGTCGTGTAGACGAAGCCGTCCGCGCCATCGACTCCCCACCCGTCGACGATCGCACGAGTCGCCAACTGTATTGCGGCGCCGGTGAATTCCCCGACGTATGACGCATCGGCGATCCGATACGCGGCATCGACAGACAGCGCAAGGCGCGCCCATTCGAGGGCGTGTCCGACGGTTGCGCCATACGGCCGAAAGGGGTCGGCGGGGGCCTCGCGGTTGTAGTCCGGCAACGGCTGCCAGATGGCATCGAAGTGCTCCGGAATGCGCCAGTCGCGAGCAGCCGCCCACGAAGCGACGCGCCGGGTCACCGCGGCCGCGCGGTCGAGGTACGACCCGTCGCCGGTGACGTCGGCGACGGCGAGGAATGCCTCCACCGTGTGCATCGCCGCGTTGACGCCACGGTAGGCCTCCTCGTCCGACCAGTCGGCCGAAAACCGCTCGTGCACAAGGCCTTCGGCGGCATCCCAGAAGTGCTCCTCGTGCACCCGGCGGGCGTCGTCCAGCAGCGCCCTGGCCCCCGGCCGGCCGGCCGCGACGGCACTGCTTGCCGCGAGCAGCACGAAGGCATGTGCGTAGGCCTGCTTGCTCGAATCGACCGCCGCTCCGGTGTCTGCGTCGATCGCCGCAAACCAGCCACCGTTGACATCATCCGCGAAATGTGTTGTCAGCGTGGCAATTCCGTGGTCGAGGACGGCAGCGAATTCTTCCCTCCCGGACAACAACCCCAACGCGGCGACATGCGTCATACGGCAGTTGATCCACAACTCCAACGGCCGCGAGACGATCTCACCGTCGTCGCCGAGCCAGCCGAAACCGCGCTCCACCTGCGCCCGGCGCGTGAGGTCGAGCAGCCGCTCCGCCTCCACGCGCATCGCCGTCCGCACGGTCGCCGTCACCTGCGCGCTCATCGCTGCAACTCCTGCGCAAGCACCTCGGGCGCCTCCCACAGCAGCATGTGCCCCTTGTCGGGCAGCACCGTCACATGTGCGTCCGGTAACTCTTCGCCCAGCCGTCGCGCCAGCACCGGCGGGGTCAGCTTGTCGCGGCTGCCGACGATCACCTCGACCGCAAGATCACGCAACGCCGCCAGCGAGGCGACCTCGTCGTGGGCCATCAGCGCCTGGTAATACGCAGCAAAGACATTCGCCCGGGTGCCTCGCACGATCGCCGTCGCCGCGCGCACGTCCTCGTCACGTGGCTGCTTGCCGAAGGCTGTCTTGCGCTGGCCCTTCAGCGTCATGGAGCGCCCCAGTCGTAGCGGCACGTGGCGAAGTGTGCGCATGAACGCCTCCTCGCCCGGGCGTCCGGTTCCCCGCAGACCGCCCGCCGCTGTCGAGACCAGCAGCACCCGCTCCACTCGCGTGGCCACTTGTTCTGGTGCCACCCCGGCATACGCCAGCACCGTCATACCGCCCATCGAGTGCCCACCGAGCACGAAGCGCGAGTCTGCCGGCAGCAGCTGATCGATCACCGTCTGCAGGTCGTGACCGAGCCGCCGAACGGATTCGTCACCGACCTTCCGGCCCCCATGAGCCAACGTCGAGTCGCCGTGACCGCGCTGATCCCACAGCACGACCCGCACGTCGTCGGGCAACAGATCGACCACCGGCAGCCAGGACCGGTGGCTCAGCAACCACCCGTGCGCCAGCACGATCGTCCTCGGCTTGCTCGTCGTCGATTCCGTCGCCGGTTCGCGCACGTATGCCGCAAGGCGTGCCCCGTCGTCAGTGGTCACCGTGTGCAGGCGCAGTCCCGTCATACTGCCCATATCTACACCCGTTGTGTTCGCGCCCGCGTGGAACCGGACGGCGCGCGGCGGCGTCAGACACCGAGAACGGTCCGCGACGGCGTCCACCAGATAGGTTTCCCTGCATGCGACGAACCCTCACCGCTGTCACGGTGCTCACTTTCACAGCCGCCGCCCTGACCGGCTGCAGCGGCGGAGGGAAGTCGGCGACCGCCTCGTCGGCGGCCGGGCAGAGCCCGCAACAGTTGCTGCAGACGGCGCAGACGACGCTCAACAACACCTCCGGCGTGCACATCAAGCTCACGTCGGCGAATGTGCCCAAGTCGGGCAATCTGCTCGGTGGTGAGGGCGACGGCTCCCATGCCCCGGACTTCAAGGGCACCATCACGCTGCAGGTGCTCGGTGCCACGCTCAACGTGCCGGTCATCGCGACCGGCGGCAAGGTGTGGGCCAAGACGCCGCTGTCCACGAGCATGCAGGTCATCAACCCGAGCACGTATGGCGCGCCTGATCCCTCGGTGCTGCTGTCGAGCAATGGCGGGTTCTCCTCGCTGCTGACCCAGACACAGAACCCGACCTTCGGCGCCAAGAAGCGCGACGGCAAGGACATCGTCCAGCAGGTGACCGGGTCGCTGTCGGGTCAGGCGCTGAAGCTCGTTCTGGCGATCGGCAACCCGGAGGCGACCTACCAGGTCGACTATGAGATCACCGGTGGCGGACAACTGCGCACTGCCACGATCGACGGCGCGTTCTACTCGGGCACCGCCGACACGACGTACACCATCACGCTCACCAACTACGGCGAAAAGGTCGTCGTCACGGCGCCGTAGCGCGCCGCGCCGCACTGACGGCATACACAGATCGAGCAGCTCCGCGCTGCACCGGCACCATCGGTCGGTATTCGAACCCGGGAGGATGACGAGCGTGCCGGCAGACGTCCAGCAATCTGGCACCCACCGCCCGCGGGCGCTGCTCGCGACAGCCTCGGTTGCGGTCGCGCTCGCGGCCGCCGACACCTATGTCGTGGTGCTCGCGCTGCAGGACATGATGCAGGGCGTCGGCCTGGGCATCGACGCCCTGCAACGTGCCACCCCGATCATCTCCGGGTTCCTGCTCGGTTACATCGCCGTGCTACCGCTCACCGGACGGCTCACCGACATCGTCTCGCGCCAGCGGGTGCTCGTCGGATGCCTGCTGTTGTTCGTGATCGGCTCATCGGTCACCGCTCTCTCGGTCGACTTGTCCGTGATGGTGACCGGCCGGTTCCTGCAAGGAGTGGGCGGCGGCGGCCTGGTCCCCGCGACGCTCGCGCTGGTGGCCGAGCTGTGGCCGGCGGGCCGCCGGGGCACCGCGCTCGGTGTCGTCGGCGCCGTGCAAGAGGTCGGCAGTGTGCTCGGCCCCTTGCTCGGCGCGCTGATCCTGGCGGTGGCCGACTGGCGAATGATCTTCTGGGTCAACGCGATTGCGGGTGTGCTGCTCGCGGTGGTGATCACGGTGATCGGGCGCGGTGCGACGGCAGCACCCCGTGTCGCCGCGAGGGTTCCGCGCTGGTGGAGCGCACTCACGGCAGTTGTGGCGCTCGCGACCGTGGCCCTGCTCGGCCTCGCCCTCTGGGCGCCGGACTTCCTCACGACCTCGATCCAGTGGGGTGGCCCGTTCGTCCCGTATGGCGACAGCACTGCGCGTCTCGCGACGCCCATCGGCGTCTGGGGGCTGTGCGCACTGGTGGTGCTGCTGACTTTGTCGGTGCGCTACTGGTGGCCGGTCGCACGGCGGATCGACGTCATCGGCGCGATTCTGATCGCGGCCGCGCTCGGAGCGCTGGTGTTGACCTTCGCCGCCAGCAATCCCGAGACGCAGGTCGTCGGCCCGATGGGCTACTGGCTGCTGCCGGTCGCCGCTCTCGCATGTGTGCTCTATCTGTGGCGCCACCGAGCCTTGGCCGACCCGCTCATCGCCAAAGGAGTGGTCACCGGACGAGTGCGTCCGGCGCTGCTGGTGTCACTGTGCGTCGGCACGGCGATCGTGGCGATCGTGGTCGACATATCGGTGCTGGCGCGCCTGACGGTGACCGACTCGCAGACGACCGCCGCACTGGTGCTGGTGCGGTTCCTGGTCGCAGTGCCGGTCGGTGCTCTCGTCGGAGGCGCCCTGCTTCGCAAAGCCGCCCCAGGCATGGTCGCCGCGCCCGGTCTGTTGATCAGCGCGCTCGGACTGTTCCACATGTCGACGTGGGGCAGCCCCGAGCTGAAGTCGTGGCTGGCGCCGACCGTCGTGCTCGTCGTGGTGGGATTTGGAGTCGGTCTGGCAATCGCACCGGTCAACGACGCTGCCTTGCACGACGCCCCGCCGTCCGCACACGGCGTCGTGTCCTCACTGGTGGTGGTCGCCCGGATGATCGGAATGGTCGTCGGGCTGGCACTGCTCACCGCCATCGGGCTGCACCGCTTCTATGCCAAGGTGCAGTCGCTGACCGATCCGACCGGCGCGCAGATCACCGCTGCCGGGGTCTTGCAGGTGCAGACGGTCTTCCTCGGCGCAGGGATCGTGACCTTGATCGCGGCGGTGGTCGCAATCACCCTCGGGCGTCATACATCTCGTGGGGCCACTCGACCCGTATGACCCTCAGATCGTGATCTCGGTGGCTATCTCGACCGTCGACGTGTCCGGCAGGTGGAAGCTGCGGGTCGGTGTGTCCGACAGCCGCGACAGCCCGATGAACAACCGGCCCCGGACCGGTCCGAGCAGCCCGTGCCGGCCGCGATGCAGCCGAATGCGAGAAAGCACGTATGTCGCATGGCTGATCTTGCGGCCACGCCTGCGTTCGGGCAGCTGGACCTGACGCAGCGCACGCGGCAGATCGACGACGTCACGGAATCCGTAGCGCAACGTCACCTGCGACAAGCCCTCGATGTCGTCACACAACGCCTCGATGCTGGCGCGGTCCTCGGCCGAGACGAAGGGCACCTCCTCGAAGATCACCCGCACGATGAGCACCTGCTCCTGCAGGCAGTGGTTGAGCTCGAGGTTGGTGCGCAGTGCCAACGGGGCCGTCGTGCTGTTGGTGTGTGGATAGATCACCAGGCCGGGCACCCGCGTCGGCTGTTGCTTGCGCAACGACACCAGGAAGTCGCTGAGGTTGCCCTCGTCGCGGGTGCGCTTGTCGGTGACGATGCGTGCGCCGTGCCACCAGACCGTCATCACCGTGACCAGAGCCGCCGCGATGAGCAGCGGCAGCCAACCGCCGCTCACGATCTTGGTCAGGTTGGCGCTGAAGAAGCCCACCTCCAACGGCAACACCAGCACCGCGAACACGACCAGCCGCCACCAGGGCCACTGCAGGTGCAGGCGCGCCAGCAGCAGGAACAGCGTCGAGGTCAGCACGAAGGTCCCCGTGACGGCCACGCCGTATGCCGTCGCCAGCGCCGCCGACGAGCGGAACGTCAGCACGACGGTCAGCACGCAGATGAACAGCACCAGATTGACGGCGCCGATGTAGATCTGGCCGCTCTCCTGCGTTGATGTGTGCGCAATGCGCAACCGTGGCAGGAAGTTGAGCATGATTGCCTGCTTCGCAACGGAGTAGGCCCCGGTGATCACGGCCTGGGACGCGATGACCGTCGCGACCGTCGCGACCACCACGACCGGGATCCGCGCCCACGACGGGGCCATCGCGAAGAACGGATTCGCGATGGCGCTGCGGTCGTGCAGCACCAGCCCGGCTTGGCCCAGATAGCTCAGCGCGAGCGACGGGAGGACCACGAACAACCACGCAGCCCGGATCGGCGCTCGGCCGAAGTGGCCGAGATCGGCATACAGCGCCTCGGCTCCGGTGATGGCGAGCACGATCGCGCCCATCGCGACGAAGGCGGTGCCGAAATGCGTTACGACAAAAGCAATTCCGTATGTCGGTGACAGTGCCTCGAGCACCTCCGGATGCTGCACGATCTGCGGCACCCCGAGCACGGCCACCATCACGAACCACACCAGCATCGCCGGGCCGAACAACCGCGCCACCCTTGCGGTGCCGAATCGTTGGGCGGCGAACAGCACGATGAGGATCGCGGCAGAGACCGGCACCACGATGTTCGGCAGGCTCGGATCGGCGACCTTGGTGCCTTCGACGGCCGACATCACCGAGATCGCCGGCGTGATGACGCTGTCGCCGAAGAAGAGCGAGACGCCCAGCACGCCCAGCCCCATGGCGAATGCCGCGAGCCGTCGCCGTGATCCGGCATGCCGACGCACCAGTGTCGCGAGCGCGAAGACTCCGCCCTCGCCGTCGTTGTCGGCGTGCATGACTGACATGACGTATTTGAAGGTCACGATCAGCAGCAGCGACCAGATGACCAGCGACACGATGCCGAAGACGTCGCCGCGCGTCGGGTGGACCGCGTCGTTGTCGACGGAGAAGGCCGTCTGGAGGGCATACAGCGGGCTGGTGCCGATGTCGCCGAAGACGACGCCGAGTGCGGCGATCGTGAGTGATGCGGTGGCAGCGCCACGCGTCCCCGATGTGCTCACCTCTCGACCGTAGGCACGCTGTCTGGATGTTGACCGGCGGGCGGTCAGAACTCCGCCGAGCCGGTGAACTCGTAGTCGACGAAATCGGGCCGAGCCAGCTTGCGCTCGTAGGCGATGACGGATTCCGGCCACAGGCTTCGGTTCTCGCCGCGCTCGTCGAGATACCAGCTGTTGCAGCCGCCGGACTTCCAGACGGTGTCATCGCTGCGGCGGGCGATCTGCGCCATGTGAGCCGGCACGATCTGGGGGCGCACGGCCACCGCGGTGACCCCGCGCTTGTCCCGCTCGTCGAGCAGGGTGTCGATGAGCCGGATCTGTGCCTCGATCATCAGCAGCACCGACGTGTGTCCGAGACCGGTGTTGGGGCCGAGCAGGAAGAACAGGTTGGGATAGTGCGGCACGGTCACGCCGTAGAACGAGTCGATCCCGGCATCCCAGTCGTCCGCCAAGCGGTGCCCCTGCAGGCCGGTGACGTCCAGGTGCCGGTACGAGCCGGCGACGTCGAAGCCGGTGGCGAAGACGACCGCGTCCAGTGTGTGATGGGTGCCGTCGGCGGTGATCAGACCGGTCGCATCGGCGCCGGTGATGCTGGACGTCTCGAGCGTGACGTCATCGCGCGCCAGCGTCGGGAAGTAGGTGTTCGACATCGTGATGCGCTTGCATCCCATCGTGTATGACGGGGTCAGCTTCTCGCGCAACTCCGGATCTTTGACTGCCGAATGCATATGGTGCAGAGCGACTTTGGACATCGCCTTCAGCAGAGCAGGCTGTTTGGTGAAGGCCAGTGAGCGCACCTCGTTGTAGGCCTTGATCCGGGCCCGGTGCAGCTTGGTCAGCCAGGGCCGCTTCTCGTAGGCGTCGATCAGCCACTCGGGGAATTCGGGGTCCAGCTTGGGCAGCACCCACACCGGCGTGCGCTGGAAGACGGTTAGGTGGGTGGCGTCCTCGGCCAGATGCGGAATCGCCTGCACGGCGCTGCAGCCGGTGCCGATGATGCCGACCTTCTTGCCGAACATCGTGGCGTTCACATCCCACGCGGCGGTGTGCATCACCTCGCCGGCGTAGTGCTCGATGCCCGGTATGTCGGGCAGCACCGGGTCGTGCAGCGCTCCGACCCCGAGCACCACCGCTCCGGCGACGATGTGCTGGATCTCGCCGGCGGAGGACGCAACGGACAAGTGCCAGGCGCCCAAACCGTCGTCATACGTCATCTGCTGCACCGTGCTGTCGAAGCGCACCTGCTCACGTATGCCGTACTTCTCGACGCAGAACAGCAGGTAGTCCTGGATCTCGTCGGCTGTCGCGTAGGCGCGCGACCAGTAGGGATTGGGCTCGAAAGAGAACGAGTAGAGGTGGCTCGGCACGTCGCAGGCGCACCCGGGGTAGCGGTTGTCGCGCCAGGTGCCGCCGATCTCGTCGGCCTTTTCCAGCACCAGGTAGTCGCGTCCCGCAGCTTTGGCGGCGATCGCCATACCGACCCCGGAGAAGCCGCTGCCGATGATGACCAGGTCGTGGTCGACGCGTGCGCTCATGAGTCCCGAGGCTACCCGGCCGTAGCCGATGGTCCCGGGACCACGCTCGGCTGGTTCGCCGCGAATCCGGGGGTTGCGGGTCAGTCGCTCAGGGTGACCAGCACCGGCGCATGGTCCGAGGCGCCCTTGCCCTTGCGTTCCTCGCGATCGATCTCGGCGTCGGTGACCCGCGCAGCGAGCGCGGGGGAGCCGAGCGCGAAGTCGATCCGCATGCCCTGCTTCTTGGGAAACCGCAGCTGCGTGTAGTCCCAGTAGGTGAAGGTCCGCGGCTCCGCTGTGAACGGTCGCACCAGATCGGCGTAACCGGCGTCGACGACGGCACGGAAGGCGGCGCGCTCCTCGTCGGTGACGTGGGTCTTGCCCTCGAAGAAGGCCGGATCCCAGACGTCTTCGTCGGTGGGTGCGACATTCCAGTCACCGGCGAGCAGCACCTGCGCGTCGGCGTCGGCGCTGAGCCAACCCGCTGCGGTGGCGCGCAGGTTCGCCAGCCAGTCCAGCTTGTAGTGGAAGTGCTCGTGCCCGATCTCGCGGCCGTTGGGGATGTAGAGCGACCAGACCCGGATGCCGCCACACGTCGCGCCGAGTGCACGGGCCTCGGCGACAGGTGGCTCGCCGTACGTCGGCATGTTCTCGAAGCCGACGCGGACGTCCTCGATCCCGACGCGCGAGATGACAGCGACGCCGTTCCACTGGTTCAGGCCGTGCATCGCCACCTCGTAGCCCGCGGCGCTGAGCGGCATCGTCGGGAACTGGTCGTCGCGGCACTTGGTCTCCTGCAGCAGCAGGACGTCCAGGTCGTGCCGTTCCAGCACCCCGAGTACGCGGTCGATGCGGGAGCGGACGGAGTTGACGTTCCAGGTTGCGATGCGCACCCGTTCAGCCTAGGCGAGCCACCTACACTCACCAGTCATGGCAACCGCACTGGTGACCGGAGCAAGCGCAGGCATCGGCCGGACGTTTGCGGTCCAGCTCGCCGCACGGCGGCACGACCTGGTCGTCGTCGCCCGCAACGAGGGCCGGTTGCGCGAGCTGAGCGCGCAGTTGGAGCGCGACCACGGCATCGCCGTCGAGGTGCTCGTCGCCGATCTGTCGCAACGTGAGGGGATGCAGGTCGTCGCCGATCGACTGGCCGACCGGGACCGTCCCGTCGACCTGCTCGTGAACAACGCCGGCTTCGGCCTCAAGCAGCCCTTCCTGCGCAACGACGTGCAGGACGAGGAAGAGATGCTGACCGTCCTGGTCCGCTCGGTGCTGGTCCTGTCGCACGCCGCCGGCCTGGCAATGCGCGAACGTGGCCACGGCGCCATCGTCAATGTCTCGTCGGTCGCGGGGTTCATGGCTTCCGGCACGTATGCCGCAGCCAAGTCCTACGTCACGGTCTTCTCCGAGGGGCTGTCGCAGGAGTTGGCCGGCACCGGCGTCACCGTCACTGCGCTCTGCCCCGGGTTCACCCGCACCGAGTTCCACGAACGCGCCGGCATCAGAGGCCACGGCATACCCGACTTCATGTGGTTGCAGGCCGACGCACTCGTGCGTGACTGCCTCGACGACGTCGACAAGGGCAAAGTCATCTCGGTGCCGGGGTGGCAGTACAAAATCGCATCAACCGCACTGCGGGTCCTCCCCCGTCCACTCGTCCGTAACGGACTCCTCGCGCAAAGGCATCGTCCACAGTGAATTCCATTGAAAACACACGTGATCGACTTCTCTCGCTCATCAAGGATCAGGCGATCGTCCACGGGCGGGTGACTCTGTCCTCCGGCAAGGAAGCCGACTACTACGTCGACCTGCGCCGCATCACCCTCTCCGGTGAGGCGGCTCCGCTGGTCGGTGAGGTCATGCTCGACCTGACCGCCGACCTCACGTATGACGCAGTCGGTGGTCTCACCATGGGCGCCGACCCGGTCGCCACGGCGATGCTGCACGCGGCCGCTGCACAAGGCAGACAACTGGACGCCTTCGTCGTGCGCAAGTCCGGCAAGGCCCACGGCCTGCAGCAGCGAGTCGAAGGCCCCTCGATCAAGGGCCGGCGCGTGCTGGTCGTCGAGGACACCTCCACCACCGGCGGGTCCGCGCTCGATGCGGTCGCCGCCGTGCGCGAGGCCGGAGCCGAGGTCGCCGCGGTTGCGGTGATCGCCGACCGTTCGACCGGCGCGAGCGACCGGATCGAAGCCGAAGGTGTCAGCTACCTGACGGCCTACGGACTCGCTGATCTCGGCCTGGAGTAGCCGCCGCAGCGCGGGCCAGACACTATAATCTCGTATTATGAGATCCATAGAGCACTAGTGGAACACTGGAGGTTCCGTCCGGCGCAGCAGCCGGCATGACCAGTGAGGTGAGCCCATGACCGAGTTCGTCGCGCTCGCGCTGACCGGTCGCCGGGTGGTCGTTGTCGGCGGAGGTCCTGCGGCCGCCTCGCGCGCCCAAGCACTGCTCGCCGAAGGTGCCGTTCTGCGAATCGTCGCGCCGACCCTGTGCGAGGACCTCGCCGGGCTGTATGCCGATCGCGCGACCGACGTGCAATGGATCGACAGGCAGGTGACAGCCTCAGATCTCGACGACGCGTGGTGGGTCAGCGCACCGGAGGCCGATGCATCAGAACGTGCCTCACTCGAAGCGTGGACCGACCAGCGGCGTGTCTTCCTCGAAGCATCGAGCGCCCGCGTCGTCGATCAGGGTGATCTCGACTCTGCAGTCTCGGAGGCGTCGATCTCGTTGCGGCACAAGGGTGCTCACCTCGGCAAGGTCGTGCTCGTCGGAGGTGGGCCCGGCGCCGACGACCTGATCACCGTCCGCGGCCGCCGCGAACTCGCCCGCGCCGACGTGGTCGTCACTGACCGCCTTGCGCCCGTCGGGCTGCTGCGCAGCCTGGGTTCCGATGCCGAGGTGATCGACGTGGGCAAGACGCCCTACCACCATCCGGTGCCGCAGGACGAGATCAACGCTCTGCTGGTCGAACGCGCGCAGCGCGGCGACTATGTCGTGCGGCTCAAGGGCGGCGACCCCTTTGTCCTCGGCCGTGGTGGGGAGGAGATCCTCGCCTGCCGGACGGCCGGCGTGCCGGTGGAGGTTGTGCCCGGAGTGACCTCGGCTTTCGCTGGTCCGGCTGCGGCCAATGTCCCGGTCACTCATCGCGGCGTTGCACATGGCGTGCTGGTCATCTCCGGCCATGACGCGGTCGACGCCCAGGTGCTCGCCGACTGGCCGCACACCATCGTGGTGCTGATGGGCATGGGCCGCTTGCGTGAACTGTCTGCTGCGTTGATCGCCGCCGGCAAACCCGCGGATACGCCTGCATCCGTGGTGCAGAGCGCCTGGAGCGAGCAGCAGCGACAGGTCGTGGCCACTCTCGGCACGATCGCCGACGCCGTCGAGACGGCTGGCATCACCAATCCAGCGGTAATCGTATTCGGTGACGTGTCAACGGTTCTCGGCGACGAGGCTGCGGACGGCGGGCGTGCCTGAACGCGCGATCGTGCTCGTGGCGCACGGCACCGACAACGCCGGTGGGCGACGGACGGTGCAACTTCTGACCGAGGCTGTCGCCCGGGCTCTGCCCTCGACCCGCGTCGTCGACGCGTATGTCGACGTGCAGCACCCGAAGGTCGGCGTCGTTGTCGAATCGCTTGTCGCAGAGGGACTTTCAGTTGTCGTCGTGCCGCTGCTGCTGTCCACCGGCTACCACGTCCAGGTCGACATCGCCGACGCCGTTTCGCCGCATGCTGCCGCGACTGCTGCACCTGCCCTCGGTCCGCATCCGCTGCTGGCGCAGCTCCAGCGCGACCGGCTGATCGACGCAGGTGCTGAGCCCGGCGACGCGGTGGTGTTGGCTGCGGCAGGGTCGTCGAGGCCGGAGGCCACGACCGCGACCGGCCTTGCCGCGACCTACCTCCAACAGGTGTGGCGCGGGCCGGTCACCGTCGGATTTGGTTCAGCCGCAACACCTTCGGTGGTCCAAGCGGTCGCCCAAGCGCGACGCGACGGTGCCACACGGGTGGCGGTTGCGGCATACCTGCTGGGCGAAGGGCAGTTCCACGACCGCCTGTATGACGCAGGTGCCGACGCGGTGACGGCGCCCCTCGGCAATGACGAGCGCATCGTGCAGATTGCGCTGCAGCGAGCCGACGAGGCTGCCGATGCCTACGGTTTCGGCAGATTCAGCCAGTAGAGCTCGCGCAGTTTCGCCTCCGGTGGACGCTTTGCGCCGCGTCGCCGGTCGCTGAACCGTTCCGAGGCTTCGTTGACGACGCGGTCGATATCTGCGGACTCCTCGTCAGTCAGCCACACCCTGCGTACCTGCGCGATCGTGAGCGAATCGGCGTCATCGCCACGCTCGATGAGAGCGCGCAGCGTCGCGTCGAGTTGAGCCACGAAGGCGCTCAGCATGTGCCCGGCATCGCTGACACTCGCCTCGCCCATGGCGCTCTGGTCGATCTTGATGGAGTCGGCGGCCATCTGCCATGGGCGTTCGCGGCCATCCGCAGAGAGCACGCGCTCGACGATGCCCCACTTCTCCAGCGCGCGCAGGTGGTAGCTCATCGCCGACGGACTGACTCCACAGGCCTGGGCGGCCTCCGTCGCGGTGATCACCGGTTGCTCCGACAGCAGATTGAGCACCTGCTGCCGCACGCCGTGGGCCAATGCCCGCATCGCCTTGGGATCCTCGAGGGTGAGCACCCGCTTGGGCCGCACCGCCTGCTCGGCGTGATCGGTCTGCGGAGCGTCTTCGTTGGTTGCCACTGCGGTCCTACTCACCAGAGTGTGTGATCTCGACGGGCGTTCGCGGACATGTCCTCATCGTGCACCAGAACCCGTGCCGCCGACGGTGCTTTGCGGTCAACCCGTGAGTGCCGTGAAATTCGACGCCGTCTCGAGGCCGACGTGATGTTGCAGGGACCGTTCGGTTTGGGGCGAGCCTGCATCCGACCGCCCACGGTCGGCTACGGCGTCTCTTGCCGTGAATTAATTGAAGCACTACCTTCATAAATGTGAAAGAAAACGTTCACATATCGGTATGGCGGCTTCGTGATGCCCAAATCGTCATACCCGCGAGGGCGTTGTCCGTTCTGGGCGACAGCATCCTGGCGGTCGTCTTGCTGTTGCGGATCAATGACAGCGGGGCGGGGCCGTGGGCTGTCACTGGCCTGCTGGTGGTCGAAGCGCTCCCGTTGATCATGCTGATGGGCGTCGCGGGACACGTTGCAGATCGTCGTGATTCGCGTCGCGTGCTCACCGTCGGCATCGGCGTGCAGGTCATGGCGTGTTGCGCACTCGTCTTCGCTTCGCGGCTTGTAGTGATCTACCTGCTGGTCGCCGTGGTGCAGACCGCGCAGGCGTTTGTCGGTCCAACGTGGACGGCGCTGGGTCCACGCATCGTCGGCGAGGATCGGGTCGGTGAACTGATCGCGCTGCAACAGGGCGTCACGATGTCGCTCGGCCCCATCGGCGGAGCGATCGGCGCGGTGATCTACGGCGTAGTGGGCGCGAAGCTGGCCGTTGCTGCCGACGCTGCAACCTTCGCAGTCCTGTTGATCGCGGCGCTCGCCATACGCACCCGTCGCAACAGCGTCGTCGACAACGCGACCGATGGATCCGCACCGCGAACGGCGTTGACGACGGCCGGGGTTCGTGTCGTGCGGGCCGATCCCGTGGTGTGGCCTCTGCTGATCGCGTCACTTCTCGTGGTGCTGGTCCTCGGCGGGGTCAACGTCGTGGAGGTCTTCCTGGTGCGAGACGTGCTGCGGATGTCCGCCGGCTGGTACGGGCTCGGCGAACTGGTGTTCACGCTGGGTGCCGTTGCCGGATCGGTGCTCGCCGCCCGGGTCCGTAGCGACGGTGGCCGGGTGCGCGGGACGTTGTGTGGCTTCATGGCAATCGGTGTCGGTGTGCTCGTCGACGGAGTGAGCCCCTGGTACTGGCTGGTGCTGATGATGTCGGTGGTCATCGGTGTCGCGTGCGCGCTGATGAATGCGTGCTTCGGGGCGTTGTTCGTCGGGCGAACCGCTGATGCCGACCGCGGAAAGGTCAGCGCTGCGATCAACGGTCTGATGCAGGTCGCGAATGTGGTGTCGCTGGTCGCCTTCGGCGGACTCGGCTCCTGGCTCGGAATCCGTCAGGCATTCGTGATCGGCGGATGCACTGCTCTCGTTGTCACCATCCTGGCGCTCGGCACGCTGCGCGTCCGCAAGGTCAGCCCCGTCATACAAGGCGATGTCGTGAGCGTCAGTGGTGGTCGGTGATGTCTTCCGCAGCGGTGATCACTTCAGCAGCGATTGCCTTGGCCTCTCGCTGGTGCTTGACGTATTCGTAGAGCATCGGCAGCACGGACAGGAAGACCACGACCAGCATCGCGATGTCGATCTTGTCCGCCAGGCCGGGAAAGGCCTTGCCCAGCAACATGCCGGCGATCGTGACGATCAGCACCCATAGCACCGCGCCGACCGCTGACCAGGTGAAGAAGCGCCTGCGATCCATCCGGCTTGCTCCGGCGACCAGGGTGATGAAGGTGCGCACGATCGGCACGAAGCGGCCGATGACCAGGGCTTTGTTGCCGTGCTTGTCGAAGAAAGCGCTGGTCTGCTCGAAGTACTTCTTCTTCAGGATCCGCCCGTCACGCTCGTAGATCGGCGTGCCGACCGCGCGGCCGATCTCGTAGCCGGTCACATTGCCGGCGAAGGCGGCGATCATCAGCGAGGGGATCGACACCCACAGCGGCACGTGGAAATGGAACTTGTCGCTGGAGCTGAACAGTCCGATCGAGAACAACAGCGAGTCGCCGGGCAGGATCGGGAACAGCACTCCGCACTCGATGAACACGATCAGCAGCGAGACGAAGAAGAACGCGCCGCCGAACTGGTTCAGCAGGTGTTGGGGGTCCATGAAGCTCGGGCCAAGGGAGTGCATCACGCCTGCAAGGGTACGGGAGCGGATTCGGTGCGGCGTCCGTCGTCGGGTCGGCTCGCAGCGTCATCACAGCGATGTATGACGCAACCCACTGGTCCCGTGCGTGGCGGCGTCCTCTTCGAACGCGGTCGCCCCGAGCAGGTGCTCGGCGATCCGCAGGAGGAGCGCACCCGACGGTTCTTGTCCCGCTTTCTGCACTGAGCGCACCTGGTCCGCCTGCTCACGTCAGCTAAGTGGCCGCGATGACGATTACTTACGGGTAGGGCGCGATCTGGCGGAACTTATCGACATGTCAGCCACGTGACTGGCGACAAAGGGCGTCCAGTGCCAGGGCCAGTCCGTCTCGCGCGGGTCAACGCGTCGCTGGCGCAGGAGGTGACCACGGCTTCAGCCAATCGGTGGCCGGCCAGGCTTCGACCGCGGCCATCAGTTCGAACATCGTTGCGCCGTCGATGGATTCGCGGATGATGTCAGCGTGACCGGCGTGCCGGGCGAGTTCCTCGACCATGTGCAGCAGCACCCAGCGGATGCTCCAGAAGTCGATGTCGCGCGGCCACCATGGCGCATCGCGCGGCACGGGAACGCGCTCGTCGAGGTTGTATGCCGGCACCTCGTGGGCCACCCGGTCGATGACGGCCTCGAGTTCGGCCAGCAAGGTCTCGCGAGTGTCGTCGTCGGTGAGGCGGAACTGGTCGAGGTGCTCCTGCATCCGGTCCTCGCGGGTGGTCGTGTCTCCCGGCGCCGGCCACGGCCCGGGGGCCGCGCCGGCCCGGTCCAGCCAGCCGGCGGCGCATCGCGCGCTGTGCTTGACCAGCGTCGCGATGCTGAGTGTCGAGGTCGTCGGATGCGAACGCAGTTCGGTGTCGGACAGCCCGAAAGCCGCCCCCACCAGGCCCAGCAGTTGCTGGGTGATGAATCCCGCGAGCAGTCGGGCTTCGTCGTCGGTCTGTGGTGCGTGGCCGGGCATGGTGTCCTCCTTGGTCGGGCTGTTGCCGAAACCACGATGAAGCCGCTATAGGACAGTTTCTGTCCGTTGATTGCGTAACACTTCTGGCATGGCAGAAACGACCGCACGACTGCTGCAACTGCTCGGCCTGCTGCAAGCGCAGGCCGTGTGGGGCGGCGACGAACTCGCGGACCGACTCGGCGTCACGACCAGATCGGTGCGCCGCGACGTCGAGCGCCTTCGCGAGCTGGGTTACCCGGTGCAGGCCAGCCGCGGCACCGGCGGGGGATACCAACTCGGCGCCGGTCGTGCGCTGCCGCCGTTGCTGCTCGATCAGGACGAGGCCGTGGCGGTCGCAGTGTGCCTTCGGCTTGCCGCGGGTGGCACCGTCGCGGGTGTCGGCGAGGCCGCGCTGCGCACCATGACCAAGCTCGACCAAGTGATGCCGGCCGCCATACGTGCGCAGGTGAACGCCGTGCGCGAGGCGACCGTGACGATGGACTACCGGCCGATCAAGGTTGCCGCCGATGACCTGCTGGTGTTGGCCCGCGCGATCCGCGAACACCATCAGGCGCGCTTCGACTACATCGCACGCGACGGCGCAGCCAGCTCCCGCCGGATCGAGCCCTACCGAGTCATTGCGACCGGACGGCGTTGGTATCTCATGGCTTTCGACCTCGACCGCGATGACTGGCGCTCGTTCAGATTGGACCGTATGACGCAGGTCCGCGCCTCGACCTTCGTCTTCAGGCCACGCCAAGCCCCCGACGCCGAGGCCTTCGTGCGGCGGTCGATGAGCGCCGGCTACGACCACGAAGCGACCCTTCGATTCGCGTGTGCCGCTGATGAGATCGCCGAACTCGTCGGAGGCTGGGGCGAACTCATCGCGACCGGCGCCGAGTCGTGCACCCTGCACGTCGGCGCTCACGACCTCGACATGCTCGCCTGGTGGTTGCTGCGACTGCCGGTGGATTTCGAGGTGCTCGACAACGCGGAGCTGGTTGCGGCATACGGCAGGTTGGCCGAACGCTCCCTGGGGATAGCGCAGGCCGGCGGTAGCCGCGCGGATTCGGCGACGGGTGCGCACCGGTGAGAGGCTGAGCGCCGTGGATGAGCAGGTGGGCGTCGGGCCGTGGCCGGGACCGTGGCCGATGTCGGCGGACGGCAGCCCGGACCCCAAGTATGACGAAACCCTCCTCGCCGACGGTGATCGACGCAATGTGGCCGATCGCTACCGCTACTGGGCGCACGACGCGATCGTCGCCGATCTCGACCTGAGTCGCCACGAATTCCACGTGGCGGTGGAGAACTGGGCACACGATTTCAACATCGGTTCCGTCATACGCACCGCAAATGCATTCAACGTCAAGGCATTTCACATCGTCGGCAAGCGTCGCTGGAACCGCCGCGGCGCCATGGTGACCGACCGCTACCAGCACGAGTTCCACCACCCCGACGTCGCCGACCTCGCGCTCTGGGCGAGCGCGGACGGCATACCTCTCATCGGCATCGACAATGTGCCCGGCAGTCGTCCGATCGAGACTTTTGCACTGCCACGGAAATGCGTGCTGGTCTTCGGTCAGGAAGGCCCGGGCCTCACCGACGAGATGCAGGCTGCCTGCACCGACGTGCTGCACATCGAGCAGTTCGGCTCCACGCGTTCGATCAATGCCGGTGCGGCGGCGGCGATCGCCATGCACCGTTGGGTGATGCAGCACGTGCACGGCAACGCCTGAGCCGACCGGCCCGGCCGGTCGCCGGAAATCCGATCGACGAAGGTGTCGATTTCGATCGACGTGAACCGTCATGGTGGTGTCACCGCTTCCATCCGAAGGAGAACCATGAAGCGCTATCTGGTCCTGTTGCCCGCACCCGAGCAGGAATGGGCTGCACTGCCGGCGTCGGAGCACGAGAAGGGTCAACGAGCACACGAGCGGTTCAACAAGGCGCTCGCCGACCGCGGCCACCGCGTCGTCACCGCCAGCCCGCTCACACCGTCGTCCGAAGCGATCTCGATGCGGCCCGACGGCACCGGCAAGACCATCGTCAGCGACGGCCCTTTCACCGAATCCGTCGAGCAGATCGTCGGCTTCTATCTGATCGAGTCCCCGGACAAGGACGACCTCGTCGCGATCTGCAGCGACCTGGCCTCCACCGGTGATCTGATCGAGCTACGCGAACTGGGAGGGCATGAGTGATATGACGAAATACCTTGTCATCATTGCGCATTCGCCGAACGGTTGGACGGATGCGAGCCCTGAGCAGCGACAGCGCTGGCACCAGAACCACATCGACTTCCACCGCGTCGTCGGCGAGCACCTGCTCGCGGGCGAGGCGCTGGCCGGTGTCGACACCGCGACCACCCTGCGTCACGGCGACGCCGGTTGGGCCATGACCGACGGCCCGTATGCCGAAAGCTCCGAGGTGATCGGTGGTTTCTATCTGCTGGAGGCCGATCATCTCGATCAGGTCACCACCTGGTGTGAGCTGCTGCCGGACTGCTACGCCCTCGAGATCCGGCCGTGCGTCACGGTGGACGGACTCGACGGTTAGGTGCCCGATCTCGAGACCGTCTGGCGCGAGGAGTGGGGCCGCCTGCTGGCCCTGCTCCTCGCTCAGACGCGTCGGCTGGATCTGGCGGAGGATGCACTGGCCGACGCCTTCGAGGCGGCGGCCCGTCGGTGGCCGATCGACGGACCGCCAGAGTCGCCGGCGGCGTGGCTGGTCACGGTGGCCCGTCGCCGGATCGTGGACCGGCAGCGTGCGGAGGCGATCGCAGCCCGCAAGATGCCGCTGATCGCGGTCGAGGAGCAACAGCGGGAGTCGACGGTCTCCGACGACGGGCACGACCTGCTGCGACTGGTCCTGCTGGCCGCACACCCCGCGCTCGCGCCGGAGGCCGGGGCGGCGCTCACCCTGCGACTGGTGCTCGGAGTGGCGACGGCCGACATCGCGCGGCTCTTCCTGGTGTCGGAGCCGACCATGGCCGCCCGTCTGACGCGGGCACGCAAGAAGGTGGTGGCCGCGGGCGTGCCCTTCGCCATACCGGAGCCGGAGGTGCTTGCGAGCCGCCTCGACACCGTCGCCCTGGTGGCCTATCTGGCGTTCACCGCGGGCTACGCGCCCGGCAGCGGGCCTGACGTCGTCCGGATCGACCTCGCCGGTGAGGCGATCCGCCTCGTGGAGTTGGTGCGGACGAATGACGTTGCAGCAGAACGTAATCCGGCTCTTGTCGGGCTGCACGCCCTGATGGTGCTGCAGCATTCGCGCCGGTTTGCCCGCACCAGCGCTGACGGATCACTCGTGCTGCTGGACGACCAGGATCGCCGGCTGTGGCGCTTCGACGAGATCGACCGGGCGCTGCACCTGATGACGCCGCTGATCGGTCGGTCGAGCACCCTGTCCGCGGTCGCTCAGTCGTTCCTGCTGCAGGCGATGATCGCGGCGGTGCACGCAACGGCGCCCACCGCCGCGGATACGGACTGGGTGCGAATCGCCGCACTGTATGCCGAACTCGAGGCGTTGACGGGATCGCCGGTCGTGCGGCTCAATCGCGCCGTCGCGGTTGCGCAGGCGCAGGGCCCGGCGGTCGGGCTCGGCATACTCGACGGTCTGGACGACGAACTCGGCGGTAGTCACCGGCTACCCGCTGTGCGCGCCGAACTGCTGGCCCGCGCCGGCCGGTCGGAGGAGGCGCTTACGGCATACAGCCTCGCGATCGAGCGCTGTGACAACGCGCCCGAACGCGCGGCGCTGCTGAAGCGGGTGCAAGCGTTCGGCTCCTGTCACGTCGACCCCGGCAGCGGGCCGATCCCGGTAGATGTCGCATCCGCGACACAGTTCCCCGGGTCGTGAAAGACTTCAGGCCGACGCAACAACACACCGCTCATAGAGGGAGTTCCGCCATGCCGATCGCGACACCTGAGGTGTACGCCGAGATGCTCGACCGGGCCAAGAAGTCCGGCTTCGCCTACCCTGCCATCAACGTCTCGAGCAGCCAGACGCTCAACGCCGCGATCAAGGGCTTCGCCGACGCCGGCAGCGACGGCATCATCCAGGTGTCGACCGGTGGCTCGGAGTACTTCTCCGGCCAGGGCGTGAAGAACATGGTGGCCGGCTCGCTCGCGATGAGCGCCTTCGCCCACGAGATCGCCAAGTCGTATGACGTCAACATCGCCCTGCACACCGACCACTGCCCCAAGGACAAGCTCGACGGGTTCGTGCGGCCACTGCTCGCGGCCTCGATCGAGCGGGTGAAGCAGGGCGGACTGCCCTACTTCCAGTCGCACATGTGGGACGGATCCGCGGTCGAACTGCACGAAAACCTCCAGATCGCAGAGGAATTGCTGGCCCAGTGCAAGGAGGCCAGGATCATCCTCGAGGTCGAGATCGGCGTGGTCGGCGGCGAGGAGGACGGCGTCGAGGGCGAGATCAACGACAAGCTCTACTCCACCCCGGAGGACGCCATCGCCACCGCGAAGGCACTCGGCACCGGCGAGCAGGGCTACTACATGACCGCTCTCACCTTCGGCAACGTGCACGGTGTCTACAAGCCCGGCAACGTCAAGCTGCGCCCGGAGGTGCTCAAGAAGGCCCAGGAGGCGGTGCACGAAGAGTTCAAGACCGCCGACGACAAGCCCTTCCACCTGGTCTTTCACGGCGGCTCCGGTTCTGATCCCAAGGAGATCGCCGAGGCCGTGTCCTATGGCGTCGTCAAGATGAATGTCGACACTGACACGCAGTACGCCTTCGCCCGGCCTATCGCCGGCTGGATGCTGGAGAACTACGAGGGCGTCCTCAAGATCGACGGCGAGGTCGGTGACAAGAAGAAGTACGACCCGCGCGCGTGGGGCAAGGCAGGGGAGACAGGTATGTCGGCGCGCGTCGTCGAGGCGTGCGAGAACCTCGGCTCCGCGGGCAAGCACGTCTGAGAGGGCGCACATGAGCAACCTGTTGGGCATTCCGGAGACGAAACTCCCTGTCGATCCTGCGGTTTCGGTGCTGGAACAAGGCGTCGACCCGCGCGATGTGGCTCGCTCTTATCCCGCATCGTCGATCGCCTGGGCGACCTTGGCAGAAGACGCTCTGGACGACGGCGACGCGATCGAGGGATACGCGTTCGCGCGCACCGGCTACCACCGCGGCCTCGACTCGCTGCGCAAAGCGGGCTGGCGCGGTCAGGGGCCGGTGCCCTGGGAGCACGAACCCAATCGTGGGTTCCTGCGCTCCCTTGCCGCGCTGTCAACGGCTGCCGGGGCGATCGGCGAGACCGAGGAACAGCGCCGCTGCGCCGACTTCTTGCGCGATTCCTCCGCGACCGGTGCTCGGGAACTGGGCCTTTAAGAAAGACTCACCATGAGTTCGCGCGAAGACAGGCCGGCCACGGCGCAGGATGTGGCAGATCTCGCCGGGACCTCGCGCACCGCAGTGTCGTTCGTGCTCAACGGCAAGGCGGATGGGAATGTCGCCCTCGAGGTGCAGGAGCGTGTCCGGGCAGCGGCGCAAGAGCTGAAGTACTCTCCGCACCCCGGCGCCCGCAGTCTGCGGACCCAGCGCACGCATCTGATCGGCATCGTCACCGACACAATCGCGTCGAGTCCGTTCGCCGGACGGCTGATCGCCGGAGCGTCGCGCTGTGCGCTCGAAAATGGCTATCTGGCAGCTGTTTTCGACAGTCACCAGCAGCCGGAGGTGGAGGCACGCGCGGCGCAGGAGTTTCGCTCGCGCCGGGTGGACGGCCTGATCTATGCGTCGATGAATCTGCGCGAGGTGAGCGACGTCGCCCGCGCCGGCCTGCCGACCGTGCTCGCGAATTGCTTCATGCCTGGCGACGAGCTCGAGTCGGTCATCCCCGACGAGACCAGCGGCGGCGCGGAGGCAGCCGATGTCCTGCTGTCTTTCGGGCACCGTCGCATTGCGACCATCACCGGTTTGACCAATGCGGCAGGCGAGCCCGACGTGGCAGGCGAGTGGCGCACTACTGCCTTCCAGCAGCGACTGGCCACGGCCGGCATCTCTCCGTCGGTGAGCCTGGTGCCAGGCGACTGGTCCATCGACGCGGGCTATCACGCGGCCATGCAGATGCTCGACGTCGTCGCAGATGAACGCCCGACGGCGGTCTTCTGCATCAACGACCGAATCGCGGCCGGCACCATGCTCGCTGCTGCCCGGCTCGGGCTGACGGTGCCAGGCGACCTGTCCATCCTCGGCTTCGACGACCAGGAGGACCTCGCGGCCAACCTGGTGCCACCGCTGACGACCTTCGCCCTCCCGCACACGGAGATGGGCGTCGCGGCGATGCTGCGCCTCATCACGCTCGTCACCGCGACCGCCCCGAACAAGATCACGTCCGGTGCGAGCAATCATCAGACTGGCGGTGTCGAGCACACGCCGCGCCGACGATTGCTGCCGTCCCAATTGGTCGCCCGCGACTCGGTCGGACCGCCGACACGCTGAGCAACCGCCTGGTGGCTGCAAGCCCCGATCGGGACTGCGCCGGTATGACACATCCCGTCCGACTCGACAGCCTCGGCATACGCTAGCGGCATGGACGGCCGACTACTGGTGCTGGGCGTCGCCGCGGAGGGCGAGGAGCTCTACCGCCACGTGTTGCGGATGCCGGGGCAGACCCTCGCAGCACACGTCTCCCGCCTGGGCTGGACCGATTCCGAGGCCGAGAACGCCCTCGAGCAGTTACGCGCCCGCCGGCTCGTGCGCGTCACCGACATCGGCCAACTCGTCGCCGACCATCCGCGGGCCGCGCTCGAGCGGGTCGTCAGTGTCGAGGAGGCGCGGCTGGCCACGCGCCGGCAGGACCTCGCCCGGGTGCGTGACGCCATCGACACCTTCGCCGCCGACCACCGCGTCGGTCAGGAGCTGTCGTCTGCCACGCAACCCGCGCGGGAGCGGGTGGATCGCGCGGTCCTGGCGTCCGTGCACGAGCACCTCGTCGCCTCGACGGTCGGCGTCATACGGCAGGCGTGCCCGGCGTCGCCGCTACGCCTGATCGGCGACTTTCCGACGGTGCGTTCGCAGCTCGAAGCCGGCCGCGAGCAGCGCTCGCTCTATCTGCCGGGCGCCGTCGACGACGACGCCGACCGGCTGGCGCAGTGGGCCGCGGCAGGGGATCAGCAGCGATTGGCAGCCCAATTGCCGTCTGAATTCGTGTGTTTCGGCGATGAGGTCGCGCTGACGACCACTGAATGGGGTCGCGCCGATGGTGACTACGTGGTGCTGCGCGATCCGATGGTCGTCGCCGCCTTCGTCGAGCTCTTCGACCGGTTGTGGTCGGTGTCGACGGCGCGCGACTCCGACGACGACTCGTCGGACCGGCTGGTGGAGTGGATGCGCCAGGGGCTCACCGACGAGGCGATCGCCCGCGTCATGGGTGTCTCGCTGCGCACCGTGCGTCGCAGGATCGCCGCGCTGATGCGCGAGCACGCAGTCAGCAGCAGGTTCCAGCTGGCGCTGCGCATCGCCGAACGCGACCGCTGACACAGCCCTGCGGCATACGTTGTCGGTGGCCGGCGGGTTGGGCACGACGCACGGGCAGGTGATCAGCCGGGTAGCCTGATGCACTGCTTGATGGAGGCGCTCGGCATACGGCCCGCGGCCTTCGATCCTTACTCTCGATAGGGGCAGCAGCAATGCCAGCGATCGTGCTCGTCGGTGCGCAATGGGGCGACGAAGGCAAGGGCAAGGCGACCGACCTGCTCGGTGACCGGATTGACTACGTCGTGAAGTTCAACGGCGGCAACAATGCCGGCCACACCGTCGTCATCGAACAACCCGACGGATCCCGTGAGAAATACGCGCTGCACCTGCTGCCCAGCGGCATCCTGTCGCCGGGCGTCACGCCGGTCATCGGCAACGGCGTTGTCATCGATCTCAGCGTGCTGTTCGAGGAGCTCGACGGTCTGCAGGCGCGCGGCATCGACACCTCCGCGCTGCGCATCAGCGGCAACGCCCACGTCATCCCGAGCTACAACCGGGTCCTCGACAAGACGATCGAGCGCTTCCTCGGGTCGCGCAAGATCGGCACCACCGGCCGCGGTATCGGCCCCACCTACGCCGACAAGATGAACCGCATCGGCATCCGGGTGCAGGACCTGTTCGACGAGTCGATCCTGCGGCAAAAGGTCGCCGCGGCACTGGAGTCCAAGAACCAGATCCTGGTCAAGCTCTACAACCGGCGCGAGATGGCGGTCGACGAGGTCGTCGACGAGATGCTGAAGTATGTCGACCGGCTACGTCCGATGGTCACCGACACCTCACTGGAGATCTCCGAGGCGCTCGACGCGGGCAAGCTCGTGTTGTGTGAGGCCGGTCAGGCGACCCTGCTCGATGTCGACCACGGCACCTACCCCTACGTCACGTCGTCCAGTGCGATCTCCGCCGGTGCATGCACCGGGGCGGGCATACCGCCGACGAGGATCGATCGGGTCATCGGTGTCTTCAAGGCCTACACCACGCGCGTCGGCGAAGGCCCGTTCCCGACCGAATTGCTCGACGACTCAGGCGAATACCTGCGCAAGACCGGCGCCGAATTCGGAGTCACCACCGGGCGTCCGCGCCGCTGCGGATGGATGGACACCGTCATCGGGCGCTACGCCTTCCGCATCAACGGCATCACCGACTTCGTGCTGACCAAGCTCGACGTGCTCTCCGGGCTGGAGACTGTGCCGGTCTGCGTCGCGTATGACGTCGACGGGGTCCGGCACGATGAGATGCCGATGAACCAGAGCGACTTCCACCACGCGACACCGATCTACGAGGAGTTGCCCGGCTGGTTCGAGGACATCTCGCACTGCCGCTCCTACGAAGAGTTGCCGGCCAACTGCCGCGCCTACGTGGAGTTCGTCGAAGCGCGGATCGGTGCACGCATCTCGGTGATCGGTGTCGGTCCGGGTCGCGCCGAGGTCATCGTGCGGCACAACCTGCTCGGTGACGACTGACGTGACGACCGACGCGCTGACCGCGCTGGCCGCCCGCACCGTCAGCGGCAAGACGCCGCCGCTGGTCTTCCGCATCACCATCTGGACCCTCGCGCTGCTGTTTCTGGGATTCGCCGTCGCGGGTGCCGTCGGCTGGTGGCGGCTGCGGTCGGTGGCCGGCCGGTCGCCGGAGAGCATCCGGCAGCAGGGCCGGTACGCCCAGGCCGGCTGCCTGCTGGTCGGTGCGATCCCGGCCGCGCTGGTCGGGTTGTTCCTGCTGCAGTGGGCCATGGCGGTCAGCTGACGACGGCTGTGCCCGCCACCGGATGTGCCGGTGTCTCACGCGCGGGCGGGTGGTCGGGAGCTGCGGCATACAGCCCTAAACTTGGCGGTCGTGACTGAGCAACTCGATGACTGGGTGTCCCGACTGGCCGACGACGTGATCGCCGACGCCAAGGCCAAGGAGACCAAGGTCGTCTGCGCCTCCGGGCTGTCGCCGTCCGGCCCGATCCACCTGGGCAACCTGCGCGAGGTGATGACTCCCCACCTGGTGGCCGATGAGGTGCGTCGGCGCGGCATCGAGTGCGAGCACATCATCAGCTGGGACGACTACGACCGGTTCCGCAAGGTGCCCGATGTGCCCGGTGTGACCAGCGACTGGGAGCAGCACATCGGCAAACCGCTGACGAGCGTGCCGCCGCCGCAGGGCTCTGCTGCCTCGAGTTGGGCCGAGCACTTCCGGCTGCAGTGCGAGCAGAGCTTGGCGGAGCTCGGCATCGAATACCGCGGCATCAGCCAGACGCAGCAGTACACCAGCGGCGCCTACACCGAGCAGATCCTGTTCGCGATGTCGCAGCGCGCCGAGATCGACAAGGTCCTCGACCAGTACCGCACCCTCGGCCCGGCCAAGGCCAAGCAGCAGAAGCTGTCCGCCGAAGAAGCCGCAGCGGCGGCCGAGGCGGAAGCAGGTTCCGGCGCGGCTGCCGAGGACGACGGCAGCAGTGGCACGGGCTATTACCCGTACAAGCCCTATTGCACAGTGTGCGGCACCGACTTCACCACCGTCACCGCGTATGACGATGCGAGCACCGACCTCACCTACACCTGCCGCTGCGGCCACACCGAGACGGTCGAACTGCGCAGCTTCCGGCAGGGCAAGCTGGTCTGGAAGGTCGACTGGCCGATGCGCTGGTCGTATGAGCGGGTGCTGTTCGAGCCGTCCGGCGTCGACCACCAGTCGCCGGGCTCGTCATACGTCGTCGGCAAGGAACTCGCGCCGATGTTCGGCTGGGAGCGCCCGCTCGGGCCGATGTACGCCTTCGTCGGCATCAAGGGCATGGCCAAGATGTCGTCTTCCAAGGGCGGCGTGCCGGTCGCGGCCGACGCTCTGCAGATCATGGAACCGCAACTGCTGCGGTGGATGTACGCCCGGCGCAAGCCGAACCAGGCGTTCAGCATCGCCTTCGATGCCGAGATCCAGCGCATGTATGACGAGTGGGACTCGCTCGTGGTCAAGGTCGCGAACGGCTCCGGCCAGGCCGGTGATGTCGCGGCCTACACGCGGGCATCCTCGGTGGCGCACTCGGTGCTGCCGACGACACCGCGGCCGGTGTCGTATCGCACGCTCGCGTCGATCGTCGACATCACCACCGGTGACCAGGAGCAGCTGCTGCGTATCGTGACGTCCCTGGATCCGGCCGACCCGGTCAGTTCGGTGGAGGCGCTGCGACCGCGGCTGGACTGCGTCGAGCGATGGGTGGCCACGCAGATGGCCGACGAAGACCGCACCGTCGTGCGTTCCGAGGTGGCGGCGGCATTGGAGTCGTTGAGCGATCTCGAGCGCTCCGGCATACGAATCCTATTGGAAGGCAACGACTCCGGGCTGCCGCGACTGGAGGACGCCTGGTCGCTCGAGGGCCTGACGCACCAGGTGTATGCCGTGCCGAAGGTGCAGCGCGGTCTGGCCCCCGACCAGATCGTCAAGGGCGACAAGGAGCTCGCCGCAGCCCAGCGGCAGTTCTTCAAGCTGCTCTACAACCTGCTGGTCGACAAGGACACGGGTCCTCGCCTGCCGACATTGCTGCTGGCTGTCGGTCCCGAGCGAGTGCGGAGTCTGCTGGGCGGTTGACGCGCTGGCGCGACTCAGTCGTCCAGCGGCTGAGTCGCGTTCAGTGTGCACCGGTTTCGTGGTCGCCGTGGCTGGCCGGCTCCAGCTGAAACGTGGAGTGGTCGACGTCGAAGTGCCCCTGCAGGCAGGCCTGCAGTTCGTCGAGCAGTTGCGGCGCGTGACCGTCGCCGAAGCAGGTGTCGTCGACGACGACGTGCGCCGACAGCGCCGGCAGGTCGGAGGTCACCGTCCAGACGTGCAGATCGTGCACGGCGTGCACGTGGTCGACTTCGAGGATGTGCTCGCGGACGACGGCGATGTCGACGCCCTCGGGCGCCGCCTCGAGCAGCACACGGCCACTGGCACGCAGGAGACCCCAGGCGGCATACAGCATGAGGGCGACGACGAGCAGTGAGGCGATGGCGTCGGCGCGCACGAAACCCGTTGTCAGTATGACGATTCCGGCGATGACGGTGCCGACGAATCCGTAGAGATCGGTCAGCACGTGCTGGTAGGCACCCTCGACATTGAGGCTGGTGCGGTTGGCGCGTGCCAGCAGCCAGGCGGCGACGACGTTGATCGCCATACCGACCAGCGCGACGACCAGCACCGGGCCACCTTCGACCGGCGGCGGGTCGATGAGTCGCTGTATCGCTTCGAAGCCGATGATCGCCGCGACGACCAGCAATGTGATCCCGTTGCCGGCGGCGGACAGGATCTCGGCGCGCTTCCAGCCGAAGGTCCATGAGCCGGAGGCCGGTCGGGCGGCCAGCCGCATGGCCCAGAGCGCGGCGGCGATGGCGCCGATGTCGCTGAGCATGTGCCCGGCGTCGGACAGCAGTGCCAGCGATCCGGACGTGAAGGCGACGATGACCTCGCCGATCATGAACACCGTCAGCAGTGCCAGCGCGCCGATCAGGTAGCGCTGGTCGGCATCGGAGCGCACCCCGTGGTCGTGACCGTGATGACCGCCGTGAGCGGCGCCATGATCACTGCCATGTGGGTGGTCGTGCGAGTGCTCATGGCCGTGACCAAGGGGCGAATCGCCTTGCCGGGCGGCACTTTCGGGCCCTGTGTTGACCGGGGCGATGCTGCCTCGGCCGGTGGTGCCGGGGCCGAGCGCGTCTGACGACACAGTGCCGCTGCACAGAGGCACCTTCTGCTGGCTCATGTCGGCTCCCGGTAGTGGTGTTCGTTGTCATTATCGACATATGCGCATATTCGCATATGTCGATTCACGACTATAGTCGAGCGCATGCCAGAGCCCAAACCGTCCGCGGACGAGGATGTGCACTCCGGTGATCTGACCGATGGGCAGGTCGATGCGGCGGTGACGGCCTTCTCGCTGCTGGCGGATGCCACCCGGGTGCGGATTCTGTGGGCGTTGCGCGATGCGGATCTCGACGTCGCCTCGCTGGCCGAGGTCGCAGGATGCCGCCCGACGGTGGCCAGTCAGCATCTGGCGAAGCTCCGCCTTGCGGCGATGGTGACCGGAACTCGCGACGGACGACGAATTGTCTACAGCCTCAACGGTTCTCACATGCGGACGCTGCTGACGGAGGCGTTGTTCCACGCCGACCATCAGGTGCGCTGAGGCGCAGCCGGCCACCCAGATGTGCTGAGGGCAGTCACCCTCGCGCAGGGGTCGTCAATCCGCGTCGCGGATCCGCTCGTGGTGGTGGATGACCTCGTCGATGACGAAGCGCAGGAATTTCTCGCTGAACTCCGGATCGAGCCCGGATTCGGTTGCCAGTGCTCGCAATCGGGTGATCTGGCGCTCCTCACGGGCTGGATCCGCCGGCGGGAGGTCGTGCTCGGCTTTGTACTCGCCCACCGCCTGGGTGATGCGGAAGCGCTCGGCCAGGATGTGGATCAGCGCCGCATCGATGTTGTCGATCGAACGCCGAAAGGCCGCCAGTTGCGCGTCGGCGGTGGTCATGACCCGCTCACCCGCACCACGGTCATCCGGTGCGCAGCCCGGGTGAGCGCGACATACAGCACCCTTGCCCCGCCTGGGGATTCGGCGATGATGGCATCAGGATCGACGATCACCGTCGCATCGTATTCGAGGCCCTTGGTCGACATCGGGTCGATGAGCAGCACGCGGCCACCGGCGAAGCTGTCCGCGACGGTGGCCAGGGCCGCCATGTGACGGGCGGGGCTGACGATCGCGATCGATCCGTCGACCTGGTCGAGCAGGTCGCCCACCGCCGAGGTGACCACCGAGGGCAGGGCGTGCGCCGTGCTGTCGAGGTCGACCGGGTCGACCCCGGTCTCGCGCACCGCCTGCGGGATATCGGCATCGGGCACCGTCTGACGAATGAGCCGCGCCGCGTAGTCGAAGATCTCGCGTGCGTTGCGGTAGTTGGTGTCCATGTGGAAGGTCTGGCGCGGCTTGGTGCCGAAGGCCTCCTCGCGCGCGGCGGCCGCCTCGGTCTCGACCGGCCATGAACTCTGTGCCGCGTCGCCGACGACGGTCCAGGACGCATAACGGCCGCGGCGCCCCAGCATCCGCCACTGCATCGGTGAGAGGTCCTGGGCCTCGTCGACCAGAGTGTGCGAGTACTCCTCGGCCTTGCCGATCCGCCCGGTCAGCAGGCGTTCACGGTGGTCGAGCGGTGTGCGTTCGTATCCGACCTCCTGCACCGGCACGGCCCGGCCCGGCTGAAGCTCGCTGACCCCGAAGCTGTCGAGTTCCTCGATCTCGTAGAACCCACGCTCCTCACGCTGCGACTCCGGCACCAGCCCCAGCTTCGCGCTGAGGTCGTCGACAAGCGCGACGTCGGCGACGGACCAACTGCCGTCGGCCAGTGCGACCTGCATCGACTCACGCAGCAGGTGCGCGTCCGTACGGCTCAGGATTCCGTCGGTGTACCGGTGCACGCGGCCTTCGTCGGTCAGCCAGAGCAGCACCTCGCGGGGATCCAGTGGTGGCCACCAGGCGCGCACGAACGCCTCGACCTCGAGGTGATCGGTGAACCGGTCGACGAAGTCGGACTTCTCGTCGGTGCGCACCTGTGCCCATGCCGCATCGGCAAGCGCCTGCACGACGGCATCTCCGGCGGAGTTGTGCTGGTGGCGTTGCAGGACCTGGCGCCGGATGCGCCGTAGCTCGCCTGCATCGATGCGGATCGGATGTCCTGCGACCATCGCGCGGAACTGGTCGGGAGCCTCCGGTGCCAGGTCGCGGGCGGCGCGCGCGAGCACCTGGCGGATCCGTGGCGACCCCTTGATCGCGGCAGCGGCGGGGGAGTCGAGACGGGTGGCCGTCATACCGTCGACGACATCGCCGAGAGAGCGCAACGTCACGCTGTCCTCACCGAGTGAGGGCAGCACGCGTTCGATGTACGCGGTGTATGCCGCAGACGGTCCCACCACGAGGATCCCGCCGGACTCGTAGCGTCGTCGGTCGGAGTACAGCAGGTATGCCGCACGGTGCAGTGCCACGACGGTCTTGCCGGTGCCGGGCCCGCCGGTGATCTCGGTGACCCCACGGCTCGAGGCACGGATCGCCTCGTCCTGGTGCCGCTGGATGGTGGCGACGATGTCGCGCATCTGCGCGCCACGGGTCCGGGTGAGAGCCGCCATGAGGGCTCCGTCACCGACCACCACCATGCCATCGGGAGCTTCGGGCACCATCAGGTCGTCCTCGACACCGAGCACGACCGCGTCGCGGCACCGCAGCACCCGACGACGGATCACGCCCTGGGGCTGGACCGGTGTCGCCCGGTAGAACGCGGATGCGGCGGGCGCTCGCCAGTCGATGACCAGCGGCTCGTAGTCGTCGTCGCGCACGCCGATGCGCCCGATGTATCGCACATCGACGTCGGCGCCGTCCGGGCCGGGTTGGTCGAGATCCAGGCGCCCGAAGACGAGGCCTTCGTATTGAGTCTCCAGGGCCTGCCGCCGGCGACCGGCGTTGAAGACCAGCGCGTCGCGTTCGAACAGCCCGGTGATCTCTTCCTCGCGAGCCTCCCCGGTGCGGTCGGTGCGCCCCCGGGCGAGACCCTCGGCCTCGACGAGAGAAGCCCGTTCACCGGCCTTGACGAGCTCGGCATACACGCGGTCGACATACCGCTGCTCATGGGCGAGTTCAGCGGTGACCTCCGGCGATGGTGCGGTCGGACGATCACTGGCGACGCTCACATATCCCCCAAGGCGATTCGGGTGCTTTCGTCCCACGCGGCCCGGGGCGAACAATGAAGTCTAGACCTCGCGGAAGGCCGCCATCCGGGGGTTCGCGATCTGGTCAGATCAGGCCGTTCTTGGCGGCGAGCACCCCGGCTTGAAACCGGGTGCTGGCATTGAGGCGGTCCATGACGGTGCGCACCCGACGCTCGACGGTGCGCGGTGACACTCCGACCTGCCGCGCGATCGCCAGATCGGAGATCCCACCGGCCATCAAGCGCACGATCTGCCGGTCGCGTGGTTCAAGCAGTTCGGACCCGGTGTCCGGCTCGAGGTCGGCGCGCCACGGCATACCCAACCGCCAGGTGAACTCCAGACAGCGCAGCACCCAGTCGCTGCCCGATTTCGGGTTCAGCAGGATGCCGACCGGAGACCCGTCGCGATCTTCCAGGTCCAGCAGCGCCATGCCCTGATCATTGACCGCGCCTGAGAATGGCAGGCCCTTGGTGAGGCGGATTTCGTCCCCGGCCTCCTGCCTGTTGCGCATCACCTGATCCATGCGTTCGCCGGTCAGAAAAGCCGGATCGACGTTGAGCCTGGTGTGCAGCAGTTCGCCGCGACTGTTGAAGAACGGCGTGGCCGAACGTTCGGCCGGCGCATCGCGCAGATACCTGCTGAGCGGAGAATCGGTGCGATTGCTGATCGCCCAGCGCTCCGCGGTCGCAACGATCTGCTGCAACGCCTGGGCGCTCTCCTCGATCGACACCAGCGGCGCAATCTTGAGCTCCTGCCCGGTGCTGGCGTCCGACCTGGCGCGCAGATAGATGTGTGTCATCAGCTGAGAGGTCGAACGCATCAGCCGCGCCCGCTGCTCCAGCTGGGCGGCATACGCGGGGAGCGCGACATCGGGGGAGACGACGTGCCAGTTCTCGGCATCGATCTGCCGGATCAGGCCCCGCGCCTTGAGCTCGGGCAGGTAGGCGTCGAGTTCGCTTTGGCTGAACCCCTGAGAGAGCAGGGTTCCCACGGTGACCTTCGGCGACTGCAGCATCGCCAGATAGATCGGCGCGACATCGTCGTCCGACGGATCGACGGGTGCGGATGTGGTGCGTGAGACGGTCGTGCGCTTGGGCACAGCAGCCTCCGGTTGATGGCGGGTTGTCGCCAATGACGATAGTCCGACAGATTCGGATTAACAACGACGCGCGGCTCGTGCCATAGTTGACGCATCAACCTTAGGGTTGTGCGAGCGTGGCAGAGTCGCCGAGTCCCCCCTCCGGCTGACCACCATGCTTGCGGTGGGTCCCTCCCGAGAGACCTCCCCCCTGACTTTCGGGAGGGGCTCACCTTCTTCCCCCCCCTTCAGGCCGCGCATCGTATGACGCTGTCTTTACGCGGACGGGATCTGTGCGCAGAGCCGGCGTTGCGTAGGCTGAGCCGCTGTGAAGGCACTCGTGATCGGCTCCGGAGCCCGTGAGCACGCCCTTGTCCGTGGCCTGTTGGCAGATCCGGAGGTCGCGTCGGTCGACGCCGCTCCGGGCAACCCCGGGATCGCGGCCATCGCCCCCGTTCATCCGTTGCCCGGCCTCAGCGACGGTCCGGCGATCGCCGCGCTCGCCGCTGAGATCGGTGCCGACCTCGTGGTGATCGGACCGGAAGCGCCGCTGGTGGCAGGGGTCGCCGACACACTGCGCGACGCGGGCTTCGCGGTGTTCGGGCCGTCCGGAGCTGCTGCCGCACTCGAAGGCAGCAAGGCTTTCGCCAAAGAGGTCATGGCGGCGGCCGACGTTCCGACCGCACGCTGCTACGTGTGCACCTCGGGCGACGAGGCACGAGCGGCGATGGAGGCGACCGGTGCGCCATACGTCGTCAAGGACGACGGACTCGCGGCCGGAAAGGGCGTCGTGGTCACCGATTCGCTGGAAGCTGGCCTCGCGCATGCGCAGGCGTGTTTCGACGCCGGTGGGCGGGTGGTGATCGAGGAGTTCCTGGAGGGTCCTGAGGTCTCGGTCTTCTGCATCACCGACGGTGAGACGGTGATGCCGCTCGAGCCGGCGCAAGATTTCAAGCGACTCGGGGACAACGACGAAGGGCCGAATACCGGTGGTATGGGCGCATATTCGCCGCTCACCTGGATTCCTGACGACCTCGTCGACGACGTCATGACGCGCATCGCCCAGCCGACCGTCGACGAGATGCGTCGTCGCGGCACGCCGTTCGTCGGCGTGCTGTATGTCGGGCTGGCGCTCACCGCGGCGGGCCCGCGAGTGATCGAGTTCAACGCCCGTTTCGGTGACCCTGAGACTCAGGTGGTGCTCGCCCGGCTGCGCACCCCGCTCGGTCGGCTGCTGACGGCAGCTGCCGACGGGAGCCTGGACGAGCAACCACCGCTCGTATGGCGTGACGACAGCGCCGTCACGGTGGTCGTCGCGAGTGCTGGCTATCCGGCCGCACCGCGCACCGGCGACCCGATCACCGGACTGTCGGAGGAGTCGGCCGAGGCATACGTCCTGCACGCCGGCACCGCTTTGAATGCCGATGGAGAACTGGTGTCTGCCGGAGGCCGGGTGCTGTCAGTCGTCGGTCTGGGTGACTCCGTCGACGAGGCGCGCAAGGCGGCATACGAGCGCGTCGCTCAGGTGAAACTGACCGGTTCACAACACCGCAGCGACATCGCCGCGGCCGTCGCGCCTGCTGCGTCTGCTGCTGACTGAACCTCACCCTCACCTCGCACCGACGTCCACTGGCCCGCGAGTTGAGCGCAAATCTCACCCGTTGGCGCGAGGCCGGACGATCGCTGGAACACTGGTGCCATGACCGCTCCGCTCGACCTGCCCGGTTATGCCCACATCTACTCCGGCAAGGTGCGTGATCTGTACGCCCCGCTCGACGGCGCGGGAGCACCGCGCGACGACCAGGTGCTGCTCGTCGCGTCCGATCGCATCTCTGCTTACGACTTCATCCTGAGTTCGCAGATCCCCGACAAGGGCAAAGTGCTGACGCAACTGTCGCTGTGGTGGTTCGAGCAGTTGGCCCCGCTGGTGCCCAATCACGTGGTCTCGACCGATGTGCCGGCAGCCGTCGAAGGACGCGCAGTGCTGGTGGAACGTCTCGACATGGTGCCTGTGGAGTGCGTCGCGCGCGCCTATCTCACCGGGGGTGGCCTCACCGAGTATCAGACCGACGGAACCGTCTCCGGCGTCGCGCTGCCGGACGGGCTCGTCGACGCGTCCCGTCTGGACGAACCGATCTTCACGCCGTCGACCAAGGCGCCCGTGGGCGAGCACGACCAGCCGATGCCGTATGCCGATGTCGTCGCCACGGTCGGCGAGGAACGCGCCGCCCAGATCCGCGATCTCACTGTGCGAATCCTGAGCAAGGCCAACGAGATCGCAGCTCCTCGCGGCATCCTGATCGCTGACACGAAGGTCGAGTTCGGATACCGCGACTCCGGTGAGTTGGTGCTTGCCGACGAGGTGCTCACCCCCGACTCGTCGCGCTTCTGGCAGGCGGCCGCATGGGCGCCGGGAACCCGACAGGCGTCATACGACAAGCAGTTCGTGCGTGACTGGCTGACGTCGCCGGAGTCCGGCTGGGACCGCGAGTCGGGTCAGGAGCCGCCGGAGTTGCCGGACTCGGTCGTCGAGCAGACCCGTGCGAAGTATGTCGAGGCCTACGAGTCGATCACCGGTCGTTCCTTCTGACTCCTGGGCAGTCCGGCCTCCTGATGCTTTGTCTGTGATGCCTGGTCAACCGACGACGGCCGTTTCGACGCGTCCTCGCCTGCTTATGAGGCACCATGGCGCCCACCCCACGACAGATCCCGCAGAATGGGCTCGGTAGATACGAGCGTCCTCGGGAGAGGCAGAGACACCATGGCGCGCAAGACGCTGCACCGGCACGAGGCCGTTGAACGGCACATCCGGTCCAGGGTGGCGAGCCTTTCGGCGGGCGATCCCATCGAGTCCGATGCTGAACTCGCCGAGTTGTTTCAGATCAGCCGGATGACTGTTCGGCAGGCAACGCAGCGACTTGTTGCGGAGGGCGTGATCTACCGGATCAACGGAGTCGGGACCTTCGTCGGCGCGCCGCAGGTGCACCGCCACCAGAGCAATTTGCGTTCCTTTGCTGACGAGATGGCGTTGCGCGGTTTGGCAGCGACATCTCAGCTGCTGTCTCGCGAGACCAGGCAGGCGTCCAAGGGGGAGTCCGCGATGCTGCGGCTGTCGCCGCGGTCCAAGGTGCTGCACCTTCGGTTCCTCGGCTTCGCCGATCAACAGCCCATGGTGATCGAAAGCTTCGTGCTGCCAATGCGTTTCGCTTCGTTGCTCGACACGACTCCGAGCAGCGCTTCGCTGCGGGAGCAACTCATCGAGCACGGGATGACGGCCCGCAGTGTCGTCGGCACACACTCCGCCGAGGTCGCGACACCGGAGGAAGCGCAGCTGCTGCAGCTTCCGTTGGGCGCGGCGCTGTTTGTCGCGCGCCACGTGAGCCGGACCGAGGATGATCAGCCGGTCGAGATCACTGAATCTCGTTATGCCGGAAGCCGGTTCACCGTTCACGTCGAGTCGGACGCTTAGCCACGATCGGGCGCGTTCCGCGCACATCGATGAGTGACGCGGGGTGTCGCCACGGTTGCTGGTGTTGCTCTGCCATCCGCTGATCACGTCGTCGTCTGTATCGCGGCCCTGCCGATCGCGTTCGCCTGTCCGTCAAATCTCGACTGAGTGTCGGCATACCAGCCGACGAACACCACCACCCACGATCAGATTCGACGCCCTTCTGCAGTGCCGCGATCCGTCGCCCAGCGGGCAGCTTTCTGGTGATCCTCTGCCTGGAATTGGCCACCACTATAGACAGGTAGAAGGATCGACGACGTCGTGCCCTCACGGAACTGTCGTCGGCGTGATCGACGCTTGATGAACGGGATATGAGCCCGCCATGACTGAACCTAACACGATTTAAGTCCAGAATACCAGGTTTTGCCAATCCGCTTGACGATGGCGGGAAAGCTCGCCTACATTCCTCGCGTATCTAGATGGGTGAGTTGCATCACAAACGCGATGGCGTCGTGACGTTGCCAAGAGATGCAGATCCTCACCCACCAACCAGAGGAGACCCGATCGTGCTCATGCACAGCTATGCCGCAGCAGGGCTGCGAACGGAGATCTCTGCGCCATGTTGAGCTTCCCGGACGAGTGGGTATGGGACTTCTGGAGTGCGGATGACGGCGACCAGTTCCACTTGTTCTTCCTGTACGCGCCGAAGTCGCTGGGTGACGAAGGTCGCCGGCACCGCGCCGCGCGTATCGGTCACGCCGTGTCGACGGATCTGGTGTCGTGGACACGACTGGCTGACCCCTTCGGAGCGGGTGAGCCCGGCTCGTTTGACGCCACGGCGACGTGGACCGGCAGCGTGGTTCGCGGTGACGACGGCGTCTGGCGGATGTTCTACACGGGCAGCCGATTTACCGGCCCGGAGCCCGCAGTGGCGAATGTCGAGACGGTGGCTGTCGCTGTCTCCGACGACCTGATCACATGGCGTAAGCAGCCCGGTCCGGTCGTGCAAGCGGATCCGCAGTGGTACGAAACCCTCGGCTCGTCGAGCTGGCGTGAGGAGGCTTGGCGCGATCCTTGGGTCTTCCGTGATCCGTCCGGTGACGGCTGGCACATGTTGGTCACCGCGCGCGCCAATCACGGTGCGATCGACGACCGGGGTGTCATTGGGCATGCGATCTCGAGGGACCTCAGCCGGTGGGAGGTCGTGGAGCCGCTGACTCAGCCTGGTGAGGGCTTCCAGCACATCGAAGTGCCTCAGGTCGAGTGCATCCAGGGGCAGTGGGTACTGGTGTTCTCCTGTCCGGCGGACGCGCTTGCCGGGTCGAGGGCCACGCAGGTGTCCGACGCCGGAACCTGGATCACGGCCGTGTCCGACCCGACCAAGGCCTTCAACCTGGAGATGGCCCGTCCCTTTACCCGCCACCAGTTCTACTCCGGACGGGTGCTGCGTGATCGGTCCGGAGTCTGGTGCCTGATCACGTTCGAGAACTATGACCAGTCAAGCAATTTCGTCGGGGTCGTCACAGATCCGGCTCCCTTCCGACTTGAGCTGAGTCCGACCACCAGTGTCGTCGACGTCGAGCCGCTGGACAGCTCCTCTTCTCACCTCATCCCTGGACGAATCAGGCGCGTCCAGGACACCGATTTCCACCACCCCACGCCTGCATAACGCATCCCGCCGCGGATGCCTCGTCCAAGGAGAAACATGAAATCCACTCGCACGACCCACCGGCTCGCCGCCTGCGTCGCGGTCGCATCGGTCGCTCTGGTCGCTGGTTGCTCGACCAGCGGCAGCAGCAGTTCGTCGTCTGCATCAGCCGGCAGCGGCAAAGGCACGATCAGCATCTGGGCCCACAGCGGCCAGCCCGGTGAAAACGCCGCGCTCGAGGCGGCGGTGGCCGGATTCAACAAGTCGCACCCCACCATCCACGCGAACCTTCGCCTGATCTCCGCCGACACCTACACCACGACTGTCACCAACACCCCGAAGAGCCAGCTGCCGGATGTGCTGGAGATGGACGGGCCGACGGTAGGAGCGTTCGCCTACAACGCCAAGCTGGCACCGCTGAAGCAGTTCGTGTCGGCAAGTGTGGTGAGCAACGCGACGGCGGGTGCCATCGCCGAGGGAACCTCGAACAACACGCTGTACGCACTGCCGATGTACGACTCGGCGCTGGGGCTCTATGCCAACAAGAAGATGTTGGATGCCGCCGGGGTGAAGTACCCCACCTCCACCGCTGATGCGTGGACCCCTGCGGAGTTCCTCAAGGCACTGCAGGTCCTGGCCAAGGCGAACAAGTCTGGCAAGTCCCTCGACATCGATGAGTCCAGCCTCAACCAGGAGTGGGGTACCTACGGGTTCTCCCCGGTGATCCAGTCAGCGGGCGGCAACCTGATCCAGAACGGCAAGGCGACCGGTGTTCTGAACTCCGCGGCGAGCATCAAGGCGATGACCGAGTTCGCATCGTGGAAGCCTTATGTGGATCCGAACGCGGACGGTAATGCATTCCAGGACGGTCGAGTCGCGCTCAGCTGGAGCGGACACTGGGAGTACCCGGTGTACTCCAAGGCCATCGGCGCCAGCAACCTGCTCGACCTTCCGTTGCCCAACTTCGGCACCGGCTCCAAGACGGGCGCCGGGTCGTGGACCTGGGGCATCGGCGCGGCCACCAAGGACGGTTCAGCAGCCGGTCAGTTCCTCGACTACCTGCTGGACGACCAGAACGTCACTGCGATGACAAACGCCGACGGGGCTCCGCCGGCCACCAAGACCGCGTTCGCAGCGGACAAGCTCTACCAGCCGGGCGGCGGGCTGGCGCTGTGGGGCCAGAACCTGCAGCATACCTGCCCGGCCTCCGCGATCACCTCGACGTGTGTGGCCATCTACCGACCCGTGACCGCGGGCTACCCCACGATCACGTCGAACTTCGCCACCGCCCTCGCAGCGATCTTCAACGGTGCCGATCCCAAGACGGCTCTTACGAACGCCGCAAAGGCGATCGACCAGAACTTCTCCGACAACAACGGCTACCAGCAGTAATCGCATCGGGTGAGGGCGCGGTGGTCATCGCGCCCTCACCCGCAGGAAAGAGAGAGTCATCGTGACCACATTGATGACAGCGGATGGCAACCCGCGCAGCACCAAACGTAGGAGTCAACGTCGGCCCGACACCTGGGCCGGAATCGGGATGTCATTCCCCGCGCTGTTGGGACTGGTCCTGTTCATCGCGATCCCGTTCGTCTACGCGATCATCTTCTCGTTGCAGAACATCCAGGTGTCGCAGGCGCATCCAGCGAAGTTCTGGGGCTTGACCGAGTACGTCCGGTTGTTCACCAATCCGATCGATTCAGGCCCATTCCTGAGGGCCATGCTGAATAACTTCGTCTTCGCGGCCGTTGTCATCCCGGTGCAGACCGGCTTGGCGCTGGCTCTCGCGGTCTTGCTCAACCGCAAGCTCAAGGGCGTGAAGATCTATCGCACGTTCTTCTTCATGCCGGTGGTCTTCCCGATGGCGCTCGTTGCGGTGATCTGGCGACTGATTCTCGATCGCAGTTCCCAGGGGCTGCTGAACTCCGCGCTCAACGCCGTGACCTTCGGGCACGTCCAGCCGCACGACTGGCTCGGTTCGTCCAGCACGGCGCTGGCGTCGGTCATTCTTCTGTCGATCTGGCAGGGCGTCGGATTCCAGATGATCATTGTCCTGGCCGGGCTGCAGGAGATCCCGCAGGAGCGCTATGAGGCGGCGTCCCTGGACCGGGCCGGTGCGTGGCAGCAGTTCATCCACATCACGGTTCCGGGGATCAGGAACACCCTCATCTTCGTGGTCCTGTTGACGACCATCTTGTCGTTCCGGGTCTATGACCAGGTGTACATCCTGATCAACACCGCAGGCGCCAACCAGAACGCCACCCAAACCATGCTGTTCCAGGCAACGAACGCAGTCTTCAACGAGAACGACCTGGGCCAGGCATCCGCGATCTCGGTGATCCTCTTCGTGATCGTGGTCATCATCACCGTCGTGCAGCGCGCAGTCCTGCGGCAAAGGAATGAGTCATGAGCACCCACGCAGCAACACGCACCGGCAAGAAGGCCCGCGACTACGTCTTGATGACCGCAGCCGCCATTGTGATGTTCGCGCCGATCTACTACCTGTTGATCGGCAGCCTCAAGCCTTCCAACAAGGTGCTCAACGGGTTCGCCGGATTCATCCCGACGGATCTGTCCTTCCACAACTACTCAGCCGTCTTCAGTGCCCTGGACTCCGGTGCCACGGGGTACTTCGGCCAGTTCTTCATCAACTCGTTCCTGATCTCGCTGGTCATCGTGCTCGGTGGCCTGCTGGTCAACTCGATGGCGGGGTACGCCTTCGCACGACTGGACTGGCGGGGACGCGACAAGTTGTTCCTCGTCGTAGTGTTGCTGTCGATCGTGCCGTTCGAGTCGGTGGCCGTGCCGCTCATGCAACTGATGTCGAGTTACCGGGACAGCCTCATCGGTCAGATGCTGCCGTTCATCGTCAACCCGTTCTCGGTCTACCTCTTCTATACGTTCTTCCTCGACATCCCCAAGAGCATGGAGGAGGCCGCCCGCCTGGATGGGCTGGGACCGGTCGGAACGTTCTTCCGGATCATCGTCCCCAACTCCAAGCCGGCATTCGCCACGGTCGCGATCCTCACCTTCCTGACGTCGTGGGGGCAGTTCCTGTGGCCGTCCCTGATGACCTCGAACCCGGCCGTCCGCCCACTCCCGCTGGAAATCGGTGTGTTCTCTGCCCAGACGCCACCGAACTGGGGTCAGATCTTCGCTTTCGGCACACTTCTCGTGCTCCCGGTGCTGGTGATGTTCCTGGTCTTTCAGCGCTGGTTCGTTCAGAGTGTCGCCGGATCGGCGATCAAAGGATGAGGACGGATCTCACGACTCCTGCCCAGAAGCCGTCGCGCCGGAAGGCAATCGCTGGTTGAGGCGTCACACGGTCGCGTCCGCCGAACGGTTGGTGCATCGATGACCGCGCATGACGACGTCGATCACGAGCAGCACCATCACGACCGCGAAAGCCGCTGTGCTGCCGTGTGAATCGAGGATCGGCAGCAGCAGGAACGGCAGCAATGCCGTGACCAGTCTGGACAGCGAGTATGCCGCGCCCGTGGTGGTTCCACGGATCGCTGTCGGATATGAATCCGCAAGGTAGACGTGGCACGCGTTGGAGAACAGAGTCGACGCGCAGCCGTAGAGAAACCCGGCGCGCACGATCGTGGTGGCGTTGTCGGTGAGTCCGAAGCACGGGCTGAGTCTGAAAGCGCCTGGTGTCAGGAGGTTTCAGCGTGACATCGGGATCCTGCAGGGTGTGCCCCTCGGCACGCGGCTGCTGTCCGAAGCGTGTCGTGATGGTGTCGGCCGCGGCATACCTGCCATGGGCTTCGCGCCAGCGGGGCGACTCCGACAACGCGCGTCGCACGAACCACACGACCAGCGAGCCGACTGATCTGATGAGGAACAGGGAGCGCCAGCCGTCGATGCCCGCCGGCTGCAGCGGATTCGGCTAGCGCGCGAGGAAGGCGCCGGGCGCTCGATTGGGCCGACAGCGTCGGCCCGTTCACCTGATGAACGTTGCTGCCTCAGCCGAGGTGCACCCGTGCGTTGCGGAACATCCGTAGCCACGGGCTTGCCTCCGAAGGCGCCCCGTCGGTCCACGACAGCTGGATGTTGCGCTGCACGCGTTCTGGGTGCGGCATCATCGCGGTGAATCGGCCGTCCGGCGTGGCCACCGCGGTCAGCCCGTCCGGTGAGCCGTTCGGGTTCGCCGGGTATGTCGCAGCCGGCGCACCGGTCGCATCGATGAAACGCATTGCCCGGTGGACGCTTTCGAGATCACCGCGCTCTGAGAAGTCGGCGCGGCCCTCGCCGTGCGCGACGGCGATCGGCAGACGGCTGCCCGACATACCGGTGAAGAAGATCGAGGGGGAGTCGAGGATCTCGACCTGGCTGAGGCGGGCTTCGTACTGCTCGGAAAGGTTGCGGGTGAACCGCGGCCACGCGTCTGCACCCGGAATCAGCTCGGCCAGGGCCGCGAACATCTGGCAGCCGTTGCAGATGCCCAGGCCGAAGGTGTCGGCACGCTGGAAGAACGTGCCGAAGACCTCGCGGAGCTGATCGTTGAACAGCACCGACCGGGCCCAACCCTCACCCGCGCCGAGGGTGTCGCCGTAGGAGAAGCCGCCGCAGGCGACCAACCCGACGACGTCGCTGAGGTCATGACGGCCGGCCTGCAGGTCGGTCATGTGCACGTCGAGCGCCTCGAATCCGGCGCGGTGGAACGCGAACGCCGTCTCGACGTGGGAGTTGACGCCCTGCTCGCGCAGGATTGCGACCCGCGGCTTGGTCGACAACGACAGGTATGGCGCCGCGATGTCGTGCGTGGGGTCGAAGGACGGCGCCACCACCAACGGAGCGTCGAAAACCCCTGCTGCTGAATGCTCTTCCTCGGCGCACTGGGGGTTGTCGCGCAGTGCGCTGATGCGGTGTGACACCTCGTCCCAGGCCAGCGCCAGGTCGCGCACCTGCTCGTGCAACAGGGTCTCGCCGCCGACCGTGACTGTGAGGTGCCCGTCCTGAGTGGGCCGGCCGATGAAGTGGCAGACCGCGCTCAGACCGGTGTCGGTGAGGATCCGCTCGACGGCGGCGTGCGCCGACGCTGGGATCTCGAGAACGGCGCCGAGTTCCTCGGCGAAGAGAGCCTCGGTCGAGGGGACGTCGATGCTCACGCCGCACCCGCTCGCGAATGCCATCTCGGCGACGGTCGCCCACAGGCCACCGTCCGAACGGTCGTGGTACGCGGTGAGCAGGCCGTCCTCCCGCAGCCGCCCCGTCAACTCGACGAGGCCCAGCAACAGCTGCGGATCGTCCAGATCCGTTGGTGCGCCTCCGAATTCGCCCTGCACCTGCGCCGCTATCGAGCCGCCGAGGCGATTCTTGCCCGCGCCAAGATCGACGAGCAGGAGTTCCGACTCGACACTGCCGTCCCTGGTCCCGTCGCCGCTGCCGCGCAGCTGAGGCGTGAGGGTGCCGCGCACATCCGGCAACGAAGCGAAGGCGGTGACAACCAATGAAACGGGTGAGCGAACCTCGCGCGCCTCGGCCGTGTCGTCATCCGTCCACCGCGTGCTCATCGACAAAGAGTCCTTGCCGACCGGCACGCTGATGCCCAGGGCCGGGCACAACTCCAGGCCGACCGCCCGCACGGTGTCGTAGAGCGCGGCGTCTTCGCCGGGGCGACCAGCGGCTGCCATCCAGTTGCAGGACAGCTTCACGCCGGTCAGCTCACTGAGTGGCGCAGCCAGCAGGTTGGTGATCGCTTCGCCGACCGCCATCCGGCCGGAGGCCGGGCCGTCGACGGCGCCGATCGGGGTGCGCTCACCCGACGCCATCGCCTGTCCGCCGAAGCCGGTCAGATCGGACAGCGTCACGGCCACATCTGCGACGGGCACCTGCCAGGGTCCGACCATCTGGTCGCGATGGGTGAGGCCACCGACCGTGCGATCCGCGATCGTCACCAGGAAGCGCTTGCTGGCCACGGTCGGGTGACGCAGCACGGCATACGCGAGGTCGCGAGCCGAGGCGTGGTCGATCGTGAACGGCGTTGTCGTGTGCTCGACCCGTGTCACGTCGCGGGTCATCCGCGGCGGCTTGCCCAGCAGCACCTGCATGGGCATGTCGATCGGTATGTCGCTGCTGCCGGGTTGCTCGACGCGCAGCACGCCGTCGTCCGATGCGGCGCCGATCACCGCATACGGGCAGCGCTCGCGCTGCGCCAAAGCGGCGAAATCCTCAAGCGAATCCGCAGCAATCGCAAGCACATAACGCTCTTGCGACTCGTTGCACCAGATCTCTCTGGGGGACAGGCCGCGCTCCTCGAGAGGCACCGCCGTCAGATCGAAGGTCGCGCCGAGCCCGGCGTCGTCGACGAGTTCGGGGAAGGCGTTGGACAGCCCGCCGGCGCCGACATCGTGGATCGCGAGGATCGGGTTGTCGGCACCGAGCGACCAGCAGTGGTTGATGACCTCCTGCGCACGACGCTCGATCTCGGGGTTGCCGCGCTGCACGGAGTCGAAGTCGAGTTCGGCCGCATTGTCGCCGGATGCCATCGACGATGCCGCGCCGCCGCCCATGCCGATGCGCATGCCCGGACCGCCGAGTTGCACCAGCAGTGATCCGCTGGGGAAGCGGACCTTCTGCGTCTGGTCGGCGCTGATCGAGCCGAGACCACCGGCGCTCATGATCGGCTTGTGATAGCCACGTCGGATGCCGTCCACGGTCTGCTCGTAGACGCGGAAGAAGCCGCCCAGCCCGGGGCGCCCGAACTCGTTGTTGAAGGCAGCCGCGCCGATGGGGCCGTCGACCATGATGTCCAGCGGCGTCGCGAGGTGAGCGGGCGCGCCATACGTCTCGTTCTCCCACGGCTCCTGGGTGCCGGGCAGGTGCAGGTTCGACACGACGAAACCGGTCAGTCCGGCCTTCGGCGCGGACCCGCGGCCGGTCGCACCCTCGTCGCGGATCTCGCCACCTGCCCCGGTCGCCGCGCCGGCGAACGGAGAGATGGCAGTCGGGTGGTTGTGCGTCTCGACCTTCATCAGCACGTGCACTTCATCGGTGCGTTCGACGTATCTGCTGGGTGCATCAGGGGATTCGGGCACCCACCGAGTGATGGTGCCGCCGCGCATGATCGAGGCGTTGTCCTTGTAGGCGACGATCGTGCCTTCGCCGGCGACTGCTTCGGTATGCCGGATCATGTCGAACAGCGACGACGTCTGCGGCTGATCGTCGATCACGAAGTCGGCATTGAAGATCTTGTGGCGGCAGTGCTCGGAGTTGGCCTGCGCGAACATCATCAGCTCGACGTCGCTGGGGTTGCGGTGCAGATCGGTGAACGACGTGACGAGATAGTCGATCTCGTCGGCGGACAGGGCCAGCCCCAGTTCGACGTTGGCGCGGTCCAATGCACCACGGCCGTCGCCCAGTACGTTAATGCGACGCAGCGGTTCGGCATCGGGTTCGTCGAACAACACCTCGGCGTCGGCGCGCGAGTGCAGCACCGTCTGCGTCATCCTGTCGTGCAGCAGGGCCGCCACAGCAGAGCGCTCATCGGGGCCGAGTTCGCCTGTCGACACAGCGAATTCGGTGACCCGCTCGATGCGATGCACCGCGAAGCCGCAGCTGTGCGCGATGTCGGTGGCCTTCGATGCCCATGGCGAGACAGTGCCGACGCGGGGGGTGACGACGAAGGTCTCGTCGACCTCGTCGCTCGCGCTGTATGACGGGCCGTAGGTCAGCAGCTCGCCCAGTCGCTGCTCGGTCGCCGGGTCCAGCGGCTGATCGGTGGCGACGAAGTGGATGAAGCGGGCACTGACCGCGCTGATCTGGGGTGCGACGGCGCGCAACCGCGCCAGCAGCGCAGCCGCGCGGAACGACGACAACGCCGTGCCGCCGTCGAAAGTGGTCAGCGCCAGGCCGTGGGTCGGCGTCATGGGGTGTGCGGCTCCTCAGCGAGGCGGTGGTGACGCTGTCAAGGGTATCGACACGACCGGCGTGGGTTTCAGCCCGCGTGGGACCGGCCTGTGCGGGCCGTGGAGCTGGATGCCGTCAGCGGGCTGCGCCATACACGTGGGTGAGCCGCAACAGCAGGGGGACACGCCGGTCGTCGACCATGGCCTGGCGGTATTCGGCCCAGTCGTCGTGTTCGCCGGCGATGTTCCGGTAGATGTCGACCAACTCGTCCGCGCTGGCGTCGTCGGGGCTGGTGCAGACCGGCAGGAGCGTGGCGTCCGCGTCGGCAGCGGCATACGACCACCCGGACGTGTCGCTGACGAGCACGGTGGCCCGCGGATCGCGGCGCAGGTTGGCGGTCTTGGCGCGGTCATCGGTGATCGAGACCCGGATCAGGTCGCGGTCACGGTCATAGCAGTAGCTGACATTCGACAGCTGCGGCCGGCCGTCGCGCCGGATGGTCGCGAGCACGGCGAGCTTGTTGTCGGAGATCAGGGCACGGAGCGCAGCTGAGGTCATCCCTTCATCATCCGCGCCATCCGGTGTGGTGGCCAGGAAGCGCCGGTCGAGCGGGTCAGTCGCGCACAGATCGGCGGCGGGAGCGCGGCTGGCAGTGCTTGCACCAGAACAGGTTGCGGCTCGCCAGTTCGGTCGTCGAGATGGGCGTCCCGCAGACCAGGCACGGCTGGCCGGCGCGACGGTAGACATAAACCTCGCCGCCGTGCTTGTCGACACGCGGGTCGCGGCCGGTGGCCTCCGGCGAGTGCTCGGGTCGCACGGTGTCGATGCGGCCGTCTCGCACGCCCAGCGGCATGAGCTCGACCAGGTCGTCCCACAGAGCGTCGAATTCGGCGTTGCGCAGGAACCTGCCGGCCATCATCGGGTCGATGTTGTGACGGAAGAGCGTCTCGGCGCGGTAGATGTTGCCGACGCCTGCGAAGATCTTCTGGTCCATCATCAGCACGCCGATCGGACTGGCAGACTTACGGATTCGCGCCCGGGCGACGTCGGGGTCGGCATCCGGTCGCAGCGGATCGGGGCCGAGCGAGGCGACCGTTCGCTCCTTGTCGGCCGGGCTGCTCAGCGCGCAGATCGTGGCGCCTCGCAACTCCATCGTGACGTCCGGGTCGAGTGCGCTCATCCGCCACCGGGCGTTCTCGGTGGCGGGGTCGGCCTCGGCGAAGAAGAAGAACTTGCCGATCAGTCCGAGGTGGATGTGCACCTGCTCGTCGAGGTCCTCGAAGCGGAGGTACATGTGCTTGCCGAAGGCCTCCGCGAGTTCGAACTCACGCCCGTCGACCACCGCGGCTGCGTCGAACCGGCCCTGCGGACTGGTCGAACGCACCTCGCGGCGGCCGAACTGGCGGTTGAGTTCTCCGGCGATGCGGTGGGTGACGTGTCCTTCCGGCATCCGTCCATCGTCCTACACCGCTCCGGCGCTCCGGATCGACCGTCGGGGTGCCGGTGTGGTTGCGGCGACGGTGGCGCGTAGCCCAGGGTATGACGCGCACGTCGCGATGCGAGCAGCGAACTCAGCTTCTGCGCCAGTGGCCAGAATCCGATGGTGGAGGTGAGGATTCGGCATCATCGACGGTGAACGGCCTTGCCTGTTTTCGCAATTCGCCACCGGGTCGCACTGCGGTCGGAGCTGCGAGGCGTATGGCGCGCCGCCTCACCTCGTCGACGTCGATGGGCGAATTGGAAGCGATCACAACGTAGTTGCCGAAACGGCGACCCTTCATCACGTCATTGGTGGCGAGCACGACCTGGTGTCGCCACTGTGCTGCGACTCCTGCCAGCACTCGCGCGACGTGGCGCCGGTTCGGCTCGTCAGCGAGGTTCAGCAGTGCCAGGCCACCTGGTTTCAGCACCCGCGCGAAGCCACCCAACGCTGCGTCGGTCACCAGGTCGGCCGGCACGCGGCCACCGTCATACGCGTCGAGGACGACGGCGTCGGCGGACGAATCCCGCAGCGCCGCGAGCCCGCTGGCACCGTCGACCGGCCGGATCCGGATGCGGTGACCACGAGGTAGCGGCAGTTGTCGGCGGACCTCCTCGGTCAGCGCGGCGTCCGGCTCGAGCACGATCTGCGGCGAGCCGGGGCGGGTGTGCTGGATGTAGCGGGCGAGGGTGAGACCGGCGCCGCCGATGTGGGTGACGCCGATCGGGCCGGGCGGCAGCAGGTCGATGCCGAGGGCGAGCTGGGCGACATACTCGAAGACGAGCAGGCCCGGGTCGGCTAGGTCGACGTGCGACTGCGGATGCCCGTCGCGCATGACCGTGACGCCGCCGCGTTCGTCGGTGACGAAGCCGAACTGTTCAGAATTACTCTCGGCATGCGGCACCCCGAGATCGTATGACGCAAGCGGCGGCGCGGGCGCCGCCCGGACAGATGGGAGCACATGTGGCGCAGCGCAAGATCGACCCACACACCGGGCGTGCAGCGGTGCAGGCGTGGATGGGCGATGAGACGGTCGACCGGCAGACGCTCGCGACCGCGGTGCGTTTCACCCTCCAGGAGCTGGCGCTGCAGGCTCCAGGGCGCAGCGTCGAGGTGAGAGTGCCGCCATACGGCGCGGTGCAGGTCATCGAGGGGCTGACACATCGACGCGGAACGCCACCGAACGTCGTGGAATTGCAGGCAGATTCATGGCTTCGTCTGGTGGTCGGTGATGCCACGTGGGGGCAGGCGGAGGCGGCGGGTTGGGTCTCGGCGTCGGGCTCGCGAGCCGACCTGTCGGCATACCTGCCGTTGATGCGGCGCGCATAGGCTGGCTGTCATGCGATTCGGGATCACGATTCTGCCGGAACACCGCTGGAGTGAGGCCGAGCCGAAGTGGCGGGCCGCGGAGGACATGGGTTTCGACCATGCGTGGACCTATGACCACCTGGTGTGGGCCGGACTGCCGGATGCGCCGTGGTTCGGCACCACCCCGACACTCACGGCTGCGGCGCTCGCGACGAAGACCATCCGGCTCGGGACGTTCGTGACGTCGCCGAATTTCCGTCACCCCGTGACCTTTTCGCGGGACGTGCTTGCGCTCGACGACATCTCCGGCGGGCGGTTCATGTGCGGGATGGGCACCGGGGGAGACCTGGATTCCAGACTGCTCGGCGAGGCGTTGACCCTGCGCGAACGCACCGACCGGTTCGCGGAGTTCGTGGTCTTGCTGGACCGGATGCTGACCTCGGATCACGTGAGCTTCGATGGGGCCTTCTTCGCCGCCGACGATGCGCGTTCGCTGCCGGGGTGTGTGCAGCAACCGCGGGTGCCCTTCCTGATCGCGGCCAACGGGCCAAAGTCGCTGCGGCTGGCTGCCGAGAACGGTCAGGGCTGGATCACCTACGGCAAGGCCGCCGACACCGATGAGCAGTGGTGGCAGGGGCTTTCGGAGTTGAGTGCCCGCCTCGACGACGCGTTGGCGGCTGCAGGACGCAGCGACGACGCGGCGTTCGAGCGTCACCTGAGCGTCGACGGCCGCCCGCAGTTCTCGCTGGAGAGTGTCGATCGGTTCGAAGATCTTGCTGGGCGCGCCGCGGAGGCAGGCTTCACCGACATGACGATCCACTGGCCGCGCCCAGACGCGCCGTATGCCGGATCGTTGCGCACCTTGGAAGCCGTTGCGGCACAGTCGCTTCCGCGGTTCCAGAGACAGTAATCCGTGCCGAGTCGTTACGCGCTCGCCGCGCGCGGTGACTGCCCCGAGTCCTTCCGGTGACCTTGCTCAATGATTCGCTGCGCGAGGCACTGAACGGCAGGGCACGGTTGCTCACCGTTGCGATGGATCCCAGTGGCGGAAGCCGGCCGATTGCGCTGTCTGCTCGTCCTTGAAGTACATCTCTGCTTCGACGTCACCGAATGACGGCGAATCCGGCCCGTGGAACAGCATCGTGTCGGCGTCGCCCTTGAACCAGCCTTCTGGTCCGGAGCCGTCGTCGGAGGGGAACGCCGAGGCCGGGCCGAAGGGGCCGTCACCCTCGTGGTCATCGGAAGCAACGTCATCGGAAGCGGCATCCTCGGATGCGGCCGTGGCAGTCGTGGTAGAGGTCGCGTCCTTGGCCGCAGCCTTCGGTGTGGCGGCAGGTGCGTCGAACTCTTCCAGCGGCAGCGGTGGGGCGTCCCAATCGTCGCGGTTTGAAGCGGCGGCGGCAGGCGCCGGCGCTGCCCCAGCTGTGGGCTCGACCGTGGGCGCTGCCTCCGGCTCCGACTCGGCGGCCGGTTCCGGCTCAACGGCGGTTCCAGCTGCCGGGGTGTCATCAAGAGCAGGCGGTGGGGTGTCCCAGTCGTCACCAGAAGCAGTTGCGGCGGGAGCGGGTGCAGGGTCGGTCGTGGCCGCGGGTGCTTCGTCGAGTGGGGGTGGTGGGGCGTCCCAGTCGTCACCAGAAGCAGGGGCGGCGGGAGCGGGTGCAGGGTCGGTCGTGGCCGCGGGTGCTTCGTCGAGTGGGGGTGGTGGGGCGTCCCAGTCGTCACCGGTGGCAGTGGCTGCCGGAGCCGACTCAGGTTCAACCGCGTCCGCCGGGGTGTCATCGAGTGCGGGTGGCGGGGAGTCCCAGTCGTCACCAGAAGCAGGGGCGGCGGGAGCGGGTGCAGGCTCGGTCGTGGCCGCGGGTGCTTCGTCGAGTGGGGGTGGTGGGGCGTCCCAGTCGTCGGCAGCCGCAGCAGCTGGTTCCTGAGCCGAAGCCGCAGATGCGGCCGGCTCGGCGATGTCAGCAGCAGGTCGCTCAGTGGACGGTTCGTCAGTGACCGGTCCGACCGGCTTCTTGTCGACCGGCTTCTCAATCGGTTTTTCGTCGACCGGCTCTGAAACGACGTCGGCTGCGGTCACCGACCCGCCCGCCAAGCGCCGCTTCTCGGCATCCGCGATTCCGTGGATGCCGACCGAACCGCCCCGGTTGGGGTCACGCAGCAACAACCATGCGGCAACACAGATCGCGGCAACGATGACGATCAATACCAGCCAGACCACTTCGACCATCCTCACCTGGGGGCTGTCACAGAACTGCCGCAACCCTAGCCAGTCGCCCGGCCGGGCCGCAGATCCGTCATACGTGACGTGGTCAAGTCTTCGTGAGGCACGCGTTACCGTTGTGGTGTGCCAGAAGAGCAGGTCCCGGCGTCCACCGCCCCTTCGCAGTCCCCGCAGCCCGAGACAAGCGACGGTCGTTCCGGTCACGACGGGTCGAGCGGTTCCGAGTCGCCCGCAACGGCTCAGCTGGTGATGACCCGTCGGCGCGTGCGCCGGACACCGAACTTCGGCATCTTCATGATCACCGGCGGATTCATCGGATTCCTCGCCGGCGCGATCATCGCATCTCGCGGAGAAGACGCGACCGGATACTCCGATCGGACAGGCATCGCGCTCATCGGCGTGCTGATGGCGGCCTTCGGCGTGCTGATCGCCACGATCGTCGCTCTCGTCATGGAGAAGCTGCTCAACCGGGACTGACCCCGCCGGCGCCGACGCCAACAGTGCCGAGGGTGGCGGTCGGGTGAGCACCGTCATACGTGCGTGTCACACTGGAGCACGTGGCTCGCGGTGACGGACGGCTGACGCACGACCTTTCCGACGACGACAAGGGCCCGCAAGACGCCTGCGGGGTCTTCGGTGTCTGGGCGCCTGGTGAGGAGGTCGCCAAGCTCACCTACTTCGGGCTCTACGCACTGCAGCACCGCGGCCAGGAGTCAGCGGGTATCGCCACCAGCGACGGTCAGAGCATCCTGGTCTACAAGGACATGGGCCTGGTGTCGCAGGTCTTCGACGAGTCGAGCCTGAGCTCGCTGCGCGGGCACCTGGCCATCGGTCACACGCGGTACTCCACCACCGGCGGCAGCACCTGGGAGAACGCCCAGCCGACCCTTGGCGGCAGCGATCGCGGCACGGTCGCGCTCGCTCACAACGGCAACCTGATCAACACGGCCGAGTTGCGCACCCTGGTCGACGAGCGTCTCGGTGGCCGCGCTGCCCGCGGTGAACTGGCCCGCGGCAACACCTCGGACACCGCTCTCGTCACGGCACTGCTGTCCGAGAACCCCGACCAGCCGCTGGAGGAGACCGCGCTCTCGGTCCTGCCGAAACTGCGCGGCGCATTCTGTTTCGTGTTCATGGACGAGCACACCCTGTATGCCGCCCGCGACCCGTATGGCGTGCGCCCGCTCGCGCTGGGCCGACTGGAGCGCGGCTGGGTCGTGGCCTCCGAAACCGCAGCGCTGCAGACGATCGGCGCCTCCGTCATACGTGAGGTCGAGCCCGGCGAGATGATCGCCATCGACGAATACGGTTTGCGCACACACCGATTCGCGCAGCCGCAGACCAAGGGCTGCGTGTTCGAGTACGTCTATCTCGCCAGGCCGGATGCGGTGATCAACGGTCGTGTGGTGCACGAGGCGCGCGTCGAGATGGGCCGGCAACTCGCGCGTGAGCACCCGATCGATGCCGACATGGTCATCGGTGTGCCGGAGTCGGGTGTGCCCGCGGCGACCGGCTATGCCCAGGAGTCGGGCATCCCGTTCGGCCAGGGATTCGTCAAGAACGCCTATGTCGGCCGCACCTTCATCCAGCCGAGTCAGACACTGCGCCAACTCGGCATCCGCCTCAAGCTGAACCCGCTCGAACACGTGATCAAGGGCAAGCGCCTGGTTGTGGTCGACGACTCGATCGTGCGCGGCAACACCCAGCGGGCGCAGATCCGGATGCTGCGCGAGGCCGGTGCTGCCGAGGTGCACGTGCGCATCTCGTCGCCGCCGGTGAAATGGCCGTGCTTCTACGGCATCGACTTCGCCACCCGCGCCGAACTCATCGCCAACGGTCTGGGTGTCGAGGAGATCCGCGCCTCCATCGGTGCCGACTCGCTGGGTTACATCTCCGACGAGGGCATGATCGCGGCGACCGAACAACCCGCGGCCCAGCTGTGCAGTGCCTGTTTCACCGGTGACTACCCGATCGCTCTGCCCGAGGACGGCCGCATCGGCAAGCACGTCCTTGAGACCCTGCCGATCGAGGTGCGCACCGGGCACGACAGCTCGATCGACCTCGATCCCGCCGACCGCCGCCAGGATGCCGACGGCGTCTCGCTCGGTGTCTCCGGTGGTGCTGAAAACGCCCTGCTCCAGCCGTGAAGGACACCATGACCGACAGTGCAGCCACCGAAACCACACCGATCACGTATGCCGGGTCCGGTGTCGACGTCGAGGCCGGCGACAAGGCTGTCGAATTGATGAAGGAGTCGGTGCGGCGCGCCCAGCGCCCGGAGGTGCTCGGTGGTCTCGGCGGATTCGCCGGACTGTTCGACGCGTCGCTGCTGGCACGTATGTCGCATCCGGTGCTCGCCACCTCCACCGACGGGGTCGGCACCAAGGTCGCGATCGCGCAGGCGATGGACAAGCACGACACGATCGGCTTCGACCTGGTCGGCATGGTCGTCGACGACATCGTGGTGTGCGGCGCGGAGCCGCTGTTCATGACCGACTACATCGCGACCGGCAAGGTGGTGCCGGAACGGATCGCGGCGATCGTGAGCGGCATCGCCGCCGCCTGCGCGCAGGCGAACGTTGCCTTGGTCGGCGGTGAAACCGCGGAGCACCCCGGACTGCTCGAAGCCGACGAGTATGACGTGGCCGGTGCCGCGACCGGGATCGTCGAGAAGACGGACCTGCTCACCCCGGACCTGGTCGAAACCGGTGACGTGGTGCTGGGTCTGGCCTCGTCGGGCCTGCACGCCAACGGTTTTTCGCTGGTGCGGCGCATCATCGGTGCCGCGGGTTGGTCGCTGGATCGCGATGTGCCCGAGTTCGGCCGGACCCTCGGCGAGGAGCTGCTCACGCCGACCCGCGTCTACGCCGCCGACCTGCTCGAGCTGCTGCAGACCGTGCCGGTGCACGCGTTGTCGCATGTCACCGGCGGAGGCCTCGCGGCCAATCTCGCGCGCGTGCTGCCAGCCGGTCGCACCGCCGTCGTCGACCGGTCGACGTGGCAGATGCCCGCGGTCTTCTCGGTGTTGCAGGAACTCGGGCGGGTGCCGCAGGCAGACCTCGAACGCACCCTCAACCTCGGCGTCGGCTTCTGCGCGGTGGTGCCGGCGGATGCCGTGGACACGGCACTGGAGACCCTGGAGGGGCTCGACATACCGACCTGGATCATGGGTCAGGTGCACGACACCGCCGACGTCGATGCGACGACCGCCGAGGTCGTCACCGGCGCGAAGGGTGTCGACGCGGGCGGAGCACAACTGGTGGGTTCATTCCAGCGCTGAGGCCGGCTGACGTGAGATGCCGAACGTGAGATGCCGCGACCAAAAGCACGCTGCCCTTCGCACCGATCCGGTGGGAAGAGCAGCGTGGATGCGGCCACGTCAGGTCGCGGGAGGCTGAGATTCAGCGGCGATGGGACGCCCAGTCGGCGTAGTCGCCGTAGTCGTCGTCTTCGCGCGCATCATCGGCACTGGGGTTGTCATCAACCCGATCCGAAGACTTCGAGGAGCGAAGTTCGCGCTCCAAGGCGTTGAGGTCTGTATCGGGAGAGAAATACTTCAACTCCCGGGCAACCTTGGTCTGCTTTGCTTTTGCCCGGCCGCGCCCCATGGCGAGACCCCCTCGTGTGTGTTGCCAGGGCGCCGGACGGAGCATGAAGCACCGTCGGGGACCCCGGGATCCTCGGTTTATGTCGTGGGCTAACGGTACCTCAGCCGGAGATGAATCCGAGCACCGACCGGGCGCCGCTGCCGAAAAGGTACACCGAAGACCGAGCAACTGCTCACAGGTCGGCGTCGTCGTCCTTCGCGCGGGTGCGGATCAGCGCCGTTACACCGCCGATGACGAGGATGGCCACGACCACCGCGACGATGATCAGGACCGGTTCGTTGTTGGTCTTGTTGGTGGGGGTCTGCATGGTCGGTGTGGGCGAGGAAGTCGAGGTGAATGACATGTTCAAGCTCGACGACGACGTGCTTGCCGGTGCTGAAGCCGACATGGACGCGCCCGCGCTCGACGTGCCTGCAGCCGCTGCGACGGTGAAACCGAAGGTGCCTGACACCGGGTGGCCGTCGGCGGAGGTGGCACGCCATACGACGGTGTAGTCGCCGCTGGCGAGGTTGCTCTTCAACGGCTGTGTGACCACGGCACCGGAGACCGTCGCCCGGCCGGTCTGGGCGACGGCGCCAGTGCTGCTGCGGACCTGCACCTGGGTGCCGGTGTCGACGACGGATTCGTTGAAGGTGAGCGTCACCGTGGCCGGTGCATGCGCCACCGTGGTGCCCGCGCCGGGAGTGGTCGACACGAGTTCGTCGTGGGCGGACGCGCTCGACGCGCCGGCCAGCCACAGGATCGGCAGGAGGAGAGCGGCACCGAGAACAGTCAGATGTCGTCGCATGCGGTCAATTGTGCGGGTTCACGTATGACGCGGACCCACCGGGAGCGGGAGCCGCGTCATACGTGACGGTCGGGTTTGTCAGTACAACTGCATGGGACCGTCAGTGCAGTTGCGCGGTGACCCCGCCGGAGAACATCGAGTCGTGCAGGGTGATCGAGGTCGCCTTGACCCCCACGGGCATGTCGAACGCGAGCACGCCGGAGACGGAGTTGCCGGGGTTGATGTTCTGGAAGAAGACATCATTGCCTTCGATGGAGAGATCGGCCGTCGAGTCGGCGTCGTACGACTTGCCGGATGCGTCCGAGACCGTCTGATCGGAGTCGGAGAAGGTCTGCGACTCGTCACCGATGTTCTTCACCGTGACGTAGATCAGCGTGTATGACCCCTGTGCCTTCTGCTCCAGGTATTCGCTGCCGACGCTCGTCTTGCCGGTGACCACCTTGGTGACGGTGAACTGGAACTTGCCGTCGCGCACGGCGGTGCCGATGCCGGGCTTGGCCTTCTTGGTGGCCGTGGGACTCGCAGCCTTCGAGGTCGTCGCGGTGGTGGGAGCACCGGACCCCGCCGGGGCGTCGGCGGTCGGCGGGGAGGCGGCGGTGTCGTCGCCGGACTTCTTGCTACCGCCGTTCGCGGCGCTGATGCCACCGACGATGACGACGAGCGCAATGAGGCCGGTGAGGATCTTGTGACGGGCGAACCAGTTGCGCTTCGGCGCGGGTGCCGGCGGCATCGGCGGGGCCTGATAGCCACCGGGCGGCGGCTGCTGCCCGGCCCAGTTCTGCGGATCCTGCGGCGGTTGTGGGGGAGTGCTCATGATGACGGGGTTCCTTCACTACGAGGTGGATTCGATGGTTCAAGTCCACCGCGGCACGTCCTGTTGCGACTTCCGCCGAAGCGCTCGTCCTGGCTCCCCCAGTCGGTGGAGCGGGCTCGTCCGATCGAGGGAGGCGGCGATGTGGGTGCTGCCACCTAGAGTGCGGCCATGAGCATCGGAACGCGGCACGTGTCGTGGAGCTGGCCGCGGGTGCGGCGCGCCTCGGTGACGACGCTGATCGTGTTCACCGCGATGTGCTCAGGTGTGTACGCGGTGGGCAACGCCCAGCACCGGTCCGACGGCCTCACCACCGAGCAGCAGGTGCACGCAGCGCCGCTGAACAACCTGAGCACGGTGTTCATGCTGGTGTCGCTGGGCTGCGCCATTGCGCTGATCTGGCGGCATCGATGGCCGGTGTGGGTCGGGTTCGCGGTCAGCGCGCTCACGATCGCGCTGCCGCTGGATGGGTTGACGCCGCTCTTTGCGCTGTATGCCGTGGTCGTCGGTGTCACCGGTCGTTGGATGTGGGCGAGTGTCGTGCTGGCGTCGGTCGCCGAGATCGTTTCTGTATGGCGCGACGGTGGCGGCACACGCGCGACCTCGTGGTGGCGCACCTTGTTCGGTATGTCGGACCGCGCGGGTTTCCCGTGGTGGCTGGTGCTGCTCGTGAGCGCGCTCGCAGTCGGAGTGACCTGCGGGCTCGCCGTGCTCGTGCGCAGCCGGCGTGCGCTGCGCAGCAGCCGAGCGAAGGAGACCCGCACCAAAACTCAGCTGCACCAGTTGGGGGAGGAGGTCGCTCGGCAGGCCGAGCGCGAGCGGATCGCCCGGGAGGTGCACGACGTGCTGGGGCATCGCCTGTCGCTGTTGGCAATCCATGCCGGTGCGCTCGAGGTGGCCTCACCGGACAACTCGGCGATCGCGCGTAGCGCCGCGCTGGTGCGTGAGGGCGCGCAGTCGTCGATGCAGGATCTGCGGTCGCTTCTATCGGTGCTGCGTCAGCCGGGTGATGCCGACGTCGCGGCAGCTGTGCCCGGATTGCGTGATCTGTCGTCGCTGATCGACGAATGCCTTGCAGCCGGCACGCCGGTCGCGTCGTCGATCTTCGTCGACCAGTCGGTCGCTCTCGATCAGCGCGTCGGGCACAGCGCCTACCGCATCACCCAGGAGTTGCTCACGAATGCGCGCCGCCACGCGCCCGGGCGACCGGTGCGGCTGCAGGTCGATGCACGACCCGAGGCGGGCGTGGAGGTCAGCACGGTCAACGCGTCGCCTCATCCGCACGACCGGCGGATCAACCCGGGCAACGGGTTGACCGGGCTGCACGAGCGCGTGCAACAGGCCGGTGGCCAGTCATGGGTGTGGGTCGACGACGACGGAAACTTCCGCACGCTCGTGCGGTTGCCATGGGTGTGGAACGGCGGGCAGAGCGATGAGTGACGTGACGGTGCAGGACCAGCAGGCCCAGCCGATGCGACCGACCCGGGTGCTGTTGGTCGACGATGACCCGTTGGTCTGCGCGGGCATCGAGATGATGCTGTCGGCCGCCACCGACATCCAGGTTGCCGGCGTCGTGCACGACGGCGACGAGGCCGTGACGGCTGCGCAACGGCACTTCCCCGACGTGGTGCTGCTCGATGTGCGGATGCAGCGGATGGACGGGATCACCGCCACGGCAGCGTTGCGGTCGCTGCCGAATCCGCCGAGGGTGATCGTGCTGACGACCTGGGATGCCGACGACGTGGTCATGCGCGCGATCGATGCGGGTGCAGCGGGCTTCCTGCTGAAGACCGCCGCCCCTCGCGAACTCATGGATGCCGTGCGCAATGTGGGCGCCGGCGACGGTGCCCTTTCCCCACAGAGCGTGCGAGCCGTGTTCGAACACCTGAACTCCCGCAACGGCGGCGACTGGCAGGCGGCTCGTGTGGCGGCAGAGCAACTGACCATTCGCGAACTCGAAGTCGTACGGGCCGTCGTCGAGGGGTTGAGCAACGCCGAGATCGGCAGGCGGCTGTATGTCGGTGAGGCCACCGTCAAGACCCACCTCGCCTCGGCTCAGCAGAAGCTCGGAGCAACCAATCGGGTGAGCGTCGCCGTGGCGGCAGTGCGCGCCGGTATCGCCTGACGGCGTCCGACCCGCTGGCTGGGTCGTGGCGGTGTGACCACGGTGGCGTGCCGGGGACCGCAAAAGGCCCGCCTGCGAGGAGGCGAGCCTTCGGCATACGTGCTCGGTGGCCAGAGACGGGGTCGAACCGCCGACCTAACGATTTTCAGTCGTTCGCTCTACCAACTGAGCTATCTGGCCCTTCGGAAAGGGATGGCGACCCCGACGGGACTCGAACCCGCGACCTCCGCCGTGACAGGGCGGCGCGCTAACCAACTGCGCTACGGGGCCTTGCGGCCATGAAACATCATCGCAAATGCGATGCGCGTATCCCCAACGGGATTCGAACCCGTGCTGCCGCCGTGAAAGGGCGGTGTCCTAGGCCGCTAGACGATGGGGACCTCGTTCTCGCAACCAGTCCTCAGCATCAGCCGCCTCGGCTGGTGTCGAGGACGTCATGACTATAGGGGGTCGGACTGGCATCCACCAAAACGAGGTCAACCGGCTGCCCAGTCGAGCAGTTCGGGGAGGGGCCACGTGTTGACGATGCGGTGCCTGGGGACCCCCAGCCGTGCCGCGCGCTCGCAGCCGTACTCGATGAAATCCAGTTGGCCGGGCGCGTGCGCGTCGCTGTCGATCGAGAACAGGCAGCCCGCCTCGATGGCCATGCGCACGAGGTCGTCGGGTGGATCGCAGCGCTCTGGTCGGGAGTTGATTTCGACCGCGACGCCCTCCTCGGCGCACGCCGCGAAGACCCCTGCCGCATCGAAGGACGACTGCGCCCGTTTGCCGCGGTCACCGTCGACGAGGCGGCCGGTGCAGTGCCCGAGGATGTTCGACCGCGGATGGCGCACCGCGGCGATCATGCGGCGGGTCATCGCCGGAGCGCTCATCTTCAGCTTGGAGTGGACCGACACCACCCGCAGATCCAGCTTCGCCAGCATCGCGTCGCTCTGGTCGAGTTCGCCGTCATCCAGGATGTCGACCTCGATGCCCTTGAGGAGGGTGAAGTCGGTTGCGCCGTCGGCGAGTTGTTGGTTGATGCGGTCGATGAGCGCGAGTTGTGTTCGCAGACGCTCGGCAGTCAGCCCGTTGGCGACCTTCAGTCGCGGCGAGTGGTCTGTCAACACGAGGTACTCATGGCCGAGTTCCATTGCCGTTGCGACCATTTCGGGAATCGGTGATCCGCCGTCACTCCAGTCCGAGTGGCAGTGGCAGTCACCGCGTAAGGCCGCGCGGACGTCCTCGCCACCTTCGATCAGGCGTCGGGGTGACGTGGCCTCGAGGTCGATCAGATACTGCGGACGGGTGCCGTGCAGGCACGCAGCGATGACGGCTTCGGTGGCCTTGCCGATACCAGGAAGATCGGCCAAAGTGCCCTCGGCAGAGCGTCTTTCGAGTTCCGCGCGGGGCGTCTTGATGACGGTGTCACAGGCGTGTCTGAAGGCCTGGACGCGGTAGGTGCCGGCCCGAGACCGCTCAAGTAGGAACGCGATGCGCCGCAATGCGTCGACAGGTTCCATCGCGTCGTCGTTCAGTTGGTCGGGCATGCCTCCGTCAGCACGCCCGTTCGCACTGCCGTTGCCGTCGTTTTTCGTGTCGATCTTCGAGTCGTCGCCCACGGTGCCATACGCGGTCGCATTTGCGTCGTCGCGCCCGGTCTTCGTCATACACCTCAGCTTGGCATGGGGTCTCCGGTTAGGGTTCCTGATCGTGCGAGCTTCGGTGCTGATCGCGCTGGTGGTGGCCGGCGCTGCGTGGGCGTGGTGGGCCCGTCGGCGTATGCAGAAGCGTCAGTTGGCATGGCTGGTGCGCGCTGCCGGGGCGAGTGCGCGACGTGGGGCGATCATCACGGCGATGTCGCAGTCTCTGGCGGCGTTTGTCGCTGTCGTGGTGCTCGCCTTCTCGGTGTGGGTCGAGGAGGCACACCGGGTGTTCTGGTTGCGAATGCCGTTGGCAGTGCTCGTGATTGCGATCTACGTGCCGTATGCCGCAGTCCTTGCGCCGGTGCGTGTCAACGTCAAGAACCTGCGCCGCACCCCGCAACGCCGGATGGTCGAGTCCGGCGCGCGCCCGGATGTGGCCGACGCCATTGCGCGAGCCGGCCGGCCATTCGCATTGATCGGGTCGCTGATCTTCCTTGCGGCAGTCACCGTGCTGGTCTGGCACCACCTGCGCAACTGACATTCCCTGCCATCATGCGTGCGTGGTGTCCACCGGCGCCACACCGAGGCACCTGGATCCGCCGGCGCCACCTGCGCAACTGGCATCCACCGGGATCACGCGCCCGTGGTGTCCGCCGGCATCGCTGGTGTCCGCTGGCATCGCTGGCGCACCTGGGATGCGCTGGCTGTTGTTGTGTCTTTCACATGGCGGAGGTGTCCTCAACTGACCGCAGTCGTCATCTCGGTCGTTAGCGGCACGCTTCCGCCGATGACCGTCGTCTTGTCGGCCGGCTTGGTTACGTAGGTGCGCAATCCCGGGCTGGTCCAGGTGCACACACCATCGGCGGTCATCGTCACCTGCCAGGCGGTTTCGTGCTTGGCCCGATGGTGATGCCGGCACAGACTCTGCAGGTTCGCCGGACTCGTCGGGCCTGCCGGCCACGGGATGACGTGGTCGGCATCGCAGTACTTCGCCAGCTGCACACAGCCGGGGAACCTGCAGTGCTCGTCACGCTCCCGCACGAAGCGTGCGATGGCAGCTGTCGGCCGGTACGTTTTCGACGTCGACTCCACCAGCGCGCCGCTGTCGACGTCGACCAGTCGTCGGGCCACGTTCGTGCCGACGAAGTTCGCAATGTGCACCACGTGGTCCGCCGAGATCACGCCGATGCCAGGTAAGACAACGTCAGTGAAAGCAACGTCTGTAGGGTTCGCGCTTGTTGGGGTGTGATCGTCACGGACCGCCCAATCACAGTGCTGGATCTTTGCTTTCATCTCGAGCAGCTCAGCCAGCGCGCGATCCCAGTCGGGTTCACCATCCCAGTCGCAGTCACGGTCGTCGTGCTCGTAGGCGTCGTCCCAGTCGTCGTCCCGGTCGTCCGGTGGGTGGTCGTCATACCTCAGCCAATGCGCCCGGCCGGCGGCGACCTCGGCATACGGGTCGGGGAACAGTTCGTCGTGCAGCGCCGCCACCCGGGCCAGCGAATCAGCATTGTCTGGTTGGTCGAGGTTGTCTGGTTGGTCGACGTTGATTGGTTGGTCAACGTTGTCTGGTTGGTCAACGTTGATTGGTCGGTCGACGGGCACGTCAGGCAACACTCCGGTGGGCGGGCTGGCTGGGCGGTCGCCAGGCGGCGATGCTGTGCGGTCGACAGGGAGCTGGAAGACGACTGTGCTCCGGAGCTCGACGTTCTGCAGCACAAGGTCACTCAGGGCGTCGGCACGGCACTCGCCGAGCGTCTTGTCGGTGGTGGTGTCCCGGTGCAGCTGTCGTGCCAGTTCTTCGACCGAGGCCATGATCGCCGCGGCCTTGTCAGCAGGCAGTAGGCATGTCATCTCGCACAGGCCGGGAATCGAACTCGCCCGAGTGAAGACGCCGATCTCTTCGCGTCTGCGTTTTCGCGTCGCTGATTCGGCTGCGACCGGGTCTAGTTTCGCCAGCAGACGCGCGACCCGCCGGGCGATCTGCGTCGTCGTCATACCGCCGATTCCGCGGTCGAGCAGGTCGGACTCGACGGCGGCGCACACATCATCCGGAGCGAACTGCAGGCCGCTCAGCACCTTCGCCATCTTGGCGTGCTCAAGTCGGCCGTTGCCGACCTCGCGGAGGAGGCGTGGCGTCAAGGTCGCCGCGTCGACGGAATCCTGCAACCGGACATCGACCTGGCGAGGGCTCCAGCCGAGCAGTGGGCCGAGCTCGGTGGCGATCCAGTCGTCGGCCCAACCCAAGGGATGACGCACCTCGCGCCATGCACCGGTGTCTTTGTCTCGCGCCGATTCGATGGTGGCGACCTGCGCGATGCGCAACGATTGGGTGCCCTGCGCTGAATTGACGACCGACTGCAGCGTTTCGATCTGAGTCAGCAGAGCCTGCGATGACAGAGAACCGGAGTCCTCGCCGGCGACGTCGAAGGCGGTGATCAGCAATTCCCTGGCAGCCGCGATCAACTCACCCGACGTCGCAGCAGCGATCGCATCGGTGTTGAGTAGCAGAACGTCCTGAGCCATGATTAATCGTACATATGTTCGAACAAAGATGCAAGCTCGTTCTTCAACTCATGGCCATGCCTCAAGACATCGGCGACTGTTCGCCATCGGACTGTCACGTCTGACGACGTCGGTGACGATGGATCCGTCGAGCACTATCGATGGTGCCTCTGTCCGCATGAGAGTCCGCCGATCGAGCGCTTGTTGAAGGCGAAAGCTGCCGACCAGGCAACAGGCTGGCAATGACCAGGCGGTGATGTCCGCAAACCTCAATTGGTGAGATTGAGGTGCTTCGGTGCTACCTGCGTGAATGGATCGCCGGAGGACGCAACCAACGTGACTGTGTAGTCGCCCGTGGGAAGCGGGGGCATCCCGCCATTGCCAATGCACGTGGGCGTGGTCTGGGTCGGCTGTTCGGTCATGGTGCAGGTGCTGTACGTCGTCGACACCGGCACCTGCAGCGTCGTGATACCGGTTGCCAGTATCGGCTGCAGTTCGCAGTCGTCAGGAAAGGCCGGAGTGATCGTCAGATGTGATCCGTTCAGCGCGGTCTGGACGTTGATGGCGCAACCTTGACCCGGCGGGCCGTCGCTGAAGGCGATTGTGTGGCCGGACGAGTTCTTGATGGCGAGCGTCGCCGACACAGTCTGGCCGGCTTTCATCACCGAGCGACCAAAAGTGAAGCAATACGACAGGCTGTCGACGCCCGAGGGACCCATCGGTTTCGACCACTGGCATGGGGCCACCGTCGCGGAACTGTTCGGCATAGAAGCACCACAACCTCCGACGCAGAGCACTAGTGCGCCGATGAGGCCAGCCGTCCTCAGCGGTGCGTTGCACCGGACCATCGCATCACCTCGTTCGAACCGCGCCCGCAAGCCTCTGAACGACAAGACGTTTTCAAGGTAGCCCGAGGATTGCTCAGAACGAAGGCCCAGCGATTGTTTGCTGCGATTGCCAGCAGTCTCAGCGCGTGGCTGTGCCACTGATCAACTGCGCGAAACGCTGCAGGTCGACATTGCCCCCGGAGATGATCACGCCGACCCGTGCACCTTGCAGTTGCGGCGCGAGTGAGCGCGCTGCGGCATACCCGAGCACGCCGGTCGGCTCGACGATGAGCTTGCAGGTCTGCGCGAGAGACGCCATACCGGCGATCAATTCGTCGTCGGAGACTAGGACGATGTCCTCGACGAGTTCTCGGATCACCGGGAACGTATGACGCCCCAGCGCGGTCGTCTGAGCGCCGTCGGCAATGGTCCGCGGGACCGGAATGCGCACGATCTCGCCGCTGTCGAAGGACCGCTTGCCATCGTCGCCGGCGGCTGGCTCGGCGCCGAAAACCCTTATCGTAGAACGGATTCCGTGAGCCGTGATGGCCGATCCGCTGAGCAACCCGCCACCGCCGAGCGGCGCGATCACGACATCCAGATCTGGCACGTCCTCGAGCAGTTCGAGGGCTGCGGTCCCCTGCCCGGCGATGATCGCCGGGTCGTCGAAGGGCGGCACCAGTGCACACCCGTCGCGGTCGGCCAACTCGCGGGCAATGGCCTCTCTGTCCTCGGTGTGCCGGTCGTAGGTAACGACGTCTGCGCCATACCCACGCGTGGCGGTGAGCTTCAGCTGTGGCGCATCGGTGGGCATGACGATCGTCGCCCGGATGCCGAGCAGGCTGGCTGCCAATGCGACCGCCTGCGCATGGTTGCCCGACGAAAAAGCAACGACGCCAGCATCTTTCGCGGAGTCACTGAGCTGACTCAATGCGTTGTACGCACCACGGAATTTGAAGGCGCCCATCCGCTGCAGGTTCTCGCACTTCAGGTGCAACGAGACCCCGAGCTCGGCGTCGATCCGCCGCGAGGTGACCACCGGCGTTCGGTGTGCGACGCCCGAAATGCGATCCGCGGCCCGCTGTATGTCCGACAGCTGCACCATGTCCGGCAGCCGCAACGTCAGTCGGTCGCCTTCTCGGTGGAGTCCGCAGCCTCGGCGGGGGCGTCGGCGGCCTTCTCATCGGCCTTCTTCACGGCGGCGGACTCGCCAGCCGTCTCGTGATCCTTCGCCTGAGCGCCCGAGTCGCCAGCCGTGGAATCGGCAACCGACGCAAGCTTGTTCACTGCCTTCGGCGCCACGCGGGCCGCCTGCTCCTTGCCCTTGTCAGCGAGCTTGGCGGCCTTCTTGCCTGTCGCGTCCTGCACGGTCTTGACCGCGAAGATGATGCCGGCGACGCCGACCGCCATGACCAGGCGAGGGTGCTTCACGCCGCGCTTGACCAGGACGCTCTCGACCTTCGAGTCGACTTTCAGCCCGATGCCGGACGTGACGAGCATGAGGCCGCCGGTGACGGCGCCGATGGCCGAACCTGCCTCGATCGCGGTGCCCAGCGAGTCGCCCTCGGGCACGCCGTCCTTGTGCTTGAAGTTCAGGTATGCCGAGCCGGCCGTCCCCGCGGTGTTGGCCAGGCTGAGACCCCTGCGCAGCAGCCGCGGGAATCGGGCCGGGCGGATCAGGGTCACGACCCCCGCGATTCCGGCAGAGGCGAGGTTCTGGGCGACGGGGGACTGCAAGGCGGAGGGCTTGGAAGTCGGCATACCGACACTCTAAAGCCCGCACCGGAACGCTCGAGGACCGAACTGGCGCTGCGTCAGGCGCGACGGCTGGACGGCACCGGAACCCACGCGGACCCGACGGCTTCCGCTGCGCCGGGTACGCGGGTCGGGCCGCTCGGCGCCGGTTCGTCAGCTCGCGCTCGCCGAGCGCTCCTGCGCGGCCGGCGTCGTCGGCGTCGTCGGCGCCACGGTGACTGCGGCGTGTGCGGCCCGCAGTCGGCCGCCCATCGTCACGGCGAGCAGGCACGCCAGCGCACCTGCCGTCACCGTGACCGCGAATGCCGGTGTCTCGCCACCGATGTCGGCCAGATGCCCGGCGACGGCTGCCCCCAGTGCATAGCCCAACCCGGTCGTCGCCGCGAGGAACGTCATCGCCGCGCCGGTGCGACCCGGGGGAGTCAGCTGCTCCCCGAGCGTGAACGTCGTGATCATGTATGGCGCAACGCAGCATCCCAGCACCACCAGCGTCGGCGCGAGCGTCTCGAGCGACCGCACGAGCAGCAATGGTGCGGCCAGCACCAGCAGGCCACCGGCCGTAGCGCGCCAGCGGGTCACATAGGTGATCCGGGCTGGGACGGCCGCCATCCCGATGCCGGCGGCGACACTCCCGACGCCGAGCAGCGCCTGGACGAGCCCGGCGATGCTCTCGTCACCGGCGGCCTTCGCCACGACGGTCGTGCCGGTCTGCACCGAGCCGAAGACGGTGCCGATGATGAGCTGCGCGACGCCGAGGATCAGCAGCGCAGGTGTCAGCAGGCGGCCTGCGCCTGCGACACGGGTGTGCCGGGAGGGCCGCCCACCCGCCGTCGGATGAATGGCGAACCAGCTGCCGAAGATGCCGAGAAGCACTGCGGCACAGACCAATCCGATGCCGGGATCGGCGATCGCCCCGATGGTCCCCACGAGCGCCGGGCCCAGCACGAAGGACGCCTCGTCGGCCGAGCCTTCGTAGGAGAAGGCGGTGTCGATCAGGCGGGCGCTACCCGCGTGACTGCTGCGTGAGTTGATGATCGGACGCCACCGGACCCGTGCCAGCGGCCCCGCCTGCGGCATGAAGAAGCCCGCGGCAGCGGACGCGACAGCCGCCCATGCCCAGGGGAGGTGCGTCTCGGCGGCGACGACCAGCGCGATGAGTCCGGCCGCGCTCAGCAACGACTGCGCGAGGACAACCGGCCGCTGCCCGAAACGGTCGGACAGTCCGCCGAACAAGGGCGCACCGATGGCATTGGCCACCGCGAGCGCCCCAGCACACGCACCGCCCGCGCCGAAGCTGCCGGTTGTGTGGGCGACGAGCAGCAACGCACCCATCTGACTCATCGCGAGGGGCAGGCGGGCGAGGAAGGCCACGACGACATACGTCGGGCCGGTGAGGCCGAACAGGTGACGGTATCGGGCGACGGGAGACACGGGTTATTCGCTTTCCGGGACGATGCGGACGGTGCGTGACTTCCCACCACCAGTCACGCCAGACCCTGTGCTCGGGCCCAATTCTACCCGGGTTTTCGCTCAGTCCGTTCCGTATGCCGCGAGCGACTCCTGTGCGGTGCGGAGTGCGGCAGCGCGGTCGGCTGCGACCAGCCCCACTCGAGTACGTCGATCGAGCAGGTCATCGACGTCGAGTGCGCCCTCATGGCTCAGGGCGAAGTCGAATTCGGCTGGAATTGTTGGAACTTCGTCGCTGATCATGGCCAGTCGCCCGGGATCTGTCAGCAGCAGCGGGGCTTCTGCGCCATACCGTCGGATCAGGCGCGACGGCGCATCGATACGTGCGAGCTCGTCGCGCGACGCGGCGCCGACGAGCGGTGTCCGAGCGGTGATGCACGGGCCGCCGCCGAGGTGGCGCTCGCGGACCACACGGTCGACGGCGTCCTGCGCCATACGGCGGTAGGTCGTCAGCTTGCCGCCGACCACCGTGACCATGCCGTCCGGTGCGACCAGCACCGCGTGCTCGCGGGACAGGTCCGCGGTCGCGCCGTCGGCTTCGATCAGCGGGCGCAGACCGGCATACGCGCCGATCACATCGTCGGTGGTGATCGCGCGGTCGAGGACGGCGTTGACGGTGGCGAGCAGGAAGTCGACCTCGCCTTGGGTCGGTGTCGGCTCGTCCGGCACGGGTCCGTCGACTGCCTCGTCGGTCAGACCGATGTAGGTGCGTCCGTCAAGTTGGGGCAGAGTGAAGACGAAGCGTCCGAAATGACCCGGAACAGGAGCATTCACAACGCAATTCGCGGCTCCCACAGCTTCGGAGCGAACGACCAGGTGGGTTCCCCGTGAGGGCCGCAGCGAGATGCCCGGTGCCAGTTGATCCGCCCACACACCGGTTGCGTTGATCACTGCGCGGGCCCTGATGTCGTATGCCGAGCCGGTGAGCTCGTCGCGGACGCGCGCACCGTCGCCGGTCGCCTCGAGGGCGCGCGTCCGGGTGAGCACCCGTGCCCCGTGCGCCGCGGAGGTCCGGGCTACGGCGACCACCAGCCGTGCGTCGTCGGTGAGCTGAGAGTCCCAGCCGAGCGTCGCGCCGCGCAGGCCGGACCGTCGCAGGCCGGGAGCGTGAATCATCGCCTCACTCATGCCGATTCGCCGAGGTCGCGGGAGCAACGAGCCGGGTGTGTGCGCGACCCGGCGCAACAGATCGCCACCGACGAAGCCCGCATACGTCAGCGCGCCGGCGTGCCGGGGATCGTCGACGAAATCGGGCACCAGCCATGGGACCGCCCGCGTGAGATGAGGTGCCGTTCGGGTCATCAGCACACCGCGTTCGACCGCGCTCTCGTGCGCGATGCCGACGCGGCCCTTGGCCAGATACCGCAGCCCACCGTGCGCGAGTTTGGAACTCCACCGCGACGTGCCGAACGCCAGGTCGTGTGCGTCGATCGCCACGACGGACAAGCCGCGGGTGGCGGCATCGAGTGCGACGCCTGCACCGGTGATGCCGAGGCCGATCACCAGGAGGTCCACGACGCGCCCGTCTGTAACTTCGGCGAGCTCGCGCTCGCGCCGCTGCCGGTTGAGCCGGCTGTCGCCGGTCATCGCAGATATCCTTCGACAAGAAGCCGAAGCTGGTCGAAATAGTCTGAGGCGTCGTGGTTTTCATCGACCATGGTGGGGACCGAGAACGTGAAGCCATAGGCGGTGAGCAGGATGCTGCGAGCCAGCAGCAGCGGATCGGCCCGGCGGACGGTGCCAGCTGCCTGCGCCGCCTCGATGGTGGTGACAAGGCTGTCGATCAACGCGTCACTGGACCGGCCACGCCGGTCGAACAGATAGGGGATGACGAGTTCGGGGTCCACCTCGACGATCTTGCGGAACAACTCGTTCGAATGGATCTCGGCAGCAGCGTGTGCGACACCTGTCGCGATGACAGTGGCGGTAGGGGTCGGCGTCTCCGTACCGATCAGGCGGGCACCGACATCCGCCCATTCCCGCGTCATGAGGTCGGCGCTGAGCGCGGCCAGGTCTGGCCAGCGACGGTAGACCGTCATACGCGACACTCCTGCGCGGCGCGCGACATCGGTCATCGTCGTGCGTCTCCATCCCACTGCGAGCAGACACTCCCGCGCGGCATCCAGCAGCACGGTGTCTGTCGTAGGGGTGTTACTGATCGACGTCATCTGTCACACTGTAACATCATGGGAAACGACATGCACTGGTCACGATGGGGCGACCCGGGCCACACCGGAACGCTGCCGGAAGCGGCAATCGCGTTGCTGGAGCTGGCTTTCGGGCCGATCGAGCCGCGCGCGACGATCCCTCTCGAGGATGTCCGGTTGCCGCCGGCGCGACTGGACGCGGAGGTTCTTGCGGCATACGTCGGCGTGGTCGGCGAGCTGAATGTGAGCACTGCGGACGAGGCCAGGCTGCGGCATACCCACGGCAAATCGACCCCGGATCTGCTCGCGGCGCGGGAGGGTGACTTTGCCGCGGCGCCCGATGCGGTTGTCCGCCCGGCTGATCACGACGAGGTGCTCGCCGTGTTGCGGCTCAGCCGGACGCTTCGCGTCGCTGTCGTGCCGTATGGCGGTGGCACGTCCGTCGTCAGCGGACTGTCCGCAGACGGAACGACTTTCGCTGGAGTCATCGCGCTGGATCTGGCCCGACTGGATCATCTGCTCGCGGTCGACGTCGTCTCATCCACTGCAACATTGGAAGCGGGCGTGCTGGGCCCACGGGCGGAGGAACTACTCGCAGAGCACGGTATGACGCTGGGTCACTTCCCGCAGTCGTTCGAATACGCCAGCATCGGTGGCTTCGCCGCGACGCGTTCCAGCGGCCAATCGTCTTCGGGTTACGGCAGATTCGACTCGATGGTGGTCAGCCTGAAGGTCGCGACACCTGACGGCACCTGGGAGCTCGGTGTCGCGCCGGCATCGGCTGCCGGGCCGGACCTGCGTCAGGTGGTGCTGGGCAGCGAGGGGGCCTTCGGCGTCATCACCGAGGTGACCGTCGCTGTCCGACCGGTGCCAGCCGAACGCGCCTACGAAACGTGGCGATTCGCGTCCTTTGAAGGCGGCGCCGATGCCATGCGCGCACTGGTGCAAGGCGATGTCAATCCGACCGTGCTGCGCCTGTCGGACGAGCTCGAGACGGCAGTCAACCTGGCCAAGCCGGAGCAGATCGGGTCCGAGAGCGGTGGCGGCGCACTCATGCTCTGCGGTTACGAGGGCACCGAGCAGCGGGTGCGCAGAATGCGGGAGGAGCTGTCCGCCGTCCTACGCGAACGCGGCGGCACCTTCGTGGGGGAGCAGGACGGTCGCGACTGGGCGGCGGGCAGATTCAGTGCGCCATACCTGCGGGATGCGTTGCTGGACAACGGGGTTCTCGTCGAGACGGTGGAGACAGCGACCACGTGGAGCAATCTGCCGAGGCTGTATGCCGCGGTGCAGGAGGCTCTCGCCGCGGCGCTCACGACGGAAGCAGGGGCGCCGATGGTGCTGTGCCACATCTCGCACGTGTACCGCACCGGGGCGTCGCTGTATTTCACTGTCGCGGCCAAGGAGTTGGTCGACGGGCGTGCGCAGTGGGCGCTGGCGAAAGCGGCGGTCGGCGACGCGATCGTTGCGGCCGGAGGGACGATCACCCACCACCACGCAGTGGGCCGGGACCACAAACCGTGGCTGGCTGCCGAAATCGGGGACCAGGGCGTGGCAGTGTTGCGAGCGGTGAAACAGGCACTGGATCCGGAAGGGATCCTGAACCCAGGAGTGTTGATCCCATGAGCGCTGACCCGAGCGAGGACACGAGCGAAGCGAGGCCCGCAGGGAGGGGAAGAGGCGCGACAGAAGGCATGAGCGCTGACCCGAGCGAGGACACGAGCGAAGCGAGGCCCGCAGGGAGGGGAAGAGGCGCGACAGAAGGCATGAGCGCTGACCCGAGCGAGGACACGAGCGAAGCGAGGCCCGCAGGGAGGGGAAGAGGCGCGACAGAAGGCATGAGCGCCGACCCGAGCGAGGACACGAGCGAAGCGAGGCCCGCAGGGAGGGGAAGAGGCGCGACAGAAGGCATGAGCGCTGACCCGAGCGCGGAGTCTCCTGGTTTCCGCGCTCCCTTCCACGTGATTGTGAATCCGATGGCCGGCGGCGGTCGGGCGGTGCGCGCCGCGCGGGAGGTGGTCGCCGATCTGTGTGACATGGGTGCGACCGTGCGCACCACCTTCTCGCCGAGCATCGATGCAGCCGACGGGATCGTCGAGACGACGGCTGAGCGCGGTGAGCAGGCGGTCGTCGTCGGTGGTGACGGCTTCGTCAGCAGCCTGGCCGGCAGCTTCGCGGCTCGCCGGCTCGCGTTTGCGATCGTGCCGAGCGGCCGCGGCAACGACTTCGCCCGGCAACTCGCGATCCCCGCCAACGTGCACGACGCCGCAAGACTGGCATTCAGCGGTGTGCCGACGCCGGTCGACGCGATCGACGCGGGCGGCACCATCGTGGTCGGTAGCGTCTATGCCGGGGTCGATTCGCTCGTGTCGAGCATCGTCAACAGCAGCACCCGGCTGCCTCCAGCGCTGCAGTACCAGCTGGCATCGATGCGTGGTCTGCTGGGTTTTGCGCCGAGGAACTACGTCGTCACTGTCGACTCTGAAACCTATGAATATGAAGGGTTTACGGCGATCGCTGCGAATTCCGGCTACTACGGCAAGGGTATGCACATCGCGCCCGAGGCGTCGGTGCACGACGGCTTGCTCGATGTGGTGATGATCGGTGCGGGCAGCCGGATGAAGTTCATCCGATCCTTCCCGCAGGTTTACAAGGGGACGCATCTGCAGAACCCCGAGATCCGCAGCGCCCGTGGACGATCCGTCCGGATCGAGGCGGTCGGCGTCGAGGCGTATGCCGATGGCGAACCGCTCGGCGATCTGCCGATGTCCGCCACAGTGCTGCCGGGCGCCCTGACGGTGCTGTTGAATGAAGATCGTCCATCGGATCATTCGTAACGAGCGGAGCGTCATCGCATGACTGCCAAGGGCTACTGGATCGCACGCGTGCAGGTCGACGATGAGGACGCCTACGCGCAGTATGTCGCCGCGGCCGGTCCGGCGTACGCCGCGTACGGCGGGCGTCTGCTGGTGCGCGGCGGCCGCTTCGAAGCGGCCGAGGGTGACTCGCGGCCCCGGAATGTCGTCATCGAATTCGACTCGTATCAAATGGCGTTGGACTGCTACAACTCCGCAGCGTATGCCTCTGCGCGCGAGATTCGGCAGCGAGCCGCCGACGCCGACATCATCGTCATCGAGGGGTATGACGGTCCGCAGCCGACTGTCTGAGCAATTCGTGATCCGAGTACTTCGTGATCCGAGTACTTCGTGATCCGAGCACTTCCGTGGTCGGCGGCGATCCCACGCTGATCGCAGCATGTCGCTGGGGCAGTGCAGAGTCAGCGGTGGGTGGTTCGAACCTCGGTGTGCCCCTCTGCAGTCAGTCTCGAGCTGCGGTCGGCTCTGGTTGCAGTGAGTTCTGGTTGCGGTCAGTTCTGGCGGTCAGTTCTGGACGAGGGCGCCCATCGCGTGCACCTCGGAAATGTCGCTGCCGGTGATGAACGACCACGGCGCGGTGAAGAAGCCGTTGTCGCCCCAGTCGGTTCCCCAGCTGTTCTCGATCGTCACGCCGGTCTGGTCGTAGCCGACGATGGTGACCTCGTGCCCGCCGATGACCGCCTCGCTGGGTGACGGGTCGTAGTTGTAGTCGCTGCTGTTGAGATTCTCGAAGCTGCTGCGGGCGTTGAATCCGATGACCACCGGCTCGCCCTGCGAGATCGCGCTCTCGATGTTGGTCTGCAGGTCGCCCGAGGTGGTGAGGTCCTGGAATCCGGACAGCTCGTAGTTGGCGGCGTTGGTGATCTCGGACTGTGTGGGCAGATCGGTGTAGTCGGTCGTGCCCTGGGTGTAGTCCGACTGTGTGTCGATGCCCTGCTGCTGCTCCATCGGCAGAGCGATGGAGGCGGTGGTCCCGTCGTCCTGACCGTTGTCGTCGTCGGAGACGATCTGGGAATAGATGTACATCGGCGCCATCGGCGCACCCGAGATGCCTTCCTCGTTCATGAGGATGCCGTAGCCGGAGTAACCCGTCGCCCACGTCACGCACGACCCCACCTGGCCCTGGTTGCCCGGAGTGAGGGCATACGACTCGAGGCTGTAGCTGGACGGCACCGAGCTGCTGTCGAGCGCGTGCACCGCGAGCGCGCGGCCGCTGCTGGTGTTGCGGTGCTTCATGGACTCGGCCAGCGCGATGTTCAGGCCCATGCCGTGCCGGACGTGTTGTATGACGCCGGTCGTGCGGTGTGACGGCGTCGCTGCGTTCGGCGCGGCCATCGCTTGCGGGGCGGTCAGGGTCAGGGCACCGACTGCGGCGATCGCGCCGAGCAGGGGAGTCTTGCGCATGGGTTCAACCTCCGGAGAGCGCTGCTCGAAGCGGGTGAGCTGGCAGCAGGGGAATGGTGGTGAACGGGAACGTATGGGCACATGCGCCCGCCACGGCAGGGGTCTTGTCGATTGCTGACCCAGCTCTGGCCGTAAATTGGCAATCTGTTGACGCGCGCCGCGCGATCGCGACCGACGCAAGACGTAGCGCCGACGAAACACTGACGCACTCGACGGTTGGACCGCACGGGGCGCGGGGGTCGCCGTAGCGGCGGCTCGCGGAATTACTCGCCCAAGGCGTGCCGCATGGGCAGCAGTTTGGCCTCGGACTCGGCCAGTTCTGCACTCGGCTCGGAACCCGCGACGATGCCGCAACCCGCGAAAAGTCTTATCCGGGAAGAGCTTTCGATGATCCCGCAGCGCAGCGCGATACCCCACTCGCCATCACCGTCGGCGTCGATCCAGCCGACCGGCCCGGCATACCGCCCGCGGTCCATCTGCTCCAGCTCGGCGATCACGTCGCGCGCTGACAGCGTCGGCGTCCCACACACCGCGGCGGACGGGTGCAGTGACGCGGCGAGGTCCAGCGAGGACACGTCTTCGTGCAACACCCCTGCGACATCCGTCGCCAGGTGCATGACGTTGGGCAGGTGCAGCACGAACGGCGACTCTGGGACATTCATCGACGAGCAGTGCGGCCGGAGCGCGTCGGCGACCGAACGGACGGCGTACTCGTGCTCCTCCAGGTCCTTGCTCGACCGCGCGAGCGAGCCGGCAAGCGCCAGGTCGTGCTCGTCGTCGCCGGTGCGGCGAATCGTGCCGGCCAGGATTCGCGAGGTGACCAGCCCCTTCTCGCGGCGCAGCAGCATCTCCGGGGTCGCCCCGATCAGCCCGTCGACGCTGTAGGTCCACGTGTTGTCGTATGCCGCTGCCAGTCGGCCCAGCAGGTGGCGTGGATCGATCGCCGTGCCGGTGTCGATCACGATGTCCCTTGCCATGACGACCTTGTCCAGATCGCCACGCTGGATGCGCGACACGGCGGCGGCGACCGCCTCGGTCCATTGCTCACCGGTCAGTGCGCCGTCGTGGGAACCGGTGACCACCGGAGCCGACGGTGGCGCGCTCCGGCGAAGTTGGACCTCGCCCGGCAGATGGGCCGGAGCACTGACGGTGGTGACCCACGAGACGCCGTCACGTCGCCCCACCACCGTGCTCGGCACATGCAGGATCCCGCCGGCGGGGGAGGCCGCGGAGAACGCGAACGAGCCGACCGCGACCAGGCCGGAACCCGGCAGGCTGACCTCGGCCCGCACCACTGCACTGTCGACCAGGTCGCGCCACCAGGCTTCGGCATCGGCGAACCGCGAGGTGCCCGTCGTGTGGATTGCCGCCGCTCGTCCCCACCCGACGAAACCGTCGCCTTCGCGCAACCAGGTCACGGGGTGTTCGGCACCGGCAGGCAGCAGGGCGACGAGATCGCCCGGGTCGGCGATCCGCCGGGTGCGCACCACCAGCGGCGAACTCGAAGCAAGGAGCGGCATGGTCACGACCGGCAACACTACGCCCGCGGATCCGGCGATCAGCATCACGTGCCCGGTGCCGACCGCCGCACCTGACTGCGCCCGACCGCACCACCTTCAGCCCGCCGCCGCGCGGAACGAGCCTCGTCATACCGACCCGACAGGATGGGCCAAGGCATGGCACAGCGGCCATGCGCGAGGATGGCGCCTATGAATCGCGCCACGCTCGACAAGCGCCCCGCCGAAGTCGCCCGGATGTTCGACGACGTCGCTGCGCGCTACGACCTGACCAACGACGTGCTGTCCCTCGGCCAGGACCGGCGCTGGCGCAAGGTGGTGCTCGACGCGGTCGATCCGCGACCTGGTGACATCGTCCTCGACATCGCCGCGGGCACGGGCACGAGCAGCGAGCCCTTCGACGCCCGCGGTGCGCACGTCGTGCCGGCCGACTTCTCCCTCGGGATGCTGCGACAGGGCAAGAAGCGTCGCCCCGACCTGGCGTTCACTGCCTCCGACGCGATGCGCCTGCCGTTCGCCGACGGCGTCTTCGACGCGGTGACGATGTCCTTCGGGCTGCGCAACGTTCAGGACCCGGTCCTCGCGCTGCGCGAGTTCCAGCGCGTCACCAAGCCCGGCGGCGTGCTCGTGATCTGCGAGTTCTCCACCCCGGTGAACCGTGCGTTCCGCAAGGTCTACTCGGAATACCTCATGGGTGCTCTGCCCAAGATCGCGCGACGGGTCGGCTCCAACGCCGAGTCCTACGTCTATCTCGCCGAGTCCATCCAGGCCTGGCCCGACCAGGCAGGTATGGCGCACCGTCTGCAGACCGCCGGTTGGTCCGAGGTCGAATGGCGCAACCTCACCGGCGGCGTCGTCGCACTGCACCGCGGCACCAAGGCGGCCTGACCTGGCGCGACGCTCGCGCGCAGGTTCGGCACTTAGGAATGCCTTAGTAGGGAAGCAATCGAGCCGAGGAATACAGTGCTGGGGTTCGTGAAGTCCTTCACAAGCTAGAAAGATTCACCTGTGAGCCTCCCCGGCCTTTCGCATGCCCCGGACGAGACCGCTGACGTCATCATCGTCGGCGCCGGCCCGGGTGGGTCTGCCACAGCTGCCTACCTGGCCATGGCCGGCCTTGACGTCCTCCTGTTGGAGAAGACGCACTTTCCCCGTGAAAAGGTCTGCGGCGACGGCCTGACTCCGCGCGCGGTCCGTGAGTTGATCACCCTCGGCATCCCGACGCCCGAGAACGACGGCTGGATCAAGAACAAGGGCCTGCGCATCATCGGCGGCGGCATGCGCCTGCAGCTGGACTGGCCCGACGTGGCCAGCTTTCCGCCGTACGGCCTGGTCCGCACCCGCCAGGACTTCGACGACATCCTGGCCCGCCACGCCGTCAAGCACGGCGCCCGGCTGCGCGAGGGCGTCAACGTCAACGGCGCGATTCGTGACGAGCGCACCGGCGCGATCATCGGCGTCGAGGCCAAGGAGATGGGTGCCGACGAGCGCCCCACCGGCCGCAAGCTGGCCTATCACGCACCGCTGGTGATCGCTGCCGACGGAAACTCCTCGCGGTTGTCGCTCGCGATGGGCCGCGAGAAGCGCGAAGACCGCCCGATGGGCGTCGCGGTGCGTGCGTACTACACCAGCCCGCGCCACGACGACGACTATCTCGAGTCGTGGTTGGAGCTGTGGACCACCGACCCGTCCGGCAAGCGCGTGCTGCTGCCCGGGTATGGCTGGATCTTCGGCGTCGGCGACGGCACCAGCAACGTCGGCCTCGGAATCCTCAACACCTCCAGTGCTTTCGGTCGCACCGACTACAAGGACGTCATGCGTCAATGGGTCGCGACGATGCCGGAGGAGTGGACCTACAACGAGGAGACCATCACCGGTCCGATCCGCGGTGCCGCGCTGCCGATGGGCTTCAACCGGCAGCCGCACTACGCCGACGGGCTCCTGCTGGTCGGCGATGCCGGCGGCATGGTCAACCCGTTCAACGGCGAGGGCATCGCCTATGCGATGGAGTCCGGCAGGCTGGCCGCCGAGGTCGTCGCGCAGGCCTTCGCGCGCACCGACGACGCCGGCCGTGAGCGCGTGCTGCAGACCTACCCCCGGGTGATGAAGGACGCGCTCGGTGGGTACTTCACTGTGGGCCGTCTGTTCGCCCAACTGATCGGCAATCCCGACGTGATGAAGTTCGCCGTGCGTTACGGCCTTCCGCGCAAGACGATGATGCAAGTCTTGCTGAAGGTCATGGCCAATCTCGGCGACGAGCACGGCGGCAAACTGGACGATCGCGTCATGTCGGTCCTGTCGAAGGTTGTGCCAGCGGCATGAGCGGCTGTATCGATAGCACCAGCAGCGTCATACGGAAGGAATCTGTGCGATGAGCTACTCCTACGCACCGTTGTTGTTCTTCGCGGGCATCGGGTTCGTCTTCGCGGCCTTCTCGGTCGGTATGGCGGCGCTGACCGGCCCCAAGCGTTACAACCGCGCCAAGGTCGACGCCTACGAGTGCGGCATCCAGCCGAGCCCGCATGCCGACGGCGGTGGCCGCGTGCCGATCAAGTACTACCTGACCGCGATGTTGTTCATCGTCTTCGACATCGAGTCGGTGTTCCTGTACCCGTTCGCGGTGTCCTTCGACCGGATGGGCCTGTTCGCCCTGGTCGAGATGGTGCTGTTCGTGCTGACCGTCTTCGTCGCCTACGCCTATGTATGGCGTCGCGGCGGCCTCGAGTGGGACTGATCCGAGTGCACCGCACCAGCGACGTGACCGACTTCAACAGCGAAGCGAGGGCTTGCTAGTCATGGGTCTTGAAGAGAAGCTGCCCGCCGGATTCCTGCTCACCACCGTGGAGCAGGTCGCGGGGTACATGCGGAAGAGTTCGGTGTGGCCGGCGACCTTCGGGCTGGCGTGCTGCGCGATCGAGATGATGGCTGTCGGCACCCCCGACTACGACATCGCGCGCTTCGGCATGGAGCGCTTCAGCGCCACCCCGCGCCAGGCCGACCTGATGATCGTGGCCGGCCGGGTCAGCCAGAAGATGGCGCCGGTCGTGCGTCAGGTCTACGACCAGATGCCGGAACCCAAGTGGGTGATCTCGATGGGTGTGTGCGCCAGCTCCGGCGGCATGTTCAACAACTACGCGATCGTGCAGGGTGTCGACCACGTCATACCGGTCGACATCTACCTGCCCGGCTGCCCGCCACGTCCGGAGATGCTGCTGCACGCGATTCTCGAGCTTCACAAGCAGATCCAGGGCACCAAGATGGGTGTCAACCGGGTGGAGGCCGCCCGCGCCGCCGAACAGGCCGCGCTGAACGCCACCCCGACGCACGCGATGAAGGGACTGTTGGCGTGACAGCGCAGCGCGCACACCAGCTGGAGGGCCGGGTATGAGCAACGACAAGCCGACCACCGACCCGGTGACCGGACCGGTCAAGACGCCCCCGACCGAGCCCAAGCCGGAGACCGAGGCTGTTCAGTCCGGCGCGGTCGCCGGTCGCGAACTCGACCACGACGCACCTGTGCAGGTCGCGCACCGCACCGGCATGTTCGGTTCGTCGCTCGGCAACGACACCTCCGGGTACGGCGGCCTGAACCGTCCGGTGCTGTTCCCGGGTGCGGCCACCCGCCCCTACGGTTCCTACTTCGATCAGATCGTCGACGACCTGATCAGCGCGCTCGGCTCGGCCGCAGCAGACGCGGCGATCGAGCGCGTGGTCGTCGATCGTGGCGAACTCACGATCTTCGTGCAGCGCGAGCATCTCCCCGTGGTGGCGCAGGCACTGCGTGACGAGGCGAGCCTGCGGTTCGAGACCTGCCTCGGTGTCTCCGGGGTCAACTACCCGCAGGAGACCGGCCGCGAGTTGCACGCGGTCTACCACTTCCACTCGATCACCAATGGCAGCAAGCGCGTTCGCCTCGAGGTGACGGCGCCGGACGGTGACGCCCACATTCCCTCGATCGTCCCGGTGTACCCCGGCGCCGACTGGCACGAGCGCGAGACGTGGGACATGTTCGGCATCGTCTTCGACGGTCACCCCGCGCTGACCCGGATCCTCATGCCGGACGACTGGCCCGGCCACCCGCAGCGCAAGGACTACCCGCTCGGCGGAATCCCGGTGGAATACAAGGGCGCGACGGTGCCCCCGGCAGATGATCGGAGGTCGTACAAGTGAGTGCCGACCCGAGTGAGGACACGAGCGCAGCGAGGCCCGGAGCGAGGGGCAGAGGCGCGACAGACAACATGAGTGCCAACCCGACGACCGCAAAAGACGACGCCTTCGGGGCTTCGACCCCGGGCGACACCGACGACGACACCACGGTGCTCAACGCGACCGGCGGCGACTGGGACGACCTGGTCGACGAGGCGGCCGCGCTGCACGAAGAACGCATCGTGGTCAACATGGGCCCGCAGCACCCGTCGACGCACGGCGTGCTGCGCCTGATCCTCGAGCTCGACGGCGAGACCGTCACCGAGGCCCGTGCCGGTATCGGCTACCTGCACACCGGCATCGAAAAGAACATGGAGTTCCGCACCTGGACCCAGGGCGTGACCTTCTGCACGCGCATGGACTACGTCATGCCGATCTTCAACGAGGCGTCGTACTGCCTCGCGGTCGAGAAGGCGCTCGGCATCACCGACCAGATCCCCACACGGGCGAGCGTCATACGCGTGCTGATGATGGAACTCAACCGCATCACCTCCCACCTGGTGTGCCTTGCCACAGGTGGCATGGAGATGGGCGCGACGACCGTCATGACGATCGGCTTCCGTGAGCGTGAGCGGATCCTGAGTGTCTTCGAGATGATCACCGGTCTGCGGATGAACAACGCGTACATCCGCCCCGGTGGCGTCGCCCAGGACATCCCGGCCGGATGCATCGACAAGCTGCGCGAGACAGTGCCGCTGGTCAGCAAGGGCCTGCACGAACTCGAGTTGCTGCTCAACGAGAATCCCATCCTCAAGGGCCGCACCGTCGACGTGGGCTTCCTCGACCTCACCGGCTGTATGGCGCTGGGTATGACCGGGCCGATCCTGCGGGCGACCGGTCTGCCGCACGACCTGCGCAAGGCCGAGCCCTACTGCGGTTACGAGACCTACGACTTCGAGGTGGCCACCCGCGACACCTGCGACGCCTACGGCCGCCTCCGGGTGCGCATCGACGAGATGCACCAGTCGCTGCGCATCGTCGAGCAGGCCATCGAGCGCCTCGACGCCGAGCCCGGCCCGGTCATGGTCGAGGACAAGAAGATCGCCTGGCCGGCGCAGCTGGCCGTCGGATCCGATGGTCAGGGCAACAGCCTCAACCACATCCGCGAGATCATGGGCGAATCAATGGAGTCGCTGATTCACCACTTCAAGCTGGTCACCGAAGGCTTCCGGGTTCCCCCGGGCCAGGCGTACGCCGCGATCGAGAGCCCCAAGGGCGAGATGGGCTGCCACGTCGTGTCCGACGGCGGCACGCGTCCTTACCGGGTGCATTTCCGTGACCCCAGCTTCAACAACCTGCAGGGCGTCGCCGCGATGAGCGAAGGCGGCTCGGTCGCCGATGTCATCGTCGCGGTCGCGAGCATCGACCCGGTGATGGGAGGAGTTGACCGATGAGCACCACCACTGGCCAGGGCCACCCGGAGGCGCACGTGGAGCATGACACCAAGGCTCCCTTCCACGAAAAGACTCCGCTGCACGCGAGTGAGACGGCATACAGCCCGGAGCAGTTGGCCGCGCTGCACACCGACGCCGACGCGATCGTCGCTCGCTACCCGGTCAAACGCTCGGCGTTGCTGCCGATGCTGCACCTGATCCAGAGCGTCGACGGATACATCACCGGTCGTGGCGTGACGTTCTGCGCGGAGAAGCTCGACCTCACCGACGCCGAGGTGTCGGGTGTTGCGACCTTCTACACGCAGTACAAGCGTCACCCCAACGGCGAATACACCATCGGTGTCTGCACCAACACCCTGTGCGCGATCATGGGCGGCGACCTGATCTTCGACGCGGTTTCCGAACACCTGGGCATCGGCAACGACGAGACGACCGAGGACGGCAAGATCACCCTCGAGCGCGTCGAGTGCAATGCGGCGTGCGACTACGCGCCCGTGGTCATGGCCAACTGGGAGTTCATGGACAACCAGACCCCGGAGTCCACCAAGCAACTGGTCGACGACCTGCGCGCCGGCAAGGACGTCCGACCCAGTCGTGGTCCGAACAAGGTCTGCACCTTCAAGCAGGTCTCGCGCACGCTGGCCGGATTCTCCGACGGCCTGGCCGACGAAGGTGTCGGCGCCGGCGGTCCCTCGCTCGAGGGCCTTGAGGTCGCCAAGCAGCACGGCTGGCAGGCCCCGGGCAGCGGCGACGAGGTTCGCGGCGAGCACCAGGCCGAGGCCACCAGCAACGACGCGGGCGCGAACCCGCAACCAGGTCAGGCACATTCGGGTGCCGAAGGGCATGGCACTCCCGAGTCCGCGAAGGACGAGAACTGATGGCCACGACACTTACGCCGATCCTCACCCGGTTCTGGGACGACCCCCAGTCCTGGACCATCGAGACCTACAACAAGCACGAGGGCTACCAGGCGCTGCGCAAAGCGCTCGGCACCCCGCAGGAGGACCTGGTCGCGATGACCAAGGACTCCGGGCTGCGCGGTCGAGGCGGTGCCGGCTTCCCCACCGGCCTGAAGTGGTCCTTTCTGCCGAAGCCGGACGGCGGCCCGCGCTACCTCGTGGTCAACGCCGACGAGTCGGAGCCGGGCACCTGCAAGGACATCCCGCTGATGATGGCGGCACCGCACTTCCTCATCGAGGGAGTCGCGATCACGTCATACGCCATCGGCTGCAACCACGCCTTCATCTACCTGCGCGGTGAGACCGTGCACGTCTACCGCCGGTTGCTGCGCGCAGTCGAAGAGGCGTATGCCGCAGGCCACCTCGGCACCGACATCCACGGCAGCGGCTTCGACCTCGACGTGACGGTGCACGCGGGTGCGGGCGCATATATCTGCGGCGAAGAAACCGCGCTGCTGGACAGCCTCGAAGGTCGTCGCGGTCAACCCCGACTGAAGCCTCCGTTCCCAGCGGTCGCGGGCCTCTACGCGCGACCCACTGTCGTCAACAACGTCGAGTCCATCGCCTCGGTTCCGCCGATCGTGTTGCACGGCGCCGACTGGTTCTCCGGCATGGGCACCGAGAAGTCCAAGGGTTTCGGCATCTTCAGCCTGTCCGGTCACGTGACGCGCCCCGGCCAGTACGAAGCCCCGCTGGGCATCACCCTGCGCGAGCTGCTTGACATGGCCGGCGGGATGCGGAACGGTCGCCGGCTGAAGTTCTGGACGCCCGGTGGTTCGTCCACCCCGTTGTTCACCGACGAGCATCTGGACGTTCCGCTGGACTTCGAGTCCGTGGCAGCGGCAGGCTCGATGCTGGGCACCCGTGCGCTGCAGATCTTCGACGAAACCGTCTCGGTCGTGCGTGCGGTGAGCCGCTGGATCGAGTTCTACGCCCACGAGTCCTGCGGCAAGTGCACCCCGTGCCGTGAAGGCACCTTCTGGCTCAAGCAGATCCTGGTCCGCCTCGAACAGGGCAAGGGCACTCAGGACGACATCGACAAGCTGGTCGACATCTGCGACAACATCCTCGGCCGCAGCTTCTGCGCCCTGGGTGATGGCGCCACCAGCCCTGTCACCTCCGCGGTGCAGTACTTCCGCGAGGAGTTCGAGACCGGCATGCACACCCCGTGGTGGGAAGCCTTCCCGCCCGAGCGCAGCGTGCTCTTCGACACGAAGGAGACCGCGTCCGTATGACGACCGTCACCTCCCCCTCCGCCGGCGGCAACGCCGTCGACAAGGGTGGCAATGCCGCACCGCCGATCGCGCCGGACGAGATCAGCCTGACCGTCGACGGCGTCGACGTGAGCGTGCCCAAGGGCACTCTGGTGATCCGCGCCGCCGAGAAGATCGGCGTGCAGATCCCGCGCTTCTGCGACCATCCGCTGCTGGACCCGATCGGCGCGTGCCGCCAGTGTCTGGTCGACGTCTCGACGCCCGGCCCGGACGGCTCGCTGCGCGCGATGCCCAAGCCACAGGCGTCGTGCACCCTCGAGGCCACCGCGGGCATGGTGGTCAGCACCCAGGAGACCTCCCCGGTCGCCGACAAGGCGCAGCACGGCGTCATGGAGTTGTTGCTGATCAACCACCCGCTCGACTGCCCGGTGTGCGACAAGGGCGGCGAGTGCCCCCTGCAGAACCAGGCGATGAGCAACGGCCGGGCCCGCTCGCGCTTCGAGGACATCAAGCGCACCTACCCCAAGCCGATCAACATCTCCAGCCAGGTGCTGCTCGACCGCGAACGCTGCGTGCTGTGCGCCCGCTGCACCCGGTTCTCCGACCAGATCGCCGGTGATCCGTTCATCGCGCTGATCGAGCGGGGTGCCCTGCAGCAGGTCGGCATCTACGAAGAAAAGCCGTTCGAGTCCTATTTCTCCGGCAACACCGTGCAGATCTGCCCGGTGGGTGCGCTCACCGGCGCGGCATACCGGTTCCGCTCCCGGCCGTTCGACCTGATGTCGACGCCGTCGGTGTGTGAACACTGCGCCAGCGGCTGCTCGATCCGCACCGACCACCGTCGCGGTGTCGTGCTGCGCCGGATGGCGCTGGAAGACGTCAACGTCAACGAGGAATGGAACTGCGACAAGGGCCGCTGGGCGTTCAAGTACGCCACGGTCGATCGCCTCACCACTCCGCTGGTGCGGTCCGAGGACGGCACGATGCGCGTTGCCGGCTGGCCAGAAGCGCTGCAGGTGGCCGCCGCCGGTCTGGCAAAGGCCAAGGCGGGGAACGGCGTGGGCGTGCTGACCGGTGGCCGGCTGTCCGTCGAAGACGCCTACGCCTACAGCAAGTTCACGCGACTGGCGCTCGGCACCAACGACATCGACTTCCGTTCCCGGCCGCACTCGGCCGAGGAGGCCGACTTCCTCGCCCACCAGGTCGTCGCGACCGGTCCCGAGGGCGAAGGCGCGGCGGCTGCCGTGACCTACGCGGACCTTGAGGACGCGCGCTCGGTGCTGCTGGTCGGCTTCGAGCCTGAGGAAGAATCACCGATGATCTTCCTGCGGCTGCGAAAGGCTTTCCGCAAGCAGCACACCGCCGTGTTGTCGATCGCGCCATACGTGACGCGGGGTCTGGAGAAGATGGGCGGCACGCTCATCCCGGCAGCACCCGGCACCGAGGCCGAGGTGCTCGACGCCATCGCCGCAGGCACCGGTGAGTTCGCCGACATCGCCGGCCGCATCGACGCCGACTCCGTGATCGTGGTCGGCGAACGTATGGCGACCGTGCCCGGCGCGTTGTCGTCCGTGCTTGCGCTCGCGCAGGCCAGGGACGCCCGTGTCGCCTGGGTGCCGCGTCGCGCCGGTGAGCGCGGTGCGCTCGAAGCCGGCGCGATCGGTGGGCTGCTGCCCGGCGGCCGCCCGGTCACCGATGCCGCTGCACGTTCTCAGGTCGAGACGGTCTGGGGCGAGTCGAATCTGCCCGGCACGACCGGTCGCGACACGGCGGCGATCGTGGCAGCGGCCGCTGCCGGCGAGCTCGACGCTCTGGTCGTCGCCGGTGTCGACGTCGACGACCTGCCCGACCCGCAGGCCGCGAGCGCCGCACTGGACGCAGCCTTCGTCGTCTCGCTCGAGTTGCGCAACGGGACGGTGCAGGCACACGCCGACGTCGTGCTGCCCGTCGCCGCGCAGCAGGAGAAGGACGGCGCCTTCCTGGACTGGGAGGGCCGGGTCCGTCTGTTCGAGAAGGCGATCGAGAGCACCGACATACCTGATCACCGAGCCCTCGACCTGCTCGCAGCCGAGTTGGGTGAGTTCCTCGGCACCCGCTCGGTCGAGCAGATCCGCAGTGAGCTCGCCGAACTCGGCACGTGGACGGGGGAGCGCGCCGCGCGTCCCCGGGTGCGTCCGACCGCGATCCCGCGGCCGCTCATCGGCGAGGCGGTGCTCGCGACCTGGACCCACCTGCTCGACGAGGGTGTCCTGCAGGCGGGCGAGCCCTACCTGGCCGGCACCGCACACGCAGCGGTCGCCCGGGTCTCGGCCGCGACCGCCGACGGCGTCGGTGTGCTCGACGGGGACCGTCTCACGGTGTCGACCAAGACCGGCGAGATCACCCTGCCGGTGGTCGTCACCGCCATGCCGGATCATGTCGTGTGGGTGCCGACCAACTCCGAGGGCAGCGCCGTCCGGCGTGCCCTGGGCGCTGACGCGGGCTCCATCGTGACCCTCGCCAAGGCAACCGCCGACCTGCACCACTCCAGCGACGACAAGGAGGGTCAGCAGTGAGCGTCGTCTCGCTGGCCGGGCCTGTGCTGGCCGCCTCGGCCGACAACCCGGCAGCCAACTTCAACGACACCCCGTGGTGGTTGTCGCTGATCAAGGCCGTGCTGCTGTTCGTGTTCCTGCTGATCAACACGTTGATCGTGATCTGGTTCGAACGCCGCGTCATCGGCCGGATGCAGCAGCGTCCCGGCCCCAACCGCACCGGCCCGTTCGGTCTGCTGCAGACCCTCGCCGACGGTGTGAAGCTGGCGCTGAAGGAGGACCTGATCCCGCGCAAGGCCGACAAGCTGATGTTCATCCTGGCGCCGACCATCGCCGGGGCCATGGCCTTCGTGTCGTTCGCGATCATCCCGCTGTCCGGCAACGTCTGGATGTTCGGCCACTACACGCCGCTGCAGCTGACCGACACCCCCGTTGCCACGCTGCTGGTGCTGGCCGTCGCAGGTGTCGGCGTCTACGGCATCGTCCTGGCCGGCTGGGCGTCCGGATCGACCTACCCGCTGCTGGGTGGTCTGCGTTCCAGCGCCCAGGTGATCTCCTACGAGATCGCGATGGGCCTCGCGCTGGTCGCGGTCTTCCTCTACGCCGGGTCGATGTCGACCAGCCAGATCGTGCTGGCGCAGAAGGGCCTGTGGTACTGCATCCCGGCCTTCTTCTCCTTCATCGTCTACATCATCACCATGGTCGGTGAGACCAACCGTCTGCCGTTCGACCTCGCCGAGGGCGAAGGCGAACTGACCGGTGGCTTCCACACCGAATACTCCTCGCTGAAGTTCGCGATGTTCTTCCTCGGTGAGTACGTCAACATGTTCACCGTCTCGGCGCTGGCGACCACGCTGTTCCTCGGCGGTTGGCAGGCGCCTCCCGGAATCGCGGCCATCGACGGCGGCCTGTTCAACGGCGGCTGGTGGGGTCTGCTGTGGTTCACCATCAAGCTGTGGCTGTTCATGTTCTTCTTCGTCTGGCTGCGTGGCTCGCTGCCCCGCGTCCGCTACGACCAGTTCATGCGCCTGGGCTGGAAGCTGCTGATTCCGAGCACCCTGCTGTGGGTCGTCGCGGTCGCCTTCCTGCGTGCATCCGACGAGGGCTTCCTCGGGCACAAGATGGTGTCTTTGGGAGGCAGGAACATCCATGCGTCCACGCTGTATGTCGTCGCGGTGATCATCGTGCTCGTCGTGGCAGGTGCCTGGATCGTCGACTACAAGGCTGCGGCCAAGGAGAACGCCGTGAGCACGCCGCCGGCCGAGGTCGACCCGTTCGCGGGTGGCTACCCGGTGCCGCCGCTGCCCGGCCAGCGCCTGGTGGAGCCGGTGCCCGCGCTCGCCGCGGCCCGTCCGGCCCCCAACGAATCTGCCCAGCAGACCACAGCGACCGAAAGTGAGGTGGACCGTGGCTGAGGACAACAAGAGCGACACCGCCAAGGAATCCGGCGGCTTCCTGTCCGAGCTGTTCGCGCCGGTGGCCGGTTTCGGGGTGACCTTCGCGACCATGTTCCGCAAGGTCGAGACCGAGGAGTATCCCGAGGAGAAGCGGCCCACTCAGCTGCGCTACCACGGTCGTCACCAGCTCAACCGTCACCCCGACGGTCTGGAAAAGTGCGTCGGTTGCGAACTGTGCGCGTGGGCCTGCCCCGCGGACGCGATCCTCGTCGAGGGCGCGAGCAATGACGACGCCGCCGGCGAGCGCTTCTCGCCCGGTGAGCGCTACGGCCGCGTCTACCAGATCAACTACCTGCGCTGCATCTTCTGCGGGTTGTGCATCGAGGCGTGCCCGACCCGTGCGCTCACGATGACCAACGAGTACGAGCTCGCCGACAACAATCGCGCCGACCTGATCTTCACCAAGGATCAGCTGCTGGCGCCGCTGCAGTCGGGCATGCTGCCTGCCCCGCACCCGATGGTCGAGGGCATGGAGGAGCGCGACTACTACCAGGGCAAGGTCTCCGGGCCCACCCCCGCCCAGGAGCAGTGGGTCGCCGAGCACACCAGCGCTGAGCACGAAGACCAGGAGAGTGCTGTATGAGAACCCACCTGGGCGGCGCCGAGGGCACGCTGTTCTTCTTCGCCGCGCCGCTGTCGGTGATCGGCGCCCTCGCCCTGCTGTTCGCCCGCAAGGCGGTGCACGCAGCGATGGGCATGGCGCTGACGATGATCACCCTCGGTGTGTTCTACATCGCCGAGCAGGCCGAGTTCCTCGGCGTCATACAGATCTTCGTCTATTCCGGTGCCGTGATGATGCTGTTCCTGTTCGTCATCATGCTGGTCGGTGTCGATTCCTCCGACTCTCTCGTCGAGACGATCAAGGGTCAGCGGGTCGCCGGTCTGCTGCTGTCGCTCGCGGTCATGACCAGCCTGCTGGTCAGCGTCGCCAACATCGCCTTCGGCCCGACGACCGGGCTGACCGCCGTCAACCGCCAGGGCAACGTGAGCGGCATCGCCAACCTGATCTTCGGCCCCTACGTGTGGGCATTCGAGGTGACCTCGGCGCTGCTGATCACCGCCGCGCTCGGCGCGATGCTGCTGGCCCACCGCGAGCGGCTGCGCCCGAAGGCCTCGCAGGCCGACTGGTCGCGCACCCGCATCCGCGAGGGCGTCAACGTCGCGGGTCTGCCGGTGCCGGGTGTCTATGCCCGGCACAACTCGGTCGACACCCCGGCGCTGCTGCCGGACGGCTCGCCGAGTGAGTTGTCGGTGTCGCGTGTCCTGCGCGCCCGGGGCCAGGTCGGTCAGGCCGCCACCCTCGTCGAGACCGCCACGGAGATCGAGACAGAGGCAGGCGACATGTCGCACAAGGAGATCGGGGACCAGCGATGACCGTCACCAGCTATCTCTACCTGTCGGTGGTGCTGTTCGCCATCGGTACCGCTGTGGTGCTGCTGCGCCGCAACGCGATCATCGTGTTCATGGGCGTGGAGCTGATGCTCAACGCCGCCAACCTGGCGTTCGTGACGTTCGCCAGGATGCGCGGCACGCTCGACGGCCAGGTCATCGCACTGTTCGTGATGGTGGTGGCCGCCGCTGAGGTCGTCGTCGGCCTCGCGATCATCATGGCCATCTTCCGCGCACGCAGGTCGGCATCGGTTGACGACGCCAACCTGCTGAAGCTGTGAGTTCAGGAGACATTTCGTGACCATGCATGACGCCACAGGTGTGGCTTCAGTCGGCTGGCTGATGATCGCCCTGCCGCTGCTCGGCGCTGCCGTGCTGCTGCTGGGCGGCCGCAAGCTGGACAAGGCTGGCCCGTATCTCGCGGTCGCCTGTTCGTGGGCCGCCTTCGTCGTCGGCCTGCTGATCATCTGGCACCTGCACGGCCTCGGCGCCAGCGAGCGATCGCTGCACCTGCACCTGTACTCCTGGATCCCGGCGGGCAGCTTCAGCCTGAACGCCGGACTGCTGATGGACCCGCTGTCGCTGACCTTCGTGATGCTGATCACCTTCGTCGGCTCGCTGATCCACGTCTACTCCCTGGGGTACATGGAGCACGACGCGGACAAGCGCCGCTTCTTCGCCTACCTCAACCTGTTCGTCGCCTCGATGCTGACGCTGGTGCTGGCCGACTCGTATGTGCTGCTGTTCGTCGGCTGGGAGGGCGTGGGCCTTGCGTCATACCTGTTGATCGGCTTCTGGAACTGGAACCCGGCCTACGCCACGGCAGCCAACAAGGCGTTCTTCGTCAACCGCGTCGGCGACATGGGCATGCTGCTCGCGATCTTCCTGATGTTCTCCACGTGGCACCAGACGACCTTCGCGGGCGTCGACGCGTCGGTGGCGGGCACCAACAAGGGCACGCTCGTCGCCATCGGTATCTGCCTGCTGGTCGCAGCGTGCGGTAAGTCTGCGCAGTTCCCGCTGCAGTCCTGGCTCGGTGATGCGATGGCCGGCCCCACGCCGGTGTCCGCGCTGATCCACGCCGCGACGATGGTGACCGCCGGTGTCTACCTCATCGTGCGCAGCCACGTGATCTTCAACGCCTCGCCGGATGCTCGCCTCGCGGTGTGCATCGTCGGAGCGATCACGCTCTTCGGCGGCGCGGTGATCGGCTGTGCCAAGGACGACCTGAAGAAGGCACTCGCCGCGTCGACGATGTCGCAGATCGGCTACATGGTCCTGGCGGCGGGCCTCGGTCCGGTCGGCTATGTCTTCGCGATCTTCCACCTGCTCACGCACGGCTTCTTCAAGGCCGGCATGTTCCTCGGAGCCGGATCGGTCATGCACGGCATGAACGATCAGGTGAACATGCGCCGCTTCGGTGGCCTGTCCGCGGTCATGAAGATCACCTGGCTGACCTTCGGTGCGGGCTTCCTGGCCATCATCGGATTCCCGCTGTTCTCGGGTTTCTGGTCCAAGGACAAGATCATCGAGGCATCGTTCGTCGGATCCGGCTGGAAACCATGGGTTTTCGGTATGACGGCCCTGATCGCCGCCGGTGTGACGGCGTTCTACATGTCGCGGTTGTTCTTCATGACCTTCCACGGCAAGCGTCGCTGGACCGACGATGTCCACCCGCACGAGTCGCCGCTGACAATGACGATCCCGATGATGATCCTCGCGCTGGGCTCAGCCTTCCTCGGTCTCATCCTGGGCCCGACCAACATCATCACCGACTGGCTCAAGCCCGTGGTCGGCAAGGAGGACGGTCACGCCGTGATCGGGGAGTACCCCCTGATGGGATTGACCTTCGTGCTCATGGTGATCGGTATCGCGCTGGCCTGGAAGATGTACATCCGGGACGAGGTGCCGGTGACGCCACCGGTCGGCTCACTGCTCACGCAGGCCGCGCGCCGCGACCTCGGACAGGACGACCTGAACCAGGCCGCCTTCCAGCGTCCGGGTCTGCACCTGACGCGCGCGCTGGTGTTCTTCGACAACAAGGTCGTCGACGGTGGCGGCAACGGTCTGGCTGCGGGTATCGGAGGAAGCTCCGCCCGCCTGAAGAGGATGCAGAACGGTTTCGTGCGCTCCTATGCCCTGACGATGCTGGTCGGCGTCGTCGCAATCCTCGGTGTGGTCTGGGTGGTTCAGTGATGTCCAACTTTCCGTGGTTGACGACGCTCGGCGTCATACCGCTCGTCGGAGCGGTCGTGGTGTCGGTGCTGCCGCGCAGCTCGGCCCGGCTCGTCCGGCCGATCGCGCTGGCGTTCTCGCTGGTCACCCTGGTTGTCGGCATCCTCGCCGCGACGCAGTTCAAGCTCGGCGGTGGGCACCCGCAGTTCCAGCTCGCGGAAGTGCACAGCTGGATTCCGCAGTTCGGGGTGTCCTATGCCCTCGGTGTGGACGGTATGGCGCTCAGCCTCATCCTGATGAGCCTCGTGCTGGTGCCGGTCTCGATGCTGGCGGCCTGGAACGACGTCCCCGAGGGCGGCCGTCGTGAGCAGACCTACTTCGCACTGATCCTGGTGCTGGAGACCTTCATGGTCGGCGTCTTCGCCGCGACGGATGTCTTCCTGTTCTACGTCTTCTTCGAGGCGATGCTGATCCCGGTCTACTTCTTGATCGGGCTGTTCGGCGGGCCGCGCCGTCAGTACGCCGCGGTGAAGTTCCTGCTGTTCTCGCTCGCCGGCGGTCTGATCATGCTGGTCGCGGTCATCGGGCTGTACGCCCAGGGCCCCGGCGGCAGCCACGGCTTCCTGGTCAGCACGCTGACCGGCCTGCACATGTCGACCACGACCGAGCGCCTGCTGTTCGTCGGCTTCTTCATCGCCTTCGCGGTGAAGGCTCCGATGTGGCCGGTGCACACCTGGTTGCCTGATGCCGCATCGGAGTCCAAGCCCGCCGTGGCCGTGCTGCTGGTGGGTGTGCTCGACAAGGTCGGCACCTTCGGGATGATCCGTTTCTGTCTGCAGTTGTTCCCGCAGGCCAGCCACTGGGCGACGCCGGTCATCATCGTGCTGGCGATCATCTCGATCGTCTACGGTGCGATCGCCGCGATCGGTCAGAACGACATGATGCGTCTGATCGCCTACACCTCGGTGAGCCACTTCGGTTTCATCGTGCTGGGCATTTTCGCGGTCACCAACACCTCGCTCATCGGGTCGCAGCTCTACATGATCAACCACGGCTTCACCACCGCGGCACTGTTCCTGTTCGCCGGCTTCCTGATCGCGCGCGGAAAGAGCAAGAACATCACCGACTACGGCGGCTGGCAGCGGATCACCCCGGTGCTCGCCGGCGTCTTCCTGGTCGCCGGTCTGTCCGGTCTGGCGCTGCCGGGCCTGAACTCCTTCGTGTCGGAGTTCCTGGTCATGATGGGCACCTTCCAGCGCTACAAGGTCGCCGGTGGCATCGCCGTGATCGGCGTCGTGCTGGCTGCGCTCTACGTTCTGCTCATGGTCAAGAACGTCATGACCGGACCGAAACCGCAGCTCGTTGCGGCCGCAGACGGCACGTTGGCACTGAACGAGGACGGTTCTCGTCCGCACACCGGTGTCAGCGCGACGCTCTTCGATGAGCCGGAAACCCAGATGGAGGACATCCCGGCGGAGGCAAAGGTCCGCGGTTCGGCGATCCACGACCTCAACATCCGCGAGAAGGTGGTCGCGGGTGTGCTCGTGGCCTTCCTCGTCGGCCTCGGGTTCTTCCCCAAGCCCGCCCTCGACCTGCTGCGCCCAGCCGTCTCGGCCACCTTGCAGCATGTCGGCGTCCACGACCCCGCACCTGCACACGGTGTGGCCCAAGACGGGAGCAGCAAGTGACCGCCTCCTTCACCCAGGCACACATCTCGTATGCCGCTGTCGTGCCGATGCTTGTCATCTTCGGCGCGGCCATGGTGGGTGTGCTCATCGAGGCCTTCGCGCCCCGCCACCTGCGGTATTACGGCCAGGTGGCCCTGACGCTGGTCGCGCTGGTGATCAGCTTCCTGACGCTGATCCTCAGCGCGCGCCACCACGAGGGCCTGACCGCCGCGTCCGCAGTGGTCATCGACGCCCCCGCGGTGATGCTGCAGGGCACGATCCTGGTGCTGTCCTTCGTGGCTGTGCTGGCGATGGCCGAGCGTTTCGACGGGCCCGGCGCAGACGCCTTCACCCAGTCGGGCTCCTCGGTGCCCGGGTCCGCGATGGAGACCAACGCGATCAAGCTCGGCGCGACGACCACCGAGGTCTTCCCGCTGACGCTGTTCTCGATCGGCGGCATGATGCTGTTCGTCGCCGCGGGCGACCTGCTGCTGATGTTCATCGCTCTCGAGGTGCTGTCGCTGCCGCTGTACATCCTCACGGGCCTGGCGCGTCGTCGCCGTCTGCTGTCGCAGGAGGCCTCGCTGAAATACTTCCTGCTCGGTGCGTTCTCGTCGGCGTTCTTTCTCTTCGGCTCGGCGCTGATCTTCGGCGCGACCGGCACGATCCAGTTCGGCCCGATGGCGACCGCCATCTCGACCGTGACCGGACGTGACTCGATGCTGATCCCGGGTGTGCTGCTCGTTGCGGTCGGCCTGTTGTTCAAGGTCGGCGCCGTGCCCTTCCACTCGTGGACCCCGGATGTCTACCAGGGCGCACCGACTCCGGTGACCGGCTTCATGGCTGCCTGCACCAAGGTTGCGGCCTTCGGTGCGATGCTGCGCGTGTTCTATGTCGCGGTCGACGGTCTGCGCTGGAACTGGCAGCCGGTCCTCGCAGTCGTCGCGGTGCTCACGATGGTGGTCGGCGCGGTCTTCTCGGTCACCCAGACCGACGTGAAGCGACTGCTGGCGTACTCCTCCATCACCCATGCGGGCTTCCTGCTGATCGGCATCGTCGCCCTGAACAAGACCGGCCTGTCCGGCATCCTGTTCTACCTGGTGGCCTACGGCTTCACCACGATCGCAGCCTTCGCCGTGGTCGCGCTGGTGCGTTCGTCCGGCTCGGAGGCGACGCATCTGTCGCAGTGGACCGGACTGGGTCGCACCAGCCCGGTGCTCGCGGCCGTGATGTCCTTCCTGATGCTGGCGTTTGCCGGAATCCCGCTGACGTCCGGATTCACCGCGAAGTTCGCGCTGTTCTCCTCCGCAGTCGGCCACGGCTCCACCTGGCTGGCGGTCGTCGGTGTCGTGGTGAGCGCGGTGACAGCCTTCGTCTACGTCCGGCTCATCGTGCTCATGTACTTCTCCGAGCCGAACGCGGACACGCACGTGCTGACCCCGTCACCGCTGACCGGCGTCTCTGTCACGATCGGTGTCGTCGCGACGCTGGTGCTCGGCGTCGCTCCGGCACCGCTGCTGAATCTGGCGCAGCATTCCGCGCTGTTCATGCGATGAGCGAAGCCAACTCCTCGATCCCCGACGCGACACCCGAGCTTGCTGGCCGGCTGATCGAGGGGTTGGCCGAGGTCGATGCCCGGTTGCACCAGGTCGTCGATGTCGGTGACGAGTTCATCGCCGGCGCCGCGCGCCACCTGCTGGCCGCGGGTGGCAAACGGTTCCGCCCGATGCTGACGCTGCTGGCTGCCGAGCTCGGCACAGGTCGCAACAGCGAAGTGGTCGATGCTGCCGCCGGTGTCGAGCTCACCCATCTGGCGTCGCTGTATCACGACGACGTGATGGACCAGGCGACGGTGCGGCGTGGTGTCGTCAGCGCCAACCACGCCTACGACAACTCCACGGCGATCCTGGTCGGTGACCTGTTGTTCGGGCGTGCTTCGGAATTGGTCGCCGGCCTCGGTCCGGATGCCGTCCTGATCCAGGCGCGGACCTTCGTGCGGTTGTGCATCGGCCAGATCAACGACGACCGGCAGGCAGCCGGTGATGGCGATCCGATCGAGCACTACCTCGGGATCCTGGCCGACAAGACCGGCTCGCTGATCGCCACCGCCGCGCGATACGGCGCGATGTTCGCCGGTTGTCCGGACACGACGATCGACATACTGACCCGGTATGGCGAACTCGTCGGCATCGTCTTCCAGCTCGCCGACGACGTCCTTGACATCACCTCGGAGGCGACTGAGTCCGGCAAGACGCCGGGCACCGACCTGCGCGAGGGCGTCGCAACTCTTCCGGTGCTCTATGCCAGGGGTTCGACCGACCCCGCCGACCAGAGGTTGGTCGAGCTGCTCAGCCGCGGACCGCTGACCGACGACGCCGAGCACGCCGAGGCGCTGCGCCTGTTGCGCGTCCACCCGGCCGTCGAACAGGCCCGCCAGCACACTGTGTCCGTTGCCAATGACGCTGCCGCCCTGCTGGACCCGCTCGGTGATGATGACGCGCTGCGTGTGCTGCGCGCGCTGCCTCGCCAGGTGGCGTCTCGCTCGGCCTGAGTCGGCGCCCGGCCGCGCGATTGCGACTCGCCGGATGACGCTGATCCTCGGCTTGCTGCCGCTGGTGCTGCTGGCCTCCATCAGCCCGGTGATCTTCCTCAATGCCTCGTCCGTCGCAGCCAGCAGCGGCGCCCGCGCAGTGTTGCGGTTCGTGGTCGGCAATGCGATCGTCCTGACGATCCTCGGCACCCTCAGCCTGGGGCTGCTCGGCGCGGCCGCGGCCTCGTTCGCCCAGCGGGAGCTGGCCTCGCGCACCGCCGACGGGATCCTGGCCGCGCTGCTGCTGGCGTATGGCGCCCGGCTGCTCGTCGCCGAGATGCACCACCAACGCGCCGCCGACCGCAGTATGGGCACGGCGCCCGCGCCCCAGGGTCTGGTGTCGTGGGGAGTGCTCGGCATGGCGACCAACTTCACCACGCTGCCGCTCTACATCGCGGTGGCCCAGCGGCTCGGATCGTCAACGCTGCCAGGGTGGTTGGCGGTCGTGACGCTGGCCGTGGTCACGGTGCTGGTGCTGACGCCGGCATGGCTGCCGGGTCTGCTTGTGCGGGTCGCTCCCGCAGCGACGAACGTCTCGCCGCAGACGCGCGCGAAGGTGGCGGCCAGCACGCGCGCTGCCTCGATCGTGGCATGCCTGCTGGGCAGCATCTTCCTGCTGTGGCACGTCGTGTCGCGCAGCGGCTGACCGACGAAGCGACGCGCCTGGCCTCGTCGTCGGCAGATTGCCCGACGCCGAAGATGCACAAGCGTCCAAGTTGTATCTAGGCTGGTGGTATGCCGCGTCTATCCGCCGATCAGCGCCGCGCCGATCTCGTCGCCGCGACCGTCCGGGTCGCTGTTGCCGAGGGGCTGGAGGCGGCAACGGTTCGCCGGGTGGCGCAGGAGGCCGGCGTGCCCTTGGGCACGGTGCACTACTGCTTCGGGTCCAAGACCGCCCTGATCGAAGCGGTCGCCGAGTCCATCACCCAGCCGGTCATCGACGCCGACGCCTTCGACGAGATGAGTCCCGCCGAGGCGGTGCGTGCAAGCCTGCGAACCTACTGGGAGCAGATCGGCAGCGACCGCCGCCGACAGTTGCTGGTCTATGAACTGCTGGCGAGCCTGTCGCGTGGTGACGCAGATGCTCAGGCGGTCGGTCGGCGGCTGCTCCAGCGTGCCTACTCGACGGCGCTGGTGTCCGTCGACCGTTACATCGCGGCGCTCGACCACCCGGTGGCGGTGGACCCGGCCGCGATCTCGAGACTGATCGTCGCGGTCACCGACGGCGTCAGCCTCTCGTGGATCGTCGACAACGACGACGCCGCCGCCTGGCAGACGCTCGAACTGCTCGGACAGGTGCTCGCAATCGCCCTCGCGGCCCTGCCCGCCGATGCCGTGGGGCCGGAACCCGCGTGAGCGTGTGGGGCTCGCTCGGTCCGATCAGCGCGCCGACCGCGGTGCTCGACGTCGATGCCTTCGAGGCCAACCGCGAGGAGATGCTGCGTCGCGCAGCGGGAACCACGATCCGGGTCGCGTCCAAGTCGCTGCGGGTGCGTGGCCTGATCGAACGCATCCTGGCCACCGACGGGTATGCCGGAGTGCTCGGCTACTCGGCCGCCGAGGCAGTCTGGCTGGTGCGGCACGGCGTGCGTGACGTCGTGGTCGCCTACCCGAGCGTGGACACCGCTGCCTTCGCCCAAGTGGCCGCGGACGCCGATCTCGCCCGCGAGATCACCTTCATGGTCGACCTGCCGGAGCACCTGCGGATGCTCGACGCCGCCGCTCAGGATGTGCCGCTGCGCGCCTGCCTCGATGTCGACAGTTCGCTGCGCCTGCGAGGCCTGCACGTCGGCGTGCACCGCTCCAGCGTGCTCGGTGCTGACCTGGCGGTGGCCATGGCGCAGGCGGCCGAACGGCTCACGGGTGTCGATCTGGTGGGCGTGATGTTCTACGACGCCCAGGTCGCGGGTGTGCCCGACTCCAATCCCGCGGTGCGGCTGATGAAGCGTCGTTCGCTGACGCAGCTGACCGGGCGCAGGGCCGAGGTGCTCGACGCGATCGCGTCATACGTGCGCTTGGAATTCGTCAACGCCGGCGGCACCGGCAGCCTGCATACCACCGGCCGCGACCCTCGGATCACCGAACTCGCAGCAGGCTCAGGGTTTTTCACGCCCACGTTGTTCGACGGGTATGACGGCACGCAACTGCGCCCCGCGGCATACTTCGCCTCACCGGTGACCCGCAAGCCGCGTCCGGACGTCGCGGTGACCTTCTCGGGCGGGTATGTCGCATCCGGCCCGGCGAGTGCCTCACGGTTGCCCAGACCGGTGCACCCCACGGGGCTGCGGTATTTCGGGCAGGAGGGTCCGGGCGAGGTGCAGACGCCGCTGCGTGGCAAGGCCGCCCTCGACCTGACGGTGGGCGACACGGTGTGGTTTCGTCACGCCAAGGCCGGTGAGATGTGCTCGCGCTTCAATGAGATCGTGCTGGTCCGGGCTGGTGAGATCGTCGATCGGCTGCCGACCTACCGAGGAGAAGGACAGAACTTTGGCTGAGTGGTCGAACTGGGCCGGCACCGTGACGAGCCACCCGGCGGAAACCGTCATGGTGCGGGACGTGCAGCACCTGCAGGTGCTGTGCGAGGAGGCGTCCCGCAGTGGGCGCCGGGTGAAGGCCGTCGGCGCCGGGCATTCGTTCACCGGCATCGCCGAACCCACCGACATCCTGGTGCGGATGGATCGCATCAGCGGGGTGCGCTCGGTCGATGAGTCGGAGCGCCGCGTCGTGGTCGGCGCCGGCACGCCCCTGCACGTCCTCGGCCCCGAGTTGCACCGTCGCGGCTTTGCGATGACCAATCTCGGCGACATCGACCGGCAGTCGATCGTCGGGGCGCTCTCGACGGGCACCCATGGCACCGGTTTGGGATTCACCGGCCTGGCCGGCCAGGTCACCGGTGTCGAGATGGTGTTGGCCGACGGCTCGCTGCTGCAGGTCAACGACACAGAGAACGCCCACCTGCTGCCCGCGGTCTCGCTCAGCCTCGGTGCGCTCGGCATCGTGACCGCGGTCGAACTCGCCTGCGTGCCACGCTTCCTGCTGCACGCGATCGAGGCGCCGTCGACTCTCGAGCCGGTGCTGGAGTCGCTGGAGGAGACGATTCACGGCGTAGACCACTTCGAGTTCTACTGGTTTCCGCACACCGATCGGGTGTTGACCAAGGCCAACACCCGTGTCACCGACGAGTCACTGCTGGCGCCGTTGCCCGCGTGGCGCAGCAGGCTGGACGACGACCTGCTGTCCAACAGGTTGTTCGGCGTGGTCAACAAGCTGACGACCCGAGTCCCCGCGGCGATCCCGTCGATCAACCAGGTGAGCGGTCGGGCGCTCTCGCGCCGGGAGTACACCGACTGGTCCTACCGGGTCTTCGCCTCGCAACGCGACGTGGTCTTCCGCGAGAGCGAATTCGCCGTGCCGCGCGAGGAGATCCCCGAGTTGCTGCGCTCGTTGCAACGCTGGCTGAACCGCGGCAAGGAAGTCGTGGCCTTCCCGGTCGAGGTGCGTTTCGCCGCGCCCGACGACGTCTGGATGTCGACGGCCCACGGCCGCGAGACCGGGTATGTCGCCATACACCAGTTCCACGAACGCGACCACACGACCTACTTCAAGGCCTTCTGGGCCATGCTGGACGACCACGGCGCCCGGCCGCACTGGGGCAAGCTGCACGACCTGACTGCCGAGGAGTTGCGGCCGCGGTACCCGCGCTTCGACGATTTCGTCGCGCTGCGCAATCGGCTCGACCCGCATCGCACCTTCACGAACGACTATCTGGACCAAGTCCTGGGAGATTGAGGCGGCGCGGATACTTCGCACCAGCCGCCCGACCGAGGTTGTCGGACGCCGCCTCAACGTCGGCTCACAATCGGCTGCCAAGGCGCTGAATCACACACTGTCAGCTCGTGAGCCAGCTGTGGAGACGCTTATAGTCATGCGGTGAACTCGGGGGTGGATGGCTCGCAGCAGGCTGAGGTGCCGATGCCTGAGCAGGGGGGACAGCGGGCCGTCACCGAACCTCGGGGCAGTCGACGGTTGCGGTGGGAGTCGCACATCGGAGCATTCCTGCAGCGAATCGCCGGCGGTTATCTGGCTCTGGTCGGCCTGGGGGTGCTCATCACGCCGGTGCGCTCGCCGAGCGGTTACTCCGCCGTCGCCGCCGCAGCGATCGCGGTGCTCACCGTGGCGGTCTGGTGCTGGTGGTTCGTCGCACGGCGCCGCCGGACCGACCGTTCGCCGCGTGTCACGGGACGGTACGGTCTGGCCTTCGGCGTCGTCCTTGCGGCCGTCCTCAGTGCGTTCAGCGCCGTGATCGCGATCTCACAGACGTATGTCGTGACGTGGGACGCGGGGGTGATTCGGGACGGTGCCGCGGTCCACCGGCTGCCCGCGTATCTCGCGAAGTACTTCGAGATGTACTCCAACAACATCCCCATGCTCTACATCGCTCGGCACGTGCGATCCGCCGGTGCCCATGTCGGCCTGGGGTACTCCGGATCGTTCGTGGTCCTCAACACCGCCTGTCTTTTCGTGACCCTGGTGGCGGTGCACCTCCTCGTGCGCCGGCTGACCGGTGACGGGCCGGGCATGGTGGCGCAGGTGCTGACTGTCGTCTTCGTCGGCATCTCACCGTGGATGGTGGTGGGCTACACCGATGTGCTGTGTATGCCGTGCGTCATGGTCGGGCTCGTGCTTGCGGCGTACGCCGCCCACGCCCGCCGACTGCGCACGCAGACAGCCTGCTATTTCGGGTGCTGCATCGTCATCGGCGTCGGCATGCTGCTCAAACCGACAGCGGTGATCGTGCTGATCGCTGCGGCAGCGGCATTGCTTGCCACGGTCGTCCGACGGCACCGGGGCCGGAGGCTGGTCATCGGGTTGCTGGTCATCGTGGTGGGCGCGGGTCTGTGCGCCGGAACCGAGATGTCCGGTTCGAAGTTCGCGATCGATCGTGTGGGCCTGAGCGGTCAGGCGATCAACTCCAGCCCTGCGACACCGCTCAGCTTCATCGCCGGTGGGTTGCTGGAAGTCCACAGCAAGCACGGCACGACGTACGGCGGCTTCAACTACTCGCTCATCCGGCATGAGAACGGTAAGACACCCGAGCAGGTCGACCGGATGTCCCGACACATCATCCGCGAGCAACTCGAGCAGCGCGGTGTCCTTGGAACCGTGGGCTACGAGTGGTCGAAATCGCGGTGGAACTGGGGTGACAGCACCTTCTGGGCATACCACGAAGGCTCGGACATCACCGCTCGGGTCATCGCTCATGGCCCGCTGGTGGCGACGGTGCGCGCGTGGAACCACCCCGGGGGTCGCTACTACCACCTGCACAACAGCGTCGGGAACGGCATCTGGTTCGGGCTGATCATGATCAGCGGATTCGGTCTGCTGATCATGACCTACCGCAGGGATGTCGCCTTGGTCGCTCTCACCGTGCTCGGCATCGCGTTGTTCACCCTGATCTTCCAGGGGCGTTCGCGATACCTGCTGCCGTTCGTGCCGGCCGTCATCGTGCTGGTGTGTGCGCTGCCCGGAACGCGAGTTGCGCCATACGCTCGCAGGATTGCAGCGCGAGTGCCGTGGAACAGCTCCGCCGGGCAGGCGCCGACCGCGTAGGTATGACGCGCACCGTCATACCACTCAGATCGCGGCGGAGGTGGCGGCTCGTGCGAGACGGCGGGACCGGCCGGCGGCCCGCAGCGAGTCGAAGGTCAGCAGCGCCAGAGCGACCCACACGATGCCGAACCCGACCCAGCGGGCGAAATCCAGGTGCTCGCCGAGCAGCAGCACCCCGCACAGCAGTTGCAGCACCGGCGTGACGAACTGCAGCAGTCCGATCGTCACCAGGGGGACGCGCCGGGCAGCCGCGGCGAACAGCAGCAGCGGCACCGCTGTCACGATGCCCGCGGTCAGCAGCAGCACCGCGTGACCGGCGCCGTGGGTGGTGAAGGTGGTGTCACCGCGCGCGGTGATGACGATCAGCACCACGACGGCGATCGGCGTCAGTACGGTGCTCTCGGCGCCCAGGCTCTCAAGGGCGTCCATCGAGCCGCCGATGCGCTTCTTCATCAGACCGTATCCGGCGAAGCTCAGCGCCAGGACCACCGAGATCCAGGGCGGGTGGCCGTAGTCGATCGCCAGGTAGACGCACGCGACGATGCCGATGGCGACGGCGACCGACTGCATCACTCGCAACTTCTCGCGCAGCACCAGCACCCCGAGCGCGACCGTCACGAGCGGGTTGAGGAAGTACCCGAGCGCCGCCTCGACCGTGTGGCCGGACACGACCGCCTGGATGTAGACGGCCCAGTTGATCGCGATGAGCACCGCGGCGATGGTGATCGCGCCCAATTGCTGTGGATTGGCCAGCAATTCGCGCAGATAGCCGAGTCGCCGCTTTGCCGCCAGGGCGATCAGACAGAACACCATCGTCCAGATGATGCGGTGGCACAGGACCTCCCACGCGCCGGCAGGTTCGAGTGCCTTGAAGTAGAGCGGGAAGACTCCCCAGATCAGGTATGCCGCAAAGCCCAGCAGCGCACCGCGATTCCCCTCCGACTGCTTTTGCGAGGCGCTGGTCACGGCACCGTCCAGGTGTCACCGCCGTGCAGCAGGCTCATCAGGTCGGCGTCCGTAGCGGGGCCGGCGGGGGCGGCAGCGGCGACCTGGGCACGCACGCCGTCGTCATACGTCGGGCGCTCGACGTCGCGGAAGACGCCCATCGGCACGTGCGCCATCGACGGGTCGTCGAGGCGGGACAGGGCGAACGCCACACTCGGGTCGGTTGCGTGCGGGTCGTGCGTGACGACGGCAGCCGGATCAGCATCGGTCTCGGTGACCACCTCGAGGGTGCCGTCGTCACGCCGGACCACCACGCGTGCGCTGTCGCCGCTGCCGGAGCGGATCGGCTCACCCTCGGCGAGTCGCATGATGCGCGCCTCACGGGAGTCGGCGTCCTTGAGCACGTCGAACGCGCCGTCGTTGAAGATCGGGCAGTTCTGGTAGATCTCGACCAAGGCTGCGCCCCGGTGCTGCACCGCCGCCTGCAACACCGACGTCAGCTGAGCACGATCCGAATCCATAGCGCGCGCAACGAAGCTCGCCTCCGCGCCCAGTGCCAGCGAGACCGGGTTGAACGGCTGGTCGACCGAGCCGACCGGCGTCGACTTGGTGACCGCGCCGATGTCGGAGGTGGGGGAGTACTGCCCCTTGGTCAGGCCGTAGATCTTGTTGTTGAACAGCAGAATCGTGATGTTGACGTTGCGCCGCAGCGCGTGGATCAGGTGGTTGCCTCCGATCGACAGTGCGTCGCCGTCGCCGGTGACGACCCACACCGACAGATCGGGGCGGCTGGTGGCCAGGCCAGTCGCGATGGCCGGCGCGCGGCCGTGGATCGAGTGCATCCCGTAGGTGTCGAGGTAGTACGGGAAGCGGCTGGAGCAGCCGATGCCGGACACGAAGACGATGTTCTCGCGGCGCAGGCCCAGTTGTGGCAGGAAGCTCTGCACCGCGCTGAGGATGATGTAGTCGCCACACCCGGGGCACCAGCGGACCTCCTGGTCGGAGGTGAAGTCACGCTTGCTCTGGCTGTCGCCGTCAGCCAGCCGGGGCACGTCGGCGACACCGCTGGTCGGCATACCGAGTTCGATGGTCATGACCTACAACTCCTCCAGCTGGTCGGTGATCACACCGGCGAGTTCGACTGCGGTGAAAGGAAGTCCGCGCACGGCGGTGTGACTGCGCACGTCGACCAGGTAGCGCGAACGCAGCAGCATCGTCAGCTGGCCGAGGTTCATCTCTGGCACGACGACACGGTCATAGGAGCGCAGCACCGCGCCCAGGTTGGCCGGCATCGGCGCCAGATTGCGCAGGTGCGCCCGCGCGACGGATGCGCCGGTGGCACGTGCCAAGCGGGTAGCCGCCGCGATCGGGCCGTATGTCGATCCCCACCCGAGGACCAGCAGTCGCGCGTCGCCGGTGGGGTCGTCGACGGTGACGTCGGGCACCTCGATGCCGTCGATCTTGGCCTGACGCAGCCGCACCATCGTGTCGTGGTTGGCAGGGTCGTAGCTGATCTCGCCGGTGCCGTCGGCCTTCTCGATGCCGCCGACGCGGTGTTCGAGACCTGGTGTGCCGGGGATCGCCCACGGTCGCGCGAGCCGCTCGTCACGGACGTACGGATGGAAAACTGGATTTCCGTTGGCATCAACGGCATTGGGCTCGGTTGCGAAGGTGACGTCGATGGTCGGCAGGTCGTCGAGTGCCGGCAGTCGCCATGGCTGAGAGCCGTTGGCGAGATATCCGTCGGACAGCACGATCACCGGGGTGCGGTACGTCGTTGCGATGCGCACGGCGTCCAGGGCCGCATCGAAGCAGTCGGCCGGTCCGTGAGGTGCGATGACCGCGACGGGTGACTCGCCATTGCGGCCGTAGAGCGCCTGCAGCAGATCGGCCTGCTCGGTCTTGGTGGGCAAACCTGTCGACGGTCCGCCGCGTTGCACGTCGACGATGACGAGGGGGAGCTCCAAAGAGACTGCCAGACCTATGGTTTCGGCCTTCAGTGCCAGGCCGGGGCCGCTCGTGGTCGTGACGCCGATCGCCCCGCCGAAGGATGCGCCGAGCGCCGCCCCCACTGCCGCGATCTCGTCCTCCGCCTGGATCGTGGTGACGCCGAAGCGCTTCATCCGCGACAACTGGTGCAGCAGATCGGAGGCGGGCGTGATCGGGTAGCTGCCCAGCACCAACGGCAGGTGCGCGCGATGCGCGGCTGCGGTCAGACCGTAGGCGAGGGCCTGATTGCCGGTGATGTTGCGATAGGTGCCGGGCGGCATGGTGGCCGGCGCGACGGTGTACTGCACCGAGAAGGCCTCGGTGGTCTCGCCATACGCGTGCCCGGCCCGCAGCGCGGTGAGGTTGGCCTCGAGGATGTCCGGCTGCTTGGCGAACTTCGTGGCGAGGAAGGCGCGGGTCCCGTCCAGCGGACGGGTGTACATCCACGACAGCAGGCCTAGCGCAAACATGTTCTTCGCGCGTTCCTTGTCCTTGCGGGTCAGGTCGAAGTCGGCGAGGGCGTCGACGGTGATCGACGTCAGAGGCACCTCGTGCACCTGCCACGAGTCGAGTGAGCCGTCGGTGAGGGGATTGTCGGCATACGCGACCTTGCTCAGATTGCGCCCCGAGAACTCGTCGGTGTTGACGATGATCGTGCTGCCGCGCGGCAGGTCGCCGAGGTTGGCCTTGAGCGCAGCGGGGTTCATCGCCACGAGCACGTCGGGGGCGTCGCCGGGTGTGAGGACGTCGTGGTCGGCGAAGTGCACCTGGAAGCTGGAGACGCCCGGCAACGTGCCCTGTGGTGCGCGGATCTCGGCCGGGAAGTTGGGCAGTGTCGACAGGTCGTTGCCGAGAACTGCGGTCTCGCTGGTGAACCGGTCGCCGGTCATTTGCATGCCGTCGCCGGAGTCCCCGGCGAATCGGATGACGACGCTGTCGATGGTTGTGCTGATACTCAAAGGGATCTCCTGGCTGGCGTTCAGCTTGCCAATCTACGTCGCGTGCGCGCGAGCGGCCGATGTGGTCTACGTGCTGGAATACCTGGCAACCACCGATCGAGTCGACAGGGGCGTGCGGGCCGTGTCCGGAAGTGATGGCAGCACCACGGTGCCGCTGATGCTGCTGCTGGCGGCCTTCGTGGTGACCTTCCTCGTGACTCGGATGATCACCCGGTTGATCCGGTCGGGGCGAGGGCCGTTCAAGGACAACGTGACAGGTGACGGGGTGCACGTGCATCACGCGGTGCCCGGGCTCTTCCTGCTGCTCGTCGGCGCGGTCGTCAACACCGCCGCGTCAACTCCGGCGATCCGTTGCCTGGGTGCGATCGCGATCGGCGTCGGTGCCTCGCTGGTGCTCGACGAGTTCGCGCTGATCCTGCATCTGCAGGACGTCTACTGGTCCGGCGAAGGCCGAGCCTCGGTGCAGGCGGTCGTGCTCGTCGGTGTCTGTCTGAGCCTGGTGTGCCTGGGATTCGTGCCGGTCACCGGCTCGGACTTCCAGGGTGGTCCGGCCTTCGTGATCCCCACGGTCGTGTTGTTGGTCGTCTCCGTGTGGGCTGCGTGGATCTGCGCGCGCAAGGGGAAATACCGGCTGGCGTTGTTGTCGATCTTCTTCTTTCCGGTGGCCGTCGTCGGCGCGTGCCGGCTGGCTCGTCCCGGCTCGCCGTGGTTCCGCAAGAGGTACGCCGAAGGGTCGCGCAAGCGGCGGCGCGCGATCGCCCGTGTCGAGCGCTCGGACAAGCGGTGGAGCAAGCGGTGGATCTGGTTCGCCGACCTCATCGCCGGTGCGCCGCAGGAGCCTGACGGCGGATCGGGCGATGTCGAGAGGACTTCGACGAAGCGCTCTTAGGGTGGTTGGGATGACGATCGCGTGTTGCCTGCAGCGACATACTCGTCAGTGATCGTCATCTTGGCCATGTGCGTCAGGGCCGTCCGCGGAGTTCCTGCGACCACGAGCGCCACCGTTGGTCAAGGTCGGACTCGTGAGCGACCTCGGTCAGGACCCGTGCCAACGCACCCGGTCTCGCCAGGACGAAGTCGGTCGGCTGCAGGTCCTGTGGCTGCCACCCGACGGCCAGGAGCGTGTCGATCACCCGGTGCGGGCCCAGCACCCCGGGGTAGCCCCGGGCGGGCCGGTCGAGGTGCAGATCCTCGCGGATCGCGGGGCGATCGTCATACGTGACGGTCGTGCTGCACCGCAGGTCGCCGCCGAGCTCGCCGGTGCGGCCCAGCGCGACGGTGTCACGCAACAACAGCCGCCCGCCAGTCGCGACGTGTGCGACGAGCGAACGCTCGACGTCGGCGCCGTCGGACACGACCAGCGGCTTGGCATCCCAGCTGAGGATGCCGTCATCTTCGATCTGAACGCTGTTGTGCCAGAACGACTTGCGCCCTCGTCCGTGGTAGGCGACAGTGCCTGCGATGTCACGCAGGACGAGCTGTATGCCGCTGCCGACGGTGATGGCGACCTGCACCTCGTCGCCGCCGATCAGTGTCGCTCCGGTGGCGACCAGGGCGATCTCGGCGGTGGCGCCGTCGACGCGCACGACGCGTGGCGACAGCAGCCCGGAGCCGAGGTCGAGCCGTAACTCGCCGGCGGTCGTCAGGCGCGCCACGATGCTGGTGGTGGCTGTTGCCGGTTGCACGGTGGTGAGCCTGCGGTGTCGGTCAGTGTGAGTGCGTGACGTCGCCGTGCGAATGCGGCGCCATCGGGCCCGGATCCTGTGCGACGTGTTCGCCGGAGGCATAGTGCCCCAAGGTGTGCCGTACCCAGTCGCAGATCTGCGTGACGGACTCCGTGTCGAGGCGGCTGAGCCCGATCACCGGCCGCCCATCGCGGGCCGAAAACCCTTGCTGCACCATCAGATCGGCGTCGACGCCGACGTATGCCGCAAGGTCGGTCTTGTTGACCACCAGCAGGTCGGCACGGGCGATGCCGGGTCCGCCCTTGCGCACGACATCCCCGCCGCCGGCGACGTCGAGCACGAAGATCTGCGCATCCACCAGAGCTGGTGAGAACGTCGCGGTCAGATTGTCGCCGCCGGATTCGATGAGCACGACGTCAAGCCCTGGGAAGTCGCTCTCGAGGTCTTCGATGGCAATGGCGTTCATGGTGATGTCGTCGCGGATCGCGGTGTGCGGGCATGCGCCGGTCTCGACTGCGCGGATCCGCTGTGTGTCGAGCACACCTGCGGCACGCAGCATCCGGGCGTCCTCGTCGGTGTAGATGTCGTTGGTGACGACCCCGAGTTCGAGCTCGTCGGACAACTGTCGGCACAGCAGCGCGATGAGCGACGACTTGCCGGTGCCGACGGGGCCGGCGATGCCGAGTCGCATTGCGCGGGAGGGTTTTTCAGGCACGGAACAACCTTCGGGTCGACATGGCATGGGCGTGCTGCCACTGTTCCATCAGCGGTGCAGCGGAAGCGGGGATCTGATCGGGGGTGGTCAGGTGAGTGACTTCTTCGACGACGGCGTCGACCTGCGGGGCCGCGCGCAAGGCCCACACGACGGTGTCGGCCGGGTCGCAGGGCGTCAGTTTCAGCGCCGCAGCGCACACCGACTGCACGTCGTCGTGACAGATCACGTGTGCGAGTTCGGCTGCGGTCAAATCGAGTTCGGCTGCCAGCACCGCGACCGCGACCGGGCGAGGCAGCTGCGCCGTGTCCCCGACGGACTCGGTCCCCGTGGTGGCGAGACCAGCTCCGGCATACGGCTCGTCGTGCAGATGCAGATGCAGGTGCCGGTGCAGGCGCAGGTAACCCCGGCCCGCCTCCTGCGCGGTGCCTCGCATCTGTGCGCTGGGTACGCGCGCAGCCCACGCATCGACGACCGGTGCAAGCGGCGACCCGGATCGCACCACGTGCAACGCCACGACTGCTGTGGCCGCGTCGGTCCGAACGCAGGTGCGCAGGCGCGCTGCGATGTATGCCGGGATGCTGTCGCGCCCGAGGCCTCCCGCCAGAGCCGCCTCCAGACCGGCCGACTGGGTGTGCCCACCTGTCGGCAGTCGCGCGTCGGCCAGCAGGAGCGCGGCAGATGACGTGGCCATCAGAACAGCGAATACAGTTGTGCGAGAGGAAGTTCCGACACTGGTGCTGGTTCGACGGTCTCGCCGTCGATGGCGATTGCGAAGCTCTCCGGGTCGATCTCGATGCGCGGGGTCGCGTCGTTGTTGACCATCGAAGCCTTGGTGACCTCGCGGGTGTCGTTGACGGCTTCGAGTCCGCGCTGCAGACCCAGGCGTTCGCGCAGCCCCGCGTCCAGGGCCAGCGGCGACACGAATGACAGTGACACTTCGGCGCCGGCATCGGCGACAAGGGCTGGTCGCATGAGCACGGGCTGCGGGGTCGGGATCGACGCGTTCGGATCGCCGAGAGCGGCCCACACGATCGCGCCTCCCTTGATCACCAACTCGGGACGTATGGCGAAGAACCTCGGATCCCACAGCACCAGATCAGCGAGTCGTCCCGGTTGCACCGAACCAACGATGTGGTCGATGCCGTGTGCAATCGCAGGATTGACAGTGTATTTCGCGACATATCGACGAGCGCGTTCGTTGTCGGCGGGTAACGTCTCGCCGAGTGGTCCGACGCGCGACTTCATCGCGTGGGCGACCTGCCAGGTGCGGGTGATCACCTCGCCGATGCGCCCCATCGCCTGCGCGTCCGAGGAAGTCATCGACAGCGCGCCCATGTCGTGCAGCAGGTCTTCGGCTGCGATCGTGGTCGCGCGGATGCGGGATTCGGCGAACGCCAGATCTTCCGGCACCGAAGGGTTCAGGTGGTGGCACACCATGAGCATGTCGAGGTGCTCGGCGACCGTGTTGACGGTGTGCGGCAACGTCGGATTCGTCGATCCCGGAAGCACATTCGGATGTGAGGCGATTGACAAGATGTCCGGCGCGTGACCGCCGCCGGCGCCTTCGGTGTGGAAGGCGTGTATGCCGCGACCGTCGATCGCGCGCAACGTGGATTCGACATACCCGGCTTCGTTGAGCGAGTCCGAGTGCAGCGCAACCTGCATGCCGTAGGCGTCCGCGGCACGCAGCGCCGCATCGATGGCGGCCGGTGTCGAACCCCAGTCCTCGTGCACCTTGTATGCCGCAGCTCCCGCGAGCGCCTGCTCGCGCAGACCTGCGTCGCTGACGGTGTTGCCCTTGCCGAAGAGCAGCAGGTTGACCGGCACCTGGTCGAGCCCGCGCAGCACCGACTGCAGATGCCATGGCCCCGGAGTCACGGTGGTCGCCCGCGAGCCCTCGGACGGGCCGGTGCCACCACCGCCGACGGTGGTGATGCCGGTCGCGAGTGCCTCGTACAGTTGCGAGGTCGACAGCAGGTGGACGTGCATGTCGATGCCGCCGGCGGTCAGGATCCGGCCCTCGCCGGAGATGATGTCGGTGCTGGGGCCGATGCGCAGCTCGGGGTGCACGCCGTCGGTGATGTCCGGGTTGCCGGCGCGCCCGAGCGCCACGATCCGTCCGTCGCGGATGCCCACGTCAGCCCGCACGATGCCCCAGTGGTCGAGCACGACGACACCGGTGATGACGGTGTCGGGCGCACCCTGGGCGCTGGTGGTGCTGCCTTGCGCCATCGACTCGCGGATCGACTTGCCGCCGCCGAAGACGGCCTCATCGCCATACGTGAGAACGGGATTCGCCGATCCGGCGGTGTCGCCCTCGGAGACCAGATCGCGTTCGATCTCGATCCACAGGTCGGTGTCGGCCAGGCGCACCTGGTCGCCGACGGTCGGGCCGTAGAGCGCCGCATAGCGCGCGCGGTCGAGTTCAGCCATCGAGGGCACCTCGTTCGCCATTGCCGAGTTGGATGCCGGGCACTGTGTGCGCGCCGGCAAGGCGCACGGCGTCGACCTCGCGGCTGACACCGGGCTCGAACCGCAGGCTCGTGCCGGCCGGTATGTCGAGCCGGAATCCGCGAGCGGCGGTCCGGTCGAACTCGAGCGCGGAGTTGCCGTCGGGCAGGTGGAGGTGGGACCCGATCTGCACCGGGCGGTCGCCGGTGTTGACGATGACCAACCGGATCCGGTCGCGGTCGGCGCGCTCGTTGATGGTGATCGTGCCGGCCTTCGCGCGGATCTCGCCGGGGCCGGATCCGTTGGCAGCACTCATGATCGGTCGTTCCTCGGCTGGATCGGGTGGTGCAGCGTGACCAGCTTGCGACCGTCGGGAAAGGTCGCCTCGACCTGCACGTCAGGGATCAGTGCTGCCACTCCGGGCATGACCTCGTCGGTGTGCAGGATGTCGCGGCCTTCCTCCATGAGCGTCGCGACTGCCTTGTCGCCGTCGCGTGCCCGCTCGATGACCCAGGTGGCGAGCAGTGCGACGGCCTCGGGGTGGTTGAGCTTCACCCCGCGTGCCAGCCGGTCGCGTGCGACCATCCCAGCCACGGAGAGCAGCAGCTTCTCGGTGTCGGCAGGGGTCAGGTGCATGCGGGCAGTGTTTCAGGCCGATGTTGCGAGCGCGTTTCGTGTTCCTCCCGCGTCGCCGGCATCGGCGAGACGGGCTCGCAACATCGCCGGTTACCGGTGCAGCGCCTTGCGCGCCAAGGCGTCCCGCCGGGCTGCGCGATCTGCACCGTCGTACCAGTGGATTCCGTCTCAGTGGTCACCCGTTTTTGGCTGCGCGGACTGCACCACACGATGAGGTCATGTCGCGGAGCGTGGAGGCTGGCGGGAGTTGTAACCGCTCAGATTTGCTGAACGCGGTGAGCGGTGATCGAAGTGGCTCAGGGCTGTGTTTCCGTCGCGGTTGGTCGCGATGGGCGGATCCTGGTGTAGATCATGGCAACTGGTGTGAGCAGCAGCCCGGCGACAGTGATGGCGGTGGAGACTGAGGTGCGGTTCGCGAGAGCGCCGAGGGTCGGTCCGCCGACGACTTGGCCAAGGGCGTCGGCCTGGCTGGTGATCGAAATTGTGGTTGATCGGGCCTGTGAATCGATGTTGCGGTTGAGCCACGCCGATTGCACCGGATAGGTGATATTGCTGGCCGCGTCGCGGATCCACATAGCAATGAGCGCGGGCCATAGGGATCCTACGATTGCGAAACCGATGACTCCGCCGGCCTGAACGAGTGTGAGCGCAGCGAGCAGACGGTGGGGGTGGAGCGCGTTGATTCTGTCTGCGGCCAGGTTGTTCGCGACAAGGCTGGCGGCGAGGGAGATCAGCGCCCCGATCAGCGCGAACAGGGTGAACCAGGTCGTTGTGCTGTGGAGCGCGCCAGTGGCGGGCAGGTGGAAGGCGTCGAAGATGTGAATCGTCCATAGGCGGTCGAAGACCTCGGACGATGCGCCGGCGATAAGAGCAACGATGGTGAGTGAGCGCACGACCCCGGGTCGTCTAGCCGCATGAAGGCCGACCCGGAACGTGTCTTTCATGAGCGCCCAGGTGGGGCGGTCGCTGCTGGCGGTGCGCTCGAACCGGGTCTCGGGCATCAACGGGGCCATCACGATGGCCAGCATCAGGTATCCAGCGCCGGCGACCAGCATCGGTAGTCGAAGGTCGACCTGGGCCAATGCGCCGGCGATGAGGATGCCGATGAAGGTCAGCGCGAGGTGCTGCTGTTGGTAGCGGGTGAACAGTGGCTGCACGGCGTCGGCACCGATTTCGTCGGTGATCCAGGCGTCCACGGCCCCTGAGATAAAGGTGAAACCGAGGCCCCAGATGACTTGCGCCAGCATGATCGGCCAGAACGAGGGGAAGATGCCCTGCAGGAGGATCCCGGCCCCCACCACCACGGCACCGATGAGCGCGGACAGTCGGCGTGAGTACACGTCAGCGACGATGCTTGTGGGGATTTCGAACAGGAAACAGGCGGCTTCCATCACCGCGCCGACGAGCAGCAACTGTGCGGGGTTGAGATGGACGACCTGCACTTGGTACAGGAGTGTGAGTGTGAAGGCGACGGTCTGTAGTAGTGACCAGCTGCCTTCCCACCACAGGTAGGCGGTGCGAGCAGGCAGCGGGCGACGACCAATGAACAATGGCACGATGACTGAGTCCTTGAGCAGACTGCGCGCGATGCACGCGCGACAGAGATCACGAAGTACTGAATGACCGTGCGCCAGTGGGCGCGTCGGCCTTCGGCAGGCTCATTGGAGCCTGTAGCCGTGGGTTTCGTGATGGGGCGCATCCAATCCGCGGAGCCGACGGCGTGCACGGCAACGGGACCTTACGAAGGAGCGCACTCTGCTCAAGCTGAACGACGCATGCCGCGACCATAGCGGGCCCTCAATTCTCCGAGCAACCGAAAATCGCTGCAGCACCCTCCGTGCGTTTCATCGACTTGTACGGCTTGCCGGTGAGCGCTTCCACCGGCCCTCAGGCTGGTGGTGTGGTCCACAAGCTCATCGAGGTACCCGCGCCGGGAGGTGTTCAACGGACACCGTCGTCCGACAGCAACCGGTGCGGCACGCCGTGTGCCCTCCGTGCCTTGTCGCACACGGCGATCGCAGTCTCAGCGGCTTCGCCGGTGGCGACGTGGGAGGCGACTTGCCTGGGTCGACGACTTGATCATTTTCTCGAACGTATGTACGATGAGGTATGTCGATCACACCACTGCTGGCCGAGTCGGTGGTGGAGTCTGCCTCCAGTGCGGAGTTGTTGGAAGCGGCGGGTGTGTTGATGGTGCGGGCGTTCGAGGTGATCTGCGGTGATGCTCCCGGGTTGACCCGGGACGAACTCTTGGCGCAGGTCGAGGCCGTGCAGCGGGTGGCGAATTCGGTGGATGGTGCCCGGGTGGTGCGGATGGCGCAGGTCGCTTCGATTGAAGACGTCACCGACCTGTCCGGTGAGACCGAGGGTCCGCCGGTGACGTCGTGGGTGCGGCACCAGTTGGGGTGGACCAACGAGTGGGTCTCTTCCGAGATCGGGGCCCTGCTGGCGTGGGGTCCACGCCAAGCCGATACCCGCCTGGACCAAGCCTTGGACGCGGTCACGCTGACACCGAGACTGTTGCGGGAAGTCGGGGCTGGCCGGTTAGCGGCGGAGAAGATGCACAAGGTCACCGCCGGGTTGGGGTCCGCACCCACGGACGTGGCGGCAGCAGTCGAATCAGCACTCTTAGACCAGGGCATTGGTGGGTTGACCACCACGCAGATTGCCAGGCGGGTCCCGAGGATCCTGGCCGACCTCGACCCGACCGCAGCAGAAACCTCCGGTACGAAGACGAGGGAGCGTGAGGTTGGAGTGTCCTGTCGCGCTAGTCATGTGCCGGGGTTGAGTGAGATCAAGGTCGTGCTGGACTCAGCCCAAGCAGCGCGGATCATGTCCGCAGTCGAGCAACTGGCCCGGCAACTACACCACGACGCGGTCGAGGTGATCAGTTTGCCGCAATGCCGGGTCGATGCGTTGGTGGATCTGGTGTTGCAGAACGTCCACATCGACACCCACCTCACTTTCCAGGTCCCCGTCATGACCGGGGTATTCCCGGCCGACACCACCTCCGCGGCCTCTGTCGGCGACACCACCGCAACCACCACCGGAACTGGTGCGGCGACCGCTTTTGATGCTGCCGCGGCATGCGCCACTGCCACAGGGTCGGCATCCGCCGCAGCCGGTGTCGCTGGCACTGTCACCGGTGGTGCTGTGGTCGGTGGTGCTGTGGTCGGTGATGGTTCGGATACTGCCCGGGCACGGGTCGCGGCATTGTGTGACCGGTTGTTCCCCGACCCGCACACCATGGGCTGGACCCAGGTTCACCGCTGCGAGAACGACCCGCCACCACCCGACGACCAGGACGGGTGGACCCATGGAATGTCGCCGGAACCACCGGACGACGTCTTCGATGATGATCCTGACCATGAAATCGACTGGGACACCGCCCTGGCACACCTGGTCGAGTCGTTACCTGACCCGCCACTGGAAGGCGTCTTCACCGCCGACCCGCACTTCGGTGACTACCCCGACATTGGTGCCCCGACCGACCTGGTCACTGTGCCCAACACGGCCAACCTGGTCGCACCATCACGGCACGTCATGCCGTCGGCGTCAGCGCCGGCAATAGCGGGGGTGGGTCCGGTCATCGTGCCGGGCGTCGGCACGATCCTGCCCTCCCACGTCCACGCGTTGACCAGCACGCTGGGAGTGTCCCTGGCACGCACACTCCTGGACGCGACCACCGGTGTCCTGGTCCAAGCAACCTCCACCAAATACCGCCCCACCGCCGGCATCGCCCGATTCGTCAAAGACCGGGACCAGCACTGCCGGTTCCCCGGCTGCACCCAACCCGCCACCTACTGCGACGCCGACCACGTCACCCCCTGGCCGGGTGGTGCGACCACACCGGCGAACCTGCAGTGCCTGTGCCGGCATCATCACCGGGTCAAGCACCAAACCCGGTGGCAGGTCACCATGACCACCGAGGGTGTGTGCACCTGGACCAGTCCTGGCGGACGCGAATACCTCACCCGACCCGCCGACTGAACTAGACAGACACGGTCGCCGACTGACGTGCACGGGAACGCGACCACCTGATTGAACCGGCGCCTCACCTAATCGCTCCACTGATACGCGGTCGAATCGCGGGCGCGTGAACTGTCGCGGGTTGAGCCGTCGCGACAGTTGTCCGGGCTCGTCTTGGCCACAATTCCCGCTGATCGCGGCGATCGAAGCGCAACACAGGTGGACAGGTCCGAAGGGCAGGCCGTGTCCCTGGTTAGGCTTCCGGCGTGTCATCTGGGTTGACCGGCTATCTCGTGCTGGCAGGTGTGGGCGTCGTCGGCGCCCTGCTTTTCGCTGCCTCGATGACCGCGCGACGCCTGTTGGCGCCCCGCGCACCGAGCCCGGCGAAGCTGACGACCTACGAGTCGGGCGTCGATCCGGTCACCGGTGGCTGGGCCCAGAGTCACATCCGCTACGTCGCCTACGCCTTTCTGTATGTCGTCTTCGCCGTCGATGCGGTCTACCTCTTCCCCTGGGCGCTGGTGCTGCGCAATCACCGCCTCGGCGTCGTCAGCCTGGTCGAGATGGGCATCTTCATCGCGGTCGTGCTCGTCGGCCTGCTGCACGCCGCACGTCGTGGCCTGCTGACCTGGTCGGACCACAAGGAGCCGCAGTGACCACCGACCTGCCCATGCCCCGTGTCGGCGCCGCGCAAGTGGCGGCGCCCAAGCCGATGCGCTTGGTGCTCAACTGGGGCCGGCGCTACTCGCTGTGGGTCTTCAACTTCGGACTCGCTTGCTGCGCCATCGAATTCATCGCGGCGTCGATGGCCCGCCACGACTTCATCCGACTCGGCGTGATCCCGTTCGCACCCGGTCCGCGCCAGGCCGACCTCATGGTGGTCTCCGGCACCGTCACCGACAAGATGGCGCCGGCCGTCCGCCGCCTCTACGACCAGATGCCCGAACCGAAATACGTCATCAGCTTCGGCGCCTGCAGCAACTCCGGCGGCCCTTACTGGGACTCCTACTGCGTGACCAAGGGCGTCGACCAACTGATCCCGGTCGACGTCTACGTGCCGGGGTGCCCGCCGCGCCCGGAGGCCCTGCTCAACGGGATCCTCGTGCTGCAGCAGCAGATCGCCGGCGAGAAGCTGCGCGGCCGTGCGCTGCGTGACCGCCTCGGTCCGTATGCCGGTCGTCGCGTCTCCGCGGCAGAGGTCTCCAGGCCGCTCGTCGCGCCACCGGAGGTAGCTCAGTGACCGATGAGGCGAGTGCTGCGGCATACCAAATCCCTTGGAAGACATGTGAATTCGGTGACTGGTCCGCCACTCTCGAGCAGCAACGCGAGGACGGTTTCACCTTTTTCGACTTCATCACTGCGGTCGACGAGACCGACGCCGAGCCCGCCGGATTCGACGTCGTCGCCCACCTGTATGACGTGACGCCCGGCCACCTGCGCGAGATTTTCGTGCGCACCCGCGTGCCGGACGGTCAGGCGATTGCGAGCGTGACCAGCCTCTGGCCGGGCGCCGCATGGCACGAGCGCGAGACCCACGAGATGTTCGGCATCGCCTTCGAGGGATTCACCGACGCCAGCGGGTCCGGGCTGCGCCCGCTGCTGCTGCCGGACGGTTTCGACGGCACGCCCCTGCGCAAGTCGTTCGTCCTCGTGGCTCGCGCGAGCAAGCCATGGCCCGGCGCCAAGGAGCCCGGTGGAGACAGCAAGGACGGCAAACCGGCACGCGCGCCGCGTCGTCGCATGCAGCCTCCGGGCGTCCCCGACGAGAGTTGGGGGCCGCGATGATTTCGGCCGAAAACCGTTGCCATCCAGCCAAATCGGGTGATCGGGCGTGACTCTCTCAGAGATCGTCGTGCGCGCCGTCTGCGTGTTGGTGGCCTTCCTGGTGCTGCCCTTGCTGGTCGGGCAGACCGAGCACAAGGTCATGGCTCACATGCAAGGCCGCCTCGGGCCGATGGAGGCCGGTGGCTTCCACGGCTGGGCGCAACTGGTCGCCGACGGCATCAAGTTCTCGCAGAAGGAGGACATCGTCCCGCTGGCGGCTGACAAGCGGGTCTTCCGCCTTGCGCCGGCCCTCGGAATCGTCGCTTACCTGCTGGCGCTGGCCGTCATACCGTTCGGTCCCGGGTTCTACGGCGCCACCGTGCCGGCGAGTCTCGTGTTCTTGCTGGCGGTGACCGGCTTCGGCACCGTCGGCACCCTGATGGCCGGGTGGTCCAGCGGCAACAAGTACGCCCTGCTCGGCGGTCTGCGCAGCGCGGCCCAATTGGTGTCGTACGAGTTGCCGTTGATCCTGACGTGCGCATCCTTCGCGATCGCCGCCGGTTCCCTGTCGCTGACCGGCATCCTGCACGCTTGGTCGCCGTGGTGGCTGCTGTGGCAGTTGCCCGGCGCGGTCGTGCTCGTGGTGGCGGCCACCGCCGAGTTGCAGCGGCCGCCGTTCGACATGCCGGTCGCCGACTCCGAGCTGGTGATGGGTCCCTATACCGAATACACCGGGCTCCGCTTCGCGCTGTTCCTGCTGGCGGAGTACGCCGGCATCGTCGTCATGTCGCTGCTGCTGTCGGTGCTCTATCTCGGCGGCTGGCACGGGCCGTTCCCCGGAACGGTCGGCTGGCTGTGGACCCTGCTCAAGGGTTTCGTCATCGCCGTGCTGATCATCTGGGTGCGCGTCGCCTGGCCGCGGCTGAGGGAGGACCAACTGCAACGGGTGGCCTGGCTCGGACTCGTGCCGATCGCGTTGTTCCAACTGGCATTGACCGCAGTCGTCGTGGTGGTGATGAACCGATGAGCACATTCCTGTCCGGTCTGGCCAAGGGCATGGCGACGACCGCGCGCACGATGACGCAGCACGCGCACACCCAGCAGTACCCACACGTGCACCCTGACCTGCCCAACCGCAGCCGCGGCGTCATCGCCCTGCTGGAGGAGAACTGCACCTCCTGCATGCTCTGCGCGCGCGAGTGCCCCGACTGGTGCATCTACATCGACTCGCACAAGGAGACCGTCGAACCCGGCCCCGAGGGCGGCCGGGCGCGCCAGCACAACGTGCTCGACCGGTTCGCGATCGACTTCAGCCTGTGCATGTACTGCGGCATCTGCATCGACGTCTGCCCGTTCGACGCGCTGTTCTGGAGCCCGGAGTTCGAATACTCCGAGACCGACATCCGCAACCTGCTGCACGAGAAGGACAAGCTCGGCGAGTGGATGCCGACGGTGCCACCGCCGGAGGCCACGGCCGTCATCGCCACTGATGTCACAGCCGTCGCCGCTTCGACCGCTGCCCCTGACTCCGCGCCGGTCGACTCCCCAGCCGTCGATGCCGATCCGGGTGAGACACCGTGACGACATACGACGTGTTGTTCACCATCGCCGGGGTCATCAGCGCCGGCTCCGGGATCCTCGCCGTCGGCACCAAACACCTCGTGCACGCCGCGCTGTGGCTCGTCGTCAGCCTGACCGCGTTGTGCGGCTGCTACCTCGTGCTCGGCGCCGAACTCGTCGCCCTCGTGCAACTCCTGGTGTATGTCGGTGCCGTCGTCGTCCTCGTGCTCTTCGCGTTGATGCTCACCCGGGCCCCGATCGGCCGCAGCCACGACCACGACACGTCCCTGCTGCAGCGCGCGGCGGCCCTCGTCGTCGGCGCCGCCACCGCGGCCCTGCTCGCAGCGGTCCTGGTCGCTGCCTTCGGCACCCAGACCGTCGCTATCCATGGAGGCACCAGCCAGCAGCTCGCCACCCAGTTGTTCGGCACCTGGGTGTGGCCCTTCGAGTTGCTGTCCGCCTTGCTGCTGGTCGCGCTCGTGGCCGCTCTCGCGTTGTCCCGCCTGCGGATTCGCACCCGCGCCGACGTCGAGGCGGGTCAGTCGTGATCCACCCGCTGCTGCCGTTCACGCTCGTCGGTCTGTTGTTCGGCATCGGGCTGTATGGCGTGCTCGCGCGCCGCAACGCCGTGCTCCTGCTGATCGGCGTCGAGCTCATGCTGGCCGCCTCCGGACTGCTGTTCGTGACCGTCGGATCGCTGACCACCGATGCGATGCGCTCCGGTCAGGTGCTCACGATCTTCGTCATCACCATCGCGGCCGCCGAGATCGCGGTCGCGCTCGCGGTGGTGCTGGCGGTCTTCCGGGCCCGCGGCACCATCGATCTCGCCCAGGCGGGTGAGGACGACTGATGCGCGCCTCCACCGTGCTCGCTTCTTCCGTGTTCGATCAGCACACACTCGCGCTGCACCTCGGCATCCAGCCCAGCCATCTTGCGATCCTGCTGCCCGCAGCGGTCGCCGCCCTGGTCGTGCTCGTCACCCGCGGCAGTTCACGTGCAGCCTTCGTCGTCGCCGCAACCGGCAGCTTCCTCGGGCTGCTCGCGGCGATCGCGCTGCTCGCACAACAGGTCAAAGGCGGCGCAGTCGTCGACCCTCGCACCATCGGCGCGCTGCCGGTCGGCACGGATCTCGGCATACCGCTGCGGCTACACGTGAACGACCTCGCGGCTCTGGTCTCGGTGGCCGTCGCGCTGGTGTCGTGGACTGTGCAACTGTTCGCACGCTGGTACCTGTTCAGCGACCCGCGCTATCGCCAGTTCGCAGCAACGGTGGGCCTGTTCACGGCCGCGATGCAACTGGTCGTGCTCTCGGGCGACGTCCTGCTGACCGTCGTCGGTTGGGAACTCATGGGCTGGTGCTCGTATCTGCTGATCGGTCACGAGTCCGAGCGGGGGAAGGCCAGACGTGCGGCATACAAGGCGTTCATCGTCACCCGGTTGGCCGATGCACCCTTCCTCGTCGGCCTGGTGGCACTGGCCATCGGAGCCCACAGCACCTCGATCAGCGCCATCGTCACGCACTGGAGCACGGTCGCCCACGATCACCACGCAGCGCTCGCCGCGGCGATGATCTGCATCGTGTGCGGAGTGGCCGGCAAATCCGCGCAGTTCCCGTTCCAGGACTGGCTGCCCGACGCGATGGAGGGCCCGACCCCGGCCTCGGCGCTCATCCACGCCGCCACCATGGTCGCCGCCGGCACCGTCGTCCTCGCCAGCCTGCTGCCGCTGCTCGAGCGCTCCGACCCCGCGCGACTGGTGCTGACGATCTCGGCCGCGATTTCCACCGTGCTCGCCGCCGTCCTCGCGTTCTGCCAGCACGATCTGAAGAAACTCCTCGCATGGTCCACCGTCTCGCAGGTCGGTCTGATGTTGCTGGGCCTGGCGGTCATGCCGGTCGGTGGCACGGCATCGCTCGGCATCGAGCACCTGCTGGCCCACGCAATGTTCAAGGCGTTGCTCTTCCTCACCTTCGGCTGGCTGGCCGTGCTCGCGGGCGGCACTGCAGTCGAACGCTTCTCGGGCGCGCTCAACCGGCATCGCGGCCCACGCACCCTGGTCGGCATCGGACTGCTGTCCCTCGCCGGAGTCCCGCCGCTGATGGGCTTCGTGTCCAAGGACCTCATCGTCGACCAGGCCGCCCGGCAGGCGGTCGACGGCAGCCTGGTGGGGCAGATCGCGTTCGTCGCACTGATCTGCGTGGTCGCGCTGACGGCGGCATACACCACGCGGGTCTGGCTGATCCTCACCCGCCGCACGGGCAGCCAGCGAGTGCAGACGCTGCGCGCGATCGAGGACTCCTACGACGTGCGCGACGTCGGCATCGTCGAGATGCTGGTCGGCTCCGCCCCGGTCGACGCCCACGGCCGTCCGGTCGAGATCCCCGAGCCGGAGCCCGAGCCGGAGCCTGTGTATGACGACGAACCCGACCCCTCCGTTCCCAGGCCCGGCGCCGGTGCCCGCGCCGGGCTGCAACTGCTGGCGATCTTCGCGATCGTCGGCGGTGCGCTGGTCTTCACTCCGCTGCTCGACATCGACTGGCGGCACTCCGACGGGTGGCTCATCGCGGCCGCTCTCGTGCTGATGGCCGCCGTCGCCCTGCTGGTCCGGTGGATGTCGATCGGCACCGTGTATGGCGATGCCGCCGCCCGGTTGCCGCTGCCGTTGCGCAGCAGCGCCTCCCGTGGCCTGGATGTCGATGCTGTCTACCAGCGTGCCGTCGCTCGCCCGGTGCTGGCGCTGGCCCACGCGGTCAGTGGTGTGGAGAGTCGACTCGACCGCACCGTGCAGTCGGCACCCGCCGTCACCACTGCGCTGGCCCGCCGCGGCGCGTCCTGGCACACCCGCAAGCCCGAGACCGGTCTGGTCGCGGTCGCTCTCGGGCTGGTCATCGCCGCGCTGGTCGGAGCGACGCTGTGGTGATCGCGCTCCTTGCGGCACCGCTGGTGCCGATCGTCCTGGGGCTCGCCCTCATCGTGCTCGACCGGTCACCTCGCGTCATCGGCGCCCGGACGGCCTTCGTCGCAGCGATCGTCGCCACTCTCGTCGCCCTCGGCTGCTCGATCGCCGTCGCACGGCAACGGCCGACCCTCGACCAGGCATGGGTGCCGCAGATCGGGATGCGTCTGCACCTAGGTGTCGACGGCATCAGCGTGCCGTTGCTGCTGCTGACCGCCGCCGTCGGTGTGCTGGTCGTGTTGCATGCCCGGCACGAGCAGCCCGGCGGCGGCACTCCCGGCACCTACTTCGGCTGCCTGCTGCTGGTCATCGGCGGCGGCATCGCCAGCTTCGTGGTGCAGGACGCCATCAGCTTCTTCCTGGCATTCGAGGTCGTGCTGATCCCGATGTGGGTGCTCGTCAACCGCTTCGGCGACCCGCGCGACGCCGACGAAAGATCACGCGCCGCAACGACATTCGTGCTCTACACGGTCCTCGGGTCGACGCTCATGCTGGTCGGCATCCTGGCTCTGGTGACCTCGGCCGGCACCTCCGACCTGACCCAGCTGGCGCACCACCACCTGTCCGCCGGCCGGCAGACCATCATCGCGGTGATCCTGCTCGTCGGTCTGGGTATCAAGGTGCCGCTGTGGCCGTTGCACTCCTGGCTGCCGCGCGCGCATACGGTCGCGCCCACCGCGGCGTCAATGCTGCTCGCCGCGGTGCTGCTCAAGATGGGAACGTATGGCGTGGTGCGCCTCGTGATCGCGCCGTTGCCCGAAGGCGTGCAGCGGCTTGCGCCATACGTCGGCACGCTCGCCGTGATCGGCATCGTCTGGGGCGGTCTGGTCTGCCTTGTGGAGCGCAGTCTCAAGCGCCTGATCGCATGGTCGTCCGTCGCCCACATGGGTTTCGTGATGCTCGCCCTGATGAGTGGAACGGTGATCGGTGTACAGGCGGCGTTGTTCGCCAACATCGCCCACGGCATCGCTTCGGCGCTGCTGTTCGCGGTGGTCGGCGGGCTCAAGAAGCGTTGGGGCGGCGACGATCTCGACACCGCTCGACGTGCCTTGCGCGACGCGTCACCGCGGTTGTCGCTGGCCCTGGTCATCGGCCTGGCGGCCTCGTTGGGACTACCCGGACTGGCCGGATTCTGGGGTGAGGCGCTGACCATCCTGGGCGCGTGGAACCCCGGCGGTGACCGTTCCACGCTGTGGTTCCGCGTGCTGGCCGCGGTTGCGGTGCTGGGCGCAGTGCTGGGCGCGGCGTACTGCCTGCGTGTGCTGCGCATCGTCTGGATGGGTGACACCGAACGCACCGCGCCCGCCGAACCCGAGGTCGCCACCGACGCGCGCGGCGTCGAGATCGTCGTGCTCGGCACGCTCGCGCTCGCGACCATCGTGCTGGGAGTCCTGCCCACCATGCTGCTGCACACCACGTCCGGGGCAGTCACCCATCTGGTCTCGGCGGTGCTGCGATGACGATCAGTTACGACTGGTGGCTGCTGGCGCCGGTGCTCGTTCCGGCGGTCGGAGCCGTGCTGCTGCTCGTGCTCGACGCGATCGCGCCACGCCTGGGCCGGGCCCACTGGTGGCTCGCGACCGTCCTGCTGCTTGCCGCGGCCGCGACCGTCGTCATGCGTATGCCGCACGGCGACGCCACTCGCCAGACGCTGTGCGTGCGTGGCGGCTCATGCTTCTACGCGCTGGACCACGTCGGTGCCGGATTGCAACTGGCTGCACTGGTCGGAGCCGCCGTGATCGCGCTGCTCGCCGGGCCGATCCGGGTTCCGGCTGAACGAGCGGCCGTGCAGGCAGTGCTCCTGCTGGCGTCGGCGGCGGGCGCCGCCGGCGTCGCCGGCGCGCGTGACCTGGGCTCATGGCTGGTGCTGCTGGAGCTTGCGACGATCCCCTCGATCGCCTTGGTGGCGCTGCGGGGTCGGCGATCGGCGACCGACGGATCGCTCGCGCTGCTGACGACCGCGCTGGTGAGCTTCGCCATCACCGTCATGGGTGCAGCGCTGTGGTTCGCCGCCACCGGCTCGGCGATGATCGACAGCGCTGCCGTGCAGACCGCGATCTCCGACCCGGACAACCGGCGCGTGCTGATCCTGGCGATCATGTTCATCGTCGCGGGGCTGGCCTTCAAGCTCTCGCTGGTTCCCTTCCACACCTGGACCCCCGAGGCCTTCGGCGGCGCATCGGTGCCGATCGGCGGATTCCTGGCGGTCACGTCCAAGGTGGCCGCGCTCTCGGCATTGCTCGTCATCTTCCGGACGGTCCCGCTGATCGGATCATCGTCGATGGTGACCGTCGCCGTGCTGGCGGGCCTGTCGATGACCGTCGGCAACGTCATGGCTTTGCGTGAGCGGCAGACCCTGCGCTTCCTGGCCTGGTCGACGGTGTCGCAGGCCGGCTGGGTCGTGCTGCCGCTCGCATCGACCGCTGGTTCGGCGATCCGGGCATCCGCTGGCTACCTGCTGGTCTACGTGCTCGCGACGATCGTGGTCTTCGCGGTCGTCACGGCGCTGGCGCATGCCGACGGCCGCGACGAGGCGACGGCGCTTGCGTCATACGGCGGGTTGTTCCGTCGCCGGCCGCTGCTGGCGCTCACGCTGTCCTTGGCGCTGCTGGCGTTGATGGGGCTGCCACCCGCGCTCGTCGGCCTGGTCGCCAAGGTGCTGGCCTTCGAACCGGTCGTCGGCTCCTCGATGTGGCCCCTGGCGATCGTCGCCGCCGTCAACGCGATGCTCGGTGTGGCGGTCTATCTGCGTTGGCTGCGGATCCTGTTCGGTGCCCGCCGCGAACCGGTTCATGCCGGGCAGGTCCACCCGGTGCACCAGGTCGTGCTGCTGCTCGGTCTCGTCGCGCTGGCCGTCACGAGCGTCGCTCCCGGGCTGCTGCTGGGACTCGTCGGCCACTGAGACCGGGCCTGGAACAAAGGGCACGCAGCCAGGCGTTTTGCCCGATATGCACCATCACTTCAACGGCCTGAAGACCGCCGCCCTCTTCGGCGGCATCTGGGCGATCCTGCTCGCGATCGGCGCGCTGGTCGCAGGAGGCCGCTACATCTGGATCTTCGCGCTCATCGGTGTCGCGACAACGGCATACAGCTACTGGAATTCCGACAAGATCGCGATCAAGGCGATGCGCGCCTATCCGGTCAGCGAGATCCAGGCTCCGGTGATGTACCGCATCGTGCGCGAGTTGTCGACGGCGGCCGGCAAGCCGATGCCGCAGCTCTACGTCTCGCCCACCCAGGCGCCGAATGCCTTCGCCACCGGCCGCAATCCGCAGCACGCCGCCGTGTGCTGCACCGAGGGCATCCTGCAACTGCTGGACGAGCGCGAACTGCGCGGCGTGCTCGGCCACGAGCTCATGCACGTCTACAACCGCGACATCCTGACCTCCTCGATCGCCGCCGCGCTCGCCGGCATCATCACCTCGGTGGCGCAGATGATGATGTTCTTCGGCATGTTCGGCGGAGGCGGTAACAACGACGAGGACCGTCCCAACCCGATCGCGATGCTGGCCATGGCCTTCCTCGCGCCGGTCGCCGCGAGCGTTATACAGATGGCGATCAGCCGGACCCGCGAGTACGACGCCGACGAGGACGGCTCCAAGCTCACCGGCGATCCGCTCGCACTGGCGTCGGCGCTGCGTAAGTTGGAGGCCGGTACCGCTGCTGTGCCGCTCGCACCCGAACCCAAGGTCGTCAACGCCAGCCACATGATGATCGCCAATCCCTTTCGCGCGCAGGATGTTTCGCGGTGGATGTCGACACACCCGCCGACAGAGGCTCGCATCAAGAGACTTGAGGACCAGGCATACGGCCGACAGATCCGCTGAGGTGACAAGCTACGGGTCATGGCACCTCTGACTCGTACCGAAGCGCAGGAACGCGCCGCCCTCATCGACGTGACCAACTACGAGCTGCACCTCGACCTTGATCGAGGTGATGAGCACTTCGGCTCGAGCAGCCGGATCCGGTTCACCAGCACCAGACCGGGCGCCGCGACCTTCCTCGATCTGAAGGCGCACAGTGTGGAGTCGATCTGGTTCAACGACGGACCGATCGACCCGGCTACCGTGCGTGACGGCCGGGTCGTGCTGGCCGACCTGCAGGCCGAGAACGAAGTCGTGGTCGAGGCGACGATGAGCTACGGCAACGACGGTCAGGGTTTGCACCGCTCGGTCGACCCGGCCGACGGGCGCCACTACGTCTACGGCATGTCCTTCCTGGATGCCGCGCCGCAGATCTACGCCTGCTTCGACCAGCCCGATCTCAAAGCGCCTTACGACGTGCTGGTTAACGCACCGCACGACTGGACCGTCGCCGGCAACGGCAGCGCCAGTCAGCATGAGCCAGGCGGCTGGCGCCTGGCGACGACCAAGCCGCTCTCGACCTACTTCTTCACCATCTGTGCCGGACCCTATGCCACCGTGCACGACCGGCACGACGGCATCGACATGTGGCTGCACGTGCGCCAGTCACTGGGGGAGCAGTTGCTGGAACAGGCCGACGAGATCTTCACGATCACCAAGCAGTCCTTCGACTACTACCACCGACTGTTCGGCATCAGGTATCCATGGGGCGACTACCACCAGTTCTTCGTGCCCGAGTTCAACGCCGGAGCGATGGAGAACCCCGGCTGCGTCACCCTCCGCGACGCCTTCATCTTTCGGGGTGCCTACACCCGTCAACGTCAGCTGACTCGCGCCAACACGATCGCCCATGAGATGGCGCACATGTGGTTCGGCGACCTGGTGACGATGCAGTGGTGGGACGACCTGTGGCTCAACGAGTCGTTCGCCGAATACATGGCGCACCGCACGTTGGCGGACGCCACCGAGTATGACGATGCGTGGGTCGACTTCGGCATCGTCCGCAAGGTCTGGGGCTATGGCGTCGACCGCGGCCCGTCCACCCATCCGATCGCCGGTGCGCCCGCGCCCGACTCCGATTCGGCGCTGACCAATTTCGACGGCATCTCCTACGCCAAGGGCGCATCAGCGCTGCGGCAGCTGGCGGCATACGTCGGCGACGACGCCTTCGTCGCAGGGGTCCGGGATCACCTGACCACGCACAGTTTCGGCAACGCGACGATGCACGACTTCATCGGTTCGATGGAGCGCGCGAGTGGTCAGGATCTGTCGGAGTGGACCGCCGGCTGGTTGGGCACTGCGCAGGCGGACGAGCTGCGGCTCGACCTCACCAGCGAGGACGGCTCCGTCAGATCGGCGAACCTGGTGCGCTCGGCACCGGCAGCACACCCGGCGTCGCGGCCGCACGTGCTCGACATCGCGACTTTCACCGACGGCAAACAGACGGCACGTATGCCGATCCGCGCGACCTCCGACATCACGCCCGTCGAGGCGCTGGTCGGTCTGCCGACACCGTCGATCGTGCTGCCCAACGCGGGAGATCTGACCTGGGCCGAGGTGCGCCTCGACCCGGCGACCCTCGCGGCGCTGCCCACGCAGTTGCCGCTGATCGACGACGCGCTGGCGCGACTGACGGTGTGGTCGGCGCTCGTCGGCGGTATCGCGCGTGCCGAGGTCGACCCGCGTCAGGTGGCCGAGGTGTTCGCAGCGGCGTGGCCGAGCGAGAGCAACACGTCGATCACCGGATTCATCGCGGCGTGGGCCGGCGTGAGATTGCCGTATTGGTATGTCGCAGAAGGTGATTCGGCCGCTGTCGAGCGTCAACTGGCAGGCGCCGGTGCGCAACGACTGGCGGCGGTCGACCCGGCGTCCTCGGACGCGCTGGTGGCTGCATCCCTGATCGTGGCGACCACCGACGACGCCGATCTGCTGGCGCGTTGGGCTGCCAACGACGATCGTCCCGCGATCGCGTGCGGTGATGACGACTTCGGCTGGACCGTGGTGAAGCGCCAGGCACTGCTCGGTCTCATCGACGAGGCCGTCATCGATGCCGCCGCGCAACGCGACAACAGCATGTCCGGCAAGCTGTCCGCCCTCGGTGCGCGCGCTGCGCTGCCGAGCGCCGACGCCAAGCAGTGGGCGTGGGAGCAACTGGTCGGTGACCAGCCGTTGTCGAACTACGAGGCCAGCGCCATTGGGGGCGCGTTCTTCGGCGGCGCCGGTCAGGTCGAGGGGGTGCGGGAGGTGCTTGCGCCATACGTGCCCAGGTATTTCAGCGACCTGCCCAGACTGGCCGGCAAGTATGGCGAGATGGCTCTCGCGAACCTCGTGCACCTCTCGTTCCCGGCACAGTTGGCGGATCCGTCGGTGGCCGCCGAGGCGCGTCGCGCGCTGGAGTCCGGGGAGTTGACCGCCGGCATTCGCCGGGCGTTCGTCGACGGACTCGACGAATTGGAGCGCGTCATCGCTTCGCGCGCGGCGTTCAGCGGCTGACCGTCGCGCAGACCGAAGCGGTCACGGACCCGGGCTCGAGCGCGGACGCGGCTTCAACGGACGGTGCTCGAGGTCAACGAAGTCGCCGTGATCGCCGGCGTCAGGCGCGTGACGAACTGCCCGACGTCTCGACCGGCCGGGCAGCTGGCCCGGGCAGGGTGGCCAGTGGCAGGCCGCCCGGGCGGGCCGCTCCGGTGGGCCCGGTGCGGGCCGCATCGCGGCAGGTCAGCGACCGAACTGTGCTCGCAATTCGCGCTTGAGCACCTTGTGGCTCGGGCCTAGCGGCAACTCGTGCACGATCTCCACGCGGCGTGGGTACTTGTGCGCCGCCAGCCGCTCCTTCGACCAGGTGATGAGCGCGTCCGGGTCGACCACCACCCCGGTCTCCGGCACCACCACCGCGCAGATCTCCTCACCGCGCTCGGCATCCGGGACACCGATCACCGACACCTGTGCGACCCCGTCATACCGCTGCAGGGTCTCTTCGACCTCGCGCGGATAGACGTTGAAACCGCCGCGGATGATGAGATCCTTGGTGCGATCGACGATCGACAGGAAGCCGTCCTCGTCCCGCATGCCGATGTCGCCGGTGCGGAACCAGCCGTCCTGCAGGGCGGCTTCGGTCGCCTCCGGATTGCCGAGGTACCCCGCGAAGATGTTGTGCCCACACAGCACGACCTCACCGCGCTCGCCGACCGGCAGCAGCACGACGTGGTCGGTGATCGCCGGATCGGCAACCTCCGCCTCGCAGCCCCACACCGGTTGCCCGACCGTGCCGGGCCGCGGTGGCAGGTGTGACAGGTTCGTCGTCGCCGTCGGAGACGTCTCTGACAAGCCGTAGCCCTCACGCACCGTCGCGCCGAACTTCGCCTCGAACGCTTCCAGCACAGCGACCGGCAGCGATGCGCCGCCGGAGTTGCACTCCTGCAGTTGCGGCACCGGCGTGACCTCGTCCGCATGCTGCAACAGCTGGATCAGCATCGTCGGCACCGCTGACATCCGGGTGATGTTCTCGTCATTGAGGATTCGCAGGACTTCGACGGGTTCGAAGCGCGGCACGAGCACCAGCGTCGCGCCCGCACGGAAGGTCGCGTTCAACGAGATCGACTGTCCGAAGATGTGGAACAGCGGCAGCGCCCCCAGGATCATCTCGTCGTTGCCGACGTTCCCTGTGTCGAACGCAGCAACCGTCGCGTTCATCACCAGGTTGAGGTGCGTCAGCATCGCGCCTTTGGGCCGGCCCGTCGTGCCCGAGGTGTAGAACACCACCGCCACATCGTCCGGCTGCCTGCTCACGTATGTCGCAAGCGGGTTGCGTCCCTCGGCCATCCCGACGAGTGACGCCTCATCGATCCCGCACTCGCCTGCGGCGGCGATCGCAGTCTCGGCGAACCACGGATGGTGCAGCAACAGCCGCGCACCGGAGTTCTGCACCAGGTAGGCGGCCTCGGTGGGGCGCAGCATCGGCGGCACCGGCACGACCGTGGCGCCGGCGGCGATGATGCCGTAATACGCCCCGACGAACTCGATCACGTTCGGCGCGAGCAGCGCCACCCGGTCGCCCGGCTTGACGCCGCTCGCGACCAAGGCATCGCCGTACCGCAGTGCGAGATCCCACACCTGCGCGTACGTCAGCCGTCGATCTCCTTCGACGAGAGCGACTTTCGTCGGCCGGCGCCGTGCCGGCTCGGCCAGCACGGACGCCAACGACAGCGTGCTCACGGAACGACGACCGACAAGATCTCAGCCACGCACGCCGGCTTCGCGCCACCTTCGATCTCGATGGTCGCGCGAGCCGTCACGGTGAAACCGAGCGACGACGGCTCGACCGACACCAACTCGAAGCCGCCACGCACCCGCGAGCCCACCGGCACCGGCGTCGGGAAGCGAACCTTGTTGGAGCCGTAGTTGATTCCCATCTTCACACCGCTGACCGTGTACACCTGACCGGCGAGCATCGGCAGCAGCGACAAGGTCATGTACCCGTGTGCGATGGTCCCGCCGAAGGGTCCGGCCGCGGCCTTGTCGACGTCGACGTGGATCCACTGATGGTCACCGGTTGCCTCGGCGAACTGGTTGACCGCCTCTTGCGTCACCTGGTGCCAGTCGCTGTAGCCCAAGTGTTCGCCGACACCGGCCTTCAGCTCGTCGATTCCGTTGAAAGTACGCATCATTCAGTCCTTCGGGCCGCCGGCGACATACAGCACCTGGCCGCTGACGAAGCCGGCGTCCTCGCTGCAGAAGAAGGACGCGGCTGCCGCGATGTCCTCGGGGCGTCCGACCCGCTGCACCGGGATCTCCTTCGCGGCGAACTTCTGCATGTCCTCGAAGTCGACACCCACGCGCTTGGCGGTGGCCGCCGTCATGTCGGTGACGATGAAGCCGGGCGCGATCGCGTTCGCGGTGACGCCGAACTTGCCGAGTTCGATCGCGAGGGTCTTGGTGAACCCCTGCAGTCCGGCCTTCGCCGCGGAGTAGTTGACCTGGCCACGGTTGCCCTGCGCAGAAGTGCTGGAAAGATTGACGATTCGCCCGTAGGTGGCTTCGGTCATGTACTTCTGCACGGCGCGCGTCATCAGGAAGCTGCCGCGCAGGTGCACCGCCATGACGGTGTCCCAGTCGTCGACGCTCATCTTGAACAGCAGGTTGTCGCGCAGCACACCGGCGTTGTTGACCAGCACGGTCGGGGCGCCGAGTTCGGCAGCCACGCGCTCGACGGCTGCCGCGACGGATGCCTCGTCGGACACATCGCAGCCCACGCCCAGCGCACGACCGCCGGCGTCGGTGATCTGCTGTGCCGCTGCCTGACAGGCGCCCTCGTCAAGGTCGAGGATGGCCACCGCCATGCCGTCCTTGGCCAGGCGTGTTGCGACGGCGGCACCGATGCCGCGTGCCGCGCCGGTCACGATCGCTGTGCGAGTGGTGTCTTCGGTCATGGGTGACGTGTCCTTCGATTGTTGGATTCGGTTGTGGTTGGTGCAGATTCAGCGTGGCTGATCGAGTTCGTCGATGCGTCCTTGCAGGCGCTGCATGCCGCTCAGCCATTTGTCGGTGTTCGCGCCGCGGAAGCCGAAATAGTCGCGCACCTCCGGGTGGGGGAGCACCAGGAACTCTTCACGCTCGATCGTCTCGACCAGCGCCGTCGCGACGTCTTCGGGTTGCAGGGCGCCGTCGTGGCCGATGACCTCCGCGAGTGCGCCGTCGCCGGGCCCGGGATACATGTCGGTGCGCACGCCCTGCGGGCAGATCGCGTGCACCTTGATGCCGCGGTGCCCGTATGACGCGGCCAGCCACTCGGCGAAGGCCTCTGCGCCGTGCTTGGTGACGGCGTACGTCGGCTGTCCGAGGATCGTGAGCAGGCCGGCCGCGGAGGCTGTCACGACGAAGCGGCCGTGACCTCGTTCGAGCCAGCCCGGGATGAGCAGTTGCGCGGCGCGCACGTGCGCCATCACGTTGACCTCCCACGAGGCGGCCCACTCGGCCTCGGTGGACGCCAAACCCTCGCCGCGCGCGATCCCGGCGTTGCCGACCCAGACGTCGATCTCGCCCAGTTGTGCGGTGGCTTGAGTGATCAGGTGCTGCACGCCGCCGGCTGAGGCGCAGTCGCCCGAAACGGCATGTGCGCCAATGGATTCCGCAGTCTCGCGCAGTGGTTCTTCGAGCACGTCGGCGATGACCACCCGTGCGCCTTCGTCGCGTAGCCGGGTCGCGATGGCTCGGCCGATGCCGCGTGCGGCGCCGGTCACGACGACGCCTTTGTCCTGCCAGTCGGCCATGCGGCGACCACTCCCTCGGAATCGCGATGATGCGCTGACTAAGCGCTTGCTTAGCGTGTCACGGTGCGGCATGCTCGTCAACGAATCAACCACGGTGGACAGCAGGAAGGTGCGAGACGTATGACGTCCGAGGCGGCGCCGGCCGGCGACAGCACCTCGCGTGACCGGTTGTTGGATGCGGCCCGGGATGCTTTTGCTGCCAAGGGGTTTCACGGAACCACCACTCGTGACATCGCCGCCGCAGCCGGTATGTCGCCTGCCGCGCTCTACGTGCACCACCCCACCAAGGAGTCGCTGCTCTTCGAGATCTCCCGCGCCGGCCACGAGGCCACCGTCGCCCGTCTGAGCGCAGCGCGTGCGGCCACCGTCAGCCCGACCGAGCAGTTGCGCCTGATGGTGCGCGAATTCGTCATCGGCCACACCGCGCGGCATACGACGGCACGGGTGGTGAACTACGAACTCGAGGCGCTCACGCCCGAGCACCGTGTGGTCATCGACGAGTTGCGGCACGCCATCCAGCAGTTGATGCGTGAGGTGCTCGCCGCCGGCGTCGAATCCGGCGAATTCGCTTGTGCTGACATCGGTATGACAGCCAACGCGATCATGGGTATGTCGATCGACGTCGCCCGCTGGTATCACGAGGACGGCGACTGGAGCGGCGAACGCATCGCTGCGCATCACGCGGACACGGCGGTGCTGATGGCCGGCGCTTCGTCGTCCGGTTGACGGTGCGCCGCGTCACACAAGGCAGGAATCCGGTGCCCGCGGCGCGATCCGTGCGACGATCGGCTGTATGAGACATTCGCGTCGTGTGTCCAGCGCCGATCGGCTGCAGCAGGCGATCGACCGTACGGCCGACGTCAATCCACAAATCGCGGCTGTCTGCACGCCGTCGCCGGACGCCCTGGACGACGCACGTCGTCGGGACACCGAAGAACCACGGAGCGCGCTGCACGGCATACCGGTCCTGGTCAAGGACAACATCGACACTGCCGGCCTGCCGACGACGGCGGGTTCGCTGGCGCTGGCCGACGTGCCGCCACCGTCTCGGGACGCCACGCTGGTACGCCGACTTCGGGACGCCGGCATGGTGTTGCTCGGCAAGACGAATCTGAGCGAGTGGGCGAATTTCCGTGACGGGAATTCCGTCAGCGGCTGGAGTGCCTACGGTGGCCTGACCCGCAATCCGTATGCGCTGAACCGGTCTGCGGGTGGCTCGAGTTCTGGCAGTGGCGCCGCTGTTGCGGCGGGCATCACACCGTTCGCGATCGGCAGCGAGACCGACGGTTCGATCACGTGCCCCGCTGCATTCAACGGATGCGTGGGACTCAAGCCAACGGTCGGTCTCGTGCCGCGGGACGGAATCATCCCGATCTCCCACTCGCAGGACTCACCGGGACCGTTGACCGCCACTGTCGCGCAGAGCGCAGCACTGCTTGCGGTGCTCACGGGTCAGGCGTATGACGCGGCGGTCGGACAGGAGCGATTGCGTGGTGTGCGCATCGGCGTGCCGCGAAAGACGTTCTGGGGCTACAGCGACCACGCGGACGGCCCGGCGGAACGGGCATTGCAACTGTTGTCCGAGGCAGGTGCGACGATCGTCGACAACGCCGATCTGCCCGCCGAGCTGGGCTGGCAGGACGAACTCCTGGTCATGCTCGCCGAGTTCCGTGCCGGCCTGGCCGACTACCTCAGGACCCGCTCAGGGGATGGCCCGCGCACCCTCGCCGACATCGTGCAGTTCAACAAGGCACACGCCGCCGAGGAACTCCCGCACTTCGGGCAGTCCCTGTTGGAGGAGGCACTGGTCGCGCCGGACCTGAACGACCGCCGTTACCTCGATGCCCTCGAGCGGTGCCGGGCTCAGTCCCGGGGTGGCGGAATTGATGCGGTGCTACGTGAGCATGACCTGACCGCGCTGGTCAGCCCGGCCTGCCCGCCGGCATTCCTCATCGACCACGTCAACCCCGAGCACACAGCGGGAGCATGTTCCACTCCTGCGGCGCAGGCGGGATACCCGTTGCTGACGGTGCCGTCGGGCGTAGCCGCCGGCCTGCCCGTGGCCGTGACGTTCTGGGGAACGGCTCACAGCGAGCAGTCGCTGCTACGGATCGCTGCGGCATACGAGGCGGCACGAGATGGTGACACCGGCCCTTTGCCCGCACCCGCCTTTGTGCCGTTCGTCTGAGTAAGCACGCAACCGGGCCTCGCCTGCAACGGCTGGCAGCCTGGTGCCGATCCTCATCCGCAGACAGCCATTGACGGCCTGAACACGTCGATCAGTGAGCCTCCCTGCTGCATGACTTCGGCGCGTTACGCGACCACCTCTGTCGGTCGGATCACTGCCAGGTGGTGTCGCCACCGCCATACTGCATCCCCGGCGGAGGGGTGAGCGTCCAGTCGGGAGCCGGTAGTCCCTTGGCGCGGAACTCCTCGGCGACCTGGCGCTGGAACGGAAAAGCCCACTGCGGGTCTTGCGGAAGGCTGCGGATGCTGCCCCAGCATTCCTGCGCCTCGGCGTCGGTCAGCCGGCGGATCCCTGCCACCGCCCCCTCGGTCATCTTCGCCGCAAGCTCGGGCTTGCGCTGCGCCGTCTTGTCGATGTATCTGACAACCTTGTCGGCCCTCATCCTGAACGCCGTCATGGCCGCTCCCCACGATGTATGACGAAAACCGTTGCTGTCAGCGGTAGTTCGTGAACTGCAGTGCGACGTCGAGGTCTGCGGACTTCAGCATCCGCTGCACCTCCTGCAGGTCGTCGCGCGACTTGCTGGTCACCCGCAGCTCGTCGCCCTCGATGCGCGACTTGACCGACTTGGGGCCCTCGTCGCGGATCAGTTTGGAGATCTTCTTGGCGTCCTCCTGGCTGATGCCGTCCTTCAGTGCGGCCTCGAGGCGGTACTCCTTGCCGGAGATCTTCGGCTCGCCGTCGTCGGACAGGTCGAGCGCCTTCAGCGACACTCCGCGTTTGACCAGCTTGGTCTGGAAGACGTCGAGCACTGCGAGCACACGCTCGGGCGCGTTGGCCTTCATCAGGATCTTCTCGCCGGACCAGTCGATCTCGGCGCCCACGCCGCGGAAGTCGAACCGGGTCGAGATCTCCTTGGCGGCCTGCAGCATCGCGTTGCTGACCTCCTGCTTGTCGGTCTTGCTGACGATGTCGAACGACGAATCTGCCATGGCCCGCTCCTTGGTCCGGTGGTGTCTGGGATCTCCCGCCGAGTATGCCGGGTGCCCACCGGCTCCCGTCGACCCGCCCGCCGGTCGCCCAGGGCAGTGGTCGATTGGCCTACAGCTGCCCGCCCTTGTATCCTCGTCCACGCACTTGCCAGGTTGCCCGAGCGGCCAATGGGAGCGGACTGTAAATCCGTCGCGAAAGCTTCGAAGGTTCGAATCCTTCACCTGGCACCAGTGACATCACGAAGGCCCGGACCGTTTCGGTCCGGGCCTTCGTCGTGTCGTATGACGAGCGCGGCGTGCGGCTGGAGCGCCGCGCCGGTCATACCGTGCGGGTCACTCCTGCAGGTAGCTGATCGAGAAGTCCGTGCCGCCCGACAGGGCGCTGGTCTGGTCCTCGTACCCGTTGCTGTTGGAGGCGTCCAGGGCGGTCGGGCTGAAGTCGCCCAGGGCGCTGCCGTTGACGGTGGATCCGGTGAAGTCGACCTCGCCGAAGTCCGGGTAGGACGCCGTGGGCGATTCGATGATGAAGTCGGCGCTGGCGTTCGCACCGTCATACGACTGGGTGGTCGTCTGCGTCCAACCCTGCGTGTTGTCGGTGAGGATCAGCGTGTAGGACTCACCGCTGCGGTTCACGGTGGCCGTGATGCTGTCCCCGGCCTCCACGGTGTTGCTGTAGTACACCGGGTTGGCGGGGTACATCTCGTACCACCCCTGGTAGACCGGGGATCCGGAGGAGCAGTCGGTGGCAACGCCGGTCTGCTCGACCGAGGAGCTTCCGTAACTGTCGATGCCGACCCACGGGGCCATCAGGTCATTGGTGGAGTTGCACGTGACGCTGGGCTCGGTCCACGACGTGGAGGTCGAGGTGAAGCCGGAGCCGGTGGCGACCATGCCGGACCAGTTGCCGCCGTTGATGTTGAAACCGTGACGGGCGTGCGCGTTCACGAGCGATGCCGCGCCGCCGATCTCGTGGCGCGAGGCGCTGATGCCGCCGAAATGGGCTGCTGCCAGGCCGGCGGTCTTGGCGCCGTCGGCGAACGTGTGGGCGGCGGCGGCGGGAGCGGGCTGGGCGGCGTGAGCAGCGCCGGTGCCGGTGATGCCGGCGGCGGCGAGAGCGATGACGCCGGCGGCCACGGTGAGTGTCCGGCGGGTGTGGAGAGTGCGCATCTGTTCGAACTCCTTCTGGGCTTTCGCCTGAGATGCTGGTGTGACCAACGTCGAGGGTTCACACCGGCGTAATTGGTGTCAGCGCGAAGCGGTGGCCCGCGCCGATCAGTGCTGACGAATCAGTGCTGACGAAGCTACGCACGCCGGCCCCGGTTGAAAACCGTTGAAAACCGATGTTTTACATCCGCGCTGGCGAATCTTGACCGTTCACTGACGTATGCCGGAACGGCGTTGCCCGCGCCATACGTGCCGCTGACCGAAGGCTCCGGACACAGAAGCGGCCCCAGAACCATGATGGTTCTGGGGCCGCCCCTGTTGGCAGCGGTGCCGACAGGTCAGGGATGTCGTACCGTCAACCTCCCGAGATCACTCCTGCAGGTAGCTGATCGAGAAGCTGTTGCCGCCGGACAGGGCACTGGTGTGGTCCTCGTAGCCGTTGCTGTTGGAGGCGTCCATCGCGGTCGGGCTGAAGTTGCCAAGGGCGCTGCCGTCGACGGTGGCGCCGGTGAACTTCACCGAGCCGAAGTTCGGGTAGGACGCGGTCGGCGACTCCATCACGAAGTCGGCGCTGGCGTTCGCGCCGTTGTAGGACTTGGTGATCGTCCGGGTCCAGCCCTGTGTCGTGTCGGCGAGCGTCAAGGTGTACTTCTTGCCGCTGCGCGAGACAGTGGCGGTGATGTGGTCGCCGGCCTTGACGGTGTTGCTGTAGTACACCGGGTTGGCGGGGTACATCTCGTACCACCCCTGGTAGACCGGGGATCCGGAGGAGCAGTCGGTGGCGACACCAGTCTGCTCGACCGAGGAACTGCCGTACCCGTCGATGCCGACCCACGGGGCCATCAGGTCGTTGGTGGAGTTGCACGTGACCTTCGGCTCGGTCCACGAACTCTTGGTCGAGGTGAAGCCGGAGCCGGTGGCGACCATGCCGGACCAGTTGCCGCCGTTGATGTTGAACCCGTGACGGGCCCGAGCGTTGACACCCCTCGCTGCGCCGCCGATGTCCCGGACACCGAAATGGGCTGCTGCCAGGCCGGCGGTCTTGGCGCCGTCAGCGAACGTGTGGGCGGCGGCGGGAGCGGGCTGAGCGGCGTGGGCGGCTCCGGTGCCGGCAATCCCGGCAGCGGCGAGAGCGAGCACGCCGGTGGCGACGGTGAGGGTTCGACGGGTGTGAAGGGTGCGCATCAGGATCTGAGCTCCTCGGACAGGGTGGCGGCCCCAACAGGCGTTCGGGCCGAACGGTGGCTGAAAGCTACGCCCGTCGTAGTCGCACAGGCATCATCCGAACGCCAGAATTTACCGTCGTGGGGGCGAATCTTGTCCGGCCCTTTACCCAGTCGGTTCGGCGCGGGTCCAGGGCTGATCCCAGCAGCGGTCGCCGGCGTCGAAACCGGCTGCAATCACGCTGCTATCAGCGCGATTCCGGCGAGCACCACCACAGCGCCGAGGAACTTGCGAGCCGGTCTCGGCTCGTGGAACAACCGCCACGCCAGCAGTGACCCGATCACGATGCTGGACTCGCGAGCAGGTGCGACCAGGGCGACCGGCGTGGTCTGCATGGCGATCAGGACAAGTACATAGGCCAGCGGCGACAACAACGCGACACACACGATCTCGCGCCAGTACCTGCGTGACACCGCGCGCAGATCCGCGCCTCGTCCGCGCATACCCGGCAGCAACCCGATCGACTGCCAGGCGGTGCTGAACGCGAAGTACGGCACCGGTGCCAGTGCCAGTGCTGTCATCGAGTGGTCGTCCCACAGGGTGTAGCTCGCGATCATCACGCCGGTGAGTCCACCCCAGAGGATTCCGCTCGATGCCCGATGCCGTGGCTTTTTCTCCGAAGCCGGTGGCCGAGCGCTCGCGACCACCACGACCCCGGTGATCACGATGACCCCGCCCAGCACACCGAGCCATCCTGGCCGTTCGGCAAGCACGACGATCGCGAAGATCATCGTCAGCAGTGGCCCGGTGCCACGAGCAACGGGATAGACAACACCGAGTTCTGCTTTGTTGTAACCGGTTTGCAGGGTCAACCCGTAGGCGATGTGAAAGACACCGGACAGCAGTGCGGCCCAGATCAACGACCAGGTCAGCGACGAATTGGTGCTCGCGAGAACGATGAAGCCGATCGGCAGCCAGATCACCGCGGACAACAATGCATAGGAGAACACGAAGACGTAACCGCCGCCCTCGACGCGTTTGGCGGCGATGTTCCACGTCGCGTGCAGGACTGCTGCGGTGAGCACGAGTGCAAGGGCATGAGCCGACACCCCAACCACCCTATCGGGGCAGCGGCGGCACGTTCGTCAAGCCGTGAGCCGACGCCGCCCCGCGCTCGCCTTATCCCTGGCTCACGGCAGCTCGCCTCAGAGCTGGGCGATCGGTGCGGTGATCAGCTCATCCGGTATGCCGAAGCCGTCGACCAGAGTCAGCACCTGCGGACGCAATTCCGCGCACAGTTCGTTGACCGACGCGGTCACCGCACGGGAGCGGCTGCCGCTGATCCGGCCGTGCTCGAGGAACCACGCACGGTCGGCCTCGATCGAGCTCAGCGCGTAGAGCGTCAGCACCCGCCCGAGCAGGTCTTTCGCGGCTCCGTCGGCCATCGCTTCGTGGCTCTCCAGGGCGGCGTCGAGCACACACCGGTCGATGTGCGCGCGAGCGGCGAAGAGCACATGGTCCTGTGCTTTGTTGAAGATGTCGAAAGCGTTCTCTTTAGTGGCTTTTCGCAGCCGGTTGCCCAGGGTTTCGAGTGCGTGGTCGGCTCTTTGCTCGAACATCGACATCGCCCACGGCAGGCTGTCGGTCGCGCTGTCGTCGTCGCGCCCGGTGGCGGTGTCGACCAGCCGCTGGATGCCGGCGCGCCGTGCGGTCCGCTCGACAATGCGACCACCGAGTTGTGCCGCGATCTTGCCAACCATCCCGGCGGAGTCCAGATCGCCCCACATCTCTTTGTAGTCGGTGAGCAGTCCCTTGGCCGTCAGCTGCAACAGGACGGTGTTGTCGCCCTCGAAGGTGGCGAAAACGTCGACGTCCGAACGCATTTGGGTGAGTTCGTTCTCCGCCATGTAGCCGGCACCGCCACATGCCTCACGACACGCCTGAATGGTGTCGACCGCGTGCCAGGTGGTGACCGCCTTCAGCCCCGCGACACGGGTCTCGAGCTCGCGCTGCGCCTCCTGCCGCTCCTTGGCGGCGGGGTCGTCCGCGGTCAGAACCGGTGCGACGTCGCCGTGCAGCTCCTGCAGCCGCTCGGTGACGGCGTTCTGCGCGAAACTCAGTGCATACGACTTCGCCAGGCGAGGCAGCAGAACCCGTTGGTGCGCAAGGTAATCCAGCACCACGACCTCTTGATCGTCGCCGGGTGCGGAGAACTGGCGACGGGTGCTGCCATAACGTATGGCGATTGTCAGCGCCTTCTTCGCGGCCGCGCCGGAGCCGCCACCCACGCACACACGGCCACGCACAAGCGTCCCGAGCATGGTGAAGAATCGGCGGCCCGCGCTGTCGATGTCCGAGACATAGTTGCCGTCGTCGTCGATGTCGCCGAATGCGTTGAGCAGATTGGCTTTCGGCACTCGCACGTGGTCGAACGCGAGGGTGCCGTTGTCGACGCCGGGCAGCCCGCCCTTGTCGCCGTTGTCGCCGATCGTGACGCCGGGCAGTGCCGCGCCGCCCTCGTCGCGGATGGGCATCAGCACCGCGTGCACACCGTGGTCGCCTTCGCGCGTGATCAACTGGGCGAAGACCACCGCCATACGGCCGTCGACGGCGGCATTGCCGATGTAGGTCTTGGTCGCCGACGGGGTGGGGGAGTTCACGACCAGTTCGTGGGTCGAATCGTCATACGTGGCAGTGGTTTCCAACTCCTGCACGTTGCTGCCGTGCCCTACCTCGGTCATCGCGAAGCAGCCCAGCAGCTTCGCGGTCATGATGTCCTCGAGGTATGCCGAGTGGTGTCGGTCGGTGCCCAGTCGCGCGACCGCGCCGCCGAACAGCCCGAACTGCACCCCGACCTTCACCAGCAGCGACAGGTCGCCCAGTGCCTGCATCTCGAACAGCACGCAGGACGCCGCGTAGTCGCGCTCACCGCCATACGCCACGGGGAAGCCGACGCGACCGAAGCCTTCACCGGCGAGCGTCTTCAACGACGCGGTCGTCAGCGCCCGGTGGTCGGCGACCGACAGGCCCGTCGGCGCGAGCATCCAGTCGGCGGACAACTGGTCGCGCGCCTCGCTGCGCAGATCCGCCCACCGCCCGTCCAGGGCTGTGATCAGTTCGCTTGCAATGGGATTCGTCACTTCGACTCCTCTGTCGAGTTGCTCAGCACGCCGGTCAGTCCGACTGCTGCGAAATCTGCGAGATGGGCGACAACGCTCGCCCGCGGGGCGCGGTCGGGGTCGGCCAGCCATCGGTCGGCCGATTCGCGGACAAAACCGATCAGACCGTGCGCCCACAACCTCGCCGGTTCGACGTCCTTGCCGGCGATGGTGAGCGCCGCGGCGAAGATCGGCTCGAGGACTCCGGCGATCGTGTCGCTGAGCCCGATCACCGGGTCCTGCTCCGGCGGGATGTTCAGTTGCGGTCTCCGCACGACGAACCGGTAGACCTCCGGATCGCGTTCGACCTGGCGCAGGTAGCTGTCGATGACGGCCACGGTCATCTCACGGGTGTGACCGGACGTGAGCTCGTGGGCCGCGGCATGCGCCGCGTCGACATCGGTCAGCGACTTGTGCAGGTCGGTCAGGATCCGGTCGTCGACGCTTTCGCACACCGCGAGATACAGCCCGAGGCGATCGCCCATGTGCCGGTAGATCACGGTCTTGCTGGTGCCCGCCTCGGCGGCGATCTCGTCCATGCCCACGGTCGCTCCGTGCTTACGTATGGCGCGCAGCGCTGCCTCGGTGAGCTCTCGTCGACGCTCGGCGCGGTGCTGGGTCCAGCGGGTGTCGCGCCCGTCGACGCGCACCGCGTCAGGGATTTCGGAAGTGCTCGCGGCATTCGATGCGTCGCTGCGCGCCGCCGATCGGCGGGACTGCTCTGTCTGGCCCATGTCCGGCAGAGTATCCGAAACTCGACGTACCTGCTACTCTCCGTATCGGTAATTATTCGCTCAGCCGACCTTCATCGGAGAACTCTCATGAGCCCACGTGACGTCTACGTCCTCGGTGGTAACCGCATCCCCTTCGTCCGCTCCGGCGGCAAATACCTCAAGGCGTCCAACCAGGACATGCTGACCGCCGCCATCGACGGTCTGGTCTCGCGCCACGACCTGTCCGGTGAGCGCCTCGGCGAGGTCGCGGCGGGTGCCGTCATCAAGCACGCGCGGGATTTCAACCTGACTCGCGAAAGCGTGCTGGGCTCTCACCTGTCGCCCCAGACCCCCGCGTATGACGTGCAGCAGGCCTGCGGCACCGGCCTCGAGGCGACGATCCTGGTGGCCAACAAGATCGCCCTCGGTCAGGTGGACTCGGCGATCGCCGGCGGCACCGACACCACCTCCGACGCTCCGCTGGCCATCAACGACGACCTGCGCCGCACCCTGATGATGGTCAACTACGCCAAGACACCGCAGCAGCGGCTCAAGGCGCTGACCAAGATCCGACCGGGCCAGTTCGCACCTGAGCAACCCAAGAACGCCGAGCCGCGCACCGGTCTGGCGATGGGTGATCACCAGGCGATCACCACAAAGGAGTGGGGCATCAGCCGTGAGGCACAGGACGAGCTCGCGGCCCTCAGCCACCAGAACCTCGCCGCGGCATACGGGCGCGGCTTCTTCGACGACCTGGTGACCCCCTATCTCGGTGTCAGCAAGGACAACAACCTGCGCCCGGACTCCACGCCTGAGAAGCTGGCCAAGCTCAAGCCGGTGTTCGGCAAGGGCGAGGGCGCCACCATGACGGCCGGCAACTCCACCCCGCTGACCGACGGCGCATCCGTCGTGCTGCTCGGCTCGGCCGACTGGGCGCAGGAGCGCAAGTTGACCCCGCTGGCCCGCTTCGTCGACGGTGAGACCGCTGCGGTCGATTACGTGCACGGCGGCGAAGGCCTGCTGATGGCGCCGCCCTACGCGATCGCCCGGCTCCTGCAGCGCAACGGCCTGACGTTGCAGGATTTCGAATTCTACGAGTTCCACGAGGCATTCGCCTCCACGGTGCTGTGCCATCTGGCTGCGATGGAGAGCCCGGAGTTCTGCAAGGAGCGCCTGGGCCTGGACGAGCCGCTCGGCTCGGTCGACCGCAGCAAGCTCAACGTCAACGGCTCGTCGCTGGCGGCCGGTCACCCCTTCGCAGCCACCGGCGGCCGCATCGTCGCCTCGCTGGCGAAGATGTTGCACGAGAAGGGGTCGGGCCGCGGCCTGATCTCCATCTGCGCGGCGGGCGGTCAGGGTGTCGTCGCGATTCTGGAGGCAGTGTGATGGCTGACGGCTACAGCAACTTCGTCAACAAGAACCCCCTCGGCAAGAAGCTCGCCGGTCAGTTCGGACTGCCCAAGCCGCCGGTCCTGCGTCGCTACGAGCCGGGTCAGGAACTCACGACCGGGCCGGTTGCGATCGGGTCCTTCGACGGCGGGAAGGTCGCCTCGGCGCTCATCGACATCGTCGAGTCCTCCGGTGCCGTGGTCGTCGACGCGACCCCCGAGGCGACCTACGAGAAGGGGTCGCTCGGAGCCGCGGTCTACGACGCCACCGGCCTGCGGACCATCGATGACCTCGAGATCTTGCGCGCCACGCTGGCACCGGCGGTCAAGGCGCTCGGCAAGAACGCCCGCGTGCTGATCATCGGCACGCCGCCGGCCGAGCAGGATCGGCCGGAGGCCGCGGCCACGCAGCAGGCGCTCGAAGGCATCATGCGGTCGATCGGCAAGGAGTTGCTGCGCGGCGCCACCGCCAACCTCATCTGGTTGTCCGGCGACGCCTTCGACGAGCCCGAGGTGCTTGCTTCACCGGTGCGCTTCTTCCTCTCGAGCCGATCGGCATACGTCGGCGGTCAGCCGCTGCGCGTCGGCAAGGCCGTCGTCCCGCAGGTCGCGGACTGGCGGGCGCCGCTGCAAGGTGAGGTCGCTGTCGTGACCGGCGCTGCGCGTGGGATCGGCGCCAAGATCGCGGAGGTCTTCGCCCGTCAGGGCGCAGCGGTGATCGTGGTCGACATTCCCGCGGCCGGAGAGTCGCTGTCCAAGGTCGCCAACAAGATCGGCGGCGTCGCGCTGCAGCTCGACATCACCGCGCCCGACGCCGGTCAGAAGATCGCCGAGGCAGTGGCCCGCAAGGGTGACAAGCTCGCGGCCATCGTGCACAACGCCGGCATCACCCGCGACAAGTTGTTCGTCAACGACGACGCCGCCCGCTGGGGGAGCGTCATCGCGGTCAACATCAAGGCGGAGATGGCCATCAACGCCACGCTGCTCGACCCGGCACTTCCCGGTGGCCTCAAGGACGGCGGTCGGATCATCGGCGTCGCCTCCACCTCCGGCATCGGCGGCAACCGTGGCCAGGCGAACTACGCGGCGTCCAAGGCCGGGGTCATGGGTCTGGTCCGGGCGGAGGCACCGGAGCTGGCGCCGCGGCAGATCACCATCAACGCGATCGCCCCCGGGTTCATCGAGACCGAGATGACCGCCAAGATCCCGCTCGCCACCCGCGAGGTCGGTCGCCGGATCAACGCGCTGATGCAGGGTGGTCAGCCGGTCGATGTCGCCGAGGCGATCGCCTTCCTCGCCGAGCCGGGCTCGGCGGGCGTGACCGGCCAGGTGCTGCGCGTCTGCGGCCACAGCCAGCTCGGGGCGTGAGCGCAGTATGACGAAGGTCATCGAGTTGAGCGGTCCTCCGTCGCTCGGTCGGGTCTACGCCAAGGCGGTCGCGACCTCTCGCGGCCGCCGCGGCGGGGACCTGCCGGACGTCCGCGTCGTCCGCAAGGGTGTGCGCGTCGATCCTGCGGCGCTCGCCGACTACGACCGGGTCTGCGGGTTCGCGCTGCGCGACGAACTGCCTGCGACATACCTGCACAATCTGGCGTTCCCGCTGCAGGTGAGCCTGTTCGCCGACAAGAGGTATCCCTACCCGCTCAACGGCAGCGTCCATCTCGACAACACGCTGACCCAGCATCGGCCGGTGCTGCTCACCGAAGCGATCGACCTGTCGGTGACCGCCGGCAACGCGCGGCCGCATCGTCGCGGGGTGCAGGTCGACATCACCTCGCAGGCGCACGTCGCCGGCGAGCTGGTCTGGGAGGGCCTGGCGACCTATCTGTACCGCGGCCGGCGGATCGAGGGCGCCGAGCCGCCGCGGGCCGCCGAGGGCGACGCACCGGACGGTCCTGGTGCCGTATGGCGCCTGTCGGGCGACCTCGGCCGCCGGTTCTCCGCGGTCAGCGGCGACATCAACCCGATCCACCTGCACCCACTCACCGCCAAGGCGATGGGCTTCCCGCGCACGATCGTGCACGGCATGTGGAGCCAGGCGGCGATGCTGGCCGGTGTCGAGAGCAGGCTGTCTCCGGCATACGTCGCGTCGATGTCGTTCCGCAAGCCGGTGCTCATCCCTGGCACGGTGCGATTCGTCGCGCAGGTGGGTGCCCCCGGCGAGGCGACGCAGCTCGCGCTGCGGGACCGCCGCAAGGACACCGTCCTCGTGCGCGGGGACGTCCGGCCGATTTCGTGATCGAAGAGGTCGTCGGGTAATCTCTTCGCTGCACTGCTGAGCAGGCGACGATGCGTTGCGCTCAGCGGCAGCAGGCCCCTATAGCTCAGTCGGTAGAGCGTCTCCATGGTAAGGAGAAGGTCAACGGTTCGATTCCGTTTGGGGGCTCTGGTGAGCCGGTGCCGGGTTTCCGGTGCCACTTCATCCCAAGGCGGGGTAGCTCAGCTGGTTAGAGCGCACGACTCATAATCGTGAGGTCGCGGGATCGAGCCCCGCTCCCGCTACTGAAATTTGCAAACAGCTAGACCCCTTCTAGACAAGTAATTCCGAGAGCAGGTTGCCGTGGCCAGCAAGAGCGCAGACATTCGCCCCAAGATCACCTTGGCGTGCACCGAGTGCAAAGAGCGCAACTACGTGACGAAGAAGAACCGTCGCAACAACCCCGACCGCGTGGAGTTCAAGAAGTACTGCCCCCGCGAGAAGCGTCACACGCTGCACCGCGAGACCCGCTGAGCGGCGCGGCGCGAGCGCCGCACACCGAGATTCACGAAGGCCGCCCCCGATGCCGGGGGCGGCCTTTCGGCGTCGTCCGCGCGGCCCTCTAAGCTTCGAATCATGGCTGTCAATCCGCAGGTGGAGGGCCGGACCTATCCGCCCGCCGCTCCGTATGTCGTCTCTCGCGCCAAGATCGCCGAGTTCGCCACGGCGGTCGGGGCGGTCGACGAGGCACACTTCGACGTCGCGGTCGCGCGAGGGCGCGGCTACGCCGACGTCATCGCGCCGCCGACCCTGGCGGTTCTGATTGCCCAGCGGGGTGAGGCGGCCGTCATGCGCGACCCGGATGCGGGAGTCGACTACTCCCGACTTGTGCACGGTGAGGAAGGCTTCGTCCACCACCGCCCGCTGGTCGCCGGCGACGAGGTGCAGCCGGTCACGACGATCGAGCGGGTGCGCTCGGCCGGAGGGCACTCGATGATGACGATGCGCACCGTCCTGCAGACCCTCGACGGCGAAGCAGTCACCACCACGACCTCGATGGTCGTCATCCGGGGAGACGAGCAGTGAGCGCGAGCTTCGAGGTCGGCCAGCAACTGCCGGCGCGCACCATTCACGTCGACCGTGCCACGCTGGTGCGCTACGCCGGTGCCAGCGGCGACTTCAACCCGATTCACTGGGACGAGCGCTTCGCCACCTCCGTCGGACTTCCGGACGTCATCGCGCACGGCATGTGGACGATGGGCGCCGCCATACAGGCCATCGTCGACTGGGTCGGCGATGCGGGTGCCGTGACCGCGTACTCGGTGCGCTTCAGTGCGCCTGTGCCCGTGCCGTATGACGGCGGCGCCGACGTCGAGGTGACCGGTCAGGTGAAGAAGGTGCAGGACGACGGCGCCGTCGTCGAACTGACGGTGACCAGCGGCGGCGCGAAGGTGCTGACCCGGGCGCTCGCCACGGTGCGCGGCACCGGACCGGCGGAATGAAGCAGGCCGAAGGGATCCCGCTCGCGCCACTGACCACGATGCGGGTCGGTGGCCCCGCGCAGCGACTCGTCGTCGCCGACACCACCGACGACATCGTCGACGTCGTGCGCGAGGTCGACGACGCCGACGAGCAATTGCTGGTCCTGTCGGGCGGGTCGAATCTGGTCGTCAGCGACGACGGCTTCGACGGGACGGTGCTGCGGATCGCGAGCTCCGGCATCGAGGTCGAGTCCGCGGACGACTGCGGCGGTGTGTTCGTGCGCGTCGCTGCCGGCGAGGAGTGGGACGACGTCGTCGCACGGTCCTGCGACGAAGGTTGGTCCGGCGTCGAGGCTCTGTCGGGGATCCCGGGCTTGGCCGGAGCGACGCCGGTGCAGAACGTCGGCGCCTACGGCCAGGAGGTCGCGCAGACGATCGCGTCGGTGCGCACCTGGGACCGCCTGGAGCAGCGGGTGCGCACGTTCGCTTCGGCCGACTGCGAATTCGGTTATCGCCACTCGGTGTTCAAGGGCTCGGAGTTCCGCGGCGGTGGACGGTACGTCGTGCTCGACGTGCTCTTCCAGTTGCGCGCTTCGTCGTTGTCGGCGCCCGTCGGGTACGCCGCACTTGCCGGCGGCCTCGGGGTGGAGCTGGGCACGCGGGTGCCCCTGGAGGATGCGCGTTCCGCCGTGCTACAGCAGCGGAACCAGCGGGGAATGGTGCTGGCGCAAGCCGATCACGACACCTGGTCGTGCGGGTCGTTCTTCACGAACCCGATCATCAGCCGGCGAGCGTTCGAGGAGTTCGGTGCGCGTGTCGAGACCGGGCTCGGCGACCAGGTCGTGCCGCCGTCGTGGCCTTCCGAGGGCACCGGGGTGAAGGTGCCTGCGGCCTGGCTCATCCAGCACGCAGGTTTCGACAAGGGGTACGGGCTGCCCGGACCTGCCGCACTGTCGACCAAACACCCGTTGGCGATCACCAACCGTGGCGACGCGACCGCCGCCGACGTCGTCGCTCTCGCCCGCGAGGTGCGCGACGGGGTGTATGACGCCTTCGGCATACAGCTCGTGAATGAACCGGTCTTCGTCGGCGTCAGCCTCGACTCCGTTACTTCCTAGCGGCGAGCCCTCAGCCCCGGATCCTTCAGGCCCCTTGTGACCAGCCGCGAGTCGCGTGTCCCGAGTCCTTTGGCCTCATGTGCCTCGCCAGTCCCGTAGGAGTGGGTGGGATGTCGATGTGTTCCGGCTCACGCGCCGATACTCGTAAGTAATGGTCATGTCAACCACGCGTCGTGGGGCAGCGCAGAGTGCGTCGAAGGTGGGGTCAGTCTTGGTCTTGGGCGGCATCCTCGTCAGGAGCCTGACGTGATGCCAGCCAGGTGTCGATGTCGTGGTCTGCAGCCGCCCTGACATCGGCCGGTGCGAACGAGGCGTCGAACGACGAGCGCGCCAGTTTCGCCAAGGCTGCGTCGTCAAAGTCGAGGATGTCGTGGGCAAGCGTGTACTGATCAGCGAGCCGCCGGCCGAACAAGAGGGGATCGTCGGCACCGAGAGCCACACGCGCGCCCGCGTCCACGAGTCGCCGCAGCGGCACGTGATCCGGGGTCGCATAGACGCCGAGCGCGACATTCGAGGTCGGGCACACCTCGAGAGCGACGCCGGAATCGACGACCCTCGCGAGCACTGAGTCCGATTCGACCGACCGCACGCCATGGCCCAGCCGGTCTGGCGCCAGCGAGTCGAGCGTTTCACTGACCGACTGCGGTCCGAGCAACTCGCCGGCGTGCGGCACGCTCCCCAAGCCCGCCTCCCGGGCGATCGCGAACGCCGGTGCGAACTCACTGGTCACCCCACGTCGCTCGTCATTCGAGAGCCCGAAACCCAACACCTGCCCGGCGCCATCGCCGGCATGATGAGCCGCGAGCCGCGCCAGCGCGCGGGCATCCATCGGATGCCGGATCCGCGACGCCGCGACGATGACACCGACGCCGATCGGCAGATCGGTGCTGGCGTGCCGGGCCTCGTCGAGCACGATCTGCAGCACAGGCGTGATGCCGCCGAGACCACCGGCATACGACGTGGGGTCGATCTGTATCTCCAGCCAGCGCGAGCCTTCGGCGACATCGTCCTCGGCGGCCTCGCGCACAATGCGCCGCACGTCCGATTCGTCGCGCACGCAGGCGCGGGCAGCGTCATACAGCCGTTGGAATCGGAACCACCCGCGTTCGTCGCGACCGGACAGTTTCGGTGGCCACCCGCCCTGTTTCAGGGCGTCCGGAAGCCGCAACCGGTGTTTCTCGGCAAGCTCGTGCAAGGTGGCCAGTCGCATCGATCCGGTGAAGTGCAGATGCAGGTGCGCCTTGGGCAGGTCCTGGATCCGGCCGGTGCGGGCCGGGTCTGGGGTGGCAGCGGGCGTCGGCATACGGCAGAACCTACGCGGTGCCCGTCGCCGGACCTCGGGAACCCGTGGCGGCTGCCGTCGGTTGGCTTTGACGTAGGCCGGTCGCGTACACTCGCACGTCGGGTGGTTGACGACAACCATGCTGAGTCATGTCCGCAATCAGCTCGCGGTCATGGTCCAGTGCAAAGGGCACTAGCTCAATTGGCAGAGCACCGGTCTCCAAAACCGGGGGTTGGGGGTTCAAGTCCCTCGTGCCCTGCAAGGACGAACGCACGACCGATTCGACAGCGAAGGATCACTGTGAGCACGAGCACCGCGCCGACGCGTGGCTCAGCCGACGACACTTCGGCGGCACGCGGGATCTTCGGCAAGATCATCCTGTTCATCCGCCAGGTCATCGACGAGATGCGCAAGGTCGTCGTGCCGACGCGCGACGAGTTGGTCAACTACACGATCGCGCTGCTGGTCTTCCTGCTGTTGATGATGGCCTTCGTGGTCGGCATCGACCAGCTGATCATCCACGCGGTGTCGTGGGTCTTTGCTTGACGCGCTGCGCTGAGCAGATGACCGGTGCGTGGCGGGTGTGCCCGCCGACAACGAATCACAAGAAGGAAGCAGGTCAATGACCAACGAGTGGACATCCGAGGCAGCCGGCGACGACGAGGCGCTGGAACTGCGTCTTGCCCGGGAGCAGGCGTCCGAGGGTCCCGCCGACGACATGGTCGACGGTCTGGACAACGACCTGGATGTCGCCGACGGCGACAGCGACACCGCTCAGGCGGAAGCCGCAATGCGTGAAGGCGCCAACCCCGACGACCCGGCCGAGCTCGAGGCATTGCAGCTGGAGGGTTCCGAGGCCGACGACTTCGACGGCGTACAGGCCTCCGACATCCCCGAGGACCCAGAGGTCGAGGCCGAGATCGCCGAGGCCGAGGACGACATCTCGGCCGAGCTCGACGCCGAAGAAGACGAAGAAGAAGTCGACGGTGGCGACGAGCCGGTGGACGTCGAATCCGACGTGGCCGAGGACCTCGCGGAGGAGGCCGCCGAGGCCGACGCCGCGCCCCTGTCGGCCGAAGAGCAGCGCGCTGCCTTCGTCAAGGATCTGAAGTCGCAGTTCGGTGAGTGGTTCGTCATCCACTCCTACGCCGGCTACGAGAAGCGAGTGAAGACCAACCTCGAGACTCGCGTCGTCAGCCTCAACATGGAGGATTACATCTTCCAGGTCGAGGTGCCGATGGAGGAGTTCACCGAGATCAAGAACTCCCAGCGCAAGACCGGCACCCGCGTGCGGATGCCTGGATACGTCCTCGTGCGGATGGACCTCACCGACGAGAGCTGGGGTGCCGTGCGGCACACGCCAGGTGTCACCGGCTTCGTCGGCAACGCCCACCAGCCGTCGCCGCTGACGATCGACGAGGTCGTCACGATGCTCAACCCGGTCTTCGAGGAAGCGCCCTCCGCCGACGGCACGCCGGCGAGTGGCGCCAAGGCCGCGGGTTCCGGCGCGAAGGCCGGCGCTGCAGCCGAGGTCGACTTCGGTGTCGGCGAGTCCGTCACCGTGATGGAAGGGCCGTTCGAGACGCTGCCCGCCACCATCTCCGAAATCAACACCGACACCCAGAAGCTCAAGGTGCTGGTCTCCATCTTCGGCCGCGAAACGCCGGTCGAACTGTCGTTCAACCAGGTCGCCAAGATCTGAGTTGTATGACGCCCGCGCCGTCGCCACCGCGACAGCGCACTGCAACCGGGTCATCGCCCATGGCGTAGGTCCACAACGGTAAGGAAACAGCTATGCCCCCCAAGAGCAAGAAGGTCTCCGGCTTCATCAAGCTGCAGATCCAGGCCGGTCAGGCCACCCCGGCTCCGCCGGTCGGTCCCGCACTGGGTCAGCACGGTGTCAACATCATGGAGTTCGTCAAGGCGTACAACGCCGCGACGGAGGCCCAGCGTGGCAACGTCATCCCGGTCGAGATCACGGTCTACGAAGACCGCTCGTTCACCTTCATCACCAAGACCCCGCCGGCCGCCGAGCTGATCAAGAAGGCTGCAGGCGTCGCCAAGGGTTCCGGTGAGCCGCACAAGACCAAGGTCGCCAAGCTCACCAAGCAGCAGGTGCACGAGATCGCCGAGCAGAAGATGGCCGACCTCAACGCCAATGACGTCGAGATGGCTGCACGCATCATCGCGGGCACCGCTCGTTCGATGGGTATCGACACCGAACTCTGATCCAGAGGGCAGGGTCGGATCCCGACCGCCGTGGCCCGGTAACAGGCCACGGCAGCCTGCGGCTCGACGAGCCGCCGGCATACAGAAGGACGTGGATGAGCCCGCTTCGGCTCGCACAACCACACACTCGACAAGGAGTCTCCATGAAGCACAGCAAGGGCTACCGCGCCGCAGCGGAGCAGATCGACCGCGACAAGCTCTACACGCCGCTGCAGGCAGTGCGGCTGGCCAAGAGCGGCGCCAAGACGAAGTACGACTCGACCGTCGAGGTGGCTCTGCGCCTCGGTGTCGACCCGCGCAAGGCCGACCAGATGGTGCGCGGCACCGTCAACCTGCCGCACGGCACCGGTAAGACCGCCCGCGTGCTGGTCTTCGCCAACGGTGACAAGGCTGCCGCAGCAGAGGCTGCTGGCGCCGACTTCGTCGGTTCGGACGAACTGCTGGAGAAGGTCGCCGGCGGTTGGACCGACTTCGACGCTGTCGTCGCGACGCCGGACCTGATGGGCAAGGTCGGTCGGCTCGGAAAGGTGCTGGGCCCCCGTGGTCTGATGCCGAACCCGAAGACCGGCACCGTCACGATGGATGTCGCCAAGGCTGTCACCGACATCAAGGGCGGCAAGATCGAGTTCCGTGTCGACAAGCACGCGAACCTGCATTTCATCATCGGCAAGGCGTCCTTCGACGAGAAGGCGCTGGTCGAGAACTACAGCGCCGCACTGGACGAGATCCTGCGTCTGAAGCCGGCCGCTTCCAAGGGTCGTTACATCGCCAAGGCGACGATGTCGACCACGATGGGCCCGGGCATCCCGCTCGACGGCACCGTCACGCGCAACCTGCTCGAGGAAGACGCTTCGGCCGACGCCTGAGCGATCCGCCTTCTGGCCGACGGCCGTCCGCCCCTTCACGGGGTGGGCGGCCGTCGGTGTATTCGCTTCTGACGCGGGCGTTTTCGGCTGCGTCGGGTGCACGGCAGGTATGCCGCAGGACGGGCCCGCACTGAGCGAACGCGGAGCACTGGAGGTCTTCAGGGAACGGCCAGCCTGTGCACTTACTGTCAGCGCAATCTACGGGGGAAGGCGCCATCCATGGTTTCCAAATCAGTTCTCATCACCGCTGCCGCAATGACGGCGGGCGTCGCGCTGGCTGGCTGTGGCGGATCGTCCACGCCGGCCGCGGAGGGTAGCCAGAGTGGGCCTGCGTCGCACGTGTCATCCAGTACATCGGCGTCCAGCGCATCGGCGTCGCCCAGTGCCTCGGCCTCGTCGACGCCCAAGGTCCACGTCGGGCAAAAGGTTTCGGGTGCGCAACTGACCGCGTGGATTCACGCTGCCGACGTGACTGCAGGCAACGCTGACATAGCCGAGCGGAGCCGCAGTGGCAGTCGTGTCGTCAGTGCTTCGGGGGTGATCGGCTACGTAGATGGAACGGTGAGGACGTCGCTGACAGAGTCACTCGGTGGTATGCAGCTGCACATGGTCATGATCGACAACGTGATCTATGTCCAGGTCCCCGGCCAGACGCCACCTTGGGTGGAGGTCAAAGCCGGCGGTACGGACGCACTGTCGCAGATGCTGGCTCCACTGATCCAACAGATGTCGCAAGCGGAGGCCGGCATCTCGTCGGATCCTCGACAGATGTGGTCTGTCGATTCGGCCACGGCCCAGCGCACGACATATGTGACGCAGCGGTCGGCTGCCCAGGTGCACGCTGATTTGGTCAAGCTCTTCGGGGCAGCGCTCGCTGCGGAGATGCCGCCCGCTGCCCCCGTCCAGGTCACCGAGACTCTTGACGCGCGTAACCGCGTAGAGAAGATTGTGACGACGCGATCAGGGCAAGCCGTCTCTACGATCGCGTATTCGAACTGGGGCACCAAAGCGGCCGTCACCGCGCCACCCGCCAATGAGATCGGCACGTTCGGCAACTCCTCCGTCTAAAGTCGCCGGCTCGGTCGACCTTTCCGCCTCACCGGCACCACGAAACGCACTAGCGCCACTGATCACACATAAGTCGCCGATCCGGCGACGACGAGGACCCCTCGCGTGGTGCGGTGACTCCCACCCGCCACATACGCCACGGCAGTAACGCTGGTGTGGCCAGAATGACGATTACTTCCGGTCGCGGTCGCGATACTGGGCAGTAATCGTCATCTCGACCATGCACTCGCTGTGCCGGGGCAGCCCGGGCACCCGTACGTCGCCGATTCGGCGACGTACGGAGGGCGATGGCGGGCACGGTGGGCGCCACGCCGAGCACCTACCCGCGCAATCTCTAAGTCAGACACGGGTCGACGGAGCACAGTGGTCGTGCTCACGCGCAGGAGTCCCGAACGTTCGGGACTGGCTCAGATGCGCATGCGGCGGCGATCGTGTCGGCTATGAGTGGCGGATACTGCGCAGCGTGCGGAGCAGAGCGATCCGCGCTGGACGTGCTGTGCGGCGGGTGTGGAATTGGTGCACCGCCGCCGAAAAGGCTTGATCCTGAGGCGTTTTCGACAGGAACGCCATCGGCGACCGGCGGGCTGGTGTCGCTGGTGAAACCAGACGTGCCGTATGTCGGGCCGTCAAGGGACCGCGAAGGTCCTGCTGCCACGTCGGGTTCGACGACGCCACTGCGGTTGGGCGGCGTGGTTGCCGCACTCACCGCCCTGCTGCTGTTGCAGGCAAGTGTGGCGATCGTCGCCGGAGCCAGCTCGTTTTCAGTTATGTCGGCGCCGACCTTGCATCACTGGTTGCTGCTGCAGCCAGCGGCCTACGGAACGGCGTACGGGACAGCGCTGCTCGTGGAGGCGATCCTGATGCTCGCGACCGGCGTGCTGTGCGCCGCAGGAGTCCGCTGGGCAGCACTCGCACCGGCTGTCTTCTGCGGTGTGCTCGGCACGAGCTATCTGTTCACCGAGGCATCCGGTGGCATCTGGATCACCGGCATCTGGCATCACGTCCTGGGTGGTGTGGAGGTCGGTGCGGCTGTGCTGATCCTGCTGCCCACTGGCTGGGGTCCAATTCGCGCACGACAGCGAACTGCATTGGCGTCACTGCTGATCGGGCTCGTCGTGTGGTTTGTGATCCGGGTGCCGTTCTGTTGGGCGATGCATCAGACGGGAGCGGGGATCCGGCGAAATGTCATCCTGCTCGTACTCGCCGGGCTGCTCGCTGCGACTGCCGGCGTGCCATTGTTCGCGGGGCCGGGGACCCGATTCGTGACACAGATCGGTGCACTCGGCTACGCGGCTGCTTTCGTGTTCCTCAGTCTGACCGACCACGCGTGGAGCTGGTGGTCGGGTATCGCTCCGCTGGTGGTCGTGACCGCTGCGTTGTGGGTGCTTGCGGCCGGGGCTGGGTCATCGGACGAGACGACCGCACGTTCAGCGCGAGCGGACGCCTGATCAATCGGACGGTCGTGAATCCGTCGCAGCGTCGTATGCCGCGAGCAACCGGTCGGCGGCGGCTGTCGCCGGCAGATCACCCGCCAGCACCTCGCTGCGGACGGAGGCCCGAATCGCTGCGACGCCGGGGGAGTGGCGCAGCCGCTGCTCCAGTTCGTCGCGCACCAGCGCCCAGGCGAAGTCGAGCTGCTGTTGTGCACGCTTCTCGGCCACACCGGCATCGCCCAGTGAATCCTGATGCCGCAGAACACGATTCCAGACATCGTCGATGCCGTCACCGGTGAGCGCGGAGCAGCTGAGCACCGGAGGGATCCACGCCTCACCGTGTCGCACCAGGCGCAGCGCCGCCGACAGATCCTTCGCCGCGGCCGATGCCTCGACCACCCGATCGCCATCTGCCTTGTTGACTGCGACCACATCGGCGATCTCCAGGATGCCTTTCTTGATGCCTTGCAGCTGATCGCCGGTGCGCGCGAGCGTCAGGAAGCAGAAGGTGTCGACCATCCCTGCCACCGTGATCTCGGACTGACCGACGCCGACCGTCTCGACCAGCACCACGTCATACCCCGCGGCCTCGAGCACGGTGATCGCCTGCACGGTGGCACGCGCGACGCCGCCGAGAGTTCCAGCAGTCGGCGACGGGCGGATGTATGCCGCGGGGTCCGCCGCCAGCGTCGCCATACGTGTCTTGTCACCCAGCACGGAGCCGCCGGTGCGCACGCTCGACGGATCGACGGCAAGCACTCCCACTCGATGGCCGGACGCAGTCAGTTGGCGGCCGAGCGCTTCGATGAAGGTCGACTTGCCGACACCGGGAACCCCCGAAATTCCAACGCGCACAGTGGCTTTCGAGGAGGCGGCGGCGGTGAGGGCCAGCAGCAGATCACGCGCCTGGGCACGATGCCGCGGGTGGGAGGACTCGACGAGCGTGATCGCCCGCGAGACCGCTGACCGCTCGCCCCGGCACACACCGGCCGCGAGGTCGTCGACGTCGAGCTGGGCCGGGGCCATCACTCGTGGTGCAGCGACGCGGCCAGGCCGTCCAGCAGGCCCAGCGCGGCATCGGCGATCACAGTGCCCGGCAGGAAGACCGCGGCCGCGCCGAGTTCCTTCAGCACAGGCACGTCGTCGGGCGGGATGACGCCGCCGACGACGATCATGATGTCCGAACGCCCCTGTGCCGCAAGGGCATCCCGCAGCGCCGGCACGAGCGTCAGGTGGCCCGCCGCCAGCGAGTTGACGCCGACAAGGTGCACGTCGGCATCGATCGCCTGCTGCGCGACCTCCTCCGGCGTGGCGAACAACGGGCCCACGTCGACGTCGAATCCCATGTCGGCGAAGGCGGTCACGATGACCTTCTGCCCACGGTCATGGCCGTCCTGGCCCATCTTGGCGACCAGGATGCGCGGTCGGCGGCCCTCCTGCTCCTCGAACCGCGCCGTCGCGTCGATCACCCGCTGCACGTTGCCGGCTCCGGCGGATGCATCCCGATACACACCCGAGATGGTACGTATGACGGCGCGGTGGCGCCCCCACACCTTCTCCAGCGCGTCGGAGATCTCGCCGACGGTGGCCTTGGCGCGCGCGGCGTCGACAGCCAGAGCCAGCAGGTTGCCCTGCAGATCCTGACCGCTGGGTCGTTCGGCAGCGTGCGTCAGCGCGGCCAGCGCCGCGTCGACCTGCGCCTGGTCACGCTCGGCGCGCAGCCGCTCCAGCTTCGCCAGCTGCGCACGAAGGACAGCGGCGTTGTCTACGCGCAGCACGTCGAGCGGTTCCTCGTCGGAGACACGAAAAGTGTTGACACCGATGACGTTCTGCACGCCGGAGTCGATCCGCGCCTGGGTGCGCGCAGCGGCTTCCTCGATGCGCAGCTTCGGTATGCCGGCCTCGATGGCCTTCGCCATACCGCCCGCCTCCTCGGCCTCCTGGATATGCGCCCAGGCGCGCTCCGCGAGGTCGTAGGTGAGGCGCTCGACGTAGTACGAGCCGCCCCACGGATCGATGATGTCGGTCGTGCCGGACTCCTGCTGCAGCAGCAACTGGGTGTTGCGGGCGATGCGGGCCGAGAAGTCGGTCGGCAGGGCGATCGCCTCGTCGAGGGCGTTCGTGTGCAGCGACTGGGTGTGGCCCTGGGTGGCGGCCATCGCCTCGATGCAGGTGCGGGTGACGTTGTTGAAGACGTCCTGCGCGGTCAGCGACCAGCCCGAGGTCTGGCAGTGGGTGCGCAGCGACAGCGACTTGGGGTTCTGTGGCTCGAACTGGCGCACCAGGCGCGACCACAGCATCCGGCCCGCGCGCAGCTTGGCGACCTCCATGAAGAAGTTCATGCCGATGGCCCAGAAGAAGCTCAATCGCGGTGCGAAGGCATCGATCTCGAGGCCCGCAGCCTGGCCGGCGCGCAGGTATTCGACGCCGTCGGCGAGGGTGTAGGCAAGCTCCAGATCGGCGGTCGCCCCGGCCTCCTGGATGTGATATCCGGAGATCGAGATCGAGTTGAACCGCGGCATCCGCGCCGCCGTGAACGCGAAGATGTCGCTGATGATCCGCATCGACGGTTCGGGCGGGTAGATGTAGGTGTTGCGGACCATGAACTCCTTGAGGATGTCGTTCTGGATCGTCCCCGCGAGTTGCTCCGGCTTCACCCCCTGCTCTTCGGCCGCGACGATGTAGAGAGCGAGAACCGGCAGCACGGCACCGTTCATCGTCATCGACACGGACATCTGGTCAAGCGGGATGCCGTCGAAAAGCGTTCTGGCATCGAGGATCGAGTCGATCGCGACGCCCGCCATACCGACGTCGCCACGCACCCGTGGATGGTCGGAGTCGTAGCCGCGGTGGGTCGCCAGGTCGAACGCGACGGACAGGCCCTTCTGCCCGGCGGCGAGATTGCGGCGATAGAACGCGTTCGACTCCTCCGCCGTCGAGAAGCCTGCGTACTGGCGGATCGTCCATGGCTGGTTGGTGTACATCGTGGGATACGGTCCACGGATGTATGGCGGCAAACCTGGCATCGTGTCGACGGGCAGTCCGTCGATGTCCGAGGCGCCGTAACGCGTCTTGATCTCGATGCCCTCCGGCGCCAGCCAGGGGTCTGTCGCAGTGGTCAGCGAGACCTGACTGCGGAAGGCGGCATCGCGGAACGGCACGCCACCAAAAGACCTCGGAACGCTCATGATTCGAGCCTTTCACGCACGCGGTGAAGGAAGGCAACGGCATCGCCGCCGACCGCGCAACTGTCGTCGACGGCCAGCTCGCCGGGCTTCCCGGCGATGATCACGTATGCCGCGCCGGCCTCGCGCAGTCCGGCGATCGTCGCCGCTGCGCTCTGCTCGTATGCCGCGTCGGTGCCGGCGAGACACACGACCTGCTGCCCGTCGTATGCCGCGATCACGTCGTCCACGCCGCCAGTGGCTCCAGCCGTCTCGACGGCGATGCCTCCGGCGGCGAACAGGTTGGTGGCGAAGGTGGCGCGTGCGGTGTGCGCTGCGACCGGCCCCAGTGTGGCGATGAACACCGTTGCGGCGGGCGGTTTTTCGCGCAGCTGCTCGAAGGCTTCGTCATACGGCTCGACCTGCCACTCGCCGTCAGGGTGCGGTGAGCGTTGCGGCAGTGTTTCGCCGAGGTTGGGGAACTCGCTCACGCCGGTGATCGGCATCCGGCGGTGGGCAACTCGCTCGGTGCGTGCGGCACGCACCTGCTCGATGCGGGCATCCAGCGATCCGTCGGCGAGGGCCGCGACGATGCCGGTCTCGTCGAGTCTGGTGAATTCCACCCAGCCGGCCTCTGCGAGGTCCTCGGTGAGCTGCTCGATCGCGAACGCCCCGGCTGACGGGTCGGCGACGCGTGCGAGGTGTGACTCGCTGATGAGCAGCGACGACACATTGCGTGCGATGCGGAGGCTGAACGCGTCGGGCAGACCGAGGGCCGCATCGAACGGGAGCACGGTGATCGCGTCCGCACCCGCGACGCCTGCGGCGAAGGCAGCCACGGTCGTGCGCAGCATATTCACCCAGGGGTCACGCCGGGTCATCATCGGGCGCGAGGTCACCGCGTGCACACGGGATCGCGGAATCGCGCCCGGGATCGCAGCTTTGACACCGGACAGCTGCAGCACCCGCGACCACAGCTGCTCCGTGGCGCGCAGCTTGGCGATCGTGGGGAACTGCTGATCTGTTGCCGCGTAACGGAACTCGATCAGGTCGGCGGCCTCGTCGACAGAGATCCCGAGATCGACGAGCCGCCGCAGGTATGACGTCGCCACCGCCGTCGCATAACCAAGCTCCTGCGCATCCGAAGCGCCGCGATCGTGCACCCTGGTGCCATCGGCGGTGAAGCCGACGACATCCAGGCGCGACGCCAATTCGGCGATCTGCGGGACGACGCGATCGCAGTCGGCGCCGGCGCCGATCGGGTCGGCGCCCAGGCTGGTGCCTTCCGCCGGATCGACATCGGCAGCCGTCAGCAGTCGGGCGAAGGCCATCGCCGCCCCGACTGGATCGTCCGGAGCGTCGAGCAGCACCGGCGCGACATCCAGCAGCACGCCGTCGAGCACCGCGCCGAGGCGCTCAACCGGTATGCCTGTCCGCCCCAGGCGCAACCACAACGACGTCGCGCCACCCTCGAGTTCGCCGAGTGCGTTCGACGCTGATGTCTGCGGATCGGTGAGCAGCGAACGGATGTCCCAGTCACGGGCGCCACGACCCTCGACACGCGGCACGAACCGTGACGGTGTGCTGAGTCCCAGCGGCGGGACCGTCACCGGATCGAGCGTCGTCCGCGCGAGTGTGCGCCATACGTCGGTGTCGGGGTCGTCCGGGCCGAGTCGGCCACCCTTGCGCAGCACCCGGGCAGCGGCGTTCTCCCAGTCACGCTGGGTGTGTGTCAGACGCTCGATGCTCACGTCGCCACCCTAGTGCGGGAGGTGGCGGCGACTGCTCGACCGGCAGAGGGCGTCGCCGGTTGTACGGATCGAGCCGAGATGCGAACGGGGCACCGCGGATGAGAAGTCCGCGGCGCCCCGCGCCGGTCATGCGTGCAGACGGTCAGCTGCCGGCGTACCCGATGACAGCCTTGGTCTCCAAGAAGTCGGCGAACGCCTTGTCGCCCCACTCGCGGCCGTTGCCCGACTGCTTGTAGCCGCCGAAGGGAGCGCTGAAGTCGAGGGCGGCGCTGTTGATGTTGACCTGGCCGGCGCGCAGCCGGGAGGCCACCTTGCGCACCTCGTCGAGGTCCGCGCCGCTGACGTATGCCGCGAGGCCGTAGTCGGTGTCATTGCCGATCTCGACGGCCTGGTCGACATCGTCATACCCGATGATGACCAGGACCGGCCCGAAGATCTCCTGACGGGCGATGTCCATGTCGTTGGTGACATTGCCGAAAATCGTCGGCTTCACATAGAACCCGGTGTCCAGGCCTTCAGGGCGGCCGGTGCCGCCGGCGACCAGAGTGGCGCCTTCGTCGATGCCGGTCTGGATCAGCGACTGGATCTTGGAGAACTGCGCTTCGGAGACGACAGGCCCGATCTTGACGTCGGAGGACGGGTCGCCGACGGTGGTCTTCTCCGCGGCGCCCTTGGCGATCTCGAGCGCCTCGTCCATCCGCGATTTCGGCACGAGCATGCGCGTCGGGGCATTGCAGGACTGTCCGGAGTTCTGCATCACCGAGGCGACGCCGATCTTGACCGCCTTGGGCAGGGTGTCGTCGTCAAGCAGGATGTTCGGGCTCTTGCCGCCGAGCTCCTGGTGCACGCGCTTGACCGTGGGCGCGGCAGCGCGGGCGACCTCGATGCCGGCCCGGGTCGAGCCGGTGAAGCTGACCATGTCGACGCCGGGGTGGGCGGACAGGGCTGCACCGACACCGGCTCCGTCGCCGTTGACCAGGTTGAAGACACCGGCCGGAACGCCAGCCTTGTCGAGGATCTCGGCGAAGATGTATGCCGAAAACGGTGCAACCTCAGAGGGTTTGAGCACCATCGTGCATCCAGTGGCCAGTGCCGGCGCGACCTTGCAGGTGATCTGGTTCAAGGGCCAGTTCCACGGGGTGATGAACGCGCACACGCCGATCGGCTCGTGCGCGATGAGCGTCGTGCCGCGCTGCTCGGAGAACGCATACGTCTTCATCGCCTCACGGGCGGTCGCCAGGTGAGCGTGCCCGAGGGCGACCTGGGCGGTCTGCGCGAGCTTGGTCGGAGCGCCCATCTCCTCGGTCACCGCGGTCGCGAGTTCGTCCGAACGGCGGGCGTATTCGGCGATGATCGCGTCCATCACCTCGCCGCGTTCCTCGACCGTCGTCTGCGACCACGAGTCGAAGGCGCGGCGTGCGGCTGCGACCGCACGGTCGACGTCCTCGCTCGAGCCCAGCGAGATGGTGCCGGCGACCTGCTCGTTGGCCGGGTTGATGACATCGCAGGTGTCGGCCTTGGCCGGTGCGACCCAGCTGCCGTCGATGTAGAACTTGTCGTAATCGCGCATCGGTCTTCCTTCGCCGCGGGGTCGGCAGAGGTGAAGTCTGCCGGGCATCTCGTCAGTGAAATGCCTCACAATCGACCATAACGACCGGGGCTGCGTTCTCGTCGCGCAGGTCGCCGCCGCCGGCTGATGGGTCAGCGGGTCTGGCTCAGGTCCGCGGGAGCGACCGCGCCCCAGGCAACCGTGAGTTCGCCGAGGCGCCATCGTTTCGGGCCGTCCAGCAACGGCCACCCGGCCTCGCGCAACTGAGCGGCCACCTGGATGAATCTCTGCCGCGAGCCGTATGACGCATGCGGGCTCGCCTGCGCCCACGCCTGATCCAGTGCCGCCAGAAACTCGTGCACCCGCTCGCCGGGCACATTGCGATGGATCAGCGCCTTCGGCAGGCGCTCGGCGATGGTCGACGGCGTCTGCAGTCCCGCCAGCCGGAACGAGACCGTCAGTGACAGGGGACCCGAGCGGTCCAGCGCCACCCAGGTCGCGAGTCGCCCGAGTTCGTCGCACGTGCCGTCGACGAAGAGTCCGTCCGCAGACAGGCGCTCGCACACACGCGACCAAGCGACGGGAACGTCGGCCTCGTCATACTGACGCAGGACGTTGAACGCGCGGACGATGTCCACCTGACCAGGCACCGGGACTTCGAAACCGCCTCGGACGAAAGACAATCCGGGCGCCGCGAGCGGCAGGGCAGCCGCTACGCGTTCCGGTGAGATCTCGATGCCGACCACCTGCACGTCCGATCGCACCCGCCGAAGTCGCGCCAGCAGTTCGACAGCGGTGACCGGGGATGCGCCATACCCGAGGTCGACGACGACAGGTGGGTGAGCCGCGGCGCGCAGCCGCCACGCCTGTGGTCCGGCCAGCCACCGGTCACATCGGCGCAGCCGATTCGGGTTGGTCGTGCCCCGGGTGACGGTCCCCACTGGTCGCTCCGGTCGCACCACGACAGCTTAGAAGTGCCAGATTCCGCCTGATGCCATGGACAGAACCGGAACGGTCGGGAGCTTGGTCATGCTTCTGCCCTCGTCGCTGTACGCGTGCACGCAACCCCTTGAGGCACGATCGCGATGCATACGGGTCCCCGAAGTGGTTATGACTGATTGTGAGGGCATGAGCCCCGGTCGGTCTGCGGTCTGCTGGGCTGACACGACAGAGGTGGGTTCTGGCGTAGCGCGACTTATCGTCGTACGCCGATCAGCCGAGGTCGGTAAGAAAATCGGTACACTCATCTTGAATGGGGAGGTTGTGTCGACGATACCGGATGTGAGGTTTCAAATCATGGACCCATATTTTCAACTGGTTCTCCGGCCGACGGTCCATGCCGAAGAATTGGATCCATGGATTAATGTGCTTGGCGTCTTGGGCGGCACGCAAATATCAGATGATCCATTGTGGACGGAATTCGATATGGGGCGCGGTCGAATCGCTCTGTCTCGACCGATTCGCGGGGCTGTCAGTGGTGAGATAATGCCTGGTTTTGAAGTCGCTGATTTGGCAAAGTTTGAGCGGTTCGCTCGTGCTGCCGGTGTCGATCTGGATTGGTATCGGACTGATTCCTACACGTCCCTGAAGGTTCGTTTTGGTGATCGGTCCTTGTTGGTAGACCAACTGATGGAAAGCTCACGAGTTGATAACCTCGCAGATGTATCTGTGTGGTGCGACGTGCGCATTGGTGAGACCGCCGCGCGAACGTTGGAGGCGATGGGAATGAGAAATTCCACTCGCGTTTTTTATGGTGGTTCCGCAGCTTATCTCGCGGGTGTAGGTGGCGTCGTGGTGCTGCCTGTGGGTGAACCTCTGTCTCGTCACATCGTTCTGGACGTCGACGATGTGAAAGCTGAGACGGACCGCTTGATTGCGGCCGGCTTTGGCATCGAACGGTCGGTCGTCGGCGCCTTGCCTGTGGTTCGCGGGTCCAGGCATGAGCCTCTGCCGCTGGCGTTGGTCCAGAGTCGTGAGTGATGTCTGCGGTTAATTGGAAGCAGTTGATCGTGCAACTCGTCTTGGTTAAGCAGGCGTTGTCTGAAGTCGATACCAAGAAGTTGTGGTACTTTCGATTGCCTAGGATCGCTGCAAGTGAAGAGACGCTCCGGCGGGTTGAAGCTCATCTGGGTGAGTCGCTGGATCCTCAGTACCGAGAGTTCCTGCTTCACGCCGACGGCTGGCCGACTTTCTATCAGGTCGTCGATCTGTTCGGTTCGGGAGATTTGCTCGGTGGAGGTGCGGCGCTTCGCGGGGCTGAAATGCTCAGCTACGTCGAAGATGTTGCCTTGGCTGCGAGCGGCCTGCGCCGCGAGGACTTACTGCCAATCGCGGTCTCAGCAAGCGACCTCGACTTGTTCGTGATGCTCACGAAGTCATCAACGATCCCAGGAACGGTCATTTGGTTTGCGGGATCGGAGGTCGATCGTTTTCCCAACTTCAGTGAGTACTTCTTGGCGATGACGGATTACAACCGCGAAGAGGTCAACTACTTTCTCCAAAGCTGAGATCGGCTGACTTGAGCGAAGCGCCAGCAGTACGTTCCGCTATGAGTAGGGGACAGCTGCAGACCGACGGCAGAGCCGCTGTCAGACGGCTTCGTCGAGCGAGGACGGTTTCTCGCCGGGTATGTGGAGTCTGGCGAGGTGTCGCACGGCGGGATCGACGTGTTCGTTGCGACGCTCCAGATCGCGTACCAGGGCGCGAGCCATCCGTACTTCGCTGGCGTGCACGACGAAGGGCGTGTGGTCTGCTGTTGCGGTCATTGCCGAACCTCCGAATCACTGCAGTTGTCAGTATCGCCGCTGGTTTCGTTAGCGTCTACCGCAATGGGTTCGTCAGCGGGAAAAGCGGCAGCGACACCTCTGACGCGGTGAGCCACGATACGTCGTGCGAGGGCTCGATCGTCTTGGCTGCCGAGGTCGGATTCCATGAGATCAGCAAGGAGGTCTTCGCCGATCCTGCGTTGAACGGTGATCGGCACTTTGGAGAAGGCCAATGGCAACGGTGAGTCGTTCGCGCCATTCGCTGCGTGTTATAGCGCGCCGAGCGAGCCGCGTTCAGGAAAAGTGCCCGCGCCTGTGGATCATGGCTGCACGCGCTGGCGCCGTGGGCGGCGGCGCCCGCGGGTCGCTCCGGTCGCACCACGACAGCTGAGAAGTGCCAGACTGGCTGGGTGACTTCCCCGATCGAGACGCAGCCCCACGTGCGGCGCGTCGCGATGATCAGCGTGCACACCTCACCCCTCGAACAACCCGGCACCGGTGACGCCGGCGGTCTCAATGTGTACGTCGTCGAAACCGCAAAACGCCTTGCCGGCAAGGGAATCGACGTCGAGATCTTCACCCGTCGCACCTCGGCCGCCCTCGCCGAAACGGTGCAACTTGCCCCTGGTGTGCTGGTGCGGCACATCGACGCCGGTCCCTACGAGGGCCTCTTCAAAGATGACCTCCCCGGTCAGCTCTGCGCCTTTGCCGCCGGCGTCATGCGCCACGTAGCGATCAGCCCCGAGGGCCACTACGACCTGGTCCATTCGCATTACTGGCTCTCCGGGCAGGTCGGCTGGCTCGCCGCCGACCGCTGGCAGGTTCCGCTGGTCCACACGATGCACACCATGGCCAAGGTCAAGAACGCTGCGCTCGCCAGCGGCGACCGCCCCGAGCCGAACGGTCGCGAGATCGGCGAGGAGCAGGTGGTCCGTGCCGCGAGCCTGCTGGTCGCCAACACCGAGCGCGAGGCTCGCGAGCTGATCGACCTGTATGGCGCAAGCTGTGCCCGCGTCGAGGTCGTGTCTCCGGGCGTGGATCTCGACACCTTCGTTCCTGGCGACAAGACCCTCGCACGTGAGGCCGTCGGACTGCCTCGCGATGCGGAGGTGGTGCTCTTCGTCGGTCGCATCCAGCCACTCAAGGCTCCTGATGTGCTCGTGCGGGCGATCGCCCAGCTGATCGAGGCGGACCCCGCGAGGCGTTCCCGGCTGGTGCTGGCGATCCTCGGCGGACCCAGCGGATCAGGACTCGACCGGCCCCGGTCGTTGCAACAACTCGCGCGGGATCTCGGCATCGCCGATGTGGTCCAGTTCGCGCCTCCGGTCACTCGCGCCGAGCTGGCCCGGTGGTATCAAGCAGCGGATCTGCTTGCGGTTCCTTCGCGTTCGGAGTCCTTCGGGCTGGTCGCACTTGAGGCGCAGGCCTGCGGTACCCCGGTCGTCGCTGCAGCTGTGGGTGGTCTGCCGATGGCGGTGGCTGACGCCGGTGTGCTTGTCGACGGCCACGACCCGCAGGCCTGGGCCGCTGCGATCGGCGACCTGCTCGACGACGACGTGACCCGAAAGCAGTTGAGTGACAACGCCGTTCGGCATGCCGCTACCTTCGGCTGGGATGCCACCACCGACCGACTCTTGGAGATCTACGCGCACGCGTGCGACCACGCCCTGCAGACCGAGCGTGCCGCGAATCAGCCGATCCTCGGCGTGCACGCCGCCCCCATCCCATGACCGCCCGACGTCAATGACAGCCGAACGTCAACGACCCCACTTCTGTGACCGCCGAGAGGATGCCTGATGAGCACCGCCGAGCACGTCCAGCAGGAGGTCGAGCGCTATCTCGCGGAAGCCGAAGTCGAGTGGGAGCCCGGGGCCCGCGACGGCGAGTATGTCGTGACCCTTCCGGGCGAGCGCAAGCTCAAGACCGTCTGCTCGTTGCTCATCGGCGAAAAGGCAATAGTTACAACGGCTTTCGTCATACGTCACGCGGACGAGAACGAAGCCGAATTCTTCCGGTTCCTGCTGCGCCGCAATCTGCGTAGGCCCGGTGTCGGGTACGCCGTCGACGAGCACGGGGACGTGTATGTCGTGACTCGCGCAGCCCTGCGTGCCGTTGACGGCGAGTATCTCGACACGCTGTTCGGCACGATTCTCGAAGCCGCCGACGGTGCCTTCAACGAGCTGCTGGTGATCGGCTTCCGCAGCTCGATGCAGAAAGAATGGAACTGGCGGATCAGCCGCGGCGAGTCGACCCGCAATCTCGAGGCATTCCGCCACCTGTTGGATGCCGACTCCGCGTCGGCCGATGCGAAATAGGATTACTGACATGACCAGAACCCTCGTGCTGTTGCGCCACGGCGAGTCCGAATGGAACGCCAAGAACCTCTTCACCGGCTGGGTCGACGTGCCGCTCAGCGCCAAGGGCCAGGCAGAGGCGGTGCACGGCGGCGAACTCATCAAGCAGGCCGGGGTGCTGCCGAACGTCGTGCACACCAGCTTGCTGCGTCGTGCGATCACGACCGCGGGCCTGGCTCTCGACGCGGCCGACCGACACTGGATTCCCGTTCGCCGCAGCTGGCGGCTGAACGAGCGCCACTACGGAGCGCTGCAGGGCAAGGACAAGAAGGCCACCCTCGAGCAGTTCGGCGAAGAGCAGTTCATGACCTGGCGTCGCTCGTACGACGTTCCGCCGCCGCCGATCGAGACGGGCAGCGAGTTCAGCCAGGACGGCGACCCGCGCTATGCAGACCTCGGTCCTGAGATGCCGGCGACCGAGTGCCTCAAGGACGTCATCGCCCGCTTCCTGCCTTACTGGGAGGACTCGATCAAGCCCGATCTTGCGGCAGGCAAGACCGTGCTGGTCGCCGCACACGGCAACTCGCTGCGTGCGCTGGTCAAGCACCTCGACGGCATCGGCGACGACGAGATCGTCGGCCTCAACATCCCGACCGGCCAGCCGCTGGTCTACCAGCTCGACGACGACTTCGCACCCACCGTCAAGGGCGGGGAGTACCTCGACCGGGAGGCCGCCCTCGCTGCCGCCGAGGCGGTCGCCAACCAGGGGCGCTGACAGCCCGGGGCCGCGCCGGCGGCATACCCGGACCTCACGCACAGGAAACGCCGGGCCTGCTCAGTCGAGCAGGCCCGGCGTTCATGCGTATGTGAATGGTGGCGCGATCAGCGCTCCAGGCCCTCGTCCTCGGTGCCGTACCGCCCGGTGACCAGGTAGACGATCCGGTTGGCGACGGCCACGGCGTGGTCGCCGAAGCGCTCGTAGTAGCGGCCGATGAGGGTCGTGTCGACGGCGGCCTCCATGCCGTGCGACCAGTCCTGGCCCAGCAGGGCGGCGAAGACCTTGCGGTGCAGCTCGTCCATCTCGTCGTCGACGCGGCCGATCTCGATGGCACTGTGGACGTCCTTGTCGGCGATCGCAGCGCCGGTCATCTGCACCAGGCGCCCGGCGACCTGCGCCATCTCGACAATGGTCTGCCGCAACGGTTCGGGCACCGCGCTCTCCGGGTAACGCATCCGCGCAACCTTGGCGATGTGCCGCGCGAGGTCGCCCATGCGCTCGATGTCGCTGTTCATGTGCATCGCGGTGACCACCATGCGCAGGTCCGTCGCAACCGGCTGCTGCCGGGCCAGCAGATCCACCGCGCGGTCGTCGATCTGCCGGCGCAGCGCATCGATGTCGTCATCCGAGGCGATGACGCTCTCGGCGTCGGCCAGTCGCGCTTCGAGCAGTGCGGTCGTCGCCCGGGACATGGCGGTGCCGACCATCGTGGTCATCTCGACCAGGTCGTCGGAGATCTTGTCCAGATCCTCGTGGAAAGCATCACGCATGTGTTTCGGTCCCTCTTGTGGTGGCTGACGGCGACCTGCCGCACAGCGGTGGAGCACGCACATCACACGGTGCGTCGCTCGACAGTCGCAGTATGTCGTAAACGTTTTGCGGCGCCGAGGTGAACAACAGGCGATCCAGGGCGATACAGCGTTCTGCTGGCCGAAGTCGCTCTCAGCGGGCCGTAGATTGGTCGTCGTGTTGCTCGCTTCGATCGCCCTCATCGTGGGTCTGGCGGTCGGTGGCGTGGGTGCCTTCCTCGTTCGGTGGGGTCGCCCCGCGCCGACCGACCTGACAGGTGTGACGCCTGACAGCACCGCGGCACGCTCCCCCCTGACGCCAGGCGTGGTCGAGGTGCTCGACGTGCTGCGATCGGTGACGGTGGTCGTCGATGCATCGGACAAGGTGGTGCGTCACAGCGCCAGCGCGCAGGCCCTCGGGCTGGTGCGCGACAGCGAGTTGGCGCACGCGCAACTGCTGTCGCTGGTGCGTCAGGTGCGTCGTGACGACGACGTGCGCGAGGTCGAGCTGGATGTCGCGCGCGGACCTCTCGGTCAGGGCCGGTTGACGATCGGTGTGCGGGTTGCCGCACTCAGCGGACAGCACGTGCTCTTGCTCATCGACGACCGCACGCACTCCCGTCGCGTCGAGGAGACCCGCCGTGATTTCGTCGTCAACGTCTCGCACGAACTCAAGACGCCGGTCAGCGGTCTGACTCTGCTTGCCGAGGCGATGGACGACGCCCGCGACGACCCGGAGGCCGTGCATCGCTTCGCCGGCCGGATGCGCACCGAAACCTCGCGCCTGGCCCGGCTGGTGCAGGAGATCGTCGAGTTGTCGCGCCTGCAGGTCGCCGACACCCTCGACGAACCGGTGCTGGTCGACGTGCGCGCCTGCGTCAAAGATGCCGTCGACCACCTCAAGGTCGTCGCCGACGGCAAACGCATCGACCTCACCACAGCGCTTGGCGACCTGGCCGTGCCGGCCCAGGTGTATGGCGACAGCAACCTCATCACCACGGCGATCCGCAACCTGGCCGAGAACGCCGTGGCCTACTCGGACCCCGGCACCCGCGTCGGCATCACTGTGCTGCCGGATGAAGACCTGGTCACGATCGTGGTCAAGGACCAGGGCCGCGGCATCCCGGCAGCGGATCTGGAGCGTGTATTCGAGCGGTTCTACCGGGTCGATGCGGCGCGCTCGCGCAGCACCGGTGGCACCGGCCTCGGACTGGCGATCGTCAAACATGTGTGTGCCAATCACGGTGGCGAGGTCAGCGTGTGGTCCGAGGAAGGACAAGGCTCGACGTTCACGATCCGGTTGCCGGCCGCACGCCCCGCCATACATCAGCTTGCCCACCCGCAGGACACATCCGACGAATCCAGGAAGGTCACCAGTTCATGACCCGCATCCTCGTGGTCGAGGACGAAGAATCCATCTCCGACCCGCTCAGTTACCTGCTCGGCAAAGAGGGGTATGACGTCGCTCTGGCCGAGACCGGCCCCGACGCACTGCTGGAGTTCGACCGGGGCGGGGCCGACCTGGTGCTGCTCGATCTGATGCTCCCGGGCATGTCCGGGGTGGACGTGTGCCGAGTGCTGCGGCAGAAATCGAACGTGCCGGTGATCATGCTGACCGCCAAGGACAGCGAGGTCGACAAGGTCGTCGGTCTCGAACTCGGCGCCGACGACTACATCACCAAGCCGTACAGCTCGCGCGAACTGCTGGCCCGCATCAAGGCGGTGCTGCGCCGCGGTCTCGACCAGGACGAGCTCATGCCGGCGACACTGCAGGGCGGCCCGGTGCGGATGGACGTCGAACGGCACACGGTCGTCGTCGACGGGGCGGTCACGGCCTTGCCACTCAAGGAGTTCGAGCTGTTGGAGCTGCTGCTGCGCAACACCGGGCGCGTGCTCACCCGGGGCCAGCTGATCGACCGGGTGTGGGGCAGCGACTACGTCGGGGACACCAAGACGCTGGATGTGCACGTCAAGCGACTGCGCGCCAAGATCGAACCCGAGCCGGCCAACCCGCGGTACATCGTCACCGTGCGCGGTCTGGGTTACAAGTTCGAGGTGTCCTGAGCGCGTTCCGTGGTGTGAGCCGCTCTCGTCGGCTCTCCGCCCTTCCGGGGAGCATCCGCCCTTCGGATGGCGCCCGCTTGCCGCGTGGATCCAGTCCTGGTGACGGTGCCACGTGCCTTATCGGCTCGGGAGCCAATGCCCACTTGCCTCATCGAACCCAGTCCTGGTGACGGCGCCACTTGCTTTATCGGCTCGGGAGCCAATGCCCACTTGCCTCATCGAACCCATACCTGGTGACGGTGCCCGCTCCCGGATCATGCGAACGGCAGGGGCAGTCAGTCATGCCGGGCCTGGCGACCAGAAGCCCCGTTCAGGGCTCACCAAAAAAGTGACGGGGGTAGTCGAGTCGGTGGCGCGGCAAATCGTCATCATGCGTCACAACCGAGTGGTCGAGATGTCGAAAATTTCCGCCACGAAGCTCGCTACCGGGAAGTAAGCGACATCTGGGCCAACTCTCTGTGATCAAAGTGCTGCAAGTGATGCGTGCGAACCGACGAGGGTTGGTGCGACCGGGCAGGCGAGCGAGGGTGTGCGACCGGGCAGGCGAGCGAAGGGGCGCGACCGGGCAGGCGAGCGAGGGTGCGCGGCCGGGCAGGCGAGCGAGCGAGCGGGGCACGACCGGGCAGAGCGTGCGCTCGTCTAACGGACGACGGGAGGGCGATGCCCGATTCCCCGTGATCAGGCGGGTGGTTCGGAGACCGCCGAGGTCGATGGCGGGGTGTATGTCGGGTGGCTCGGGCTGGCACTGCCGTAGGGCGGCTGGTCGAGCAGTACCGGCACCTGCACGGTGTTCTGGCCGCCGTCGGCGGTCTGGAAGGTCACTGCCATGAAGCTACCTGGGATGGCGGTGACGTTGGCGACCTCGACCGGGCTGACCGTCTGCGTGCTGTCGCCGCTGGTCTGACCGTCGAGGCGGACGGCTGTTGAACCGGGGATCGTCACGGTCTCGGCCGAGCCGCCGCTGGGGGTGACCGTCAACTGCACAGCAGAGGTGCTGTTGTTGGTCGCCATGCCGATCATGGAGCCGCTGGCGCCCTTCGCGCTGCTGACGATCGCGACATCCTGGAGTTGGACAGAGCCGATCGTCGCGCTCGTGCCGTCTGCGGCGTCATAGCTGACGGTGGTCTGCGCGGGGGACAGATACATGCACCCGCTCAGCACGCTTGCCGTGCCGACGAGGGTGAGCGCACCCATGGCGGGGCGGGCCAGCTTTGCGGCGGTGCGGGGCAGTCGAGGCGTCACGCGCGCCAGCCTAGCGGTCCCGCGCCGGGATAGGTCACCGGGCGGCCCTCGTCGCTCCGCGTCGGCCCGTGATGCATGTTGGTCGAGTGCTTGTCAAGAGCTTCCACCCCATCGGGTGGACGGTCGGAGAGGCCTCTGACCTGCACAAACGTTTATGTGACCTGGATAACTCGTGATATCCTGAGAGTCGCGAAAGGGGCAAACACCACATGGTTTTCAAGGTCGGCGAGACAGTCGTTTACCCGCATCACGGCGCGGCTCTCATCGAAGAAATCAAAGTCCGCAAGATCAAGGGCGAGGACAAGCAGTATCTGGTCCTCAAGGTTGCCCAGGGTGATCTGACCATCGAAGTCCCGGCAGAGAACTGTGACCTGGTCGGGGTCCGCGATGTCGTCGGCAAGGAGGGCCTCGACCGTGTGTTCGAGGTGCTGCGCGCCGACCACACCGAGGAGCCGACCAACTGGTCCCGCCGGTACAAAGCCAATCTCGAGAAGCTCGCCTCTGGTGACGTCATCAAGGTCGCCGAGGTCGTGCGCGACCTCTGGCGCCGCGACCAGGACCGCGGCCTGTCCGCCGGTGAGAAGCGCATGCTGGCCAAGGCCCGCCAGATCCTGGTGTCCGAGCTCGCGCTGGCCGAGCACACCAACGAGGACAAGGCGGAGGCCACGCTCGACGAGGTGCTCGCCTCCTGAGCGTCAAGTCTGACGACAACGCCCACGACGATCTCGTCGTGGGCGTTGTCGTCGTGGCAGCCGGACTCGGCACCCGCCTCGGGGCCGGTATGCCGAAAGCCCTCGTCGCGCTGCGTGGCCGCACACTCGTCGAGCACGCCGTCACCGCCGCCCGTGACGTCGCCGATCACCTGGTGGTGGTGGCGCCTGCGACGCACGTCACGCGCTTCGAGGAACTGCTGCCTGCTGTCACCGTCGTCGCCGGGGGCGCCGAACGCACCGACTCGGTGGCCGCCGGGCTCGCCGCGGTACCGGCCGCTGCGCAGGTCGTGCTCGTGCACGATGCCGCCCGCGCGCTCGCCCCCGTCGCGCTCTTTCGCCGGGTGATCGCCGCGGTCGCGGGCGGCGCCGACGCCGTTGTGCCCGGGCTGCCTGTCACCGACACCATCAAGGCCGTCGACAGCGACCGTGTCGTGACGGCGACGCCGGACCGGGCGACGCTGCGCGCCATACAGACCCCGCAGGGATTCCGGCGCGCGGCGCTCGAGGCGGCGCACTCGGGTGGCCACCTCGCCACCGATGACGCCGCACTGGTCGAACGCGCTGGCGGTCGGGTTGTCGTGGTCGACGGTGATCCCTCGGCGATCAAGATCACCGTCCAAGCGGACCTCACGACGGCCGAACGCCTGTTGGACACTCCGCAGCCGTCGCCGAGCCTCGTCGTGCTCGGGGGACTGCCGGGCAGCGGCAAAACCACCGTGGCGCAGGCACTGTGCGCAGCACGTGGATTCGCGCATGTGCGAGTGGACACGCTGCATCAGGCGCTCGCCGACGCGGGCACGCTCGACGCGGCCGAGATCGCGCCATACGCGGGCTGTATGGCGATCGCCCGTGACCTGCTCGCCGGTGGCTGCTCGGTGGTCGCGGATTCGGTGAATCCGGTGGTCGAGTCGCGCGACGGCTGGCGACAGGTGGCAACTGCCACCGGGGCGCGGCTGCTCGAGGTCGAGGTGGTCTGCTCCGATCGCGATGTGCACCGACGGCGGGCAACCACTCGTGTGACGGATGTCCCCGGGCTCACCAAACCCACCTGGGACCAGATCCAGGCTCGGCACTACCAGCCCTGGCGCGCCGATCTCGTGCTCGACACCAGCACCGCCGAGGTCGCCGACCTCGTCGACGTGATCCGAAGGGAACTGCAGTGACCGCTGTGCCACGTGTCGGAATCGGCACCGACGTCCACGCGTATGCCGACGACGACCGACCGCTCCACCTTGCCGGTCTGGAGTGGCCGGGTGAGCGCGGCATCGAGGGTCATTCCGACGGGGACGTCGCCTCCCACGCGATCTGTGACGCGCTCTTCTCCGCCGCCGGCCTTGGCGACCTCGGCCAGCATTTCGGCACCGGGCGGCCGGAGCTCGCGGGTGCCCGCGGGCCGAAGCTTCTTTCTGAAGCTCGAAAAATATTGGCGGACAACGGTTTTGAGATCGGCAACGTCGCGGTGCAGATCATCGGGAATCGTCCCAAGGTCGGCGCGAGGCGCGAGGAGGCGCAGCGGGTGTTGTCCGCGGCCCTCGGCGGTGCGCCGGTGGCCGTGTCAGCGACCACGGCCGACGGGCTCGGGCTGACCGGCCGTGGCGAAGGCGTCGCCGCCATCGCCACGGCGATCGTCACAGCGCTCGAGGATCCGTCGACACGGTGAAATCCGGGTCGAGGCCGACGATGTCGGCCGGCCCGCTCGCCGACACTGTCAGCGGTGATGCCTCGATCAGCCGGACGCACCTCTGCCGGTGATCACCCCTGCGTCGTAGGGTCGGTTGGGCAAGTCGCGTCCGACCGACCGTAGGGAGTACACGTATGCCGTCCACAGTCAAAGGTGTCATCGCCCGTGCGAAGGGCGAGCCGGTCGAGGTCGTCGACATCGTGGTGCCCGACCCGGGCCCCGGGGAGGCTGTCGTCGCGATCGAGGCGTGCGGGGTCTGCCACACCGACCTGCACTACCGCGAGGGCGGCATCAACGACGAATTCCCCTTCCTGCTCGGTCACGAAGCCGCCGGCACGGTCGAGGCGGTCGGCGACGGAGTGACCGACGTGGCGCCGGGCGACTTCGTGATTCTGAACTGGCGGGCGGTGTGCGGCCAGTGCCGCGCGTGCAGCAAGGGCAAGCCGTGGTACTGCTTCAGCACCCACAACGCCCGGCAGAAGATGACACTGACCGACGGCACCGAGCTCAGCCCGGCCCTCGGCATCGGTGCGTTCGCCGAAAAGACGCTTGTCGCGGCCGGTCAGTGCACCAAGGTCGACCGCGACGCATCTGCCGTTGCAGCCGGATTGCTCGGCTGCGGTGTCATGGCGGGCTTCGGTGCGGCGGTCAACACAGGTGGTGTCACGCGCGGTGACAGCGTGGCGGTGATCGGCTGCGGCGGCGTCGGTGACGCGGCCGTCGCGGGCGCCGCGATCGCCGGGGCGACGACGATCATCGCGGTCGATGTCGATGACCGGAAGCTGGCGAAGGCCAAGCATTTCGGAGCGACTCACACCGTCAACTCCCGCGACGAAGACGCCGTCGAACGCATCCGCGAGCTCACCGGCGGCAACGGCGCCGACGTCGTGATCGACGCCGTCGGGCGTCCTGAAACGTACGAACAGGCCTTCTTTGCAAGGGATCTCGCCGGAACGGTCGTCCTTGTCGGTGTGCCGACACCGGAGCTGAAGGTCGAGTTGCCGCTGATCGAGATCTTCGGCCGGGGCGGCGCGCTCAAGTCCAGCTGGTATGGCGACTGCCTGCCCTCGCGCGACTTCCCGATGCTCATCGACCTCTACCGTCAGGGGCGCTTCGACCTCGACGCCTTTGTCAGTGAGCGCATCGCCCTCGACCAGGTCGAGGCGGCTTTCGACAAGATGCACGAGGGCACCGTGTTGCGCTCGGTGGTCGAGCTGTGAGTGGGCTCCGCGTCGAAAAGGTCGTCACCTCAGGCACGTTCAGCATCGACGGTGGCACCTGGGAGGTCGAGAACAACGTCTGGATCGTCGGTGACGACAGCCAGTGCGATGTCATCGACGCGGCCCACGACGCGGAGGCGATCCTCGCTGCGGTGGGCGACCGCACGCTCACCCACGTGCTGTGCACGCACGGGCACGACGACCACATCGACGCGGTGGCCGACATACGTGCCGCTCGACCGGACGTGCAGGTGCTGATCAACGACGCGGACCGGATGCTGTGGGATCGAGTGGTCGGGACTCCGCCCGAGGGCGGCCTTGACGACGGCCAGGTCATCCCCGTCGCCGGGTCCGAGCTGCGGGTGCTGCACACACCCGGGCATTCGCCGGGCGCGTGCTGCCTGCTGCTGGCCGACGAGGGCGTGGTCTTCAGCGGAGACACCCTGTTCCAGGGCGGTCCGGGCGCGACCGGTCGGTCCTTCAGCGACTTCCCCACGATCGTCGACTCGATCCGGCAGAGGTTGCTGACGTTGCCGCCCGAGACCGTCGTCCACACCGGCCACGGCGACGACACCACCATCGGGGCCGAGGCACCCCACGTGCAGGAGTGGCTCGACCGCGGCCACTGATCGCGACCGTTGACTGCGGCACGCCGCTCGACCCGGGCGCGACCGCCGTCGTGTGGGGCGGCCGCCGCGATCGTCGGTGAACTCGGCCACCGCACAGGGCCGATAAACTTCACCGGTGACCTTGCAGATCCATGACACCGCCACCGGCACGCAGCGCCCGTTCGAGCCGCTGCACGAAGGTCGCGTCGGCATCTACATCTGCGGTCTCACCACCCAGGGAGCACCGCACATCGGACACGTCCGTTTCGCGGTGGCCTTCGACATACTGCGCCGCTGGCTGACGATCGGCCATGGGTATGACGTGACATTGATCCGCAATGTCACCGACGTCGACGACAAGATTCTGGCCAAGTCGGCGGCGGCTGGTGCCGACTGGATCGCCTGGTCGTATGCCTTCGAGCGCGAGACCAACGACGCGCTCGACCTGCTGGGTGTGCAGCGCCCGACGTACGAGCCGCGCGCGACCGGTCACATCACCGACATGGTGCAACTGATCGAGATCCTCATCGACAAGGGCCACGCGTATGCCGCAACCGACGGCAGCGGCGATGTCTACTTCGACGTGCGCTCCTGGCCGACGTATGGGGAGCTCACCCGGCAGAGCGTCGACGACATGGAGTCCGCGACCGACGCCGACCCGCGCGGCAAGCGCGACCCGCGCGACTTCGCGCTCTGGAAGGGTCGCAAGGCCGACGAGCCCGCGTCGGCGAACTGGCCGACCCCATGGGGTGAAGGGCGCCCCGGCTGGCACCTCGAGTGCTCTGCCATGGCACGACGCTGGCTGGGGGACCGCTTCGACATACACGGCGGGGGCATCGATCTGCGGTTCCCGCATCACGAGAATGAGCAAGCCCAATCACGAGCTGCCGGAATGGGTTTCGCGCAGTATTGGATGCACAACGGCTGGGTCACCATGGGTGGCGAAAAGATGAGCAAGTCGCTCGGCAACACCCTCAACGTGCTCGAGCTGACGCGCACGGTGCGTCCGTTGGTGCTGCGCTACTACCTGGGTGCGGTCCACTACCGCTCGACGATCGAATACCACCCGGCCGCGCTGTCCGAGGCCGCTGCGGCGCTGGAGCGGATCGAGAGCTTCCTTGCGCGTGCACTGCCCGACGGCGTGCCGGCCGACGGTGGCAGCATCCCGGAGGCCTTCGCGGCGGCGATGGATGACGACATCAACGTCTCCGGTGCGCTCGCGGTCGTCTTCGACACGGTCCGGCAGGGCAACAGCGCGCTGGACGACGGTGATCCCGGCGCTGCGCAGCAGGCTGCTCGCAGCGTCGTCGCGATGACCGAGGTGCTTGGGGTGAACCCACTTGACCCACAATGGAATTCGGCGGTTGATTCGGCATCGGAGGATGCTTTGTCGGTGCTGGTGGACGCGCTCATCGAGCAACGCAGGGTTGCGCGTGCGGCGCGCGACTTCGCCACTGCCGACCAGATCAGAGCCCAGCTGACCGCAGCGGGCATCACCGTCGAGGATTCCCTCGATGGTGCCCGCTGGTCGGTGACGGGCAGACCCGTCGCCGTTCAAGACGACGAAAAGGCCTGACATGCCTGGTAATTCAAGCCGACGCGGAGCGATCCGCAAGGGTAATTCTCGCAAGGGAGCAACCGTCGGCAGCGGCGGTCAGCGCCGCCGCGGACTCGAGGGCAAGGGGCCTACACCCAAGGCTGCCGAACGCCCGAATCACAAGGCATTCAAGGCTGCTCGTCGCACGGAGGCCTCCGCTTCGGGGCGTCAGCGACCGGCCGGCGGCACGTCCGGCGGGCGGTCGGCCAAGGCGTCGACCGAGGTCATCGCCGGTCGCAACTCGGTCGTCGAGGCACTGCGCGCCGGGATTCCCGCCACCGCGCTGTATGTCGCGGGTCGCATCGACTCCGACGATCGCGTGAAGGAAGCCCTCAAGATCGCTGCTGACCGGGTGATTCCGATCATGGAGGCACAGCGCCCCGAGCTGGACAGGCTGACCGACGGCGCGACCCATCAGGGTCTGGCGCTGCAGGTGCCACCGTACGACTATGCACATCCGGACGACCTGATGAATCCCGAGGCCCCGGGCGCTCCGCTGGTGGTGGCACTCGACGGGATCACCGACCCTCGCAACCTCGGCGCGATCGTGCGATCGGTCGCGGCCTTCGGCGGACACGGGGTGATCGTGCCCGAGCGACGCTCGGCGGGCATGACCGCGGCCGCCTGGAAGACCTCGGCCGGTGCGGCAGCCCGGGTGCCGGTGGCGCTCGCGGGCAATCTGACCCGCACGCTGGTCGACTTCCGCAAGGCGGGTTTCTTCGTGATCGGTCTCGACATGGATGGTGACGTCGAGCTGCCGGGCCTCGAACTCGCTGACCAGCCGCTGGTGATCGTGGTCGGCTCGGAGGGCAAGGGCCTGTCACGGCTGGTCGGCGAGACGTGCGACCAGATCGTGTCGGTGCCGATGAGCTCGACGGTGGAGTCGCTGAACGCCGGCATCGCGGCATCCGTGACGCTCTACGAAGTCGCCCGACAGCGCTCCGGCCGCTGAATCTGGTTTATCCGCAACCACATACGAGAGGGCTGTGTGCCGACCATCTGGCCGGCATACAGCCCTCTCGCTTGTTCAGTTGTGGTGATGAGTTGTGGTCACTGGTTGTCGATGACGATCGTGCCCATGATCTTGTCGGCGAAGGTCTGGCGCTTGCTGTCCCACAGCGGCCACAGGTAACCGATGAGACACAGGATGCTGTCGACGATGTGCGCGATCTGGCGAACGAAGTTCATCCCGATGGACTGCGGCTGCCCGGTCTGCTCACTGACCACGCGGATGTGCATCGTCGACTTGCCAACACTCTGGCCGGTCTTGCCCTGCCTGATGATGATGTTCCAGATCGCGACGGCTGCAATGTAAAGAAGACCGATCAGGATGAGGATGACGCCGCCGGAATTGAAGGTGCCAGTGGTCATCGTGTTGCCGTAGGCATCCGTGGTGGTGTGCATTCCGCTCTCACCGACGGCGAAACCGATGGCGTACACGATCCAGCCGGGGATGAACAGCAAGCCGTCGACGATAGAGGCGAGAACCCGCTTACCCCACGAGGCATAGGACCCGCCTTGCCCGCCGTACTGCTGACCCACCTGCGGATAGCCGCTCTGCTGGCCACCCTGCTGCGGGTATGACGGCTGCTGGCCGTAGCCCTGGCCACCCTGTTGCGGGTACGACGGCTGTTGGCCGTAGCCCTGGCCACCCTGTTGCGGGTACGACGGCTGTTGGCCGTAGCCCTGGCCACCCTGCTGTGGGTAACCGCCGCCCTGCTGACCATAACCCTGGCCACCCTGCTGTCCGTAGCCTTGCCCGTCCTGGCCTGGGTAACCCGAGGGGTTACCGTTGCCGGACTGGTCTCCGTAGTTCGACATTGTGTGTCCAATCCCCTTTGTCAGGCCACTGTGGTGTGGTCGCTGCTGGAACAGTAGTAGAGCGGTGCTGTCGAAGCTATGCCCTCAACTGCTGCGCATTGTCCAGGCTGTGACGGAATCGCAGCCGCTCCGGTTCCCACTCACGTGGCCGCGGCAGGAGTCGCGGTCCGAGGCGGACTGAGCACGGCCGGCGGCCATGCTGCGATCGTGATCGACAGGGGTCAGCGGTGGGCTCGCACCGGTATGGCGTCGGTGTCGACGCCGACGACCGCGCTGTCGTCGGGCTTGCCGGGCAACACAGTGGCAACGTAGTCACGCATGGCGTCCTCGATGCTGAAGTCGCGGTGCGCCTTCTCCGACATGTACCACCGGTGCTCGAGCACCTCGTGGAACAACTCCGCCGGCTCCATCTTGCGACGCATCTCCGGCGGCGCACTGCGTGTGATCGGCTCGTAGATCTGCATCAGCCAGTCGTGTGCGACGAGCTCCTCGTCGTCGTTCTGCCGGTCGTTGGCCGCTCGATAGGAGTCGAGGTCGTTGAGCAGACGACGCGCCTGATTGTCTTCGACATCCAGTCCGGTCAGCCGCAGCAGACGCCGCGAATGATGGCCAGCATCAACGACTTTCGGCTGGATCTGGATCGTCGTGCCGTCGAAGTCGGTGGTGATGTCGAGCTCGCCGACATCGAAGCCGAGAGAGTTGAGCACTCGGATGCGCTCGTCGACGCGCCACCGCTCGTCGGCATCGAAGCGTTCGACCGCGGTCAACTCCTGCCACAGCACGCGGTAGCGATCCATGATCCGCTCCGCCACGGCGACTGCGTCGACCTCGTCATTGAGCAGTCCGCCGGCCTGCAGGTCCATGAGCTCGCCGGCGATGTTGACCAGCGCGATCTCGAGGTCGTGCTCGCGCTGCCCGTCGGACAAGGTGTTGTGCAACTCACCGGTCTCGGCGTCCACCAGGTATGCCGCGAATTCGCCTGCGCTTCGCTTGAACAAGGTGTTGGACAGTGACACATCGCCCCAGAAGAACCCGGTCAGGTGCAGGCGGACCAGCAGGACAGCGAGCGCGTCGATGAGGCGCTGCGCTGTGTCCGGCCGCAGCGTCTGGCTCAGCATCGCGCGATAGGGCAACGAGAACTGCAGGTGCCGGGTCAGCAGGCAGCCGTCGAGCGGTTCGCCGTCGCGGGTCAACCGGCCGGCGATGACACCGATCGGCTCGACGGCGGGCTGATCGAGGCGCCGCAGGTTGCGCAGCATGTTGTACTCACGCCGCGCGATGTCGTCCTTGATCTCTTTGACGGCGACGACGCGCCCCTCGACTCGCACGAACCGCACGACGTGGCGCGAGATGCCTCGTGGCAGGGCCGCGAGAATGTCCTCGGGCCATTCCTCGAGTGGCAGTCGCCACGGCAGGTCGAGCAGAGCGGGCCAGGGGCGCGCCGCCAGAATGTCGAGTGCCACCCGTCAATGGTGGCACGGACCTCACTCCTCGATGCGTTCCCCGCTGGCCACGTCGAACAGGTGCAGGTGGGCGGCATCGCCCTTGGGTGCGAAGTGCACGGTCGTGCCCTTCTCGGGCACGTTTCGGCCGTCGACGCGGGTCACGATCTGCTGGTCCTTTTCCTCGCCGACCGAGGTGCGGCCATAGACATAGGCGTCGGCGCCGAGTTCTTCGACGACGTCGACCTCCACCGGGATGCCGCCCTCTGTCGTCGGGACCAGATCCTCCGGTCGGATGCCGACAGTGATCTTCTGGCCGACCTGTGCGGCGGCGCCACGCTGGATCGGGTGCACCAGGGTGCCCAGCTTGATACCGCCGTCGACGACCGGCACCTGCATGAGGTTCATCGCGGGCGAGCCGATGAAGCCCGCCACGAAGACATTGTTGGGGTGGTCGTACATCCGTCGCGGGGTGTCACACTGCTGAAGGATGCCGTCTTTGAGCACCGCAACCCGGTCACCCATTGTCATTGCCTCGACCTGGTCGTGGGTGACGTAGACCGTCGTGACGCCGAGTCGCCGCTGCAGAGAAGCGATCTGGGTGCGCGTCTGCACGCGCAGTTTTGCGTCGAGATTCGACAGCGGCTCGTCCATCAGGAAGACCTGGGGTGAGCGCACGATCGCCCGGCCCATCGCGACGCGCTGCCGCTGACCACCGGACAGCGCCTTCGGCTTGCGGTCCAGGTAGGGCTCGAGGTCGAGGATCTTGGCGGCTTCGAGAACGCGAGAACGGATTTCGTCTTTGGCGACACCGGCGATCTTGAGTGCGAAGCCCATGTTGTCGGCGACGCTCATGTGGGGGTACAGCGCGTAGTTCTGGAAGACCATGGCCACATCGCGGTCCTTGGGGGACAGGTTGGTGACGTCGCGGTCACCGATCAGGATCCGGCCCTCGTTGACCTCCTCGAGGCCGGCCAGCATGCGCAACGCGGTGGATTTGCCCGATCCGGACGGCCCGACCAGCACGAGGAACTCGCCGTCCTCGATCGCGATATCGAGCTTGTCGACCGAAGCGGTGTCGGCCCCGGGGTAGACACGGGTTGCCTGGTCATAGGTGACAGTAGCCACGTCAATCTCCTTCACCGGCAGGAACGTGCCGGACGATCCGTTGTGAATGGATGACTGGATGTGATCCCAGCCACATACATTCTGCCGTATGACGGGCGGAGGTGGTGCCGATGGTCTCAGAAGCGTCGGCGCCTGATCGCGTCGAAGACCGCCACCACGTCGTCCGGTCCGTCGATCCGGTATGCCGCAAGGGTGTCGCCCGGGCCGACCTTGATCGTGAGGTGCCCGGCGTCGGCCGGCAGCACGGCGAAGGCCTTCTCGTCGGTGACGTCGTCGCCGAGATAGCACGTAGCTGTCGTCGCATGTAGCTGCGAAAGTGCTTGCAGGGCAGCGCCTTTGGTGACATCGAGCACTGATGCCTCGACTACTTGCTTGCCGGCCATCAGATGCACATCGGGAATGTCAACGGCCAAGGCGGCACGGCTCGCGGCCGTCGCCACGTGTTCGGGCACGCCGCGGGTGTGCAGCACCACCCCTGCGGGTTTGTGCTCCAGCCGGGTGCCCGGATGCCGGTCGACGACCTGCTCGAAGGCTGTGATCGCCCGGCTCAGGCGCTCGCGCGCCGCCTCGTCCACCTCCACGTCGATCGGCAGAGCGAGCTCTGGTTCGGCCCCGTGCGAGCCGATCAACGTGATCGCCTCCTGGGGCGCGACCCCACTCAGCTGCCGCAAGGTCGCCAGGTCACGTCCGGAGACAATCGTGACGAACACACCTGGCAATGCTGCGATGTCGCGCAACACTTCGATCGACCCGGGCACCGGGCGCGATGTCGACGGGTCATGCACGAGCGGTGCCAGCACGCCGTCGAAATCGGTGGCCACCAGAATCGAGGGCCGAGCGGCATACGTCCCGATCGCCCGATCAAGGTCCGGTGTCACTGCGCGGGCCGTTCGGGGGCTGCAGCCAGCGCGGCGAGGAAGAGTTCGGCCCACCGCTGCACGTCGTTGGTCATCACCTGCCGGCGCATCGTGCGCATCCGTCGCTCGCGATCGGCGATGGGGGACTCGATGGCCCGGATGATCGTGTCCTTCAGCCGTGCGATGTCGTGGGGATTGCACAGGTGAGCCTGCTCGAGTTCGAGCGCAGCGCCGGTGAATTCGCTGAGTACCATCGCGCCGTCGTCGCCGTGGCAGGCGACGTACTCCTTGGCCACGAGATTCATTCCGTCGCGCAGCGGCGTCACCAGCATCACGTCGGCCGCCACGAACATCGCGGCCATCTCCTCGCGGGGGAACGACCGGTGCAGATAGGTCACTGCCGTCGCGCCGATGGGGGAGTAGTCACCGTTGATCTGACCGACGGTGCGCTCGACCTCACCCCGGATCTGTTGGTATGCCGCAAGCCGCTCGCGGCTCGGTGTCGCGACCTGGATCAGTTTCACCGTGCGTGGGTCGAGGGCGCCTTCGGCATACAGCTCGCCCATCGCCTTGAGGCGGTGCCGGATGCCCTTGGTGTAGTCGAGCCGGTCGACGCCGAGCAGGAGGTGCTCCGGGTCACCGAGCTGGCGGCGGATCTCGGCGGCTCGTTCCTGCACCTGCGGGGTTGTGGCGAGTTCGGCCAATGCGCTCGTGTCGATCGAGATCGGCACCGCTGCGGCACGTGCGATGCGACCGTCCGGCAGGCGCACCTCGTCGCCTTCCACCGAGACGTCGAGCAACTGGCGGCAGGCGCGCAGGAAGTTGTCGGCGTCGGGCTTGCGCTGAAAGCCCAGGAAGTCTGCACCCAGCAGCCCGAGCAGCAGATCTTCCCGACGCGGCAGCTGCATAAACAACTCGACCGGCGGGAACGGGATGTGGTTGAACCAGCCGATGCGCACATCCGGTCGCAGCTCGCGCAGCATCGCGGGCATCTCCTGCAACTGGTAGTCCTGCACCCAGACGGTGCCGCCGGTTGCGGTGATCGTGGCCGCCGCTTCGGCGAATCTGCGGTTGACGGTCTCGTATGCCGCTCGCCAGCGCCGTTTGAAGGTCGCCGGCACGATGACGTCGTGGTAGAGCGGCCACAGCGAGCCGTTGCTGAAGCCCTCGTAGTAGTCGCCGACCTCCCGCTCGGTGAGCGGGACAGGATGTAAGTACATGTCGTCCTGGTGGAACGGCTCCGGCGCGTCGCCCGGGTTGCCGGACCAGCCGATCCAGGCGCCCTCCCGGCCGCGCATCACCGACTCCATCGCGGTGACCAGGCCGCCGGGGCTGCGCCGCCAGGTGACGCTGCCGTCGTCGTGTGTCTCACGGTCGACCGGCAGCCGGTTGGCGGCGATGACCAGATCGAAGGTGCGGTCCTCTGACACCGATGCACTCCCTTGTCGCGGCTGACCCCTGCCTGGTGCGGCGGGTGCGACGCTGCCGAACGGCTGCTTCGCCGCCTAGCCGGCAATGTCGCGCACGCGCGCGCCAACCAGACTTCTGACGCGCTGCACAAACACCACACTAGGTGCCGGCTCGGCGGGATGGTCCCCGCCCCGGTGGCCGGGGCCGGCGCTCGGCGTGCAATGGGGACCGCAGTGGCGCAGGAAGTTCCCGTCGCCCGAGCGTCATTGCACGGTGCCGTCAGGGACGTGTCTTACCGTGGGTGCATGACTGCCGATCGCCGCTCCGACCTGTCGGGGCGTGGTGCGATGACGGGTGGTCACCGACTGCCACCGGCACGATCGTCATACGTCTCTCAGCAGACTGCGGCGCTGCCTGTGGCGCACGAGATGCTCGGGTCCTACCGGCTGCTCGGCAAGCTCGGCGAGGGCGGCATGGGTGTCGTCTACAAGGGCATGGACCCTGCCGGTGAGATCGTCGCCGTCAAGGTCCTGCGCCCGCACATCGCCCACGACCCCAGCGCCCGCGAGCGGTTGCGCCGCGAGGTCAGCACGCTGGTGCGGGTGCGCTCGCCCTACGTCGCTGCCTTCCTGGATGCCGACGTCGATGGCGAACGTCCTTATATCGTCACCAGTTTCGTGCCTGGCGCCGCGCTCGACGACGTCGTCGAGGACGCCGGCCGCTTCGGCGCACCGCGCTTGGTTCGCCTGGGTCACGGCCTGGCCGAGGCGCTTTCGGCCATTCACGCCGCAGGCATCGTGCACCGTGACCTCAAGCCGGGCAACGTGCTGATGGTCGGCGACGACCCCGTACTCATCGACTTCGGCATCGCCCATGTCGCCGACGATGCCCGGCTCACCTCGACCGGCCTGGTGATGGGGACGCCCGGGTATCTCTCGCCGGAGATCGTCGAAGGTGAGGAGGTCACCCAGGCCACCGACTGGTGGGGATGGGCGGCCACGCTGGCGTATGCCGCGTCCGGCGAACCGCCGTTCGGTCGGGGGCCGATGCCGGTGATCCTCGACCGGGTCACCCGCGGGCAATCCGATCTGCGCGGCGTGGACGAGCGCATCCGGCCGCTGTTGCGGGCCGCCCTCACCCCGGACCCGGCCGCGCGTCCGACCGCGGCCGAGGTGCTGGCCGAACTCAAGGTGTATGCCGGAGGCGGTCACACCGGGCACATCCCGGTGCGGAGCAGCCGACCGGCGACCCAGGTCATCGGTGCCGCTCTGCCGTCGGCCCCGCCGGTCCACGCACAACCGTCTTCGGCCTATCCGACCGAGCAACTGGCCGTCGATCATGGCCGCAACACCGGCTACGGGCCGTCCGGCCGACCGAACCCGCTCGGCGATGACGACCGTCCCGTCCCCTCGATGCCTCCCGGTCGCTACGCCCCACCTGCGGATCCACGCATCGGTCAGCCGACACGCACGGGAACGCTGGGAGCGCTGCTGGCCGTCGCGGTGGGACTGTCCGCGTTGTGGCCGATCGTCGGTTGTATCGCGGTGATCGGCTGGGCCGTCATCGCCCGTTGGTGCGACAGGACTGTCACGTCGATGGTGGTGCGGCGTTTCCATCAGGGCCCGCGCAGGTCCGACACTTTTGTGGCGACAGTCGTGTCGCCCTGGCACGGTGTCGTGGCCTTCCTCGCGACGGTGCTCACCGTGCTCATCCCCGCTTTTGTCGGTGCGTGTGCCGCCGCGGCGGTCGCCTTGGCGGTGTCGATGTCCCGAGGTGGTCAGACGTCGATCGACCGGCCTGCACCCGTCGCCGCCGGGATGGTGATCGCCATCCTGGTGATGTGGTGGGGGCCCGGAGCGACCTCGTTGCGACGGGGTTCGCGCAGCGTGGTGCGCGGGGTGGTCCGTGGCCAGCCGCTCACGCAGATCATGGTCGGGGTGATGATCGCGATCGCCGCCCTGTGCGGGGTGTGGGCGCTGACACATCTCACGTCATCGGTCAACTGGTGGCCGATCGACATCCATTCCGGTATGTCGATCAACTCGTTCCTGCCCAGTCTTCCGGGCCGCTGACCGGCAGGTCGGTAGCGGACCGCGAAGGTCGCGGGGCCGCGAAGGTCGCGGGGCCGCGAAGGTCGCGCGGCGCGGGCGAGGCGCTGACCGAACCGGAACAACTGTTCACTCAGCGTGCGGCCTCTCGGCACACAGCGTCGCGTGGGGCGCGGCGTCTCGGCATACAGCGTCGCGTGAGGCGCGGCGTCTCGGCATACAGAACGGTTGGTCTGCGCTCAGGTCGGCCACACGGCACACCGAGGTGTGGGTTTTACGCTTGGTTCATGGCGCAGCATGGTGAGTACACCGACCCCGGTGGCATCCCGCTGCCCGGCCGATTGCGATTCCTGCAAGGGGAGCCGGTCACCGAACCGCTGCCGATCGCTGAGTCGCTGCGTAACACCCCGTATCGCGATCCGCGGGCGATGGCCGCACCCGAGCAGGATGCCGCCACTCGCAAGGCCCTCGAACTTGCCGTCCGCGTCGGCGAACTCATGCTGCGCTGCGGTGCCGGCACCCGCGACGTCGAATCGGCAGTCGTCGCCGTCGCCGCAGCGGCCGGTCTGCGGCGGCTCGAGGTCGACATCACCAACCAGTCGCTGCTCGTGCAAGCACCCGCACCCTCGGGCACCCCGGTCACGATGCTGCGGGTCGTGCGATCCAACACGCGTGACTTCGCGCGCCTGACCTCCGTGCACGGGCTCGTCGAAGAGCTCGTCAGAGGTGGCATCGACGACGTCGACGCCGCGATGAGACGGTTGCGCCGGATCCAGCGCACCTCCCGGCTCTACCCGCGGTGGCTGATCAGTCTTGGCTACGCCGGTCTTGCCGGCTCGGTGTGTGCGCTGCTGGGCGGACACACCATGGCGATCGTCGTGGCGGTGGTGTCGGCACTGCTGGTGGACCGGATCGGCAGAGAGCTGAGCAAGCGCGCGATTCCCTCGTTCTATGCGGCTGCTGCTGGGGGAGCCATCTCGGTGGTTCTTGCGTGGGCGGGATATCTCGTTGCCGCGCACGGGTGGCTGGGGTTGCACATGACGGCGGCCGACTTCGCATATGCAGTCTCCTCAGGCATCGTCGTGCTGCTGCCCGGCCGGGCGATGGCCTCCGCCGTGGAGGATGCGATCACCGGATATCCGGTCACTGGCGCGGGTCGTCTGCTGACGGTCTTTCTGTCGACCAGCGGGATCATCGTCGGCGTCGCCGCTGGACTGTCGATCACCCTGCGGCTTGATGGTGCCCTCGACTTGCACCTCACCGCGCCCAAGGCATTGCAGTTCGGCTCGGCGGCCGCAAGCGTCTGGTTGCAGACGGTGTGCGGTGTCATCGGTGGTGTCAGCAGCGCGGTCACCTTGCGGGTCATGCCAAAGCACCTGCTGCTCGCCGGTGTGCTCGGTGGGCTCGGGCTTTTCCTGGCGGCCGCGCTGCCGCAGTACCTCGGCACCGGCGCGACGACGGCCGTCGCAGTGGCGGCGATCTGTGCCGGAGTGCTCGGACGGATCCTCGGGCTGCGGCTGGGTGCACCCGCGCTCGTGGTGGTCGTGCCGGCGGTGTCGCCCTTGCTGCCGGGTCTGAGCATCTTCCGTGGCATGTACGAAGCCGTGGCCGGCAGCATCGTCAGCACCTCGGTCACGACGCAAGGGCAGGCGATCGCAACCATGATGGGTGCGGCCGCGACGGCGCTGGCGATCAGCACCGGAGTGGTGCTGGGGGATGTCGTGTCGGCGCCCTTCGACCAGCGTGTGCTGCGCCGAGGTCGCACCCGCCGACGCTGACACGCGATTGCCGCCGGGGCTGGCCGCTCGGGTCCCTTGGTCGGGTCGCTCGCTACGCCGCTTACCCTGTTCGCCGCTCGCCGCTCGGCGCTTGCACACGTCGCCGAATCGGCGACTTTCGTCCGCCGCGTCTGGCGTCACGTGCACACGTCGCCGAATCGGCGACTTGTGTGTGACTGGTGGTGCTGGTGGGTGTGTGGTGTCTGGTGGGGCGTTGAGATCGACCGGATCGGCGACTTTCGTGCCGCATCTGGTGTCGACGGGCGAAAGCTCGAGATTTGCCGGATCCTGCACGCAGCCGATCCCGGCGAGATGTCAGCATTTGTCGCGTTCTGTGTGCCGCCGACCTCGAGATGTCAGTTTTGCCGGTCCCAGGACATCGTGTCCCCACGAGATATCAGCATGTGCCGGTTTACCCGATCGGGTACCGGCCAAGATCGACATCTCGCAGTTTGTGGCGGGCGCTCCCAACGCCACCTGCGCGATACGCCACCGAATCGGCGTTTCGTGTGTGACAGATGGTGCTGATGGCTGGGGTGGGTCGTGTGGAGTGCCATGTTCGACCGCATCGGCGAGTCATGTGTGGGCGTCGACCGCGAGATGTCAGCATGTGCCGGTTCACCCGATCTGGTACCGGCCAAGATCGACATCTCGCAGTTCGTGGCGGGCGCTCCCAACGCCACCTGCGCGATACGTCACCGAATCGGCGTTTCGTGTGTGACAGATGATGCTGATGGCTGGGGTGGGTCGTGTGGAGTGCCATGTTCGACCGCATCGGCGAGTTGAGTCTGGCGCCCGTCGGCCAGCGGCGGGACAGCGTTTGAACCGGTGCCGCACGCGCGCAGGCCGACGGTTCGTAGGCAGCACGGGCGGGCCGATGGTTTGTGTGCCACGCGCGGGCTGAGGTTTGTGTGCCGCACGCTCGACACGTATGACGACACAGCACTCCACCGCCCACCTGCCGACGTTGACGACGAGCGACTCCACCGCCCACCTGCTCGACGTTGACGACGAGCGGCTCCACCGCCCACCTGCTCGGCCTTCCGCGGGCGCGGCGGTGTGTCTCTCGTATCGGCCCCTTGTGGGTGGCCACACGTCTCGGATCGGCGGTTCGGAGCATCTGCTGCGGCATACGTGCGACATGTCTGCGACTTTTTCTGGGAGCTTCCGGGCGCGTTGTCCACGCTGGCTCGCACGGACGCATGCCTGGCTTCTCACCCGGAATGGCGGGGGTTTCGGCGGGTAAGAGGTGAATTACATGAGTGTGATTTAACTGCGAAATGCAAGCCGACACGCCGACGATGAACCGATTTAGTCGAGTTTCACCTTGTGTCACACCAGTCCATCCCGTAACGTGATTTTGCCTTCGAGCGTCGTTGACTCCGGAATCGGGAAGCCGCGGCGGTTCGGCATACAACTGCATATCGCTTCCCAAATTCACGCGCCCGAACGTCGAACCTCGAGGGCGCACAGCGCGCCACCACAGGGCGTTGAGGAGGGCGGGGGAACCACTTTCGGCGCCGCATTCGGCGCCTTGGGGTCAAGCCGGCATCCACCGGCCGAGCACCTGACAGCTCGAACCCGACAGCTCACCCCGCAGACGTTCGTCAGGAAAGGACACATCTCTTGCGTTACGCACCAAGGCACAAGGTCGATCGCCCGTCCGCCATAGGTCGTCGCACCGTCGGTGTGATGATGGCATCCGCGGCAACTGTCGGTGCCGGCCTGTCGACCGCCTCCCACGCCAAGGCGGACACGCCGTGGAACGTCTGGGATCGCGTCGCCACCTGTGAATCGGGCAACAACTGGTCGATCAACACCGGCAACGGCTTCTACGGTGGTCTGCAGTTCACGCAGCAGACTTGGCTCGCCTTCGGCGGTGGCCAGTACGCCTCCAGCGCGCAGTACGCCACGCGGGACCAGCAGATCCTCGTCGCGCAGGCGACGTTGCGGGCGCAGGGTCCCGGTGCCTGGCCAGTGTGCTCGGTGCGCGCCGGCCTCACCCGCGCCAACGGTCTGGCCGTCGTCGTCGGTGGTGGTACCTCCACACCCACTCCGACCCCGACACCGGCGCCCACGCCGAAGCCGACTCCCACCCCGACCAAGCCGGTCACGAGCAGCGGTGCGCTCGTCATCGACGGCATCCCCGGTCCGCTCACCACGCGTGCGGCACAGCAGTGGCTCGGTGTTCGTCAGGACGGCGCAAGTTGGCTGCCGGCCGACTACAACACGGTCGTCGCCCTGCAGGCAAAGGTCGGTGTCACCCGCGACGGCATCATCGGACCGGTAACCACGGCGGCGTTGCAGCGCTACCTCGGTATGCCGCGCAACGGTGCGTCCTCGATTCAGGGCACCACGGCGATGGCGCTGCAGCGTTTCCTGAACAGCCGCATGTGATCGACGGCTTCTTGCACGACTACCCGCCTCGGCGCCGACTCGGCCCTGGGCGGGTTCGTCGTTCGTCTGCGCCGGTATGACGCGGACAGGCCCGCGCGCGTATGTCGGTAGCTGGTCGCCCTGTGCCGGGATCATCCGCTGTGGCCGCTCGCTCACCCGCGAATTCGCGACGACGTCCATCGCCGGTAACATCTGCAGGCGGCACGCACGTGGACTTGATCCGAGGCGGCCACGCCGGTGTAGCTCAGTTGGTAGAGCGCTTCACTTGTAATGAAGATGTCGCGGGTTCGACTCCTGTCACCGGCTCCACGGCGCTAACAGCGCCAGCACTGCGATCTACGGCAAAATCCCTGCGATTCCGCCACTGTAGGCCCCATGAGCGTCACGGCACTCTTCGTGTCGGTCGGGTTCGGGGCGGTCGCGCCACCAGGAGCGGTGCAGGTGGAAACGGCGCCCGTTGGTCGTCTCGCTGATCTCCGCACGATCTACTACGTGTCGTAGTAATTCTACTACGGGTGCGTGCCCGGTGATGGGCGTTCGCCGATTGTCGATGGCTGCTAGAAATGGCGGATGACGACTGCGGCATACGGCTCATGGACCTCCCCGCTGACGACGGCGGAACTGACATCTTCCGGCGTCGGCCTGAGTGAGGTGCAGGTCGACGGTCATGATGCCTACTGGCTCGAATCCCGCCCGAGCGAGGGTGGCCGGACGACGCTGATGCGGTTGCGGGGCGGCGAGGCCGTCGAGATGACCCCGGCGCCGGCGCATGTGCGTTCGATGGTGCACGAGTACGGCGGTCGGCCGTATGCCGTCGGTGGTGGTGTCGTGGTCTTCTCCGACGTGCGCGACGGCCGGCTGTGGCTCATTGAGGAAGACGCCGCACCTCGCGCGATCACCGTCGATCTGGGAGGTCCGGTGTTGCGCTACGCAGACCTTGAGGTCGACGCTGCGCGCCGCCGGGTGCTGGCGGTGCGCGAAGACCACCGCGGTGATGGCGAGGCCGTCAACACGATCGTGTCCGTCGATCTGGACGGAGCCCCGGGTGAGGGATCTGTGCTGGTCGACGGCTCGGATTTCGTTGCAGCGCCGCGTCTTTCACCCGACGGCGCACGTATGGCGTGGCTGACCTGGCAGCACCCGTCGATGCCATGGGACGCGACCGTGCTGTGGGTAGGGGATCACGACGCCGGTGGCGCCTCCGCGCTGGTGGGTCAGGATGCACCGCAGTCGGTCGCTGAGATCGGCTGGCTGGCTGATGGCTCCCTGGCGTATTCCACTGATATCAGCGGCTATTGGAACCTGCACGTCGACGGCCAGTCGATCCATCCGGTCGACAACGACTGCGCGGATCCGGCGTGGGTGTTTGGAATCCGCGGCTGGTGCGAACTGCCCGACGGGCGCATCGCTCTGCGTGTGTGGCGCGATGGACGAGCGCACGTGGCCCTCGTCCATCGTGACGGGCAAGCGGCGGTCGAGCTGGGTGCAGCACTCGCCACTGTTGATTCGATGGCGGTATGGCGCCAAAGCCTCTTGCTGAAAGCAGGTTTCGACGATCGAAGCGCAGCACTGATCACACTCGATCCCAATCGGCCTGGCGATTCGGAGCGTCACATCATCCGTGACTCCAGCACGCGACAGGCCGATCCGGCATACGTGCCCACGCCTGAACCGGTCACCTGGACCAATGCTGCCGGTCACGAGGTGCACGGGTTCTATTACGCGCCGCGCAACCCGCTGTTCGACGGTCCGGCCGACGAGCGACCTCCGCTGTTGGTTGCATCCCATGGCGGCCCGACATCGATGTCGCCGCCCGAATACTCCTCGCTGTTTGCCTTCTGGACCAGTCGTGGCATCGCGATCCTGGACGTCAACTACGGTGGCAGCACCGGCCGTGGGCGCGCGTATCGTGAACGTTTACAAAGTAATTGGGGCGTCGTCGACGTCGACGATTGCTGTTCTGGAGCACAGTCGCTCGCCGATCGGGGTCTGGTCGACGGTCACAGGATGGCCATCTTCGGCGGCAGCGCCGGTGGCTTCACCACGCTTGCCTGCTTGGCGTTCCGCGACACCTTCGCGATGGGCATCAGCCTCTACGGCATCGGCGATCTGGAGACGCTGGTGCGTGACACTCACAAGTTCGAGTCGCGTTACTGCGACGGGCTGATCGGGCCGTACCCGCAGCAGCGCGAGCTGTATGTCGAGCGCTCTCCGATCAACCACGTCGATGATCTGGACTGCGCGATGTTGCTGTTGCAGGGCGCCGACGACAAAGTGGTGCCGCCCAATCAGGCGACCGCGATGGCGGATGCCGTTCGTGCCAAGGGCAAACCGGTCGCTCTGCAGATCTACGACGGCGAAGGCCACGGGTTTCGTGACGCCACGAACATCCGGGCGTCATACGAGGCGATGTTGTCGTTCATGGGGCAGGTCTTCGGATTCACCCCTGCCGACGACCTCGCGCCGCTGCACGTCGACAACCTCTGAGGTGAAGCGGGCGCTGCGACATACCGAATGGACGGAAGTCGTCCTCAGCGCTCGCCAGCAGGCACAATGATCGCCGTGACGATGCACTTCGACGACTATCAGGCCGCCCCCAAGCGCTACGACTCGATGACCTACCGCCGTTGCGGCACAAGCGGATTGGACCTTCCGGCCATCTCCCTCGGCCTCTGGCACAACTTCGGCGACGACGTGCCGTTGGAGCGCCAGCGGGCGATCCTGCGCCGGGCGTTCGACCTCGGGGTCACGCACTTCGACCTGGCGAACAACTACGGCCCGCCATACGGTTCGGCCGAGCGCAACTTCGGCACGATCTTCGCCCAGGATTTCAAGCGCTATCGCGACGAACTGATCATCTCGACCAAGGCGGGCTACGACATGTGGCCAGGGCCGTACGGCCAGGGTGGTGGGTCGCGCAAGTATCTGCTCGCCTCGCTCGACCAGTCGCTGCAGCGGATGGGCGTCGACTACGTCGACATCTTCTACAGTCACCGATTCGACGAGTCGACTCCGCTGCTGGAGACGCTCGGCGCGCTCGACACCGCGGTGCGACAGGGCAAGGCGCTGTATGTCGAAATCTCGTCCTACAGCGGTGACCGCACGCGTGAGGCCGTCAAGATCCTGCGCGAGATGGGCACGCCACTGCTGATCCACCAACCGTCATACTCGATGCTCAACCGGTGGGTCGAGGAGGATCTGCTAGACGTCCTGGGCGTGAATGGCGTTGGCTGCATTGCTTTTTCGCCGCTCGCGCAGGGGATGCTGACGGCGAAGTACCTCAAGGGTGTGCCGGAGGGTTCGCGCGCGTCGCAGGGCAAGTCGCTGGACCGCAAGCTGCTGACCGAAGAGTCGCTCAAGCACATCCGCGCGTTGAACCGCATCGCAAAGACGCGGGGTCAGAGTCTGGCGCAGATGGCGCTGGCCTGGACGCTGCGCGACAAGCGGGTCACGTCGGCGCTGGTCGGTGCATCGAGTGTGGCGCAGCTGGAGGACAACCTCGGTGCGCTCAAGAACCTGGACTTCACCGACGATGAGCTCACCAAGATCGACAAGCACGCCGTCGAGGCCGGAATCAACCTGTGGAAGAAGTCCTCGGACAAGTAGGTCCGCTGGGAGAGGCCGCTATTCCGCGGCAACCCCGATATTCGATGTTCGACACCAGGGCTTCAATAACGGCCCTGGTGTCGAATATCGAGCAAGAGCGAGCGCGAGCAGACGCGCGTGGACGGGTCTTGGTCGCTGTGGGTCAGCGCGGGGGCATGCGCAGCGCGCCGTCGAGGCGGATGACCTCGCCGTTCAGCATCGCGTTGTCGACGATGTGCGCGACCAGCGAGGCGTATTCGTCCGGCTTGCCGAGACGCGACGGGTGCGGCACCTGCTGCTCCAGCACCGTGCGGAACTTCTCGTCGAGACCGGCCAGCATCGGCGTCTCGAAGGTGCCGGGCGCGATGGTCATGACGCGGATCGCCTTGTCAGCCAGGTCGCGCGCGGCGGGCAGGGTCAAACCCGCGACACCCGCCTTCGACGAGGCGTATGCCGCCTGCCCCACCTGGCCGTCGATCGCCGCAACCGATGCGGTCATCACCACGACGCCACGGTCGCCGTCGGCAGGCTCGTTCTCGGCCATCGCCGTCGCAGCAAGCCGCAGCACGTTGAAGGTGCCGATCAGGTTGATCTCGATCACGCGCGCGTAGTCCGCCAGCGGCAGCGTGCCGCGCTTGCTCACGATGCGGCCGGGCGTCGCGACGCCCGCGCAGTTGACGACGACCCGCAGCTGCCCGAGCCCGGTTGCCGCGTCGACCGCCGCCTGAACCTGCAGCTCGTCACGCACATCGGTCGCGACGAAGACGACCCGGTCGCCGAGTTCGTCGGCGATGGCCTGACCGCGAGAGGACTCCAGGTCGGCGATCACGATCGCGGCGCCGTCGGCGTGCAGCCGTCGGGCCGTGGCCTCGCCGAGGCCGGATCCGGCGCCCGTCACCAGCGCGACAGTCGAATCGGTGATATTCATTGCTGCGAACCCTTCTGGTTGCTGATCTCGGCCAGCAGCTGGCGGGAGATCACCAGTCGCTGGATCTGGTTGGTGCCTTCGAAGATCTGGGTGACCTTCGCCTCGCGCATGAATCGCTCGGCGGGGAAGTCGCGGGTGTAACCGGCGCCGCCGAGCACCTGCACTGCGTCGGTGGTGACCTTCATGGCGGCATCGGTCGCCACGAGCTTCGCGACGGCCGCCTGTTTGCTGAACGGACGACCGGCATCCTTCAACCGCGCCGCATGCAGATAGGTCGCGCGCGCCGCGGTGGTCGAGGCCTCCATGTCGGCGAGCAGGAACGCCAGCCCCTGGAACTGCGCGATCGCCGTGCCGAACTGCTGGCGTTGCGCCGCGTATGCCGCAGCGAGATCGAGCGCGGACTGGGCCAGACCTGTTGCGGCTGCTGCGATTCCGAGTCGTCCGGCGTCGAGCGCCGCGAGCGCGATGTGCATGCCCTCGCCGCGTGCGCCGACCATCTCGTGCGCGCCGACCTCGACATCGTCATACGACACCTCGGCGACCGGATCCCCGGCGAGGCCCATCTTGCGTTCCGGCGCGCCGAAGCTGAGCCCGGCGCGGTCGGCAGGCACCACGAAGCACGACAGTCCCTTGCCGTCTGTGTCGTCGGTGCGCACGAACGACGTGTAGTAGTCGGCGTGCGCCGCGTGCGAGATCCAGCTCTTCGTGCCTCTGATTCGGTATGACGCGCCGTCCGGCGAGGCCGTCGCGCGGGTGCGCATGCTGCCGATGTCGGAGCCGGCCTCGCGTTCGGACAGGCAGTAAGCGCCGAGTGATTCGCCGCTCAGCATGGACGCCAGCATCGTCTCGCGCTGCTCGTCGGTGCCGTACATCGCGACGGGGAAGGCCGTCAGCGAGTGCACCGAGACCCCGACCGCCACGCTCATCCATGCGCTCGCGAGCTCCTCGACCACCTGCAGATAGACCTCGTACGGCTGACCGCCACCGCCGTAGGCCTCGTCGTACGGCAGGGAGAGAAGGCCGGCTCGGCCCAGGGTGCAGAACAACTCGCGCGGCGGAGTGGCGCTTGCCTCAGCGGCATCGACGGCTGGGGACAGCTCCCGTCGGGCGAGTTCGCGGGTGAGGTCGATCAGGTCGGCCGCATCGGCAGTGGGCAGTACGCGTTCGACCGGCATGACATCCGAGAGTAATCCGCATCACATTCGCGCCGGCCAGCGGGGCGCGAAAGGTTGCAAACCGAAAGATTTCCCGTCTACGATGCCGGTAGCCGTAAAAATTACGTCAATATCGAGTAGAGGTGAGCTAAATGGGCGTCTTTCCCCGAGTGCTGGTCGAGCAGGCACACAGCAGTGCATGGTCGCTGAGCCATGAGACCGCGGCGCGGATGAACCCCGCCAACCCCGAGGACAGCTCGCTGGTGCTGGCTGCCGAGGCGCTCACCTCGCGTGGTTTCGAGGTGGCCGGCCACTACGACGGCCAGATCGACTCCGAGGCCCTGCGTGGCACCGACGTCTTCGTCATCGACCACCCCTCCAGTCGTCACGCTGAGCGTGTCACCGGTGACCTGCCCGCCGTCTTCGCCGACGCCGAGCTCGACGCGATCACCGAATTCGTCCATGCCGGAGGCGGACTCGTCGTTCTCGCCGAGTGCGAGCAGGACACCTACGGCAACAACCTCAACGAGTTGCTCGCCCGCTTCGGCGTGCAGGTCGTCAGCACGACAGTGCACGAATCCGCTGCCAGCGGCCGCCGTCACCACGGCAATGCCACCTGGGTGCGCGCCGAGATAGCGGGCGGCCTGGGACAGGGCCTGCTGGCCGGTGTCGGCGAGGTCTGCTTCTACCGCGCCGGTGTGTTGGCGGTCGAGCCGGGCACCGACGCGCAGGTGCTGGCACGCACCAGCGCGACGGCATACCCCTCGCACGAGCCGCTGGCTGTCGCCGTGACGTATGGCGCAGGTCGTGTGGTCGTGCTTTCCGACTCCGACCTCATCGGCGACGACTCCATCGACGAACTGGACCACCGCAGGTTCTGGACCAACCTGGTGACCTGGGCCTCGGTCGGTTCGCGCCAGGCGCAGGACGTCACCTCCCTCGGCAGCGGCGTCGAGCGCTCCGCCGAATGGCGCAGCCTCAAGGCCGCAGTCGAGGAGCTACGGCTCATGCAGCGTAAGGACGGCTCGATCGACGCCGAGCAGCACGACCTCGCGCGTGCGGGTGCGCTCGTCGACACGATTGTCGCCGAAATCGCAGCACTGGCGCCGCGATTCCCCCACGATGCGGCATACCTCGCTGCGCTGCCCGGTGACTTCGCGACGTGGGTCGATGGCGGTTTCGGTGTGCCCGACTTCCTGGACTCCCTCGTGCTCTTCCGCCCCGACCAGTCGCGCGCCGACGGCATCGAGCACCTCGTCGTCTTCCCGATGTACACCCAGAACGGCAACCCGGACCGCGTCTTCGAGGCGCTGCTGTTGTCGGTCTCGTGGCCGGAATGGCTGGCCAAGGTCGAGGCGTCCTACGACAACCCGATGTTCCTGGCGGTCAACTTCATCGATTTCACCCCCGGTTATGACACCAACTCGGCGGTGCTCTTCCCCGAGACCGTCGCGGTGCGCGAGGTGCCGAAGTTCTACTGGGGTGCGATCTTCTGTGACCGCGAGGGTGCCCGTTTCCGTCGCGTCGTGACCGCCGCCTCGGAGCTGCTGTCACTGCAACTGCCGCCGGACGCCGAGCGCCTCGTGGGTTCGCAGGAGCTGGCGCAGTCGACCTTCGCCATGTGGGATCTCATCCACGACCGCACGCACAGCCACGGCGACCTGCCGTTCGACCCGTTCATGATCAAGCAGCGGATGCCGTTCTGGATGTACGCGCTCGAGGAGTTGCGCTGTGACCTCAACACCTTCCGCCAGGCGGTGAAACTCGAGGCCGAGGGTCAGCCGTACGCCCGATCTGTCCAGCTGGCAATCCTGTTCGACCGGTTGTTCCGTTTCCCGATCACCGGTGACCGGGTGCGCAACTACGACGGTCTCGGCGGCCAGCTGATGTTCGCCTACCTGCACAAGCACGACGCCCTGCACTGGACCGACAACAAGCTGTCCTTCGACTGGCGTCGGGTGCCCGAAGTCGTCGTCGCCCTGTGCGACGAGGTCGAGACGCTGTACCGCAGCGGCATCGACCGCTCCCGTGTCGGGCACTGGCTCGCGTCATACGAATTCGTGAGTTCGTATGTCGCACCCCACCCAGCCTCCACCTGGGCTCGTGGCGCTGATGCCCTCCCGCTGGACGGCCCGGTCAAGGAGCTCACCAACCTCGTGCAGCCGGACGAGTTCCCGCTCAACGTGTTCTACGAGGCCCTGCGCAAGAAGATGGCGACCGTCATCGCCTCGACCGCCGGTATCACCGCGGCGGACGAGGCCGCCGCGTGAGCGCGGATCTGACCGGTTCTGTGGTCGTGGTCGCCGGTGCTGCCGGCGACCTCGGCCGTCCCACGGCGGCAGCCTGCGCGGCGGCCGGTGCGACGGTGATCGCGGCCGGCCGATCGGAGGACCGTCTCGACGAGGTCGTCGCCCTCGACCCGCAGCGGATCGTTGCTGCGGAGGTCGACCTGCTCGACGAGACCGCGACCGTCGCGTGGGGCCGCAGCGTGCTCGCCGAGCACGGCCGGGTAGACGGCCTGCTGCACCTGGTCGGAGGCTGGCGTGGTGGTCAACCGATCGTCGAATCCGACTCTGCCGACTGGGCTTTCCTGCACGGCAACATCATCCGCACCTTGCAGAACACCACCCGCGCATTCCGTGACGCGCTTGAGGTCGGTCCCCACGGCCGTATGGCGATCGTCTCCACGACCGGGCTGGCCAAGCCGAAGCAGACCAATGCGGCATACCTGACGGCGAAGGCCGGCGCCGAGATGTGGCTGCAGTGTGTGGCCGAGTCCTTCCGCGACACCAATGCCGCCGCCAGCATCGTGCGGGTCATGGCGCTGGTGACCCCGCAGATGCAGGCCGCCAAACCTGAGGGATACAAGTCGTATTCGCCGGTGGGTCAGGTCGCGGACTGGATGGTCGACCTCTTCGGCCGCCCGGTCGCAGAGGTCAACGGTCTCACTGAGAGCATGAAACGGTGACTCAGGCACTCGACACCGACTTCGCCCCGCTGCACGATCCAACCGTCCGTGGTTTCGCCAGCGACAACTACTCCGGCATCCACCCCGAGGTGCTGGCCGCGATCGTGCGCGCCAACGGTGGTCATCAGACGGCCTACGGCGACGACGTCTACACCGAGCATCTCCAGGACGTCTTCCGGTCGCACTTCGGGCCTTGCGTCGAGGCGTTCCCGGTGTTCAACGGCACCGGCGCCAACGTCGTTGCGTTGCAAGCGGTGACCCAGCGCTGGGAGTCGGTCATCTGCACCTCGTCGGCGCACATCCACGTCGACGAGTGCGCGGCCCCCGAGCGCATGGGCGGGTTCAAGCTGATGTTGGTGGCCACACCCGACGGCAAGCTCACGCCCGAGTTGATCGACACCATCGCGGTGCGCGAGGGCGACGAGCACCACGCTCAACCCAAGGTGGTCTCGATCACCCAGACGACAGAACTCGGCACGGCATACTCGGTGGAGCAGATCCGAGCCATCGCCGAGCACGTGCACGAGCGCGGCTGGGTGCTGCACGTCGACGGCTCACGGCTGTCGAATGCCGCTGCCACGCTTGGTGTTTCGTTCAAGGCGATGATCACCGACACCGGCGTCGACATCGTGTCCTTCGGCGGCACCAAGAATGGCCTCATGGTCGGGGAGGCTGTGCTGGTGCTCAACCCGGACGCCGTGTCTGGCATGAAATACCTGCGCAAACAGTCGATGCAGCTGGCATCCAAGATGCGCTTCGTCTCCGCGCAACTGGAGGCGCTGCTCACCGACGAGCTCTACCTGCGTAATGCGTCGCATTCCAACGCGATGGCGCAACGGCTGGCGGCTGCGGTGCGTGACCTGCCCGGTCTGACGATTCCGCGTCCGGTGCAGGCCAATGCGGTCTTCGCGGTGCTCCCGCAGGATGTCTCGCTGCGTCTGATGGAGCAATTCAAGTTCTACTTCTGGGACGAGGCCACGGGCGAGGTTCGCTGGATGTGTTCCTTCGACACGACCGAGGCTGATGTCGATGCCTTTGCAGCCGCGATTCGTGCCGAACTGACAGTCTGAGTGGACACACCCACCACCCCCGCGGACGCGGAAATCGCAGCGAACTGACAGGCTACGTCTATAGACCTAACCGATCGTTCAGTTAGCTTCGCCACATGGTGGGTGTGCTGGTGGCAGTGGGGCTGCTGTATCTCGTCTCGTGCGTGACCGTCGTGTCGATCTTCGTGCGCACCTTCCGTCGGGAGGAGCCGTTGGTGCAGCCGACGGCTGACCACGAGCCGCCGGGTCTGCGACTGATTCGCGAGGACCCGCAGCAGCAGCGCTCTTTCGACAGCGTCGCCTGACTCGCGAGGGCGAGCGCCGTTCGGCTCATGCTGGCTGCGAGATCATTCGGGAACGGCGTCCGCGATCGACTCGACGACCGGCGCAAGCTGTGGTCGCTTTGCCGTGCGCGCATCGCCGGAGCTGCGTCCTTGCAGTCGTCGGCGCACCCACGGCGCGAGATGACCGGCCACCCATGCGGCGTGACCTCCGATAGCCTCTGCGACCGAAAGCTGTTGCGGCTCAAGCGATTCACTCCAAGGGCGTTCGCCGTGACCGCCGTTGAGGGCCCACAACGCCTGTGCCGCGACGCGGGTGTGTCCCTCGCTGGACAGGTGGATTCGATCGGCGCCCCACATCCGCGGGTCACGCAACGCACGCATCGAAAACATGTCGATGACGAAGCATCCGTGCCGCTGCGCGATCGCCCAGACGTTCGTGGCATGTATGGCGCAGCGAGGTCGCACCACCTTCAGCACCGGAGCGCTCCCGGGGTCGGCCGTTGTCGCCAGAATCACGTCGCAGCCGGCTTCGCGCAACCGGATCACGGCCGCCTCCAGTCGATCCGCGATGGCGTCGAGGTCGGCATGCGGGCGCAGGATGTCGTTGCCGCCGCCCACGATGCTGACCAGATCCGGTCGCATGGACAGCGCTGTGTCCAACTGGGGCCCGACGACGTCGTCGAGCAGCCGGCCGCGCACGGCCAGGTTGGCGTAGTCGAAGCGTTCCCCGTCGCGGTCAGCGGCGAGGCGCTGCGCCAAGCGGTCCGCCCAGCCGATGAACTCGTCCGGCCGCTGCGGGTCGGGGTCGACCATGCCTTCGGTGAACGAGTCGCCGACAGCGACGTAGCGCCGCCACGGTTTCGTCGTCGGCGTGGTTGGTGACGGCACGGTTGTGGTCGGTCGATGCACGGTGGATGCCGTTGCAACAGCTGATGCTGCGGCGTCCGTCACCCCGGTCACGGCAGACTCCAGTCGATCGGGTCGGCGCCCTGCGCGACGAGCAGCTCGTTGACGCGGCTGAACGGGCGTGAACCGAAGAACCCCGACCGCGCCGAAAGCGGTGACGGATGGGCGCTTTCGACATACGGCACGGCCCCCAGTTGCGGCGCGAGATTGCGCGCGTCGCGACCCCACAGGATTGCCGCGAGCGGCCCGCCTCGCCCGACGAGGCCGCTGATCGCCGCGGCTGTCACATGCTCCCAGCCGATGCCGCGGTGGCTGGCGGGTGCGCCCGGGCGCACGGTGAGCACCCTGTTGAGCAGCAGCACACCGCGATCGGCCCATGGGCCGAGGTCACCGGTCGTGGGCCGGGTGCAACCGAGGTCCTCGCACATCTCCTGGTAGATGTTTGCCAGGCTGCGCGGAATCGGGCTCACGTGCGGGGCGACCGAGAACGACAGACCCACCGCGTGACCCGGTGTGGGGTAAGGGTCCTGACCGACGATGAGCACCCGGACGCGGTCCAACGGGGTGGTGAATGCGCGCAGCACATGGTCGCCGGCCGGCAGGTAGCCACGACCTGCCGCGACCTCCGCCCGCAGGAAGTCACCGCAGCCGGCGATCCTGTCGGCGACCGGTTCGAGCACAGGCAGCCACGACTCGTCGATGAGGTCGGGCAGGGGGCGCACCGTCATACGAACCAACCTAGACGGGCGTCCGGAGTGCGTCGGATCACCCCTGCGGATCCCACTAGACTCGCCGGGTGCATGGCTTCAACGACGAAACCAAAGAGCTTGGCGAGGCGATCCTCAAATACGCCGCGGACCGGTTGGCGCTGGATCCGGTGCCGCTGGACTCACCACGGACGGTCGCCGAACTCGACGCCGTCGCCAGTGGTGCGATCAGCCCCGAGGGGCTGGGCGGAGCGGCGGCCCTCGACCTCTTCGAAAACCAGCTCGCGCTCGCGTGCCTGTCGATCGACCACCCCCGATACCTGTCGTTCATTCCTTGCGCGCCGACACGCGAGGCCGCGATGTTCGACCTGGTCGTCGGTGCTTCGTCGATCTACGGTGGCTCCTGGTTGGAGGGCGCCGGCGCCGTGTATGCCGAAAATCAGGCGTTGCGCTGGATCGCCGATCTGGTCGGCCTCCCGGCGACCGCGGGTGGCTCGTTTGTGCAGGGCGGAACCATCGGCAACCTGTCCGCTCTGGTCGCTGCCCGCGCAGCCGCTCGTGCCCGCAACGCCAGCCGGCCCTTCCGGGTCGCCGCGACGGTCGGCTCCCACTCATCGATCTCATCCGCCTGCGACGTCATGGACGCCGAACTCGTGCAGGTGCCGGTCGACGAGGACATGCGGCTGACCGGTGCGGCGTTGCGCAAGGTGCTGCAGGACGAAGGGCCCGAGTCCTTCTTCGCGGTCGTTGCGACCTGTGGCACCACGAACTTCGGCATCATCGACGACCTGCAGTCGGTCGCTGACGTGTGCGAGGAGTTCGGCATCTGGTTCCACGTCGACGGCGCGTATGGCGGTGCCGGTCTCGCCGCGCCGAGCGTGCGCGAGAAGTATGCCGGCATCGAGCGCTGCAACTCCTTCATCGTCGACCCGCACAAGTGGCTCTTCGCACCGTTCGACTGCTGTGCGCTGCTCTATCGCGAGCCTGCGCTCGCGCGTGCGGCGCACACCCAGCACGCGTCATACCTGGACGTTCTGACCGATGCGCCCGACTGGAATCCGAGTGACTACTCCATCGGGCTGACCCGCCGCGCTCGCGGTCTGCCGTTCTGGTTCTCGTTGGTGGTCAACGGAACTGCGGCATACACCGAGGCGATCGAGCACACCCTCGAGGTGACCAGGTTCGCCGAGTCCGAGGTCGAGGCGCGTGACTATCTCGAGGTCGTGCGGCACGCTGACCTGTCGGTGCTGGTGTTCCGTCGGCTCGGTTGGTCGCCGGAGCAGTATCACGCGTGGTCGGACAAGCTGCTCGCCGATCAGGAGGCATTCGTGGTGCCGACGTCACACGACGGTGAGACGCTGGCACGCTTCGCCATCGTGAACCCCAACACGACCGTCGACGACATACGGGCCATTCTCGACACGATGGCCTGAGGCGGTCGCGGCCTCGCGTGCGGCGGCCTGGTCCTCGGTCCGGCCGTGCGTGCGGAGTCAGTCGATGCTGGATGGCTCAGGGGAGGGCGCGGTCGACGGCTGGGCCTTCGCCATACCGGCCTCCCATTTCTGCTCGACCCGCGCGGCCTTCCAGACACCGACGGCGAGCAGCCACGTCGCGATGAACATGCCGACGATCACGAAGCCGGCCTTGTTGATGTCGAAGTTCTCCATGAACCTCCAGAACGGCCCCCGCCAGTGCAGCTCCTGCGGGATCAGACCGAGGATCTCGATGGTGCCGATGAAGTAGCAGATCGCGACCGACAATCCGGTGATCGTGAGGTTGTAGTAGACCTTGCGCACCGGCTTCATGAAGGCCCAGCCGTAGGCGGTGTTCATGAAGCAGCCGTCGAGGGTGTCCATGATGCTCATGCCTGCGGTGAACAGGATCGGCAGCACGAGAATGGCGTACCACGCGATGTGCTGGGTTGCCAGCAGTGCGGTCGTTGCGAGGAGCGCGACCTCGGTGGCCGTGTCGAAGCCCATGCCGAATACGACGCCGACGGGGTACATCTGCCACGGCTTGTTGATCGAGCGCATCCACCGGCCGAAGAAGCGGTTCATGAAACCGCGCTGTTGCAGCTGGGCCTCGAGGGCGGCCTCGTCATACTCGCCACGCCGCATCGATCGCCAGATCTTGACGATGCCGACCAGGATGACGATGTTCATCAACGCGATCAGATAGAGGAAGGCCGCCGACACGATCGTGCCGAAGACGCCGCCGAACTGCTCAAGGGACGAGTTGTTGTTCGAGACTGCCGAGTAGACGGTTTTTTCGGCGACGACGATGCCGATGCCGATGGCCACCACGATCGTGGAGTGGCCGAGCGAGAAGAAATACCCCACGCTGAGCGGGCGCTGTCCGTCGCTCATCAGCTTGCGGGTCGTGTTGTCGATGGCGGAGATGTGGTCCGCGTCGAAGGCGTGCCGCAGCCCCAGGGTGTATGCCGTGACGGCGATTCCGATGCCGAGGCCGCGGTAGTGGTGGGGGATCACCAGGAACGCGAAGACACCGAAGCCGACCACGTGCAGCAGGGCGATCGAACCGAACATCCACCCGGCCCGGCGCCACTCCCGGGGCGTGAGCGAGGCTTTGATAGCGGCCCACCTGCTGTTCGTGGTCGTTGCCACAGCCACCGATTCGCTGGTCATCGTGCTTCCAACGGTCGAACCTCGGCTGCGCGCTCCGGTGAGGCGGACATCACATGCGACATAGTCGCAGAAGATAGGAGCAGAAGCTGATGGGAGGCTGGACGCATCTTCGGTGGTGAGACGCGGTGGTCGGACGACCTCGGCAGGAGCGGCGGTCTGCGCACCACGAGTCACATCCGTCACGACATGCCGACGTGGGTGCTTGCCGGAATGACATGCGTGTGATTCGGCCCTATCATCGAGGCAGACCTTTTCCGCACCCGAGAGGATCCCTTGTGAGCGCCGCACAGCAGCATGCCACGCAGTCCGAAGACGCCGAGGCAACGCGGTTGAGCGAGCGCGACAGCGCCGTGCTGGCCTTCGAGCGCAACTGGTGGAAGCTGCAGGGTGCCAAGGAGCAGGCGATCCGCGAGACCTTCGACATGAGTTCGACTCGCTATTACCAGGTGCTCAACGCCGTCATCGACATGCCGGCCGCGCTTGAGCACGACCCGATGCTGGTCAAGCGCTTGCAACGGCTGCGCGCCGGCCGGATGCGGCAGCGCACCGCACGCCGCCTGGGCTTCGAGATCGACAGCTGACGGTTTCAGCCGGGCTGTATGCCGGAGGCTGACCTCCGCAAAAGATGACCTCAGAGGTTGCGCGGGTACATGTTCGGCGTGGCGCCCACCGCATCCGCCGTCGCCTCCCGAGTCGCCGAATCGGCGACTTATGGGTGCCCGGGATGCCCCGCGCGGCGAGTGCCTGGTCGAGATGACGATTACTTCCCAGTATCGCGACCGCGACCGGAAGTAATCGTCTTTCTAACCACCCCAGCGTTGCTGGCGGGTCGTAGGTGGCGGGTGGAATCACTGGACCACGCAACGTACGGGCGCCAGTAGGCGCCCGTTCGTCGAATATCCCTCGATGTCAGTCGCGAGCTGCCGCCTGACGGCGCAGTTCGGCCCGCGCGAGCGAGGCCTTGTGCACCTCGTCCGGGCCGTCGGCGAAACGCAACGTGCGGATCCCGGCATACGCGCGCGCCAGCGGGAAGTCCTGTGACAGGCCACCTGCACCATGCGTCTGGATCGCCTTGTCGAGGATCCACTGGACCGTCTCGGGAGTCGCGATCTTGATCGCCTGGATCTCGCGATGGGCGCCCGTGTTGCCGACGGTGTCCATCAGCCAGGCCGTCTTGAGCACGAGCAGCCGCAACTGCTCCAGCTTGACCCGCGATTCGGCGATCCAGTTGCGGATGACTCCCTGTTCGGACAACTTTCGACCGAAGGTCTCCCGGCTGTCGGCCCGCGCGCACATCGACTCGATGGCGACCTCGGCAAGTCCGATGGACCGCATGCAGTGGTGGATCCGGCCCGGCCCGAGCCGGGCTTGCGCGATCGCGAAGCCGAGACCCTCACCGGCGATGATGTTGCTCGCCGGCACGCGCACGTCGTGGAACTGCAGTTCGGCGTGCCCGCCGTGATCGTTGTCGTCATACCCGTAAACGGTCATTCCGCGTTTGACCTCGACGCCGGGGGTGTCGCGGGGGACGAGAATCTGCGACTGCTGCCGGTGCCGGTCCGCGGTCGGGTCGGTCTTGCCCATCACGATGAAGATCTTGGCGTTCGGATCCATGGCGCCGGTGATCCACCACTTGCGACCGTTGACGACGTATTCGTCGCCGTCGCGCTCGATCCGGGTCGCGATGTTGGTCGCGTCCGAGGATGCGACCTCGGGCTCCGTCATGGCGAAGGCAGAGCGAATCTCCCCTGACAGCAACGGTTTCAGCCACTGTTCCTGCTGTTCGGGCGTGCCGAATTCGCTGAGCACCTCCATGTTGCCGGTGTCCGGGGCTGCACAGTTGAGCGCCGCCGGCGCCAGGTGCGAGCGGCCGGTGATCTCGGCGAGCGGGGCGTACTGCAGGTTCGTCAGGCCGGCGCCGTGCTCGCCCGGGAGAAACAGATTCCACAATCCCTGCGCCTTGGCTTTGTCGCGCAACTCCTGCAGCACCGGCACGGTGCTCCACGCCCACGGGTCGCTCTGGTGGGCGAGCTGCTCGTGGAACACCGGCTCGGCCGGCCGCACCTGCTCGTCCAGGAAGGTGCGTACAGCGGCCTGCAGCTCCTGTGTCTTTGCATCGAACTCGAAATCCATTGCTACGTCTCTGCTTTCAGTTCGGTGTGTAGTTCTGTATGACGTCCAGCCCGGCTGCGAGCAGCGGCTCCGTCGCGGCGCCGATGTCTTCGAAGCCGGCTCCGACCGTCTGTCCCTGGGTGAAGCGGAAGTAGATCCCTTCGAGGATCGCGGCGAGCTTGTAGTAGGCCAACGCCTCGTGGAATGCCAGATGCGACAGGTCGCGCCCCGACCGTTCCGAATACCGCTGCGCGATGTCGTCGCGGGTGGGGTGCCCGGGCGCCTGCGACACGGTCGAGACCGCGTGCGGAGCGATCGACGCCAACGACTGGTAGACCAGCATCAAGGCGACGTCCGCGAGTGGGTCGCCGAGCGTCGCCATCTCCCAGTCGAGCACGGCGCAAACGTGGTCGCTGTCGTCGACGAGGGTGTTGTCCATCCGGTAGTCGCCGTGCACGATCGTCGCCTCGGCCGATGCCGGGATCGACGCCGCGAGACGCTCGTGCAGCTCCTGCTCGCCGTGCAACTCGCGTGACGCGGAGCCGTCCATCTGTGCCTTCCATCGACGCACCTGCCGTTCCAGATAGCCGTCGGGCCGGCCGAAGTCGGACAGTCCGACGGAGGCCGGATCGACCGAGTGGAGCGCCACGAGCGTGTCGGTGACATCGTCGGCGATGGCGCGAGTTCGATTCGGCCCCAACGGCTTCAGCTCGTCAGAGGTTCTGTATGGCGTTCCACCGACGCGCTCCATGACATAGAACGGTGCGCCGATCACCGACGTGTCGGTGCATTCGGCATACATGTGAGGCACCGGCACCGGCGTGCCCGACAGCGCTGCCATCACTCGGTGTTCGCGGCTCATGTCGTGTGCGGTGGCGAGCACGTGACCCAACGGCGGCCGGCGGACGACCACGTCGCGGCTGCCGTCGGACACGACATACGTGAGGTTCGACTTGCCACCGGCAATCAGTTCCGCGTGCAGCCCGCCAGTAAGCAGGCCAGGGCTTGCTTCGTCCAAAAATGCCTGCAGCGCAACGAGATCCAAGCCCGGTGGCTGTGACATCAGACGCCGCCGCCGAGCAGTACCCCGCCGTCGACGACAATCGTCTGGCCGGTCATCCAGCCCGCGTCGTCGGACAGCAGGAAGGTCACGACGCTGCCGATGTCGTCCGGCTCGCCGAGTCTCTTCAGCGCATACGGCCGGGCCACCTGCTCCTCCTTGCCTTCGTACAGCGCTGTCGCGAACTGGGTCTTGACGACAGCCGGCGCGACGGCGTTGACGCGTGTTCTCGGGCCGAGCTCTACGGCCAGTTCCTCGGTGAGGTGCACGAGGGCGGCCTTGCTCACGCCATACATGCCGATGCCGGGTGCGGGTCGCAGACCGGCGACCGACGCGATGTTGACGATCGCTCCGCCGTGCTCGGCAAGGGCTGCGGCGTTGACCTTCTGAACCCATGACAACGCGGCAATCACGTTGACGTCCATGATCTTTCGGGCCACGTCGGCATCGACGTCCAGTAATGGCCCGTACGCCGGATTGATGCCGGTGTTGTTGACCAGGAAGTCCAGACTGCCGAAGGACAGCGCTGCGGCGACCACCTCGTCCTGGTGCGCCGGGTCGTCCGCCTTGCCCGCCACCCAGTGCGCGTTCTCACCGAGAGCGGCAGCGGCTTGCTCGAGTGGTTCGGCATTGCGCGCGGTGATCACGACATTGGCGCCCTCGTCGACCAGTCGCTGGGCGACGGCGAGCCCGATGCCTCGGCTGGCTCCCGTGACGATGGCGGTGCGGCCGTTGAGACCCTTCATCCTTGGTGTGCTCCTTCTGAGGCGGTGACTGACATGCCCGTTGCCGAGGCGCCCATCATCGACAACGACAACTGCACGTGTCTGCGCGCGATCGCCGACGGATCATCGGCGCCGTGTGGGTCGTACCACCCGGCGATGCCCTGGCACATCGACAATATGGCCCGCGCGCAGTCCGCGACCCATGGTGTGCTGAATTCCCCGCTGCGCAATCCTTGTTCGAGGCAGTCGCGCAACAGGCTCTCGAGTGCATCCCGCCGTGCGACATACCGAGCCCGGTGCTCATCGGTGAGCGATCGCAGTTCGGAATGCAGGAACGCCAGCTTCGCGTGCTGCGCCATGTAGAGCGCGATCGCCTCGACGATCGCCGCGAGTCGGGCGACCGGGTCGGCTCCTGCTTCGTCGGCTGCTGCGCGGGTGTGGGAGTCGACGAGGTCCATGGCCCGCTCGAGCAGCGCGACGAGCAGTGCCTGCTTGTTCTCGTAGTGGTAGTACAGCGCCGGCACGGTGACCCCGAGTCGCCCGGCGATGTTGCGCACGGAGGTGCCGTCGTAGCCGTGCTCGACGAACTCCGCGAGCGAGGCCTGCAGGATCGGGGGCAGGTCCGCGTCGGGGTAGCGGCGCCAGTCGGTGATGGCAGACATCGAAATCCTTTCCCGAATTCGACTGTCAGCTTAGCGAGCGCTATGTCAGTATGTGGGTCTACCGCCCATGACGTGCCGGGAAGATGGAAACCAGATGACCGTGCCTGCTGATGCCGTCCCGATGGATGAAGCCACTCGTGCCGTTCGCCGGATCACCTGGCCCAACCTGCTGCGGCGACACGCCTTCCAACTCGGCGAGCGCACCGCCATACGGTGGCAGGGTCGATCCGTCAGTTGGCGCGAATTCGACCGTTTCGCAGACGATTTCGCCGACGCGCTGTATGCCGCAGGCGTTCGTGCCGGTGACCGCGTCGCGCTGCTGATGCTCAACCGGCCCGAGTTCATCTACGCGACCATCGGGGCGCAGCGCATCGGAGCCGTTGTGGTGCCGGTCAACTTCCGCTTCGCGCCCCCGGAGTTGGCGCATGTGCTGGGCGTCGTCGAGCCGGCCGTGGTCGTCGTCGATGTGCCACTGTTGCCCGGGCTGCAGGCGGCGCTGGCAACCACGCAGCAGCGGCCGGTCGTGGTGGCGACCGGTGCGAGCGAGCCGATCGACGGCATACAGACCTATGCGCAGTTCGCCTCCGGCGACCACCCTGAGCATCCGCTCGTCGACGTGGCCGAAAACGACCCGGCACTCATCATGTTCACCTCTGGCACCACCGGACGCCCCAAGGGCGCCACGCTCAGTCACCTCAACATGCACGGCAACGGCCTTACCTGTGTGCAGGCGTGGAACAGCCGCGAGGACGACATCACCCTCCTGGCGACACCGCTGTTTCACATCGGCGGCATCGGAGTCTGCTCGGGGACGTTGTTGGCCGGGAGTTCGATCGTCTTGCAGGAGACCGGCCTCTTCGACGCCGGCGCGACCCTGGATCTGATGGAACGAGAACGGGTTACGGGCACCTTCCTCGTGCCGGCGCAGTGGCAGACCGTCGTCGCCGAGCAGGAGCGCCAGCCGCGCGAGATCTGCCTGCGGGTGCTCAGCTGGGGCGCGGCTCCGGCCACCGAGCACCTGCTGCGCCGGATGAGCGAGGTCTTTCCCGGAGGCTCCAGCATCGCGGTCTTCGGGCAGAGCGAGATGAGCCCCATCACGTGCGTGCTGCACGAGCAGGACGCAATCCGCAAACTCGGCTCCGTCGGTCGCCCGATCTCGACGTTGGCGGTCCGGGTGCTCGACCCGCTCGGGCACGACGTCGCCCCGGGCGAGGTCGGCGAGATCGTCTATCGCGGTCCGACCCAGATGATGGGCTACTGGCGCGATCCGCAGGCCACCGCGGATGCCTTTGTCAACGGATGGTTCCGCAGTGGCGATCTGGTCCGCATCGACGACGAGGGCTTCGTCTTCGTGGTCGACCGCACCAAGGACATGGTGATCTCCGGCGGCGAGAACATCTACTGCCTCGAGGTCGAGAACGTCCTTGCCGAACACCCGGACATCCTCGAAGTGACCGTGGTCGGCGGTCCCCACCCGACGTATGGCGAAACTCCTGTGGCCGTTGCGGTCCTCCGTGCCGGCGCACAACTCACGCTGCCGCAGCTGCGCGAGTGGGCCGACGGCCGCATTGCGCGTTACAAGCTGCCGACAGAACTGCACCTGGTCGCTGCGCTGCCGCGTAATCCCAGCGGAAAGGTGCTCAAAGCCCAACTGCGGCAAGAGCTCTCAGCCGAAGGGAGCAGCGCGTGAGCGGCGTGCAGACGATCGTCGACGGCCCGGTGGTGACCGTGCGCTTCGATGCCCCCGAACGACTGAACGCCGTCGGTGGCGCGGCTGGCCAGGCCGTCATCGCGGCGGTCGAGCAGCTCGAGCGTGACGACGCACTGCGCGTGCTGGTGCTCACCGGCACCGGCCGGGCATTCTCCAGCGGCGCCGATCTGACCGGTGCCGACGGGCTGCGTCAGCGGCCGGTCGAGGCGATGGAGGCGACCAGCGCCGTCATACGTGCGCTGGTGGGATGCAGCAAGCCGGTCGTCGCGGCGGTCAACGGACTCGCCGCCGGCGTCGCCGTCGGATACGTGCTGGCCGCGGATATCGCTGTCGCTGCCCAGGATTCGTACCTCCTGCTGCCCTTCACCGGCATCGGTCTGATGCCGGACGGCGGCACCACCGTGAGCTTCGCCGCGTCGGCCGGCCGAGCACGAGCGATGCGTGCGGCATTGCTCGGCGAGAAGGTGCCTGCCCGGCAGGCACTGGAGTGGGGCCTGATCTCACAGGTGTGCACAGCAGACGAGCTCGACGACGTGGTGGCGGCCATCTGCCGCACGCTCGTCGCCCGACCGGCCGCGGCGCTGACTGCCACGAAGCGGGCGGTCAACGCAGCATGTCTGCCGGAACTGGACGCCGCCCTCGACCGCGAGCGAGACGGCCAACTGACACAGTTCGAAGACCCCGAATTCGCCGCCCGTGCAGCTGCTTTCGTGCGGGGAGGGCGTTCGTGACCGGGCCGTTGAGCGGCATACGTGTCGTCGAGCTCGCGGCGATCGGCCCGGCGCCGTTCGCTGGAATGATGCTGGCCGATCTCGGCGCCGAGGTGATTCGGGTGGGACGCCTCGATGGCGATGATCAGGCGGCGACGGCGCCAACGCACGGCGTGCTCAACCGTGGCCGCCGCTGGATGCAACTCGACCTCAAGAAGCCCGAATCCCTTGAGATAGTGCGCAGACTCGCGGCCAGCGCCGACATCTTCACCGAGGGCTTCCGGCCCGGCGTCGCCGAACGGCTCGGCCTGGGACCGGATGTCCTGCTGGCGGACAATCCGCGGTTGGTCTACGGGCGGATGACCGGCTGGGGCCAGGACGGTCCGCGGGCGGCCTCCGCAGGCCACGACCTCGGTTACATCGCGCTGACCGGGGCGCTCCACCCGTGCGTCGATGCGACCGGCCGGCCGACGCCACCGCTGAACATGCTCGGCGACTTCGGCGGCGGCGGGATGTTGCTGGTCGCCGGTGTGCTGGCGGCGCTGTGGTCGGCCGCGCGCACGGGTGAGGGACAGGTGGTCGACGCCGCGATCGTCGACGGCACCGCGCTGCTGACCGGCATGCACCAGGCGATGACCGGATCCGGGCTCTGGGCGCAACCACCGGGTGGCAATCTTTTCGACGGTGGTGCGCCGTTCTACGGCGTCTACGGCACACGTGACGACAAGTGGCTGTCGGTCGCGGCTATCGAGCCCAAGTTCTACGCGCTGCTGCTCGACGGCCTGGGTCTTGATCTCGACCCGGCGCAGCAGAACGACCAAGCGACCTGGCCTGCCACCAAAGCGGTGATCGCAGAACGCATTCGAGGCCGTGACCGCGCCGAGTGGGAGCAGGTCTTCGCCGGCTCCGACGCGTGTGTCGCCCCCGTGCTCGACCCGTCCGAGGCTGCCTCGGACGACCAGCTGAAGGCTCGTGGCACGTATGTCGAGCGTGACGGGTTACGGCATCCATCACCCGCGCCGCGCTTCTCAGGTACGCCCACCGAGTTACCTGTATCGACCAGCGGCGATGAGACCGCACAGATCCTGCACGAGCTGGGATACGCCGAAGACCACCTTGTCGAGTTCACCCGGAGCGGAGTCATCCGTGACGCAGCCGCCGACCGGCATACGAAAGGAAACGTCTGATGCCCACCGAAGCCTTCATCTTTGAGGCTGTTCGCACTCCGCGTGGTCGCGGGAAGGCGACCGGATCACTGCACGAGGTCAAGCCGATCAAGCTCGTCACCGGACTCATCGACGAGGTGCGGCGGCGCAATCCTTCCCTCGACGTGGCGGCCATCGACGATGTCGTGCTCGGCGTCGTCAGCCCGCTCGGCGACCAGGGTTCGGTGATCGCCAAGACGGCAGCACTTGCGGCGGGGCTGCCGCCGACGACGGCTGGTGTGCAGTTGGACAGGTTCTGCGCGAGCGGGCTGGAGGCGGTCAACACCGCTGCGGAGAAAGTGCGCTCGGGGTGGCACGACCTGATCCTGGCTGGGGGAGTCGAGTCGATGTCCCGTGTGCCGATGGGCTCAGACGGCGGCGCGTGGGCCTATGACCCGGAGACCGCGCACGCCACCGGGTTCGTTCCGCAGGGCATCGGCGCCGACCTCATCGCCACCATCGAGGGCTGGAGCCGCGAGGACGTCGACACGTATGCCGCCGAAAGCCAGAATCGCGCCGGCAAGGCACAGGCGGACGGTCGGTTCGACCGGTCGGTGGTGCCCGTGCGCGACAACAACGGCCTCGTCGTGCTCGAGCGAGATGAATTCCTGCGACCGCAGACCACCGTCGAGAGCTTGGCGTCGCTCAAGCCGTCGTTCGCGACCATCGGTGATCAGGCCGGCTTCGACGCCGTGGCCCTGCAGAAATATCACTGGATCGAGCGGATCAACCACGTGCATCATGCCGGCAACTCCAGTGGCATCGTCGACGGCGCCGCTCTGATGCTCATCGGTTCGCAGGAGGCGGGCGACGCGCAGGGGCTCACCGCGCGTGGGCGTGTCGTGGCCACAGCCGTCAGCGGAGCCGATCCGACGATCATGCTCACCGGGCCGGCACCTGCTGCGCGAAAAGCGCTGGCGCGAGCCGGAATGCAGGTCGGTGACATCGACCTGTTCGAGGTCAACGAAGCCTTCGCCGCGGTGCCGATGCGCTTCATGCGGGACCTCGACGTCGACCACGAGATCGTCAACGTCAACGGTGGCGCAATCGCACTCGGTCACCCACTGGGCGCGACCGGCGCGATGATCCTGGGCACGCTGCTGGACGAGTTGGACCGACAGGACAAGCGATTCGGCCTGGCGACGCTGTGCGTCGGCGGAGGCATGGGCATCGCCACCATCATCGAGAGGACCAACTGACCGTGTCCGACACCTTGCAGACCACCACGATCAGCGGCCGGCGCGACGACGCCGGCATCGTGACCGTCGTCATCGACGACCCGGCCGGTTCGGCGAATGTCATGAACGACGCCTTCCGTCAGTCGCTGCACGGATGTGTGGACTGGCTCGAGAAGACACGCGACGACGTCACCGGTGTGGTGCTCACCAGCGCCAAGAAGACCTTTTTCGCCGGCGGTGATCTCACCCGGCTGCGCGAGGTGACACCGGACACCGCCGAGGAGTTCTTCACCGGCGCCGAGGCGATGAAGGCCGACCTCCGACGCCTTGAGACCTTCGGGTTTCCCGTCGTCGCAGTCCTTTCCGGCTCAGCGCTCGGTGGCGGCCTGGAGATTGCGCTGGCCTGTCACCACCGCATCGCGGTCGACAACCGCAGCAGCTTCGGGTTCCCGGAAGTCACCCTCGGATTGTTGCCCGGCGGTGGGGGAGTCACGCGCACTGTCCGCATGCTCGGGCTGGCGGACGCGCTCACCAAGGTGCTCGGCCAAGGCGCGAAGTTCCGCCCTGCGCAGGCCGTCGAGCTCGGGCTTGTCGACGCCCTTGCGCCCGACGAGCAAGCTGCAGTCACCGCCGCCCACGAGTGGATCGCTCAGCACCCGGAAGTCCACAAGCCTTGGGACGTCAAGGGATTCAAGATTCCTGGCGGGACTCCCGCGGGCGGTCCGATCAAGGAGTTCATTCCCGCCTTCACCGCATCGCTGACCAAACAGCTGAAGGGCGCGCCCTACCCCGCGCCATACGCGATCCTGGCCGCGGCGGTCGAGGGATCACAGGTCGACTTCGACACGGCATCCCGGATCGAGAGCCGCTATCTCACCGAGCTGGCCGCCGGGCAGATCAGCAAGAACATGATCCAGGCGTTCTTCTTCGACCTGCAGGGCATCAAGAAGGGCGCCTCACGACCCGGCGGTATCGAGCCTCGCAAGGCCCACCGCGTCGGGGTGCTCGGGGCCGGGATGATGGGCGCAGGCATCGCCTACTCCCTGGCCAAGGTCGGCATCGACGTCGTCCTGAAGGACGTCGACGAGGCCGCCGCGCAGAAGGGCAAGGGGTACTCGATCGGATTGTGCGACAAGGCAGTTGGCCGCGGGCGTATGACGCAGGCCGCCGCCGACGCACTGCTGGCGCACATCACTCCCACCAGTGACCCCGAAGCCCTGGCCGGATGCGACACCGTCATCGAGGCGGTCTTCGAGGATCCACAGCTCAAGAGCCGTGTCTTCGCAGAGGTCGTCGGCCACGTCGCACCGGACGCGCTGTTGTGCTCCAACACCTCGACCCTGCCGATCACCGGCCTGGCCAAGGACATCGAGCGACCGGCCGACTTCATCGGACTGCACTTCTTTTCCCCGGTGGACAAGATGCAGCTGGTCGAGATCATCGTCGGTGCGAAGACCAGCACCGAATCCGTCGCGCACGCCTACGATCTCGTGCTGCAGTTGGGCAAGACGCCGATCGTCGTGCAGGATTCACGCGGCTTCTTCACCTCCCGGGTCATCGGCACCTTCACCGGTGAGGGCTTGGCCATGCTTGCCGAGGGTGTGAATCCGGTCAGCCTCGAGCGGGCCGCGACGCAGGCGGGGTACCCGGTCGGCACCTTGCAGATCAGCGACGAGCTCAACCTCGAACTCATGCAGAAGATCCAGCGTGCGACCGCTGCTGCTGCGGAAGCGGAGGGTGCGACACCGCCACAGCATCCGTCATACGCGGTGGTCGACGAGATGATTCGCCAGGGCCGTCCGAACCGTAAGAGCGGCAAGGGTTTCTACGACTACGACGAGTCCGGCCGGCGAGGTTCGCTCTGGCCCGGCCTCGCGACGCTCTTTCCGGTGGCCGCCGAGCAACCGCCGATGCAGGACATCAAGGACAGGTTCTTGTTCGTCGAGGCGCTGGAGTCGGTGCGCTGCGTGCAGGAAGGCGTGATCACGGCAGCTGCCGACGCCAACATCGGCTCGATCCTGGGCATCGGCTACCCGGCCTGGACCGGCGGCGTGCTGCAGTTCATCAACGGGTATGCCGGTGGGCTGACCGGATTCATCGCACGGGCGCAGGAACTGGAAGCGGCATACGGGCCACGTTTCGCTGTGCCGGAACTGTTGCAGGAGAAGGCAACTCGAGGAGAGAGGTTCGAATGACGACCCGTGAGCTGTTCGACGAAGACCACGAGGCATTCCGCCGCTCGGCGCGGGCGTTCCTGCAACGGGAGGCGGTGCCGCACCGCGAGCAGTGGGACGCCGACGGCATCGTCTCGCGCGATGCCTGGCTGGCGGCCGGTCGCGCGGGGATGATCGGTATGGCGGTGCCCGAGGAGTTCGGCGGTGGTGGTCAGCCGGACTTCCGGTTCAACACCGTCTTCACCGAGGAGTCCGTCGCGGCCGAGGTTACCGGTCTGGGTGTGGGCCTGGAGAACGACATCATCATCCCGTATCTGCTGCAGCTGGCCACCGAGGAGCAGAAGCGGCGCTGGCTGCCCGAGGTGTGCACCGGCGAGAAGATCCTGGCCATCGGTATGACGGAACCCGGTGCCGGCAGCGACCTGCAGGGTATAGCCACGACTGCGGTCGACAAAGGTGACCACTACCTGCTGAATGGTCGAAAGACATTCATCTCCAACGGGATTCTCGCAGACCTGGTGATCGTGGTGGCCAAGACGGATCCGAACGCCGGTCACAAGGGCATCAGCCTCCTGGTGGTCGAGCGCGGTATGCCGGGCTTCGAACGCGGCCGCAATCTTGACAAGCTCGGGCTGCACGCGCAGGACACCGCAGAGCTCATCTTCGAGGACGTCCGTGTGCCCAAGGAAAACCTGCTCGGTGCCGAGGGCAGCGGTTTCATCTCGCTCATGCAGAACCTCCCGCAGGAGCGACTGTCCATCGCTGTCATCGCCGTCACGTCCATCGAGCGCATCCTGCAGCTCTGCCTGGACTACGCCAAGGACCGCACGGCCTTCGGCCGACCGATCGGCGCCTTCCAGCACAACCGCTTCGTCCTCGCCGAGATGGCGACAGAGGCGCGCATCGCCCGCGTCTACGTCGACGACTGCATCCGCCGCCATGTCGCCGGTGAACTCGATGCCGCCGAGGCGTCGGGTGCGAAGTACTGGACCACCGAGCTGCAGAAGAAGATCGTCGACGCCGGTGTGCAACTGCACGGCGGTTACGGCTATATGACCGAGTACCCCATCGCGCGTGCCTATGCCGACAGCCGGATCCAGACGATCTACGGCGGCACCACCGAGATCATGAAGGAGATAGTGGGGCGTTCGCTCGGGATCTGACCAGTTTCACCTGCCTACAGTGGCGCCATGTCGACTCCCGAGACAGCCGCCACTCGCGGGCTCGTGATGGTGGTCGAGGACGAACCCTCGATCGCCGAACTGGTCCGCATGCAGTTGGCGCGCGCCGGATACGGCGTCCACCTCGAACGTGACGGTGCCCAGGCGCTGGCCGCGATCGGTCGCCTCCGGCCGGTCGCGGTGATCCTGGACATCGGCTTGCCCGGCCTCGACGGCATCGAGGTGTGCCGCCAGCTGCGTGCCGGAAACGACTGGACCCCAGTGCTTTTCACCACCGCGCGAGACGACGAGATTGATCGGATCCTCGGTCTCGAGCTGGGCGCGGACGACTACATCACCAAGCCGTTCTCGCCGCGTGAGCTCGTTGCGCGGGTGGCTACGGTGCTACGTCGAACCTCCGGCACGCCGGGACGTTCTCGCTTGCTGCGCCTCGGCTCGCTCGTCCTCGACCCGGCCGCGCGTCGCGCTGCGGCCGATGATCGTGACATCCCCCTGACAGCAACGGAATTCGACCTGTTGCATTTCCTCATGGGCAATCCCGGGCAGGTCTTCAGCCGCGATCAGCTGCTGAGCCAGGTCTGGGGGTATGCCGCGCTGGACGGCGGTCGCACGGTCGACGTGCACGTCGCGCAGGTGCGCGCCAAACTTGGCGACGCCAGCCCGATCCGGACGGTCCGTGGCGTGGGCTACAGCGCAGAGGAGCCGCGGTTGTGAGGCTCCGGCTGCGATCCCTGACCGCACGCCTGACGCTGCTCGCGGTCGTCATCGCGGTCATCACGGGGCTGCTCGCCGCCGCGATCGCCTACGGGCTGATCCAGCGAGAGGCCGAAGCACGCACGAAGGCCACGCTGTCCCGGCTGGCCGATGCGGCCCAGGCCACGACCGATCTCGGCAGCAATCCCGACACGGCGCAACGTCGCGCGCGTCGTCTGCTGGAGGCGCTCGACATACAGTTCGTCACCATCTCGCGATCGGGAGTCGAGCAACCGGCGACCGGGTTGGCCGCCCGCAGCCTGACCGCCACGGACAAGGCGCAACTGCTGGCGGGAGAGCGGGTGTCAGGGCAGCGGCGGATCAACGGCCGTTGGGTGCTGATCCAGGGTCGCCCGACCAGCGCCGGCGCGATCGTCCTGGCGCAGCGGCGGTCGGATGCCGCCGCCGCCGCGGACGACGCGATCGTGCGCCTGCTCTGGGGCATCCTCATCGCGGTGGTCGTCGCGGTGGTGCTCGGCGTCGTCTTCGCCCGACGACTCAGTCGCCCGCTGCGGACGACTGCGTCGGTGGCTGCTGCGATCGAACGCGGCGAGCGTGCGGCGGTCGCGCCCACGACCGGCCCCAGCGAGATCGCGGAGGTCGGCGCCGCCCTCAACTCGCTCGCCGGTGCGCTGGCCGGATCCGAGCAGCGCCAGCGCGACTTCCTGCTGTCGGTCTCTCACGATCTGCGCACGCCTCTCACGGCGATCACCGGGTATGCCGAGTCACTGGCCGACGGTGTCGTCCCCGCCGAGGAGACGGCCGTCGTCGGAGCCACGATGCTGGGGGAGTCGCAGCGGCTGCGGCGCATGGTCGACGACCTGCTGGATCTCGCACGGCTGGATGCGCGTGAGCTGCGCATCGACCCGACCGACATCGAGGCGACGGCATTCGGAGCCGACACCGCCCGGGTGTGGGCGGCACGTTGCGCGGCCGAGGGCGTGTCCTTCGCCTTCCGGCAGCCGCCGCCACCGATCTGGTTGCGGTCTGATCCGACTCGGATCCGCCAGATCCTCGACGGATTGTTCGACAACGCGCTGCGGGTGACTCCTGTCGGCAAAAGCATTGTGCTGCAACTGGATTCGGTCGAGGACCAGGTCGTTTTCGAGGTGCGCGACGGCGGCCCTGGTCTCAGCGACGAAGACCTGGATGTTGCCTTCGAGCGGGCCGCGCTCTACGAGCGCTACCGCGGCATACGGCCCGTCGGCACCGGACTCGGCCTAGCGATCGTGCACGCACTGACCACCCGGCTCGGTGGCAGGGTGGAGGCGGGTCACGCGCCAGAAGGCGGCGCGAGGTTCACCGTCCGCCTGCCGCAGCGCATGGACGGCGAACCTCGCGACTGACCGGGCAGCGAGCCGTGCGAATGACTTGCCGCCCGGTGTCTGTGTGTTACTTGGCGACGTCGATCCGCGTCGCGGTGTATGACGTCGTACCGGTGCCGATCACAACGACCTTCGCACCGTCGTGCACACCGCTGATCGTGCCGGCGCTCTTGGTGGCGCGCATCCGCACCTTCGTCGAACCGTTGACGGCGAAGGTCTCCTCCACGTTGTTGCGTGCCATCACCGTGATCGAGGTCGGTGACACAGCGGTGACCGTTCCGCGGATCTCGTCATGGGTGACCAGCGCACCGGTCTTCTTGTCCTTGGTGACCCAGCTGCCGTAGACGACGCCGCGGCCGAGGCGGACGTGGCGCTTCCCGTCGGCCTTGTGGGCGGTCGATGATGCGGTCGTACTCACGGCGGCTGCTGGCGGTGCTGCGTTCGCCTCCGTCGAGGAGACGGCCACGGCGCCACCCGCGAGGGCGGCTACTGCGGTGCCGGCGACGGCGTACTTCTTCCACATGTCGATGTGTCCTTGCTGTTGCAGTGATGCCGCCGAGGATTTCGGCGACACCACCGACGATGCGCTCCGGATGTCAGCGTCCCGGCAGGCGATTGTGAAGGTTGTGTAAGAACGAGCGCGCCGCAGGCGCGATACTGGCGGGTAGACCGGCGGAGCCCACCGCCATACAACCCCCGGAGGTCACCCGTGCGTATCGGAATGCCACTGAACTACTCGAGCGGGTTCGCCGAGACGGCAGCGGAGGTGACCGACCTCGAGAGCGCAGGTCTCGACATCATCTTCGTCCCCGAGGCGTATTCCTTCGACGCGGTCAGCCAGCTCGGCTATCTGGCCGCGCGCACGCAGCGGCTGATTTTGGCGTCAGGCATCCTGCAGATCTACAGCCGCACGCCCACCCTGACCGCGATGACCGCCGCCGGCCTCGACTACGTCTCCGGTGGGCGCTTCATGCTCGGCATCGGCGCATCGGGTCCGCAGGTGATCGAGGGATTCCACGGCGTGAAGTACGACGCCCCGCTGGGTCGCACCCGCGAGCTCATCGACATCTGCCGGCAGGTATGGCGCCGCGAACGTGTCGACTACCAGGGGAAGTACTACCGCATCCCGCTGCCGCCGGAGGAGGGCACCGGTCTCGGCAAACCGCTGAAGCTGATCAACCACCCCGTTCGCGAACGCATCCCGGTCATGATCGCCGCGCTCGGCCCCAAGAATGTCGCCATGACCGCAGAGGTCGCCGAGGCGTGGGAGCCGATCTTCTTCTATCCCGAGCGTGCGGGCGACGTCTGGGGCGAGTCGCTCGCGCAGGGCCGCGCCAAACGTGACCCGAGCCTCGGCGACCTCGATGTCTGTGTCGGTATGCCGATGGCGATCGGCGACGACGTCGACCATCTGCTGCAGGGTCATCGTGACCAACTCGCCCTGTATGTCGGCGGGATGGGTGCGCGCGGCAAGAACTTCTACAACACCCTTGCCCAGCGTTACGGCTTCGAGGAGGCGGCCCGAACCGTTCAGGATCTGTATCTGGGCGGCAAGAAGTCCGAGGCCGCCGCCGCGTTGCCGGATGAACTGGTGCGCATGACATCGTTGATCGGGCCCAAGAGCTGGGTCGCCGAGCGCGTCCAGGCGTATGCCGCAGCAGGGGTCACCACGCTCAGCGTCACGCCGATCGCGGCGGACACCGCGAGCCGGGTGCGGATGATCGAGGAGTTGCGGTCGCTGGTGTCGTGAGCTGCCCCTCGCTACGGCCGTTTGCACTCGCGGTCAGAGAGTGCCAATAATGGCGTTAGCACTCTCTGCTTGAGAGTGACAACTTCAGCAGTATGGCGAGGGTTCGCTGCAGGTCGCCTCCGAAAGGCGCTCCGCACGAGCCCGTCCGTCGCGGGCGCCATACCGCTGGCTTCGTCACACACACGTGAGGATTGGACCGCACATGGCCAAGACCATTGCATTCGACGAGGAAGCCCGTCGCGGTCTCGAGCGGGGTATGAACACCCTCGCCGACGCCGTCAAGGTGACCCTCGGCCCCAAGGGCCGCAACGTCGTCCTGGAGAAGAAGTGGGGCGCACCCACGATCACCAACGACGGTGTGAGCATCGCCAAGGAGATCGAGCTGGACGAGCCGTACGAGAAGATCGGCGCCGAGCTCGTCAAGGAAGTTGCCAAGAAGACCGACGACGTCGCCGGTGACGGCACCACCACTGCCACCGTCCTGGCGCAGGCCATGGTCAAGGAGGGCCTGCGCAACGTTGCTGCCGGCGCCAACCCGATGGCGCTGAAGCGCGGCATCGAGCAGGCTGTCGCCAAGGTGTCGGAGTCGCTGACGACCGCCTCCAAGGAGATCGACACCAAGGAGCAGATCGCTGCTGTTGCGGCCATCTCCGCCGGTGGCGACGCGACCGTCGGTGAGCTCATCGCCGAGGCGATGGACAAGGTCGGCAAGGAAGGCGTCATCACCGTCGAGGAGTCCAACACCTTCGGGCTCGAGCTCGAGCTCACCGAGGGCATGCGCTTCGACAAGGGCTACATCTCCGGTTACTTCGTGACCGACACCGAGAGCATGGAAGCCGTGCTCGACGACCCGTACATCCTGATCGTCAACTCCAAGATCTCGAGCGTGAAAGACCTCCTGCCGTTGCTGGAGAAGGTCATGCAGTCCGGCAAGCCGCTGGTCATCATCGCCGAGGACACCGAGGGCGAGGCTCTGTCGACGCTGGTCGTCAACAAGATCCGCGGCACCTTCAAGTCGGTCGCGGTCAAGGCCCCCGGCTTCGGTGACCGTCGCAAGGCCATGCTCGGTGACATCGCCATCCTCACCGGTGGTCAGGTCATCTCCGAGGAGGTCGGCCTCAAGCTCGACACCGCCGAGCTCGACCTGCTGGGCAAGGCCCGCAAGGTCGTCGTCACCAAGGACGAGACCACCATCGTCGAGGGTGCCGGCGACGCCGACCAGATCGCCGGTCGCGTCAAGCAGATCCGCGCCGAGATCGAGAACTCCGACTCCGACTACGACCGTGAGAAGCTGCAGGAGCGCCTGGCCAAGCTGGCCGGCGGTGTTGCCGTCATCAAGGTCGGCGCCGCCACCGAGGTCGAGCTCAAGGAGCGCAAGCACCGCATCGAGGACGCCGTCCGCGCCGCCAAGGCGTCGGTTGAAGAAGGCATCGTCGCCGGCGGTGGCGTTGCGCTGCTGCAGGCCGGCAAGGGTGCGGTCGACTCGCTGTCGCTGAGCGGCGACGAGGCCACCGGCGCCAACATCGTGGTCGTGGCCACCGAGGCTCCGCTGAAGCAGATCGCCGCCAACGCGGGCCTGGAGCCCGGTGTCGTTGCCGCCAAGGTGCGTTCGCTGCCGACCGGTGAGGGCCTCAACGCCGCCACCGGTGAGTATGTCGACATGCTCGCGGCAGGCATCCCGGACCCGACCAAGGTGACCCGTTCGGCGCTGCAGAACGCCGCGTCGATCGCAGCGCTCTTCCTCACCACCGAGGCCGTCATCGCCGACAAGCCGGAGAAGGCAGCCGCTGCGCCGGCCGACCCGACCGGTGGCATGGGCGACATGGGCTTCTGACGAAGCGCGTAGCGGAGGTTGGCGGCGAGCGACGTAGGAGCGTGGCGGCCGGCCGACGTGGAGTGCGAGGAGGACGCCCGATGGATATGGGCTTCTGACGAAGCGCGTAGCGGAGGTTGGCGGCGAGCGACGTAGGAGCGTGGCGGCCGGCCGACGTGGAGTGCGAGGAGGACGCCCGATGGATATGGGCTTCTGACGAAGCGCTCACCAGCACGAAGAAGCGGCCGCTTCCCCCGGATGGGGGAGGCGGCCGCTTCTGTATGCCGTCGGTGTTCGACGTGGGCGCGGCTGTCGCCGCCCCCACGTCGAACACCGAGCGGGGTGTTGCGTGGTCGGCCGATCAGTTGGGGATGAAGTCGGTGCCGGGCACGCGCCAGATGATGGTCTGGGCGGAGTTGGCGACCTGGATCACGGCTGCGCCGGTGTCGAAGCCGGTGTTGATGCTGCCGTAACCGTTTCTGCTGCTCCAAACGGCCTTGCCCGCCGGCGAGATGACCATCAGCTGGCCACTGGTGGTCAGGGCTGCGTGCGAACCGGGCACCTTGGTGTTGGTCTGCCACACCGTCTTGCCGTTGATGCTGTAGGCGAGGTTGCCGTTGGTGTACATCGACAACGAGGAGTTGTAGCTGCCCTGGCCGTTGTAGCTGATCTGGTTGTAGTGCAGATACTGGCCGGACGGCAGCACGCTGTTCGCCTGGATCCCGTCCGCGCGGCTGCCCGATTGCCACACCACAGCACCGGCGGCGGTGGTCATCACCAGGTTGCCGGAGTTGTTGATGGTGAGAGTTTTGCCGCCCTTGCCTGCGGTGTTGCTGTTCCAGATCAGGCCGCCGGCCCCGGTTCGGATAGCCAGGTCGCCGTTGCAGTAGAACGAGATCGAGGTGTTGTCGTCCTTGCTGACGTTGTTGTCAAAGGCAGACCATGTCCCGAAGGCTTCGTTGCTGTAGGCGCCGGCCGATGGGAACTGCACGAGTTGCAGAATGACTCCGGCGCCATGGTCGGCGACGAAGTCGTATCGGCCGTTCGCGCTGGAGATCCAGTACGTCGGGTTGTCGGCGTGGATGTTGTTGCACGCGGTCAGAGTCGAGGGCACCGTTGACGAGTCGAGCTCCTTCGCAGCACCGATCCGCTGCGACAGGGCGGTCGCGCGGGCCGGTGTGAAGTGGGAGACGCCGGTCGAGGCCGATGCCGATGCCGCTGCGGTGACGCAGCCGGTCGAGACGAGGGCTGCGGCAACAGTGGTGGTGGACAAGACGGTCTTCAACGTGGGCCGTCGAGTGGTGGTGCGCATAGTGCGTCCTTCGGTCAGAAAAAGAGGATGACCGATGCGGTCCCCCCGGAGAAAGTGGCCACGGTCGAGCAGTGCTGACTGGAGTTCCCCTGTGTGGCCGGGATCACGATAGACGTAGTTTCCTTGGGATTACCTGGGAGAACAGGTGCGCCGACCTCCCTTGGCCGGAGAGTTCGGAGCGGCCGCTTCTGCCCGGTGGAGGCGGAACGGCCGCATCGATCATGGGGCCTCAGCGCAGGTATGCCGCGCGGCATACCTGCGCTGAGGCCGTCGTTGTCGAGCCAGGCTGTCGTCGAGCCAGGTCGGTGTCAGCCGACCTCTCCCAGGTTGGTGCCAGGTACCTGCCAGATCGGAGTGCCGTCGTCATCAGCCACGAAGATCGTGCCGGAGCTGGTGTCGAACGCGGTGTTGAGGCTGCCGCCGCCGTTCTTGCTGGACCACTGCAGCTTGCCCGCAGGTGAGATCACCATCAACTGGCCACGCGTGGTCAGTGCGGCGTGGGAGCCGGGGACCTTCGTCTTGCTGTGCCACACGACCTTGCCGTTGACGCTGAAGGCGAGGTCTCCGTTGGTGTACATCGACAGTCGGGTCTGCTGGGTTCCTTCGCCGACCCCGTAGGCCCAGAACTGCAGGAACTGGTTGCTTGGCAGGATGTGGTTTGCGGTGAGTGCCTCGGCGCGCGAGCCGGACTGCCACACCACTGCGCCGGCCGCATTGGTCATGACGATGTTGCCGGAGTTGCTGATCGTGACCTTCTTGCCGCCCTTGCCGGCGGTGTTGCTGTGCCAGATCAACGCACCCGACTGCGCCCGCACCGCCAGATCACCGTTGCAATACAGAGCGAGCATCGTGTCGTCCTCCCAACTCGTCGACCCGTTGAACACGACCCAGGTGGGCAGGGCCAGGTCGCCGTAGTCGGCCGCGTTGGGCAGCCGCAGATCCTGCAGCACCATCGCAGCACCGGGAGTCACCACGAACGCGTAACTCTCGTTGGTGCTGACCAGCAACGGGATCTGTGCCGACGACTTGATGTTGTTGCAGGCGGTGAGTGATGCGGGCGCCTGCGGGATCCCGCCGTCGAATGCCTTTGCCGCGGCAGACAGTCGATGGTGCTCGGCGGCGGAGCGCACGTATGACGATGCCCCGGTGGTCCCGGTCTCGGCGGATGCCGTCGGGGACGCCAGTGCGGCAACGGACAGGGCGGTTGCCACTGCTGTGGCGGACATGAGGGCTTTGAGTTTCAGCGATCGACGGCTGATGCGCATGGTGCGTCCTTCAGGGTTGGGGAAAGGAGGATGACCGATGCGGTTCCCCCGTGTATGACCACCGGTTGATCGCCTTCTCCTCGGAATCCCCATGTGGTCGGGGTCACGATAACCCGCCACCCCTCCTGGGCGCCGCCCATACGTACGTGGTCGCACGACGGGGGCAGATCCGGCCGCGTGACGCGAGGGCGGTGAGGGCAGGAAGAAGCGGCCGCCTCTGCCGTCGAGGAAGAAGCGACCGCGTCGTGCTGTGCCGTGCGCGACGAGCCTTGCGGCATACGTGCGCGTGCGTTTTTTGCCGGTACTACAGGCGAGTGCCGGGCACCCGCCAGATGATGGTGCTGTTCTCGTTCGCCACGACGATCGTGCCGGTGCCCGTGTCGAAGTAGGTGTTGGCACTGCCGTAGCCGTTGTTGCTCGACCACAGCACCGCGCCGGTGGGAGACACGACTGTCAACTGGCCCTTGGCGTTCACCGCCGCGTGCGAGCCGGCGACCTTGGTGTTGCTGTGCCACAGGACCTTGCCGTTGAGGCTGAAGGCAAGATCACCGTTGGTGTACATCGACAGGGCGACCTTCTGAGTCCCCTTCCCGACGGCCTGCTGCCAGTACTGCAAGTACTGGTTGCTCGGCAGGACGGTGTTCGCGACCAATGCCTCCGCGCGAGAGCCGGTCTGCCACACCACGCCGCCGGCGGCATTGGTCATGACCAGGTTGCCGGAGTTGTTGATCGTGATGGTTTTGCCGCCCTTTCCGGCGGTGTTGCTCTGCCAGATCAGGGCTCCGGACTGGGCGCGCACGGCCAGGTCGCCGTTGCAGTAGAACGCGATCATGGTGTTGTCGCTGGCGCTCGCGGTGGGTGAGTAGACAGCCCACGTCGGTACCGGGATGTCGCTGTAGTCACCTGCCGAGGGGAAGTGCAGATGTTGCAGCACAGCTGCGGCACCTGGTAGCGCGAAGAACCCCCAGTTGTTGTTGGTGCTCAACAGATACGGGGTCTGGGCCGCGGCTTGAATGTGATTGCATGCGGTGAGCGTTGACGGCGTGCTGGGCGAGGCGGCAGCCAGCTTCTTCGACGCTGTGGTCACGCGTTGCTGGACGAACGTCGACCGCGTCGACGTCGATCCGCCGGAAGAGTTGGTAGCGGCGAGCGCTATCGGCGACGTGATCGCGGCGGTCGACAAAGCTGCGGCGGCCACGGCGGCGCCGATGAGGGTCTTGAGCTTCAGCCGTTGGGTGACAGTGCGCATGTGCGTGCGTCCTTTGGTCGGCAAGAGACGAGATGAAATGTGAGCTGAGTCCACCTGGGCACCACAGCGAGATCGGTAGGACGGATCTCAGTGTGGTCGGAATCACGATAGTCGGACGTGGCTCCGTCTGGTCGGTCGACCAGGCGCGGAAAGTCGCGAATGCAGCTGATCGTCGAAGATTCGGGTCCGAAAACTTCGAAGCGAAAGCCGAAGCGTGATACGAGTTAGCCAGAATGGCCGTTCGCATGGACAATGATCCGCTGTGAGTAACGAGGCCACGACGGGTCACAAGCGCGCCGGAATGATGACCCTGGCGGTCGGAGCACTGGGTGTGGTCTTCGGCGACATCGGTACCAGCCCGCTGTATGCCCTGCAGACGGTGTTCTCCATCGACCACAACCATGTGCACGCATCCCCGAGCGACGTCTACGGTGTCATTTCACTGGTGTTCTGGTCGATCACGGTCGTGGTGTCGGTGAAGTACGTGCTGTTCATCCTGCGCGCCGACAATGACGGCGAGGGCGGCGTCATGGCCCTTGCGCACCTGACCCGCCAGGTGGTCCGGCCCGGCGGTCGTCGCTTCGTCGTGGTGATGATCCTCGGGGTGCTGGGCGCGTCGCTCTTCTACGGCGACAGCGTGATCACGCCCGCGATCTCGGTCATGTCGGCAATCGAGGGACTCGAGGTGCCGGCGCCGAGCCTGTCGCACTGGGTCGTGCCGCTCGGTGCGATCATCATCGCCGGGCTCTTCCTCGTGCAGAGATTCGGAACAGCCTTGGTCGGCAAGTTCTTCGGGCCGGTGATGATCGTCTGGTTCCTCGTCATCGGCCTGCTCGGCGTTGCCAAGATCGTCCCGCACCCGGCAATCCTCAAGAGCCTGTTGCCTACGTATGCCGTGCAGTTCGTGGTCGATCGACCGATCGTCGCGTTCATCGCGATGGGTGCTGTCGTGCTGGCGATCACCGGAGCCGAAGCGCTGTATGCAGACATGGGCCACTTCGGCAAAGCGCCCATCCGGCGCGCCTGGTTCGGGCTGGTGTTTCCGTGTCTGTCGCTGAACTACCTCGGTCAGGGCGCCCTGATCCTGGACAAGCCGAGCGCGATCAGCAACCCCTTCTTCATCATGGCGCCGGACTGGGCGCAGATCCCGCTGGTCGTCCTGGCCACCGTGGCAACAGTGATCGCATCGCAGGCGGTCATCTCCGGCGCCTACTCGGTGTCGCGGCAAGCGGAGCGGCTGGGCTACCTGCCGAAGCTGACGGTGCGTCACACTTCCGAGAGCGAAGGCGGTCAGATCTACGTCCCAGCCGTCAACTGGGTGCTGTTCGCCGGCGTCATGCTGTTGCTTCTGGTGTTTCGGTCGTCGGATCGGTTGGCGACGGCATACGGTCTGGCAGTGACCGGGACCTTCCTGCTGACCTCGACCTTGTTCCTGGTCTATGCGGAGTCGGCGTGGCACTGGGCTCGCTGGAAGCTCATCCTCGTCGGCGTGATCTTCTTCAGTTTCGAGATCACGTACTTCCTGGCGAACATGACCAAGGTCGTTCACGGCGGTTGGCTGCCGATGCTGATCGCGATCTGCGTCGCGACCTCGATGCTCACCTGGCGGCGCGGCAGTCAGATTGTCACCGAGCGACGCACCGCCAAGGAGGGCCCGCTCAGCGACTTCGTCGACTGGCTGCACACCGCGCCGGTCACTCGCGTGCCGGGCACCTCGGTCTACATGCACCCCTACACGCGCACGGTGCCGCTGGCGCTGCGTGAGAACGTGCTGTTCAACCACGTGATCCACGAAGACGTCTTCATCGTCTCCGCGGTGTCGCACAACGTGCCCCACGTGCCCGACGAGGATCGCGTCGAGGTCGAGGTGCTCGGCGACCCGTATGACGCGATCACTGCCTTGAAGCTGAACTTCGGCTTCCAGGACGATCAGGATGTGCCGCGCGCGCTGCGGCTGGCGGCGGACCAAGGCGTGAACATCGACCCCGACGAGGTCTATTACTTCCTGTCACGCATCACGGTTCACCGCGATCGCGACAAGATCATGCCGCACTGGCGGAAACGACTGTTTCTGGCGATGGCTCACAACGCGGCCAACCCGGCGGAGTATTACCGGCTGCCGGAGCCGCGCACGATCGTCATGGGAGCCCAGGTCAAATTCTGACCAGCGGGCGACGCCGTCGCAGCTATGCGGTGCCCGTGAGGATGAAGCGCAGGCCGTCACGGAGTTTGTCGGTCGCATCCGAGCAACCGCCGGTCGCTGACGCGACAGCTTGCTGAAACAGTGCATCGAGGGTGGCGACCGCCACGTGGGCCGGAATCTCGCGCTGCTCCCCGGCGAGCTCGGCATGGCGTGACATGACTTGCGCGATCAGGTCTTCGATGAGGTTCCCCACCTCGCGAACCGGTCGGCGCAACTCGTGGTCGAACATGCACTGATTGCGTAGGTCGAACCACATCCGATGATGTGCCTGGTTCTCCACGGCGCTCGACGTGACGATTTCGACGGCCGCGCGGACGAGATCGTCTGCTGTTGCCGATGCCGCAAGGATGTCGGCGCACCGGCGGTTGCAGATGACTTTGTATTCGTCGATCCAGTTCATGACCTCGACTTCGCCGATGATTCGGTCGCGGACCACCCTTAGTTGCCTGCCGCTCGAATGTCCGGACAAAGGCAACCGATTGCGCCGGGGACGATCTGCGTCAAGGTGCGACGTGGCCGCCGCGCCGGGATGTCGCGATCGACTGGATTCTGTAGTAGTGGCAAGAGTCAACACAGTGAAGATTATATGCAGGGAGACTTAAACATGTCTTGCGGATCGAAAATGTCATGGTTCACAAAATGCGTTGTCACTCAACCGAATTGACATGCAATTTGTTGCATATAAAACTACGCGCATGTCCTTGGAGAGTGCGATCTTGGTTGCTCTCGCAGAAGAACCTGCGAGCGGCTACGACCTGGCGCGACGTTTCGACACGTCCTACGGATTCTTCTGGAGCGCAACCCATCAGCAGATCTACCGGGTGCTGGCGAAGATGGAGGCGACCGACTTGGTCGCGGTGTCCGTCGAAAGCTCGGAGGGCCGGCCGAATCGGCGAGTGCACCACCTGACCGAGACCGGTCGGCAGCGGATCCTGGAGTGGACCCGCGAGCCCACTCCACCACAGCAGTTACGCAGCGAGTTCGCCGTCAAGGTGCGCGCCATGCCGTTCGGCGATCGGTCGGCCATCGTCGAGGACATCCGTCGGCAGCGACGGGTCTTCCTGCATCAGGCCGGGTTTTTTCGGGAGGCGGAAGCCCTCCACTTTCCGGATGCCACGGCGCTTGGTGACGCCGAGTTGGCGGGGTGGCTGACCCTGCGGGGCGGAATGCGGGTGGCGATGAGCAGAGCCGCGTGGTGCGACGAGATGCTGCTGGCACTGGGCGAACCGACGCCCGACGAACCGGAAGAAACCACGTGACCTTCGACCACCTGACCGCGCCACTCACGATCGGCTCGACCACGTTGCGCAACCGCATCGTTATGGGGTCCATGCACACGGGCTACGAGGATCGCAGCCAGCACTTCGGTCACCTCGCGGACTACTTCGTCGAGCGCGCGGCCGGCGGTGTTGCGATGATGATCACCGGTGGCTTCGCGCCGAATGTCGAGGGGTGGTTACTGCCGGGCGGTTCGATGCTGCGCACGAGCCGCGCCGCTGACAAACACCGCCGCATCACCGATCGAGTGCATGGTCACGACAGTCGAATCCTGTTGCAGATCCTGCATGCCGGTCGCTACGGCTACCACCCACTGGTGCGCTCGGCGGGTGGTCGCAAATCCCCGATCTCACCGTTCCGACCCCGCGCGCTCTCCGGTCGTGGTGTCGAGCGCACGATCTCCGCATTCGTCCGGTCGGCTGTCCTGGCACAGCGCGCCGGGTATGACGGAGTCGAGATCATGGGCTCCGAGGGATACCTGATCAACCAGTTCCTCGCCGCACGGACCAACGACCGCACCGATGCCTGGGGTGGCGATGCCACCCGTCGGATGCGATTCCCGGTCGAGATCGTGCGTCGCATCCGCGCGGAGACCGGCCCCGACTTCATCGTCGACTATCGGATCTCGCTGGTGGACCTGGTGCCTGACGGGCAGACCTGGCCGGAGGTCGTGGAGCTGGCACACCTGCTCACCGGTGCCGGGGTGACGATGTTCAACACCGGCATCGGCTGGCACGAGGCGCGGGTGCCGACCATCGTGACGTCGGTGCCTCGAGCGGCCTTCGCAAACTGGACCGCCCGACTGCGGGCCGAGGTCGAGGTGCCGGTGATGGCCTCGAATCGCATCAACACACCCGAGGTCGCCGAACAGATCCTCGCCGATGGCCAGGCGGACCTGATCTCGATGGCACGGCCGCTGCTGGCCGATCCTCAGTTCGCGCAGAAGGTCGTGCAGAGTCGGGCCGACGAAATCAACACGTGCATCGCCTGCAACCAGGCATGCCTGGACAACACCTTCGCCGGCAAGAAGGTCAGGTGCCTGGTCAACTCTCGTGCCGGTCGCGAGAGGTCGCTCGTGCTCATGCCGGTGCCGTCCGCGCGGCGCAAGCGCATCGCGGTCGTCGGTGCCGGACCGGCCGGTCTGGCCGCCGCGGTCGCCCTCGCCGAGAAGCAGCACGAGGTGACGCTGTTCGAGCGTCGCGAGCACGTCGGTGGTCAGTTCCGTCTCGCGATGCAGGTGCCCGGCAAGGAGGAGTTCGCCGAGACGCTGCGGTACTACCGGCGTCGACTCGACGTACTCGGTGTCGAGCTGCGCCTGGGCACGGAGGCAACGCGAGAGCAGTTGGCGGCATACGACGACGTCGTGGTGGCCACGGGTGTCCGACCGCGCCGCCCGGACATCCCCGGCATCGATCACCCGAGCGTCGTCGCGTATGACGAGCTGCTGCGTGGCGAGGTCGAGGCCGGCCGTCGGGTCGCAGTGATCGGCGCCGGCGGTATCGGTTTCGACGTCAGCGAGTTCCTTGTGGCCGATGCACATCAGAAGCTGCGGGACTGGCAGCGTCAGTGGGGTGTGACCGAGGATCCGGGCGCGGCGGGCGGCCTCACCGGCAAGCAACCGGAGCAGCCGCGTCGACAGGTCTACCTCCTGCAGCGCAAACGTGAGCCGCTCGGCAAGGGCCTGGGTAAGACGACCGGTTGGGTGCATCGTGCCGCGCTCAAGGACGCCCGTGTCGAGATGATCGACGGCGTCACCTATGAGCGGATCGACGATGACGGCCTGCACATCACCGTGCCGGCCGGGCAGGGTCGATCAGCACTGCAAAGGGTCCTGGCCGTCGACACGATCGTCATCTGCGCCGGTCAGGAGTCGGTGCGTGACCTGGTCGACGACACCGACGCCGCTCGACACGTGGTCGGCGGCTCCGACGTGGCCGCCGAACTCGACGCGAAGCGAGCGATTCGCCAGGCGACAGAGTTGGCGGCCCGTCTGTGACGATGCGGGTCTGCGACGCTACCGGCCGTTGAGAGGCTGCCGGCCCGTGCGGTCGCCCGTCGATGAGGCTGTTCGTCAGCGGGGTGTGAATGCCGAGGCGATCTCGCCCTCGACCTGCGCGTAGGCGCTGCCGGCGGAGCCGACGGCGACCCCGATGTCAGTGAGCGTGTTGCGCACCTGTCCCTGAGCGCGCTCCCAGTCGGAGTGCAGGGCGGCATACTGCCCGGCAGCCCTGCCCTTCCAACTGCCCTGCAGCACCTCGAGTTTGCGCGACATCGCCAGCATCAGGGCGTCGATCTCGGCGGCGACTGCGTGGATGTCCTTGCTGTGCAGATCCAGTTGCCCGCTGTCGACGGCGTAGGCGGACGGATCGATCGGGTGTGCCATGGCGTTACCTCCGGTGCGGGCCCGCCTGATGCGGGTCGGTGCAGCGACGTTAGGTAGCCACGTCATACGACCGCAGAACTTGTCCACAGCCGGCGACGGCGACGTCTTCCCACTCAGCCACCGAGTTCGACAGGCAGCGCCTCGGCATGCACGACGGCCAGCGAAGACACCGCGCGGGTCAGCACGACGTACAGGCGACGCAGCCCGGTGCGGCGGTCTGGTTCAGCGGCTGCGATCGCGGCGGGTTCGACGACGATCACGTGGTCGAACTCCAGACCTTTGGCGACGGTCGCCGGAACCAGCTGGACCTGGTGGTCGCTGTCGTCGCCGTGGTTCTGGTCGAGGCGGCCGTGCTCGATGCCGGCGGCCGACAAGGCTCGCGACAGCTGCGCGACCCGCGCATCGGGCAGGATGACACCGATCGACCCCTGCTCGCCTCTGGCCGCGCCGATCTGATCGCGGACGGCGTCGGCGACGGCGTCCGGTCCCTCCACCTGCAGCAGATCCAGGCGGCCGGGATTTTCGCGCACCGAGACCGGCGCTCCGAGTCCCGGCGCCATTGCGGGCAACAGCCGTGCCGCGAAATCGATGACCGACGCCGGCACGCGGAAACCCCGATCGAGCACCTCGAGGTGGTGCTCGGGTTTGCCCAGATGTTGCATCGTCGTGGCCCACGAATCCGTCGCCCAGGGCGTCGTGCCCTGCGCGATGTCACCGAGCACGGTCGCCGACCCGGTCGAGCAGCGTCGGCCCACGGATCGCAGTTGCATCTGCGAGAGGTCCTGCGCCTCGTCGAGCATGACGTGGCCCAGGCTTGGCACCCGCGACAACTGGTCGCCGATCTCGTCGAGCAGCACCAGATCGGCAGCTGACCAGCGTGCGCTGCCCTTGCTGCGAAACGGCTTGTCCCACAACAGCATCGCCTGCTCGTCGGAAGTCAGCTCGTCCGCTGCCGCAGCAGCCAGTAGCTCCGGCGAGGACCACAGGGCGAAGAGCACCGCGGTGGCGTCGATCGTCGGCCACACCGACGCGACATACTTCCGCACCGGCGCGGAGCGCGCGATGGCGTCCTGCACCCGGTCGTCGGGGGAGTCACCGCTGCGTTCCATCCGCAGCAGCACCGCGTGCGCCAGGCGCTGCGGCAGCATGGCCCGGGCTGCGTCATACCGCACCCCGCGGGTGGAAAGTTCGTCCAGAATCTCCTGCACCTCGTATGCCGGGATCCGCCACTTGCGCACGCCGCGAGGGACCACCAGCGGCTCGGTCGCTCGCTGCACGTGCGCCCAGACGGCGCGGTGCATGACCGCGGCCATCCGCGAATCACCCTTGAGCACAGCAAGATCGGCGGTCTCGTCCGCCCGAGCCGGCTTGTCGGACACCAGGTCGGCAGCGGTCGCGTGGTGCACGCGGATCTCACCCAGAGCAGGCAGCACTGCGCTGATGTGGTCGAGGAAGGCGCGGTTGGGGCCGACAACCAGCACGCCGGTCCGGTCGAGGCGCTCGCGGTGGGCGTACAGCAGCCAGGCGGCGCGGTGCAGGCCGACGGCTGTCTTGCCGGTGCCGGGGGCGCCCTGGACGCAGACCGTGGTGCCGACGTCGGCGCGCACGATGAGATCCTGCTCCGGCTGGATGGTCGAGACGATGTCGCGCATCGGGCCGGTGCGCGGGCGCTCGATCTCGTCGGCGAGTATGCCGCTGCGTGGTGTGTCAGGCCGGTCGTCGGTGCCGGTGAGGTCCTCGTCCTCGATGGCGGTCAGCCGCCCGTGGTCGACCCCGAATCTGCGACGGCGCAGCATCCCCATCGGCTCGGTGCGCGAGGCGCGGTAGAACGCGGCAGAGACCGGTGCACGCCAGTCGAGCACCACCGGGTCACCCCCGGCATCGCTGACGTGTCTGCGCCCGATGTAATACGGTTCGCCACCGGTGTGGTCGAGGCGACCGAAGAAGAGCGTCGTGCGTGGGTCGTCCTGCAAGGTGGCGATACGTCGCGCGAGGGTGACCGCCAGGTCGTAGGAGGAGTCGCCGTCGCTGGCCCGCGTGGGGTCCAGCGCCATCGCGGACTCGCGCATGCGGGCCAGCGACGCGCGTGCCGCGGTGAGATAGCGCTGTTCCTGGGCGAGCTCTGCGTCATACGAAACGGTCGGAGGGTCGGAGGCAGACATGACGAAAGAGGCGCCTCTCGGGACGAGTCGTTGGGGGAGAGAGCGAGTCTAGCTCGCATCGATCTTCCTCACGACCATGTCGCAAGAGGCGCCTCTTCGTGTGATCCGGCCCCGTCACAAGCCGGATCCACCCCGTCAGGACCACCAGGCGAGGAGGAAGGCAGTAAACCTGGTGACCCTATGGTCACGATCAGTTGGTGGAGGAGGCCTCACCCAACGTCACCGTGACGTTTAGCTGCTGACCGTTACGAATGATGGTCAGCACAACCTTGGCCCCGACGGGCTCCTCGCGGACGAATCCGATCAGAGCATCGGAGGAAACAACCTGCTGGCCGTTGAACGCCGTCACGACGTCCCCGGCTTTGATCCCGGCCTTCTGGGCCGGGGATCCACTGGCCACGCTGACAATCTTCGCCGCCTGTTGGGTGGCGTTTCCGATCGTCACTGTCGCCGGTTGGGAATCGACGCTCACGCCGATTTCGGAGTGGACGGCTTTCCCGGTTTTGATCAACTGACTGGTGATGTTCTTCACGACCGTTACAGGGATAGCAAAGCCGATACCGATGTTCCCAGACTGAGAGGAACCTAGGGATTGTCCGAGAGTGGCGATGGAGGAGTTGATGCCGATCAACTGCCCGGTTCCGTTGACCAGAGCACCACCGGAGTTGCCCGGATTGATCGCTGCGCTGGTCTGAATGGCATTGGTGGTCGCGGACTCGGTCGCGGCCTGTGAGCTGCTCTCACCAGAGGAGTCAGGAGTGGTCGTGACCGGGCGGTTCAGTGCACTCACGATGCCGGTGGTGACGGTGCCGGACAGGCCGAGCGGGTTACCGACGGCCATCACCGGCTGGCCCACGACGAGCTTGGAGTCGTCCCCGAACGTGATCGGCTTGAGATCGCTGGGCGGGTTCACCAGCCGAACGACGGCCAGGTCGGTGCTGACGTCGGTGCCGACGACCTTCGCGGCATACGTCTCGTTGTTGTTGAGCGTCACGGTGATGGTGGGGTTGGCGCCGGCGCCGGTGACGACGTGGTTGTTGGTGACGATGTTGCCGGCGGCGTCCAGAATCACACCGGATCCCTGGTCACCACTCTGGCCCGCCGTCACGGTGATGGAGACCACGCTCGGCGACACCTTGCTGGCGGTGGCCGCCCAGTTCACCGAGTTGGCGTCGCCCAGGTCGGCCGGATCGGCTTTGACGACCGTGGTGCTGGTGCCGGACGCGCTGGAGGAGTTGTCGTTGTGCGCCAGCGCCCAGGTGCCACCGCTGGCCAGGACAGCGGCGATGATCGCCGCAGCCGGCACCGCGACCCACGAACGTGACCGCCGTGGCGGTGTCGCACCGCCGGTCGTGTCGTATGACGGGTGCGACTGGCTGTGGTGGGCCGTCGCGGGCTGCTGGGCGCCGCCGGCGTACGGCGGGAAGCCGGGCTGTTGCGGACGGGGGCCAGGCTGCTGGCCGAACTGCCCCTGATTGTGCTGGGCGTTGCCAGGGCGCGCGAGGTTCGGGCCCGGCTGACCGTAGCCCGGATAACCACTCTGCGCCGACTGACCCTGGCTGCCCTGGCCGGGTTGCTGTTGCCCGGACTGGCTGGACTGGCCCGGCTGCTGTCCGTAGGGCGGCCGTTGCTGCCCGTACGGCGTTCCCTGATATCCGCCGGTGGACTCCTGGCGAGGCAGCGGTGACGTGGCGTCGGTGTCTCGCGTAGGCAGCTGCCCGGTGGTGTCGGCTCCGGAGGACGGGATGGGGCTCGTACTGTCGGAGTTCCGCGGGGTTGCCTCGTCGCTGCGCCCGTCGGACGGGGTGTGGTCAGACGACATGAATGTGTGTCCCTCCTGAGAAATTCGAACCTGGCGGTGTGCCGTGACGGCGTCACGCCTCAGTCAACGGTGCCGGACTGTTGCACCGCTTCGCCGTCACTGTGGACTTCCTGTGCGCCCGTGGCAAGCTCATCATCCTGGTCTGCGGGCAGCGTCGGGATCTTCAGGACGAAAGTCGCACCACCGCCCGGGGTCTCCTGGACGTGAGCGCTGCCGTGGTGAGCCTCGACGATGGCCGCGACGATCGCCAGGCCCAGGCCGCTGCCGCCGTGCGCGCTGTTGCGTGAGGCATCAGCGCGATAGAAGCGTTCGAAGATGCGCGACCGCAGTTTCTCCGGCACGCCGTCGCCGTGGTCGCGGATGTGCACCTGGCCGCATCCGTCGGCAGTTCCCACCAGCACCTCGATGGGGGAGCGGGCCGGTGTGTAGCGGATGGCGTTGGCCATCAGGTTGGTGATCACCTGGCGCAGCCCGGCCTCGCTGCCGAGCACCGGCGTCGGGCGGACCGCGCCGTCCAGGCCGCGCAGCGTGACAGCGCGGTTGTGGTCGATCGCCTTGGCGTCCTGCACCACGTCGGCGGCGAAGATCGTCAGGTCTACCGGAGCGAACTGCATCTCGGCCTTCTCGGCGTCGGCATGGCGCCGATCCAGCCGGGTGAGCAGGAGGAGGTCGTCGACCATCACCGCCATACGGGTCGCTTCGTCCTCGATGCGCCGCATCGAGGATCGGATGTCCTCCGGGCGGGAGACGGCACCCTGCCGGAAAAGCTCGGCATACCCGCGGACGGTGGCGAGTGGGGTGCGCAACTCGTGCGAGGCGTCGGCGACGAACTGCCGCATCTTCTCCTCCGACGCCTGCCGCACCGCAAAGGAGTCCTCGATCCGCGACAGCATCACGTTGAGCGACTTGGACAGGCTGCCGACTTCGTCCTGTGCGCCACCGGCCGGGACTCGCCGTGTCAGATCACCCTCGGCGATGCTGCGCGCGGTGTCCTCGATCTGGCGCAGGGGACGCAGCGTGCGCCGAACGGCGAACCAGCCCAGCACGGCACATGCCAGCAGGGCCAGCAGGCCGACGCTGAGGATCACCAGCTCCAGATGGCGAACGATGTCGTCGGTGTGTTGCATCGAGACGGCCACGGCATACGTCTGGTCGGACGTGCCGGGTGCGAGCCCGGTGATGACGTGCCATCGGGTGCCGCCGTGCGTGGAACCGACGCTGAAGATCTTGCCACTGCGCACCTGCGGGCTGTTGATCGACAGGCGGGGCAGTTTGGGGCGCAGACCGCCGGGTTGGCCGCGGTTGGCGTCGGAGTACAAGACGTTGCCGGTGGCGTCCTGCAACTGCACGCTGTAGGTGTTGGTCGGAACGTACGAATACGTCGGTATGGCGGTGCCATTGGAATCGATGGCACCCGTGGCCAGCGGCAGGGCAGCGGCCCGCAGCTCGGCGTCCTGTCGTTGGGTGAGGAAGACCCGAACCTGTGCCGTCGCCGCTGCGCCGGTCACCAGCAGAGCGATGGCCAGCAGCGCTACCAGCAGTGCGCTCAGGCGCAACCGCAGCGGCATCGCGTGCAGCTCGCGGTTGGCCCGGCGGAACAGGGACGGCTGGGACGTCACTCGCGCGGCGCGCGCAGGACGTAACCGACGCCCCGCTTGGTGTGGATCAGCGTCGGCAGGTCGTCGATGTCGATCTTGCGACGCAGGTAGGAGATGTAGCTCTCGACGATGCCGGCTTCACCGCGGAAGTCGTAATCCCACACGTGGTCGAGGATCTGCGCCTTCGACAGCACTCGGCCGTTGTTGAGCATGAGATAGCGCAACAGCTTGAACTCGGTCGGTGACACATCGATGACGTGGCCACCACGACGCACCTCGTGCGAGTCCTCGTCGAGCTCGAGGTCGGCGACCTGCACGGTGGATTGGGCGTCGTCCTCGACGTGGGTGCGGCGCAGGACCGCACGGATGCGCGCGACGACCTCTTCGAGGCTGAACGGCTTGGTGACGTAGTCGTCACCGCCGACGGTCAAGCCCTTGACCTTGTCCTCGACGGCATCACGGGCCGTGAGGAAGACGATCGGCACGTCGAAGCCGTTACCGCGCAATTTGCGGGTGACGGTGAAGCCATCCATGTCGGGCAGCATCACATCGAGCACAGCGAGGTCGATCTTGTGCTGGCCGGCGAGCTGGATCGCCTCGTTGCCGTTCGCGGCGGTGTGCACCTCGAAACCGGCGAATTTCAGACTGGTTGCAAGCAATTCGCGGATGTTGGTCTCATCCTCGACCACCAATAGCCGCGCCTCAGGAGAAGTCATGAAGGTCAGCTTCCTCGCAGGAACTGTGAATTTTCTGAATGTCTAATGATATCAAACCGGATCGTGGCTGGACAGCGCTGGGGCGCGCGTTGTGGATGAAGTGCGCGGAGGTTTCGACCAGGATTAATACTTAACTGAGGTAATGAGATAAGCTAAGTACATGACCCCGGACGAACGCCGCACGCTCGCAGCCGACCTGCGCGCGGTGTGTATGCGCATCAGCCGTCGATCCCGCTTCGACAACGCCACCGAGATCGCGCCGCACCAGTTCTCGGTGCTGGCCAAGATCGAGGACGGCGTGACGACGCCGGGCCGACTCGCGCAGATCGAGTGCGTCAGCGCGCCGTCGATGACCCGCACCGTGGGCGACCTGGTCGAGCGCGGCTTGGTGGCTCGTGTCGCCGACACCGACGACCGTCGCGTCGTGCAGCTGAGCACGACGCCCGCTGGTCGCAGCATGCTGCGCAAGGCCCGGGGACAACGGGACGCATGGATGTTGGAACGGCTCAAGGGCCTGAGCGAGGAGGAGTGCGCAGTGTTGGTGGAGGCAAGTCAGATTCTGGGTCGGGTGGTCGCCAGGTGAGCCGTACATTCGCCTCGCTGTCGGTCTTCAACTACCGCGCCTACTTCACCGGCGCGCTGATCTCGAATGTCGGCACCTGGATGGGCCGCACCGCCCAGGACTGGCTGGTGCTGACCCAGCTCACCAATCACAATTCGACCGACCTCGGCATCGTCACCGCGCTGCAGTTCGCGCCCGTGGTCGTGCTGGCGCCGATGGCCGGGGCGCTGACCGACCGATTCTCCAAGCGCAAGGTGCTGTACGGCACCCAGACGGCACTGTTGGTCACCTCCGGGATCCTCGCTGCGCTCGTGGTCGGCGGAGTCGTGCAGCTGTGGCACGTCTATCTGCTGGCGCTGTTGCAGGGCGTGGCGACCGCGTTGGACAACCCCAGCCGTCAGGCGTTCGTGTCTGAGATGGTGCCGCCGGAAAAGCTGTCCAATGCCGTCGGTCTGAACGCCACGTCGTTCAATGCGGCGCGTCTCATCGGCCCCGGCATCGCCGGTCTGATGATCGGCCTGATCGGCACGGGTAAGACGTTGATCTTCAACACGCTGTCCTTCGTCGCCGTGCTGATCGCCCTCAAACTCATGCGCGGCTCCGAGTTGCGCCCGGCTCCCCGGGCCCGCGGCAAGGGAAAGGTCCGCGAAGGTCTGGTCTATGTGCGGCACCGTCCCGATCTGATCCTCGTGATGGCGATGGTCTTCATGCTCGGCACCTTCGGCATGAACTTCCAGATCACGATCGCGCTGATGGCGACCACCGTGTTCCACAAGGGCGCTGCGGAATACGGCCTGCTCGGCTCGATCATGGCAATCGGCTCGCTCGCCGGTGCGCTGATGGCGGCGCGTCGCGAGCGCCCGCGTCTGCGGATCGTGCTCATCGCGCTGGCCGGTTTCACGATCGCTTCGGCGCTCGCGGCGATGGCACCGTCATACCTGTTGTTCGGGGTCTTCCTCATCCCGACGGGACTGTGTGCGATCACGATGATGAACACCTCGAACGCCACGGTGCAGTTGAGTGTCGCGCCGGAGATGCGCGGCCGGGTGATGGCGCTCTACATGGCGATCTTCATGGGTGGCACGCCCATCGGCTCACCGGTGATCGGCTGGATCGGCACGGAGTTCGGTGCCCGCTGGACCATCCTGGTCGGCAGCATCGCCACAGGCATTACGGTTGTCGTCGCCATGATCTATCTGATGCGCCGCCAGGACGTCCACCTGCATGTCGAGCGTCGGCCCGTGCCACATCTGCACGTGTCCTCGCAGCCGGCGACCGGCGTCGAGCCGCAACAAGTCGCATGATGTCCCCGCGGGCGCAGCGATTGATCGTCATCGTTGCGCTGGTCTCGCTCGTCGGAGTGACCGTCTTGTCCTGGCTGATCAACTGAGCAGCTGATCAGCCAGGACGCTCCGGCTGATCAGGTGTTCCGGCTCGCCAGTTCCTGTGCCCGCAGCTGACGTCGGTTCGTGTCGGCCGCGCCGATCACGATCTTGCGCAGCGATGCCGGGGCATCGGCGTTGGTGGCCAGCCACTCGTCCGCCGCCAGAACCACCGGGTTGGAGTCCTCGCCTCCGTCGGCCAGGTCCGCGGCGGGGTACAGCCCGGTCGCCAGCAGCATCGCCATCGTCTGTGACCGGCCGTCCCACCAGGTCCGGACGCCCGCGAAGTATGCCGGTGCCAGGTCGCCCACCTCGTCGTGCGAGGCGTGGCTGAGGGCCTTGACCAGCGCCCGCTGGTGGTCGTTCGTCAGGTCGGTGCCCTCGACCAGTTCGCGCCATACGGCGTGTTTGGAATCGGCGCCACGTTGTGAGGCCACGACGAGCGCGTATGACGTGCGTCCGGTCATCGTGCGGTCCGCGTCGCGTGCGGCGTGGAGTTCGTCCTCGCCCAGCACGCCGAGGTGGGCCAGCGCTGCAAGCAGGTCCCAGCGCAGCTGCGGAGTCACCTCCAGCGACGTGAAGCCGCCGTCCAGGATGCGGCGGAGGAGTCCTTCGGCGCTGCGGTGGGCGTCGCCGAGAACGGCCATCGCCTCGGCCCACGCACGCTGCACCGGAGAGCCGGGGGCAGCGGCGGACAGCCCGCTTCCGGCAACGTCGATCAACCGCTCCGCGAACGGATCACGTTGGCTGGCAGGCAGATACGACGACAGCGCTGCTGCCGACCTGGCGAGGATCATCTCGAGCAGAGCCGCGTCGGATTCCTTCGGAGCCTGCGCGCAGACGATGTCGACGAAGCGGGTGGCGGGTAGTTGCGCGTCACGCACCAGATTCCACAACGACGACCAGACGAGGGCTCGGCTGAGGGTGCTCTCCAGGCTGCTGAGATGCGCCTGCGCCGTGGTGATCGACGTCTCGTCGAGGCGGCAGACGGCATACGTCAGGTCGAGATCATTGACGATCACCAGGTCCGCGCGCGTGCCCTCCGGCAGTGGCACCGGAGTGCGCTCGCCGGCGAGGGTGATCGGCGTGCTCGACACCGGCCGCAGCGTGCCGTCGACGAGGTCGCAGGTGGTGACGACGACCCGGTGCGGGCGCGAGACGGGCTCGCCGGTCATCGCATCGGCGCCGGCCTGGATGACCGCAACCGACACCGCACGACCGTCGCTGGAGCGCTCGACCACCGGCGTCAGGACGGAGGGTCCGGCAGTGTGCAGCCACACGGTGGTCCAGTCGGACAGGTCTGCGCTGGAGGTTTCGCGCAGACAGGCGATCAGGTCGTCGAGTGTCGTGGATCCGAAGGCGTGCCGGCGGAAGTACAACCGTGCTGCCGTGAAGAACTCCTCGCGTCCTGCGTACGCCATCAACTGCTTGATGACCGAAGCACCCTTGGCGTAGGTGATGCCGTCGAAATTCTGGCGGGCCGCCTCCAGGTCAGGCACGTCGGCGACGATCGGGTGGGTCGTCGGCAGTTGGTCCTGCGTGTAGGCCCACTGCTTGCGGTCGAGCGCGAAACTCACCCACGGGCCGTCGAATCCACAGGCCTCGGTGGCCGCGAGGTAGCCCATCAGGTCGGCGAAGGATTCCTTTAACCAGGTGTCATCCCACCACTTCGGCGTCGCGAGGTCGCCGAACCACATGTGCGACATCTCGTGCATGATCACCCCGGCCAGCGACTCGCGCTGCGCCAACGTCGGGGTGCCGCGCAGCAGGAACGAGTTCTCGCTGAAGGTCACCAGGCCAGGGTGTTCCATGGCTCCGATGTTGTATTCGGGGACGAAGACCTGGTCGTACTTGCCCCACGGATAGGGGTAACCGAAAGCTTCGTCGAAGAAGCGCAACCCCTGCTTGGTGATCTCGAAGACGTCTGCGGCGTCGAGGTGTTCGGCCATGCTGGCGCGGCACTGCAGGGCCAGCGGAATGTCTTGCGTGGAGCCGTCGGGTCGCTCGATGCGGCACAGGTCGGTCACCTCGTGGAACGGCCCGGCGGCGACCTCGACGAGGTAGGTGGACATCACCGGAGTCGTCGCGAAATGCACGGTGGACGTCGCATCGTGCTGCTCGACGCTCTCGACCGGTTGATTGCTGCGGACCAACCATGAGCTCGGCGCGGTCACGGTGACGCTGATCGGGGCCTTGAGGTCGGGCTGCTCGAAACAGGCATACGCACGTCGAGCATCGGTCGGCTCGAAGTGCGTGTAGAGATAGGTCGCCTCGTCGACCGGGTCGGTGAAGCGGTGCAATCCCTCGCCGGTGCGGCTGTAGCGGCAGCGCGCCTGGACCGTGACCTCGTTGATGCGCTCGCCGTCGTCGGCCAGACCGCCGAGGGCCAGACGCGCGCCGTCATACGTCGGTGTCTGCTCCTGGCCATTGACGCGCAGGCTCACGATCTCGCTCGCAACCAGATCCAGCCAGGTGACGGGCTGGGAGCTGACGAAGCGAACTGTCGAGGTCGACACGAAGTCACCACGGTCCGCGTCGGCAGCCTCGCTGATGTCGAGGTGCAGGTCGTAGCCGTGCACCTGCAGTGCGGCGCCGCGTGCGGCGCATTCGTCCCGGGTGAGATTCAGATCGGCAGTCACTTGCCTGAGTTAATCACCGTTGTGGTTCAGCCGCTCGGCCACGTAGTCGATGCAGGCGGTGAGCGCTTCGACGTCGTCAGGCTCGACGGCGGGATACATGCCCACGCGTAGCTGGTTGCGGCCGAGCTTGCGATAGGGCTCCACATCGACGATTCCGTTGGCGCGCAACACTTTTGCGATGGCGGCCGCGTCGCAGCCGGTGAAGTCGACGGTGCCGACCACCTGTGACCGGTGCGCCGGATCCGGCACGAAGGGCGTCACGTATGTCGATCGCTCCGCCCATGCATACAGTCGCGAACTGCTGTCGAGTGTCCGGGCGACCGCCCAGTCCAGGCCACCGTTCGCCAGCAGCCATTGCAGTTGGTCGGCCAGCAATGCCAGCGTGACCACGGCAGGAGTGTTGTAGGTCTGGTTCAGGCGCGAATTGTCCACGCAGATCTGCAGATTCAGCACATCCGGGATCCACCGGGTGTTGGTCACCGACGCGATGCGCTCGAGTGCCGCCGGCGACATGGCGGCGAACCACAGACCACCGTCGGAGGCGAGGCCCTTCTGCGGGGCGAAGTAGTAGATGTCGCTCTCGCGCAGGTCGACCGGCAGGCCGGCAGCGGCGGAGGTCGCGTCGACCAACATCAGCGCATCCGGGTCGACACCGGCGATTCGCTTCACCGACGTCATTGCGCCGGTCGAGGTTTCGTTCTGGGCGTAGCCATAGGTGTCGGCGCCGTCGACCGCGTGCAGGCTCGGCACGGTGCCAGCCGCAGCCTCGATGACAACCGGCTCGCCGAGGAACGGTGCTCGCCGCACGACGGAGGCGAACTTGCCGCCGAACTCGCCGCACACGCCGAAGGCTGCCCGGTCGCGGATCACGCTGAAGGCCGCAGCGTCCCAGAAGGCGTTCGATCCGCCCATGCCCACGACGAATTCATACCCGTCGGGAAGCGCGAACAGCGTGCCAAGGTCCGAAAGGACCTGCGCGACAAGGGTTTTCACCGGTGCTTGACGGTGGGAGGTTCCGATCACGGTCCGGCCGATGTCCTGCAGGCCGGCCAGTTGCTCCGGTCGGACCTTGCTCGGACCGGACCCGAATCTGCCGTCGGCCGGTTTGAGTGATCCGGGGATGGTGATCTGGTCAGTCACAGTGGTCAAGTCTGCCAGCGGTAGCGTCGAAGCCGTGGAACCGATCAAGCGCTGGGACTACGACGGAGACGGCCTGGACGAGTCGGCGCTGCCGACTGCGCCGTGGCCGGTGATCGAGCGGTGGGTCACCGATGCCCGCCGCCGGCAGGATGCCGAGGGCGACGTGCCGGAGCCGGATGCCATCTCGGTCGCGACCGCGGACGCCGACGGTCAGCCGCATGTCCGCACCGTCCTCATGCGCTACCTCGAGGCTGACGGCCCCGGCTTCTACACCAACTTCGGAAGTCGCAAAGGCCTTGACCTGCAAGCGAATCCGCAGATCGCTGCGGCGCTGACCTGGCCGCCGATGTTTCGTGCGATCCGATTTACCGGGCGTGCCGTGCGCCTCGACCGTGGCATCGTGACCGAGTACTTCCAGTCGCGCCCGTACGGCTCGCGCGTCGGGGCGTGGGCCTCGCACCAGTCGCAGAGCGCGCCGGATCGCAGCGCTCTGGAGTCGTCGGTCGCGGCATACGAACAGACATTTCCGGACCACGACCGGCCGGACGACGTGCCGCTGCCGGACTTCTGGGGCGGCTATCGCATCGAGTGCGACGAGGTGGAGTTCTGGGCCGGGCGGGCCAGCAGGCTGCACGACCGGCTGGTGTTCGTCCGGACCGCGGCAGGGGATCTCGCCGACGGTTCGGTATGGCGCATCGAGCGTCGCCAGCCCTGAGCCACCGCTGGGCCTGAGGCGGTCGGCATACACGCCGGGTGGGCAGGGGACAGCCCGTGGGCTCCGGCCTGAGAGGCCGGGTGCGCGATGGACGAGTCGCGCGCCCACGGGCCGCGGTGGCTGCGTTGGAGTAGCTACCGAACGTCCGCTACGTCGGTCCACCGGAGGTGGTCGCCGACGAACTGCGAGGTCGCGCTAGCGCGCAACCACCTCACGCGTCCAATATGAACTCACTGTTGGACCACCTCCTTTCTCGTGTGCGTCCACGCTAAAACTCCGTGCGCGCGTGTGCAACGGTTTTTGGGGCGGGTCGCGTCGAGCGGGGCCGCATGCCGGGAGACGGCCTGCGACATACACATCAGGTCGGTGGCGTCACGAGATGAGAAACGGCCGGCGCCTAAGGGGACATGCGCCGACCGTTCCGAGCTGGCACAAAGGCCTGCTCACCCCTTCGCAAGCGAAGGTTCGAGACGCTGCGTACACAGGGGGAGGGGTTCGCAGCGTCTGACCGTGCAACGACCGGCGCGAACCGGACATTCCCCCTGTGCCCGGAAATGACCTGTGGGTTCTGCTGGATGGTGTGCTGTCGGCCCGAAGTGGCAGGCTTACCTTTTGTGAGCGAGCTTATCGATACCACCGAGATGTACCTCCGCACGATCTTCGACCTGGAGGAAGAGGGCATCCCGGCCCTCCGCGCCCGCATTGCCGAGCGTCTCGGCCATTCCGGTCCGACGGTTTCGCAGACCGTGGCGCGGATGGAGCGCGACGGCTTGCTGACTCTGGCGGGGGATCGGCATCTGGAACTCAGCGACAAGGGTCGGCAATTGGCGATCCGCGTCATGCGCAAGCACCGGCTCGCCGAGCGGCTGCTGGTCGATGTGATCGGCGTCGAGCTCGAGTTTGCTCACGACGAGGCATGCCGGTGGGAGCACGTGATGAGCGAGCGTGTCGAGCGCAAGATCCTGGATCTGCTCACCGAGCACCACCTGTCGCCGTACGGGAACCCCATCCCGGGGCTGGAGGAGTTGGGCGAAGCCGAGACGATGGAGAAGTTCCGCGACGGGGTCCGGCCGATCACCGAGGCGCTGACCGGCGAGGCTCAGGAGTTCATCGTCCGTCGCATCGGCGAACCTGCCCAGGCGGATGCGGACGCCATCATCCTGCTGTCCAGCGGGGGCATCGCTCCTGGTGTGGCTGTGAGTGCGTATGCCGAGCGCGATCGCGTCATCGTGACCGCGCGCAGCGGCCACGGCGTCTCGCTGCCGCGGGATGTCGCGTCGCATGTCTTCGTCGAAGCGGACTGACGGGAACGTCTGGATCCCCGGAATCGCGGCGTTCTTGGGGCCTTCCTTCCAATTTCCTGAGGGTTTCGTGACCTCGCTGTGACATTCGCGATCGAGTTGTGTACCTTTGACCCTGGCTCTCCGACCGGAGAGCCCCCGGAGGGCAACGCCGAGTCCTGCCAGCCGTTCCGGGAGTGCGAAATCCGCAAGGCAGGAGCGGGGGACCCAACACCGGGCGGCCAGTGGTCGTCCTTGGGGCTAAGTCGCGACGCAGCATCACGGGGATTGCTGTGCCGAGACCGGGAATTCTCCTCCCGAGCCCGACAGCTCACCTCGTAGGCGCCGGAGAGGTATCTCGTTGTCCGTCATTGCCCCCCGCGGTCGTCACCGCGCCCCGAGCAAGCTTTCGACCACCTTGAACTCCACAGCTCGCGTCTCCGCAGCCGTTGCTGTGACCGGTGGTCTCGTCGCATCCATCGCCGCCCCGCAGGCCGCTCAGGCCGCTGACGGAGTCGCCACGATCACGGCGGCTCCCGCAGCTCACTCCGTGCCCCAGGCCACCCAGGCGCGTCAGCTCTTGGCCGAGATCGTCAAGGCTGACCCGCAGCTGAGCGCGAACGTCAAGGCCAAGTCGCTCGTCGTGCAGACAGCCCAGGTGCGCCCCCGCACCTCATCGGTGAGCACGGTCTCCTTGACCAGCGGGTCCGGTTACCAGAGTCCTGTGCAGACCAACCCGAAGCAGACGCTCCCGGCCGCGACCGGCATCGTCGCGATCGCTGAGCGGTACCTCGGCACGCCGTACGTCTACGGTGGCGAAAGCCCGTCCGGTTTCGACTGCTCGGGTCTGACCCAGTACGTGTATGCGCAGGCCGGCATCTCCATTCCCCGCACCGCCACCGCCCAGATGGACGCTGCGACCCTGGTGAGCACCCCGCAGCCAGGCGACTTGGTGTTCTTCGGCAGCGGCTCGTACGCCTACCACGTCGGTATCTACATCGGTAACGGCATGATGATCGCCGCTCCGCGCCCGGGCACCGTCGTGCAGATCCAGTCGATCTACACGACTCCCGTGGCCTACGGCCGCTTCTGAGCCGAGACGCTTTAACGCTTTTCCACGACCACGCTCCGCGGCCGGAACTCCCGGTTGCGGAGCGTGGTCGTTCACGTGGTGGCGCTCGACCCGAATGCCACCGGCATACACCCCGCAGACAAGGACTCGTTCGTGACACTCTCTGAGACTGTGCTCGACCCCGCGCGTCGCCCTCACCTCGTCGCCGATCTGGTGGGCGTCGTCGATGCCGAGGTGAAGGACAAGAAGGGGCTGGGCGGTATGGCGATCAAAGGTGCCTACGCGGCGGTTCGGAAGGTCAGTCCCACCATCGCAGAGACCGCAACCGACCGGATGCTGCCAGATTTCGCCGTTGCGCTCGACCCGTTCTGGGTCGACTTCGGTGGGGCTGGCGACTTCGGTGCCTATCTGGCGGGTCGCGGCGACGAGGTGGCGGATGCGCTGCTCGCCGTGACTGACCGTCGTGCGGCTGCGACTGACCGCGCGCCGCTGCAGAAGGCCTATGGAAGCGTGCGCGGCAAGGCCCACGAAAACGTCAAGGCGGCGTTGCCGCGACTGGGCGCGACCTTCCAGCGGTACGCCGGCTGAGCCGCTGCGATGCACGCGAGCCCCGCCACGGATCAGGTCCTGGCGGGGCTTGCGTGCATGCAGAGGATCCTGCGCAGATTGACGGGCGAGTAACGGCGTGATGTTTCGAAGGGTTCCTGCTGACCGCCCCGGCCGTCGTCGGGCGAGTTGCTGGTGATCGCCGGTCAGGGGCGTCGAACCAACCAGCGCGGCGCACCTTTGCCACTGCCGGCGGGTCGGGAGACGTTTCAGTCGGCGGGTTGGGTGAGGTAGTTGCGTCCGCTGGGGCTGGTCCAGGTGCAGACGCCGTCGGTGGTCATGGTGACCTGCCACCGGGTTTGGTGTTTGACGCGGTGGTGGTGGCGGCACAGGGATTGCAGGTTCGCCGGGGTCGTAGCGCCTGCCGGCCAGGGGGTGACGTGGTCGGCGTCGCAGTAGGTGGCGGGTTGGGTGCAGCCGGGGAACCGGCAGTGCTGGTCACGGTCTTTGACGAATCGGGCAATGCCGGCGGTGGGGCGGTACTTGGTGGAGGTTGCTTGGACCAGCACACCGGTGGTCGCGTCCAGGAGTGTGCGTGCCAGGGACACTCCCAGCGTGCTGGTCAACGCGTGGACGTGGGAGGGCAGGATCGTGCCGACGCCCGGCACGATCACCGGACCCGCCCCCGCTATTGCCGGCGCTGACGCCGACGGCATGACGTGCCGTGATGGTGCGACCAGGTTGGCCGTGTCGGGCACAGTGACCGGGTTGGTCGGGGCACCAATGTCGGGGTAGTCACCGAAGTGCGGGTCGGCGGTGAAGACGCCGTCCAGTGGTGGGTCGGGTAGCGAGTCGACCAGGTGTGCCAGGGCGGTGTCCCAGTCGATTTCATGGTCAGGATCATCATCGAAGACGTCGTCGGGTGGTTCTGGCCACCCGCACGGGGACCATCCCTCGCCATCAAGGTTCCACTCTTCATCCGGTGGTGGGTTGTTCTCGGTACGGACGACCTGGGTCCAGCCCATGGTGTGCGGGTCGGGGAACAACCGGTCACACAATGCCGCGACCTGTGCCCGTGCAGTATCCGCACCATCACCGAACACGCCAGCACCGGATCCAGCATCACTGACTCCAGCGTCACCAGCCACGCCAGCGGTGCCGGTGGTGTCGGGGTAGGCGCCGGTCAGGACGGGGATGTGGAAGGTGAGGTGGGTGTCGATGTGTGCGTTTTGCAACACCAGGTCCACCAGGGCGTCGACACGGCATTGCGGCAGGCTGATCACCTTCACCGCGTCCTGGTGTAGTTGCCGGGCCAGTTGCTCGACTGCGGACATGATCCGCGCTGCTTGGGCGGAGTCCAGCACGACCTTGATCTCACTCAACCCCGGCACATGACTAGCGCGACAGGACACTCCAACCTCACGCTCCCTCGTCTTCGTACCGGAGGTTTCTGCTGCGGTCGGGTCGAGGTCGGCCAGGATCCTCGGGACCCGCCTGGCAATCTGCGTGGTGGTCAACCCACCAATGCCTTGGTCTAAGAGTGCTGATTCGACTGCTGCCGCCACGTCCGTGGGTGCGGACCCCAACCCGGCGGTGACCTTGTGCATCTTCTCCGCCGCTAACCGGCCAGCCCCGACTTCCCGCAACAGTCTCGGTGTCAGGGTGACCGCGTCCAGGGCTTGGTCCAGGCGGGTATCGGCTTGGCGTGGACCCCAGGCCAGCAGGGCCCCGATCTCGGAGGAGACCCATTCGTTGGTCCATCCCAACTGGTGCCGCACCCACGACGTCACCGGTGGACCCTCGGTCTCACCGGTCAGGTCGGTGACGTCTTCGATCGAAGCGACCTGCGCCATCCGCACCACCCGGGCACCATCCACCGAATTCGCGACCCGCTGCACGGCCTCGACCTGCGCCAAGAGTTCGTCCCGGGTCAACCCGGGAGCATCACCGCAGATCACCTCGAACGCCCGCACCATCAACACACCCGCCGCTTCCAGCAACTCCGAACTGGAGGCAGACTCCACCACCGACTCGGCCAGCAGTGGTGTGATCGACATACTTCATCGTACATACGTTCGAGTCGAGACGCAAGCCAAATCGATTCGCCGGGTAAGCCCACAAGACCGGGCATGTCTCGGACACGGTATGAGCGCACTCACCTCGGGCCCGCCCGGATCGCAGCGACCAGAACGTGGTCGCGCCATCTGCTACGCGCGGCGCTCGTTCGAATGCTTGATCAGTGGCACCAGCGCGATGCCGGCGCCACCGAAACCGATGGTGCCGATCGCGATGTCGACACTCTTGCGCCCGTCCTTGGCCCAGTAGACGTCCTGCAGATCCAACAGCAGCGCCGCCTCGTCGGCGATGAGCGCGTTGGCAGCGCCATACGCCAGCGGTTTGAGCGGGGTGTGCGCGAGGCGTTCCTCATACTTCAGGGAGGCCGCTCCGAGGGCGGAGAGCATCGCGATGCCGAGGTTGTAGTGATGGAAGTGCTTGCCGCCCAACGACATTCCGCCGCTCTTGGGACCGTGGCCGTCCTTGATCCAGTGGGTGAGCGCACGGGTACCTGTGAACGTCAGCGTGAACGAGGCCCAAGCGAGGATGGCGGCGCGCTCGTCATGGCCGAGGTCATGCTTCCAGGCCGCGCGCAGTCGGCGAAGGGGGTTCGAGCCGGTGTAGGTCTGTGCGTGCGCCGTCGTCATGTCGGTCATCGTGGCCGCCGTCGCCGAAAGAACGCTGGACATGATGCGACCGCTCAGACGCGTTTGATACGAGTAGGACATGAGCGATTCTCTGACAGCGACCACCATCCAATTCGAGGGCGCAGGAGGTGACCCGGTCGAGGGATATCTGGCTCAGCCTGAGGAGGAGGGTTCCCGCGGCGGAGTCGTCGTCATACACCACCTGCCGGGGTATGACCGGGCGAGCAAGGAGATCGTCCGCCGCTTCGCCGAGCTCGGGTATGACGCGATCTGCCCCAACCTGTATTTCCGCGAGGCGCCCGGTGCCGACCCGGCCGATGCGGCCGCCATGGTGCGGTCCAATGGCGGCGTGCCGGATGAACGCCTCGTGGGCGATGTCGCGGGTGCTGCGGCATACCTGCGAGCACTGCCCACGTCGAACGGCAAGGTCGGCGTGATCGGATACTGCTCCGGTGGTCGTCAGTCCGTGCTCGCAGCGTGCCATCTCGATCTGGACGCTGCTGTCGACTGTTATGGCGCGTTCGTCACCGGCACGCCCTCGTCGGACTTCCCGCTGAAGGTCACCAACCTGGTGCCGCTGCTACCCCAGCTGCGATCGCCGCTGCTCGGGTTGTTCGGCAAGAACGACAAGTTCCCCTCGCAGGAGGCTGTCGCCGAGCTCGACGAGATCCTGACTGCGAATCACAAGCAGCACGAGTTCTTTTCGTATGACGACGCCGGTCACGCGTTCTTTGCGGTTGACCGTCCGTCCTACAACGTCGCCGCAGCCAATGACGGTTGGGAGCGCATCGAAACCTTCTTCGCGACCCACCTGGGGGCCTGAGCATGTGCACGTACACGACGATCAAGACCGAGGTCAACGGCAGCGCAAAAGGCCCGGAAGGCAAGTGGTTTCACGTCAGCGACGTGACGACCTACTTCGACCATCCGGTGCACGCCATGGCCGAGCACACCCTCAACGTCGACCTGGCCGACCCGTCCCGCGGGCCTGGTCAGCGGATCGCGCTCGAGCTCACCGCTGAGTCGGCGCGCCGGCTGGTCGACTCGATCCAGCAGGCACTCGCTGCCGTGCCGGAGGAACTCAAGGTCTGACCGGCCCGTATGTCGGAGGCCGCGCGGCGGATGCGATTCATCCGCGGCGCACCTCCGGCGAGCGAGTTGGCGATCGTCGGGAGCGGTGCGACTCCGGCGGGCGCTGGATCGAGAACCAGTCGTGGCGGCGCAAGCGGTGATGCCTGATGCCGCTGTTGCCGAATCTGTCGACGTGTCAGGACGGTTCGACCAGTCGGGACTCGTAGGCGAAGATGACGGCCTGCACCCGATCGCGCAGGCCCAGCTTCATCAGGATGCGGCTGACATGGGTCTTGACGGTGGCCTCGGCGAGGAACAGGTGGGCGGCGATCTCGGCGTTGGTCGCGCCGGTGGCAAGCTCGCGCAACACCTCGGTCTCGCGCTCGGTGAGATCGTCGACGGTGTGCGCGGGGGCGAGATCGCCGTCGACCGGGAGCCGACCGGAGAACTCCTCCAGAAGGCGGCGCGTCACGCGCGGAGCCACGACCGCGTCGCCACGGGCGATGGTGCGGATCGCGGAGACAAGATCCTCCGGTGGGACATCCTTGAGCAGGAATCCGCTTGCGCCGGCGCGTAATCCGGCGAAGGCGTATTCGTCGAGATCGAAGGTTGTCAGGATCAGGATCCTGACGTCGGGATGTGCGTTCACGATCTCGCCAGTCGCCGCGATGCCGTCGAGCACCGGCATACGAACATCCATCACGACGACGTCGGGGCGCAGTTCGCCGCTCAACGCGACGGCTTCGCGGCCGTTGCCCGCTTCTCCGACGACCACGAGTTCGGCCTGCGACTCCAGTGCGAGACGAAAACCCATGCGCAGCAACGGTTGGTCATCGACGAGAAGGACGCGAACGTCACTCATGGGTGGCTCCTGCACTGACGTGAATGGGTGCTTCGACGCTTCGTGCGGGACGGGTCAGGCGCGCGTGCACGCGCCAGCCGGTGGCCACGGCACCTGCGTCCGCGGTGCCGTGAAACATGGCCGCCCGTTCTCTGATGCCCGACAACCCGTGGCCGACAGCATGCGGCTCGATCGACGTCGGCGTGCCGTCGTCGGTGACGTCGATCTCGACGGAGGTGGACGTCATCGAGATGTCGACGGTGACCGACGTCGCTCCGGTGGCGTGCTTGACGACATTGGTAAGTGACTCCTGGACGATGCGAAAAACGCTGAGCTGCAACGGATCCGGAAGGTCATGCAGGTCGCCGTGCATACGGACGCTGATCCGCAGACCGGTGTCGCGGGCAGATGCGACAAGGCTGTCGAGGTCGGCGATCGTCGGCGCGGGCGAGCGTTCGGGGTCGTCCTGCTGTCCGCGAAGTACGCCGAGCACCTGCCGCAGATCCGCCATCGCGCGTCGGCCGACCGTCCCTGCCTCGGTCAGTGCGGTGCGCGCCTGGTCAGGGTTGTGATCCATGCCCAGACGGCCGCCGTCGATGAGGCTGATCATGACTGCGAGGTTGTGCGCGACGATGTCGTGCAGTTCGCGGGCGATGCGGGTGCGTTCGGCGGCCGCGGCGAGTTGTGCCTGCTGGTCGCGCTCGAACTCGAGCCGTAGTGCACGGTTTTCGAACTCGCGTAACTGCTCTGCCCGCATCCGGACGTTGCGGCCGGTCGCCGCAGCGGCGACCACCAGTCCGGACAACATGATCAGGGCGATCAGCCAGTTCGGATTGGGGCGCGCGTCCTTCCAGACCGCGAGGATGACGCCGACCTCGAGGATGACGGCGGCGACGATGATCCGCTGACGCGTCTCCCGGACGCTGATGGTGAACAAGCCGATCAGCAGTGCGGCGTCGGAGAACACCGGCAGCAGGAAGACCCACTGCACGAAGGCGACGACGCACATGGCGAGGAAGGTCTCGAACGGCCAGCGCCGGCGCCATAACAGTGGAACCGGCAGGAGGACCGCGACCGCGATCATCGCGACCCGATGCGGCCGGTGATCGTGCAACGTCCACGGTATCGATGCCACCGCAAGCACGGCGACAAGGGCGGCGTCGAGCCAACCGGCGTGCCGGCGCAGGTAGGTCTCGAACGAATTCATATCCGCAATGCTCAGAGGTCAGGCGTCAGGACGCAACACGGGACAGCCCGACGATGCGCGCCGTGATCGTTGTGTGCGACCGGGTGCGTGGTGTGCGGTCGCCACCTGTGTAGGGCGCTCGGCGCGCACAGTCGGCATTGGTGGTCCTTCCTGCGGCATCGACGAAGCGGGCGCACACGGTCGTGACTCTCACGCTACGGGCGCGGCGGCGCTGACGCATCGGCCGTGAGGCGGAGGCCTCGATCGTCCGTGCGGGTGACGATTCACGCCTGGCGTGCGAATGGTGCGAGGTGGCTATGGTGTGGCGGTCAACCCAGGCGTCGAGCAGGCAGGTCGTGGTGAGAGTCGCTGTCGTGCACGCCCAGAGTTCGTCGATCACCCAGATTTCGGGCGCCGGCGACGTGGTCCTGGAGGGTGGGCACGTGGTGGTGGCTGCGATCGTGGCGTGCCTGGTGGTGCGTTTCGGACGTCTTGGCGGCGGTCGGGACCAGGTGAGCGCGGCAGCACGCGCCGTTGTGCAACTGGGAGGTGTCGGTCTTGTCATCACTGCGGTGCTGCGTTCGTGGCCGGCGACCGTGGTCTTTTGTGCGGCGTGCTGATCATCGCCGGATTGACCGCGGGACGGCGTGTGACATCGGCGTTGACGGTGTGGGCAATGGTGCTGGTCACGTTGCTGGGAGTCCAGGCTGGCGCAGTCCTGCTGACCGTTCAGGCATTCATTCGGGCGCGCCTCGATCGGCGATCGCCCCAGCCGGAGTGACCGCGAGGTCGTCTGCCGGCTCGCTGTTCGTGGCGGTCACGTAGGCGACGATCGCCACGATCACCATGACCAGCACGAGGGTGACCGTCCCGTCGCCGATGTCAAGGCCCTGCGGCTTGGACAACCAGTCGGCCAGCGATGCACCGAGCGGGCGGGTGAGCACGTACGCGACCCAGAAAGCGACGACCGAGTTGAGCTTCAGGAGGCGCCATCCGATCAAGGGCACCAGGATGAGGACGCCGAACAGGACCGCTGACGGAAAGTACCCCAGGTGCATGGTGGACGCGGACATGTCACCCGCGGCCGTGCCAAGCGCGAACGTCGCCAGAACTGTTGCCCAGTAGAACTTTTCGCGCTTCGGTGTCGTGATGGAGTGGATCGACAGGGTGTGCTCACTGCGATACCAGCCGGTGAAGATCGCCGCCACCGCGAGCACATACAGGGTGGTGGTGGCCGGGTAGGGCAGACCGACGGCGATGTGCAGGCCGTCGGCGGCCATCGTGCCGAACACCGCGACCATCGACACGGTCGCCCAGTACAACTGCGGCCGGTAGACGGGAGTGCGCAATTGCAGGAACAGCACGCCGACGAGTCCGAACACTCCCACGACCGCTGCGAGAACGACGCTGATCGAGCCCAACCAGTCCGAGCAGGCCTCGCCCATACCGGTGGTCAACAGCTTGATCACCCAGAACAGCGCGGTGATCTGCGGGACCTTGGCCACGACAGGCCGCAGTCCGTCAGAGCTGGTGGCGGTGTTGTGCGTCATACGTTCCTCGTGAAAAGTATTGGCAAATGGTCGGATTCAGCTGATGATTCAGGCGTCGCGACGCATCAGCAGGGTGACTCCGCCGATCAGGGCTGCTGCGGTCCAGAGAGCGAAGACACCGGTGCCGACCCATGGCGCGAGGTTGTGCGGGTCTTGCAAGGTGCCGAGGATCTGGGTTCCGGCGTTCATCGGCAGGTACTGGTTGATGTGGTCGGCCCACGAGGTCGGGAGTGCTTCGCCCAGCAGTGGCAGCACGAGCAAGAGTCCGAAGAGGGTGGCGATCGCGCCGCCGGTGCTGCGGATCAGGAACCCGCATCCCAGGCCCAGCAGTGCGACGAGCGTCAGGTAGATGCCGCCGCCGATGATCGCGCGCCAGGACCCGGTCGCGCCGAGGGACACCCCGTAGTGGTGGGTGTTCAACGCTGCCTGTCCGAGCAGGAATGCTGCCAGGCAGGTGATCGTGCCGAGCACGAAGGTGATGACCGTCAGCACGATCGACTTGCCGACCAGCACGTTCCACCGGCCCGGCGCTGCCGACAGGGACGCCCGGATCATCCCGGTGGCGTATTCACCGGTGATGAACAGCACTCCGAGGACACCGATCGGCAGTTGTGCCAGCATCAGCCCGCGCATGCTGACCCGGATCGGGTCCTCGACGCCGAATGCGTGTGGGCCGGTGCCGGCGTGGGTGGCTCGCAGCAGTGAGAACAGATAGCCCAGAGCCACCGCCACGGCCAGTCCGCCGATCAGTGCGTACCAGGTGGAGCGCAGCGAGCGGAATTTCACCCATTCGCCGGCGGTGACGCGGCCCAGCGTGACCTTCGCGTCGCCACCGGCGCGGGTCGGAGCGACGTCGGTGGTGTCGATCGTTGCCGCCTGCGTCATCACGCCACTCCTCGTGCGTCGTACTCCACGCTGTCGGCGGTGAGTTTCATGAATGCTTCCTCCAGCGAGGCCTTCTGGGGTGTGAGTTCGGTGAGTATGACGCCGAGCTCGGCGGCGGCGGCACCGATGTCACGGCTGGTCAGGCCCTGCACGACAAGCTCGTCAGGGGCGTCGCTGGTGAGGGTGATACCGGGGCCGGTGAGACGGGCTCGCAACCGTGGCACGTCCTCGGTTCGAACCAGGACATGCTCATCGGCAGCTGCGCTGACCAACTCCTCGACGGTGGTCTCGGCGATGAGTCGGCCTTGGCCGATGACCACCAGATGCGTTGCCATCAATGCCATTTCGCTCATCAAGTGTGACGAGACGAAGACTGCACGACCCTCAGCAGCCAGCTGCCGCAGCAGGGTGCGGATCCACAGGATCCCCTCCGGGTCCAGTCCGTTGACGGGCTCGTCCAGCAGCAGGGTGTGCGGGTCGCCCAGCAACGCGTTGGCGATGCCGAGTCGTTGACCCATGCCGAGGGAGAATCCGCCGGCGCGTTTGCGGGCGACGTCGGTGAGTCCGACGATGTCCAGTACTTCATCCACCCGGCGGGCGGGGATGCCGTTGGTGGTGGCCATCGCCAGCAGGTGGTTGCGGGCGGAGCGACCGGTGTGGATCGCGCGAGCCTCCAGCAGGGCGCCGACCTCGCACAGGGGCGCCTGCAGATCTGTGTAGGAGACGCCGTTGATCAAGGCAGTGCCGGCGCTGGGCCGATCCAGGCCGAGCAGCATCCGCATCGTCGTCGACTTGCCGGCGCCGTTGGGCCCCAGAAAGCCGGTCACGACGCCGGGTTGGACGGTGAACGTGAGGTCTGTCACCGCGGCTCGCTCGCCGTAGTGCTTGCTCAACCCGCGCGCCTCGATCATCGCCGCTGCCATCTGCTCGTGGTCATACCAGCGAACGTATGACGCGGCTGGGTCCTGCCGCGTCCGCCGCCGGAATGATCAGGCGGATCAGTCATGGGGATGACGTGACTGTGCTGAGCGTCGAGCGGGTGGTCAGCTCAGGCGGGCGCCGGTTCGAGGCCGAGATCTGGTGGCGGCAGCTGGTATTGATCGCGCAGCGCGGTCGATGCCGCGTGCCAGCCGGCGAGGCCGTGGACGGATGGGCCGGGCGAGGCGGCGGACGACGCGAGATACCACCCGTCGACCGGAGTGCGCCACGGTGTTGGTGACAGCACCGGTCGACGCAACAGTTGTCGAAGCGTGACGGCACCGACAGCGAAGTCACCGCCGGCGAAGTTGTCACTGACAGTAGCGAAATCGCTTGCGGTCGTTGAGGTTTGCGCCAGGATCAGGTCGCGGAAGCCTGGTGCCAGGCGTTCGATCATCGCCGTCATCGCCTCGGATCGGTCCAGCGGAGATCCGAACGGCACATGTGTGTAGGCCCAGAGGGTGGCCTTGCCCGCGGGCGCACGGGTTGTGTCGACAACACCTGGTTGTACGACGAGCACGTATGGCTGATCGCTGAGTTTGCCTCGGGCCACGGCGCATTCGCTTGCAGCGATCTGATCGCGCGTTCCGCCGAGATGAATCGTCGGGGTGTTTCGCAGGGCCGCTGACGTCCACGGGACCGGACCGTCGAGGGCGTAGTCGACTTTGCAGACGCCGTTGCCGTGGTGCAACTGTCGCAGCGCGCACTGGTACCGCGTCGAGAACCGATCGCCACCCAGCGCGGCCAGCGCCTTCGTTGACACATCGAAGAGCACTGTCCGATAGGTCTTCAGTTGCGCCGCCGAGGTGATGCCGATGCCGGTGTGTATGGCTCCGCCATACGTGCCCAGGTCGGTCGCGAGGGCGTCACTGATCGCCTGGGATCCACCCTCCGGGACCGGCCAACCCGCGGCGTGCGCATGAGCGGTCAACAGCAGGCCGGCGGCGGCGGTCGTCAGGGAGGGATGTCGGCCGATGGTGTGAGCGGCACAACCGGTCAGCATCGCGGGTGCGACTTCGTCCGAGAAGCGCGATCGCCATACAGCGCAACCCTGTTCGAGTGTCCGGGCGCCGAAGAAAGCTGCGGCAGTGGGGTGCACCGGTCGTTGCAGAAGGGCACCGGAGGTCAGCGTCGTCAGCTGGCCGATGCGGTCGACGAGCGGTCGCATCAGGCGCTCGTATGCCGGGCCGTCGGCACCCATCGCGTCAGCCGCCGATTGCAGGTCGCGGTGTCCGACGCCCACCCGACCGTCCGGCAGCGGGTGGGCGAAGGACACCTCGGGCACGAGTAGGCGGATACGCCGGCTCAGTTCGAACTGCTGGAAGAACGGGGAAGCGAGCGCCATCGGGTGGACCGCCGAGGCCAGGTCGTGGCGGAACCCGGGCAGGGTGATCTCGCGAGTGCTTGCGCCGCCGCCGACCCAGTCATTTCGCTCGAAGACATCGACACTCAGGCCGGCGCGAGCCATGGTGACGGCGGCGGCCAGACCGTTTGGGCCCGAACCGACGACGGCGACCTCAGCGGGCATGTCAGCCAGGCTAACCGGCGGTCCATTCGCGCCGAGTCGGTTGCTGGCGCCTTCCGGGGAGCGAAGCATGGTCCTGCGGTGGTTCGAGTGGCACGGGGGTGCCATTGGCGTCGGGCGAGTGGCACGGGGGTGCCCGTGTCGTCGGGTGAGTGGCACGGGGGTGCCCTTGTCGTCGCCAATTGGGGCGATTGCGTGCCACTCGCGGGTGTTTCGGGCAGTTGCGTGACTGTGGCCGACCGCGCGGATGTGCGGTGGTTCGAGTGGCACGGGATTGCCCTGCCGCGGGGCGAGTGGCACGGGGGTGTCCTGCCGCGGGGTGAGTGGCACGGGGGTGCCCTTGTCGTCGCCAACTGGGGCGATTGCGTGCCACTCGTGCGTGTTTCGGGCAGTTGCGTGACAGTGGGCCGCGCAAGACGCCAGCGCTGTCGAGCACAACAGCTCTGTCGAGCACACCAGCGCTGTCGGATGGGTCAGCCCTGACGGGCCTTCAAGCGCGGGTTCTGCTTGTTGATGACGTAGGTCTTTCCGCGGCGGCGCACGATCTGTGAACCCGGCTGGTTCTTCAGTGAGCGAAGCGAGTTGCGCACCTTCATCGTGAGCCTCCGCTGATGTCGACCAGCCCGCGTTGCACCGCGCGCACCAACCTGCGCGGCACGAGGACGTCCTCGCCCGACGAAGTCGTGGCCGGCACCAGTTGGATGGGCGTGGTCTTCCAGGCCGCTCGCCGGTGCCGGGTGTTGCTGCGGGAGGTCTTGCGCTTGGGAACTGCCATGACGGTTGAATCCTTCTGGGATCGTGGGGTTTTGGTGCTCAGACCAGGTCATGTATGGCGCCGAGCCAGGGCTCGAGGCCGTCGTGCAGGCTGAGCCAGTGGGTGCCGTGTTGCGCGAGTTCGCTGTCGGTGAGCCGGCATTGCTCGAATGCGGCACGCAGCGCGCCGGCGTCCGAGCCCTCGCGGATGCCGGTCGCCACGAGCCGGTTCAAGGGCCGCCCGTGCCAAGGCCCGTGCGCACCGATGCTGACCTGCCCCGCGGCGCCGTCCATCACGCACACCGTGTCGGCCCTGGTGGGAAGCCAGAAGCAGCCGCGGATCCGGTGGGTGCCGCAGCACAGCTGCTCCATTGCGGCGGCGAACCTGCCCGGGTCCAGCGGCCGGTCCGAACTGAGCTCGAGCGTCCACACGTGCGGAGTCTGCGGCAGCGGAAGCTGTCCCCGGCGCACCTCGGCGACCCAGTCCTCGGCCAGGACATGCGCATGGATGCCGCCCGTGAGAGTCGCGCTGTCGAGACCGTTCCAGTCGCGAGTGAGTCGGGACGTCGGGCGGCGAAGGGCATCGATCAGGTCGGCGCCGGCCGGGTCGATGTCGCCCAAAACCGTGATGGCATCGGCATACTCGACCAAAGCGGCAAGCGTCTCGGCCACCCCGCGATTGTCGCCACGGAAGGTCGGCAGGCTGCGGTCCTCCAAGGTGTCGCCCGTCGTGAGATCGCGCAAGGCGGACTCGCCGTCGACCACGGTCAACACCCCGCCGATGCGGATACCGTCGCTGACGGCCGTGCCGCCGAACTGCTCGGAGCTGCTCTCGTAGGCGCAGACGCGGCACACCTGCAGGGCAGATGCCCCGATCGGCAACTGCGCGATGATCGCGCCCCAACGGTCGACCTCCGACAGTCGGGAGAGCGTGGGGATGATGTCTTCCCGCACCGCACAACTCGGGCAGGCGTGATCGAGGTCGATGCGCTCGGTTTCAAGCACGCCGCTGATGTCGCTCACCGTCCGTAGCAGCGCATTGGTGTTTCGATCGATCCGATGCGCGACGACGACCGCCGTCGGAAGGTCGAATTGCAGTGATGCTGTTGCAGATTCGACTGTCATCGGATCGATGCCGGTGAGGATGAGAGTGGGCGCCGTCATACGTCGGCTCCTGCTTCGCGGCCGTAACGACGACGGAACCGCTCGATCCGGCCTTCGGAATCCAGTTCGCGTTGCCGGCCCGTCCAGAACGGGTGGCTGGCGCTGCTGACGTCGACGTTGATCACCGGGTAGGTGCGGCCGTCGACCTCGATGGTTTCGTCGGGGATCAGCGTCGAGCGGGTGATGAAGACGTTGCCGGTCGAGCGGTCGCGATAGGCGACGGGCTCGTAGCGGGGGTGGATTTCGGGTTTCACGGTTCCTCGCGATAGTTTGATGAGAACGGTTCTCACTATACATAGGAGTTTCGATGTCCCGTCACTGCCAGGTGACCGGAGCCACGCCGGGCTTCGGTCATGCGATCTCGCACTCGCATCGGCGCACCAAGAGACGTTTCAACGTCAACGTGCAGCGCAAGACCTACTGGGTGCCCACCCTCGGCCGCCGCGTCACGTTGACCGTCAGTCCGCGTGGAATCCGCACGATCGACAAGCGCGGCATCGACGCAGTCGTGCAGCAGATGCTGGCTCGCGGGGAGCAGATCTGATGGCCGGCAAGAGCAAGGATCTGCGGCCCAAGATCACCCTTGAGTCCACCGCCGGCACGGGCTACCGCTATGTCAGCGAGAAGTCGCGACGCAACAATCCCGACCGGCTCGTCCTGCGGCGCTACGACCCCGTCGTGCGCCGCCACGTCCAATTCAAGGAGACCCGCTGATGGCGAAGAAGAGCATGATCGCCAAGCAGGCGCAGCGTGAAGCGACGGTGGCGCGGTATGCCGAGCGCCGGTCGGCGCTGAAGGAGACAGCGCGAGTGGGCGCGACCGAGAGAGAGCGGGCTGCTGCCCGGGCAGCATTGGCGACATTGCCGCGCGACGCGTCGCCCACCAGGTTGCGCAATCGCGATGTCGCCGACGGGCGCCCGCGCGGTCACCTGCGCGCTTTCGGGCTGTCGCGTGTGCGATTCCGGCAGATGGCACTGAACGGCGAGCTTCCAGGAGTCACCAAGTCCAGTTGGTGACAGCGCGCCGATCTGGTGCACCGGGCTGTATGCCGCGGGCCGCTTGCGGCGCAGCGTCTCCTCGCAGGGGCGTGCCGGTAGGCGCCTTCGGACAGCGTGCTTTCGGGCAGCGTGCTTTCGGGCAGCGTGCTTTCGGTCAGGGAGCTGGCGGCGCGGTGACGGTGACAGTGTCGGTCCTGGTCACCGGAGACTCGGTCACCCGCTGGATCGTGGTCGCCGTGACTGTCGTCGTCGCGACAGGCGCGGGAGCAGCTGTCCGTGTCACCGTGGCCTGCGGCGCCGTGGTGGTGACGGTCTGGGCCTGCTGGGTCTCGGTCGTCGTCTGCGTGCTGGTCTGTGTGTTTGCCGGCGCGGACACCGTGGTGGTGTAGGTCGCGACCTGCTGGCCGGAGCTGCCGGATGATCCGGACTGGCCGGCGATGACGTAGATCGCGATCGCACAGAGCGCGGCGCCACCGGCGCCGAGCAGCAGTCCTGCGAGTAACCCTCCCGACGACGAGCGCTGCTCGTCGACCTCGTCATCGACGGCGTCGTATGCCGTGGGGTCGTAGTCGTCGTCGTACTGACCGCGCCCGTCCTCGTCGCGTGAGCCCCAGGACGAGAGGAAGTCGTCGTCGCCGGATCCACCGTCGGTCGGCTCGGAAGCTGCGTCATACCTGTCGTTCGGCATGTCGCCATCGTAAGAGTTCAGGGCTCGTCTCAGGCGCGGGGCGATGCGCTGACGTTAGGCTCCAGGGCCATGCCGGGACTACTGATCGCTGGGACCGGCTCCGACGCCGGCAAGTCATTGGTGACGACCGGTCTGGTGCGTGCGTGGTCGCGCCGAGGTGTGCGCGTGGCGCCGTTCAAGGCCCAGAACATGTCCAACAACTCGATGGTGTGCGCCGACGGTGGCGAGATCGGCCGGGCGCAATACCTGCAGGCGCTCGCGGCCGGAGTCGAGCCGTGCACCTTGCACAACCCGGTGCTGTTGAAGCCGGGCAGTGACCGGCGTGCGCATGTGGTGCTGCGCGGTCAGCCTGCGGGCGAGCTGCACGCGGGCGAATACGCAACGGACAGAAGGCTTCTGCGAGACACGGCGTTCGAGGCGTATGACGAACTCGCCGCCTCGGTCGACCTCGTCGTCGCCGAGGGCGCGGGATCACCGACCGAGATCAACCTGCGCGCCGGCGACTTCGTGAACCTGGGACTGGCGCGGCGCTTCGGGCTGCCGGTGGCGGTCGTGGGAGACATCGACCGTGGCGGGATCCTCGCAGCGCTCTACGGCACGTGGGCGCTGCTGGATGATCAGCAGGACCGCGACCTGCTGAAAGCCTTCATCATCAACAAGTTTCGCGGTGATGAGGCGATCCTGCAGCCTGGCCTCGACATGGTGACCGAGCGCACCGGCGTGCCCTTCGCGGGCGTTCTCCCATGGCTTGAGGAGGTCTGGATCGACTCGGAGGACACCCTTGCCGTCGGCGGGTGGCGCGAGCACGATCTCGAGGCGTCGTTGCGGATCGCCGTCATACGTCTGCCGCGCACCTCGAATGCCACCGATGTCGACGCGCTTGCCGCGGAGCCCGGTGTCAGCGTGCGGGTCACGACCGACGCGCAGGTGTGCAGGGACGCGGATCTGCTGGTGCTCCCTGGGTCACGTGCGACGGTTGCCGATCTGAGTTGGCTGCGCTCGCGGGGGCTGGATTCGGTGGTGACAGAACGCGCCGCGCGTGGCTTGCCCGTGCTCGGCATCTGCGGCGGCTATCAGATGCTGGTGGAAGCCATCGATGATCCGGTCGAAAGTGGCGACGGGCACGTGCGCGGGCTCGGCATACTTCCTGGCACCGTCCATTTCACTCCCGACAAGGTGCTGGGCCGACCCAGTGCTGTATGGCGCGGCACCGAGGTGCACGGCTACGAGATCCACCACGGTCGCGTCGATGACGACGGGTCCTTTCCCGGTGGCGTTCGACGGGGTGCGGTGGACGGCACGATCTGGCACGGGATCTTCGAATGTGACGCATTCCGAAGGCTTTTCCTCGCTGACGTCGCTCGCCGAACAGGGAGCACGTGGCAGGTCGATGCGACTGCACCCGACTTCGATGCACGACGTCGGGCGATGATCGAGACGATCGCCGATGCGATGGAGCGGCACCTCGACCTCGACCTGCTGCTGCGCCTCGCTCAGGTCAGCGGGTCTGGCCGGCCGTGAAGTAGGCCCGCACGTCGTCATCCACGACGGGCACGCGCACCGGTCTGCTGCCGTTGCGGATCGATTCCGTGCCGGCAATCCCTGCCGCGACGGCGTCACGGGCGGACAACGGCGACGTGGCAGTCGGACTGCCGGTGCGCGCGAAGTCGACGAACTCCGCCACGGTCAGCTGGTCGGCATCGCCGTGGCCGCCGGCGTCTCCGACGATCGGGTATTGCACATGGCCGCGCTCCAGGAAGCCGGACCGTTTGTTCCACACTCGCACCTCGCCACCTTCGCCGTCACCGAAGTTCTCGAGCCGGCCCTCGGTGCCGATGACCGTGTAATTGCGCCAGTAGTCGGGCGTGAAATGGCACTGCTGGTAGCTCATCAGCACGCCGGAATCCATCCGCCCGGTGAGCATCGAGATGTCCTCGACATCGATGACCGGGTTGAGTTCGCGTTGGCGCAGCGGCGGCCAGTTGTCGGTGGAATACCAGTCGCGCATCCGCCGGTCGCTGTTGTCGCGTCGGTCGGTGACCTGACCGTAGACGGCAAGGTCGCCGACACCGGTGACCTCCCGCGTCGCCGAATCGGCAAGCCAGTGCATGACGTCGATGTCGTGAGCGCCCTTCTGCAGCAACAGGCTTGTCGAACGAGAGCGATCAGCGTGCCAATCCTTGAAGTAATAGTCGCCGCCGGACCCGACGAAGTGGCGGCACCAGATCGCCTTCACCTCGCCGATCTCGCCGCGGTCGATGATCTGCTTCATCAGCCGCACGACGTGCATGTGACGCATGTTGTGGCCGACATACAGCCGGGTGCCGGTTTCATAGGCGACGCGAAGCACGCGGTCACAGTCCTCGAGGGTGATGGCGAGTGGCTTTTCCAGATAGACCGGGATCCCCGCCCGCAGGAGTGCGATCGTGACGTCGGCATGGGTGTCGTCGGGGCTGGTGACGATGGCACCGTGCAGCCCAGGATGGTCACCCAGAAGGGTGTCAATATCAGGCAGCAGCGGCACGTCTGCGCCGAACAGGTCATCGAGTGCGGACCGGGTCGACGGGTCGGGATCGACCGCGGCGACAACACGCCCACCCGCCGCGGTGACATGCTGCGCCAGGCCGGCCCGCGCGCCGACTCCTATGAGCGCCACTGTGAACACTTGGTTTTCGGTCTGCGCTGAGTCCTGGAGCGGGTGCGTGGTGGCTGAGTTCATAGGAACCTCCGGGTCGGTATGGCGGTGTCGCGGGTCCGTGTATGGCGCATCACATTCCTCGAACATCGTGCTCGCAGCCGTGTGGCATCGGTTTGTCGGGTGGATCTATCGGGCATAACGTGAAATGCAATGACTACTCAAACACCCGCACTTGCGGTGACCAAGGCAGACAACCCCTTCGAGACAGTCACGCTGCAGCGCCGCGACCTGCGTGACGACGACATCCGAATCGACATCAAGTTCGCCGGCATCTGTCACAGCGACATCCACACCGTCCGTCAGGAGTGGGGCGAGATCCAGTTCCCCATCACCCCCGGCCATGAGATTGCCGGCGTCGTCGCCGAAACCGCCTCCGGCGTCACGAAGTTCAAGGTCGGCGACCGCGTCGGGGTCGGCTGCATGGTCGACTCCTGCGGAGAATGTGAGATGTGCAAGAACGGCCAGGAGCAGTTCTGCACCAAGCCGGCCGTCTTCACCTACAACAGCGACAACTACGACGGCGAGCGCGCTCAGGGCGGCTACTCGCAGCAGATCGTCGTGACCGAGCGCTTCGCCTGCCGGATCCCCGACGGTATCGAGCTCGACGAAGCCGCGCCGCTGCTGTGCGCGGGCATCACGACCTACGCACCCCTGAAGCGGTGGGGTGCCGGCCAGGGCCGTCGCGTCGGAGTCGTCGGCGTCGGCGGTCTCGGCCACCTGGGCGTCAAGATCGCAGCCGCGATGGGCGCCGAGGTCTATGGCATCTCGCGGACCATGGACAAGGCGCAGGACTCCGAAAAGCTGGGCGCCACAGCACATCTGGCGACCAACGACGAGTCTGTGTTCGAGAAGTACGCTGGCACCTTTGACGTCATCCTCAACACGGTGAGCGCGGATCTGCCGATGACCAGTTACCTCGGCCTGCTGAAGCCGTTCGGTGCACTCGTCAACGTCGGTCTGCCGAATGACGACTACGAGGTGCCGCCGCGCTCGCTCATCGGTCAGAGCAAGTCGCTGAGCGGGTCGATGATCGGCGGCATCGCCGAGACCCAGGAGATGCTCGACTTCTGCGCCGAGCACGGCATCGGTGCGACGATCGAGGTCATCGACGCCAAGGACATCGACACCGCGTGGGACAAGGTGGTGGCGGGCGATGTGCGCTACCGCTACGTCATCGACACCGCCACGATCGGCGCCTGACGACCTACCTTCCGGACCCACGTCTGCGGTGTATGACGATGCTGATCGTCATACACCGCAGTCGTTTTCGGGCGCCGGCGAGTAGGCGAGCAGGCTTGAGCTTCGCTGATTCGACAGGCGCGTAAGGTCGAGTATGGAGTTTCGATACTTGGGCAAGAGTGGTCTGAAGATCTCCGAGATCACCTACGGCAACTGGCTGACGCACGGCTCGCAGGTCGAGAACGACGCAGCCGTGCGATGCGTGCGGGCGGCGCTCGACGCGGGGATCACGACATACGACACGGCCGACGTCTACGCCAACACTGCGGCGGAGACGGTGCTGGGCGGCGCGCTGGCCAGCGAGCGGCGCGAGAGCGTCGAGATCTTCACCAAGGTGTATTTCCCGACCGGCCCCGGTGGCCCGAACGACACGGGGCTGTCGCGCAAACACGTCATGGAGTCGATCAACGGATCGCTGCGGCGGCTGCGGACTGATTACGTCGATCTTTATCAGGCGCACCGGTTCGACTACGAGACGCCGCTGGAAGAAACGATGACGGCGTTCGCGGACATTGTCCGGCAGGGGAAAGCGCTTTACATCGGGGTGAGTGAGTGGACCGCGGACGAGCTTCGCGCGGGGCACGCGCTGGCGAAAGATCTTGGTTTCCAACTGATTTCGAATCAACCGCAGTACTCCATGCTGTGGCGGGTCATCGAGCAGCAGGTGGTGCCTACGAGCGACGATCTCGGCATCAGCCAGATCGTCTGGTCGCCGGTCGCGCAGGGGATCCTGACCGGCAAGTACAAGCCGGGCCAGGAGCCGCCGGCCGGCAGTCGCGCCACGGACGACAAGGGCGGCGCCGACATGATCTCGCGGTTCATGAACGACGAGACGCTGACCGCTGTGCAGAAGCTGCAGCCGATCGCCGACGACCTCGGTCTGACCATGGCGCAGCTGGCGATCGCCTGGGTGCTGCAGAACTCCAACGTCGCCAGCGCGATCATCGGGGCGTCCCGGCCGGAACAGGTCACCGACAACGTCAAGGCGTCTGGCGTGAAGCTCGACGCCGACGTGCTCAGCCGGATCGACGACGCGATCGGCTCGCTTGCGACGACCGATGCCGCGCAGACCAGGTCGCCGCAGCACCGCCTGACCTGACCAGCGGGGTGGGATGCGGCATGCTGCAGTGATGCACTTCGTCGGTCTCGACCTCGCCTGGGGCGAACGCAATCGCACCGGCATCGCCGTGCTCGACGATGCCGGTGTGTTGCGTCATCTGTTGTCGGTGCGTTCCGAGGCCGAGATCGTCGAGGGGATTGCGGCATACGTCGGTGGTGGCTGCCTGGTCGGGTTGGATGCGCCGCTCGTCGTGCCCAACGAGAACGGCAACCGGCGCGCCGAGCGCGAGCTGAACCGCGACTTCGCTGCCTTCGACGCCGGTGCCCACCCCTCGAACCGGGCAAACCCGGCGTTTCGTGAGTCCACCCGTGGTGCACGCATCTGCGCGCAACTCGGCCTCGACATGGATCCGGACTCCAAGGGTCGACTCCGCGCACTCGAGGTGTACCCGCACCCGGCCACCGTTGCTTTGTTCGGACTCGGTCGCACGTTGAAGTACAAGAACAAGCCGGGTCGTTCGATCGATCAACTGCGCAGCGAATTACTGGCACTGACAGGGCTTTTGGAGTCTTTGTCAACTGCCTCGCCTGCATTGCAACTGTTGTCGCACCGCGGGTGGCGCGAGCTGGTGGAATCCGTGCAGGCGGCCACCCGCAAGGCGCAGTTGCGTTACGCAGAGGACCAGGTCGACGCCGTCGTGTGCGCCTATGTCGTGTTGCTGCGGCAACGGCGGCCCGAGTCGATCACGACGTATGGCGACTTCACCGACGGCTACATCGTGACGCCGACCCTGCCCGAGGGACTGCAGCCGTCGCCGCGAGCACCGAAGGTCGCGCGACGCGTCGACGTGGTGCGCAACGCGACGCAGAAGTACGCCGCGATGCACCCGCGCCTTCAGGTCGCGGCGCAGGAGGCGATCCAAGTGGTGACCGGGATCCTCGACGACGCGGGGCTCAACTATCTGAGCGTCACCGGCCGGGCCAAGAGCGTTGCGTCGTTCGCCGAGAAGGCCAGTCGCACCCGCGACGGAAAGGCGCTGTTCGCCGATCCGCTCAGCGAGATCGGCGACACGATCGGCCTGCGGGTCATCACCTATGTACACAGTGACGTCGCCGCGGTCGCCCAACTGCTGTCCACCGAGGCCGATGTTGTCGAAGACCGCGACATGGGCAAGGAGACGGCGAGCGAGGGTCGCTTCGGGTATGCCAGCCGCCACCTGCAGATCCGGCTGTCGGCGGCGGATCAACAGACGCATGACGCAGTGGGTGGTCAGCAGATCCAGGTGCAGATCCGCACAGTGCTGCAGCACGCGTGGGCCGAGTTCGAGCACGACATCCGTTACAAGGGGACGATTCCCGACGAGCATCGACCGGACTTCGACCGGCGCTTCACTCTGGCAGCCGGTCTGCTGGAGTTGGCCGACCGAGAGTTCTCGACGATCCGCGATCGGTTGCGCACGGGTGTGCCGGAGCCGGACATGCCTGGTGCCGGTGATGATCCGCGGATCAACGCGCAGGAGCTGGCTGCCTTCCTGGCCGGGCAGTATGCCGAGGCCAGTTGGTCGCGACCGGACCACTATGCCTGGATCAGCGGTCTCGTGCTTGAGCTCGGGATCACCTCGCTGGCGGAACTGGCCGACGTCATACGTGAGGTCGACAGCACACAGATCGACGAGCGGATGGGTTATACCAACCCGCCGGGCGCCGTGCGACGACTGGATGACGCCCTGCTGATGGCGTATGGCGACCGGTATGTCCGGTTGCACGGCAACGCGCATCGGGTCGCCCTGTTGCGGGCACGGGAGGCGAAACTCGGTGCCGGCGAGTGACGACGGGGCGCCGGCGCAGCCGTAGCCTCGACGTATGACGTGGACCGAATCGCAACTGCCCGACCTCACCGGCACGACCGCGGTCGTGACCGGCGCGAACTCCGGCATCGGGCTGGTGACGACGCGCGAGCTTGCGGCGCACGGCGCCGAGGTCGTGATGGCCTGCCGCAATGTCGAGGCGGGGCAGCGCGCGGCGACCGGCATCTCAGGTTCGGTTCGGGTCGAAGCTCTCGATCTGGCAGATCAGGCGTCGGTCGCGGCGTTCGCGCAGCGGTGGGAGGGACCGCTGGACCTGCTGGTCAACAATGCCGGCGTGATGGCGCCGCCGAGGTATCGCGAGACCGCCGACGGCCACGAGTTGCAGTTCGGCACAAACCATCTGGGGCATTTCGCGCTCACCGGCAGGCTGCTGCCGGCACTGGTGGCGTCGTCGCACCCGAGGGTGGTGACGGTGTCGTCGATCGCGCACTTCGGAGGCGATGCCGAGGTGTTGAGGGGCAACAAGGGCGAGGGGCGGTACAGCGCTCAGAAGACGTACTCACAGTCGAAGCTGGCGAATCTGCTGTTCTCGGCGGAGCTGCAGCGACGGGCGACGGCGGTGGGTTCGCGGTTGCTCTGTAGCGCCGCGCATCCCGGCGTCTCGGCGACGAACCTGGTCGCGTCGCCGGACGGGCTCGGCGCACTACCACTGGTGAAACACGTTGCGCCGCTAGCGCTTCGGGTGGTTCTGCAGTCGGCGAAGGCAGGTGCCAGGCCGAGTCTGTATGCCGCAACCGAGGGTGGCCCGGATTCGTATACGGGCCCGCAGTGGCTCGGGCAGTCGCGTGGCCCGATCGGCCCGGCGAAGCGCAGTGCCTTCGCGGCAGATGCTGCTCTGGCAGAACAGTTGTGGGAGCTGAGCGACGGCTGGACCGGGGTGTCGTTCGACTTCTGACGAGCGCGTTGGGCGCGGGCTGCGCCCCGGACGTGCCGCGGCGGCTCGGGGCGTCGAGTGGCACGGGAGAGCCCCGGAGCGGCGCGGCGGGTCGGGGCGCGGCGGGTGGGGGTGTCGAGTGGCGCGGTAAAGCCCCGGAGCGGCGCGACTGGTGCGCTACTGCCCTGGCATGGCGCGAGTGGTGCGGTAGAGCCCTGGCTTCGTGATCGTTGGGCGTTTGCGTGCCACTCGTGGCCACGCGGGACTCTCGCGTGCCACTCGTGATCACGCGAGGCTTGTGCGTGCCGCTCCCAGTCGTGCGGGGCTCTCGCGTGGCATAGGTTTGCGGGTGCCCGCTGGTGTGGGCGAGGCGGGTCGGGGCGTCGACTGGTGCGGTACAGCGGTCAAGTCCCTGGTAGTGGTGTAGCGGGGTGCGTTCTCCTTGTTGAGGTTTTAGGTGGTGAGTTGGGGTAGGTGATCAGCTCCGATCTGGGGTTCGGTGCCGGGCGTGGGGGTGATGCGGCATCGGGTGAGGATGTCGAGGCCGAGGTAGCGGCGTCCTTCTGCCCATTCGTCGGTTTGCTCGGCCAGGACGGCTCCGACCAGGCGCACGATCGCGGCCCGGTGGGGGAAGATGCCGACGGAGTCGGTACGGCGGCGGATCTCCCGGTTGAGGCGTTCGGTGGGGTTGTTGGACCAGATCTGGGTCCACACGTCTTTGGGGAACGTGGTGAACGCCAGGATGTCCGCGCGAGCAGCGTCGAGGTGGGCGTGCACGTCGGGCAGCTTCTCCTGGACGTAGTCCAGGAGCCGGTCGAACTGGGCATGCACGCTGGCCGTGTCGGGTTGGTCATACACCGAGTGCAGCATCGCTTTGACTGCTGGCCACATGCTTTTCGGTGTCACGCTCATGAGGTTCGCGGCGTAGTGCGTGCGGCAGCGTTGCCAGGACGCGCCGGGTAGGTTCGCGCCGATCGCTTCCACCAGGCCGTGGTGGGCGTCGGAAGTGACCAGTCGGACACCGCTCAGGCCGCGGGCGACCAAGTCGGCGAAGAACTCCTTCCACGCCGGCCCGGTCTCTGAGGTGGCTACCCGTAGGCCGAGGACTTCGCGGTGGCCGTCCCCGTTGACACCAGTCGCTAACAAGGCGACGGCGTTGATCACCCGCCCGCCTTCACGCACTTTCATCGTGAGCGCGTCAGCGGTCACGAACGTGAACGGACCCGCATCACTCAAGGGCCGGTGCCGGAAGTCCTCGACGATGCCATCGAGATCGGCTGCCATCCGAGACACCTGCGATTTCGACAGTGAGTCGATGCCCAATGTCTTCACCAACTTGTCCATCCGGCGGGTAGACACCCCGGCCAGGTAGCAGTCCGCGACCACGGTGATCAACGCGGACTCGGTGCGTTTGCGTCGTTCCAGCAGCCACTGGGGAAAGTAGGTCCCGGTGCGTAGCTTCGGGATCGCGACGTCGATTGTGCCGACCCTGGTGTCCAAGGGCCGGTGACGGTACCCGTTGCGTTGCGCGGACCGCTCGGGTGAGGGACGACCGTACTCGGCGCCCACGACCGCGTCAGCGTCCGCGGACAACAACGCGTTAATCACCGTTTGCAACAGACTGCGCATCAGATCCGGACTGGCTTCGGACAAGGCCTCGCTCAGCAAGCTGGCAGGGTCGACAATATGTGGTGCGGTCATCGTGATGACTCCATTCGAGAGTGCAGTGAGACGTTCACTCGAAGGATCACGCGGTGGCCGCACCCACGTCCACTACCAGGACGATCACGGCGACCGCGCTACACCACTATGCGGGACTCAACTGGTACAGCCCTGGCACGGCGTGAGTGGTGACGTGCGAGCCAGCTCTGTAGGAGGCGTCGTTCGGTACAGCCCTGGCACGGCGTGAGTGGTGCGGTAGAGCCCTGACTTCGTGATCGTTGGGCGTTTGCGTGCCACTCGTGATCACGCGGTACTCTCGCGTGCCACTCGTGATCACGCGAGGCTTGTGCGTGCCGCTCCCAGTCGTGCGGGGCTCTCGCGTGGCATAGGTTTGCGGGTGCCCGCTGGTGTGGGCGAGGCGGGGTCGGGGCGTCGACTGGTGCGGTACAGCCCTGGCACGGCGCGAGTGGTGCTGTAGAGCCCTGGCTTCGTGATCGTTGGGCGTTTGCGTGCCACTCGTGGCCACGCGGGGCTGAAGCGTGCCACTCGCGGTGTTGAAGCGGCGCCAACGTTCCCTTCGTGAAGGTGTTGCGGTAATCGTGCTGCGGTAATCGTGCCGCGCTCTTGGGTGCGGTGTCGCCGTCGCGGCGGGCGAATGGGACGGATGACTTGACGGCATCCTGTGACTGCTGTCACAGTAAGCGCTTACGTACGTAACCGCTTACGTAGATCTCGACGCTGAGAGGACGCCCCGCATGCCGGATCGCTCGACGATCTACGAGGTCGCTCGTCTCAGTGGAGTGTCCACAGCCACCGTCTCGCGCGTCATGGGCGGCGGCACCGGATTCTCGGCCGCCACCAAAGAGCGCGTCCTGGCCGCAGCAAGTGAACTCGGTTGGGTGCCAAGTGGATCCGCACGCGGGCTGGCCTCGAAACGGTCCGGCATCGTCGGCCTGGTGTTTCCGCATCTGAGCACCGGTGAGTCCGAGTACGACCAGGAATCACCGCTGTTCGTCGATCAGGTGATCCGTGGCGCCGAACGCGCGGCGAGCGCGGCCGGCGATGCCGTACTGATTGCGGGAGCGCACGGAGCGACCGGCCGTGACCTCGCGCTGTCGGTGGCCAGCAAGGTCGACGGCATGGTCATCATGGCCCGCAGCCTCGTCGAGCGGGATGTCGCCGAGATCGGTCGTCGGGTGCCGGTGGTCTCACTCGCCGGTGGAGCCGGTCGTCACACGCTCGACGTCGTGGGCGCGGACAACCACACCGGCGCCCGCGAGATCACCGCACACCTGCTCGACCACCACGGTTACCGCGATGTGGTGTTCATCGGTGGCCCGCGCCGCTCACCCGACGCCATGGCCAGATTTGCCGGCCATTGCGAGGCGCTCGCTGCGAGCGGTCTGCCCGTGCCGGACGCCCCGGCCGCCAGCGGTGACTTCACCGAAGCGGGTGGTGCCGAGGCCATGCAGGAGGCGTTGAGCACCAGCACACGTGCGCCGCGCGCAGTGGTCGTCGCCAATGACCAGATGGCGTTCGGCGCGCTGACCACGTTGCGGGCCAACAAGTTTCGCGTGCCGACCGATGTCGCGGTGGTCGGCTTCGACGACCTCGCGGCAGCGCGGCATACACGACCCGGGCTGACCACAGTGCGTCAGCCGATGCGTGACCTCGGCGAACAGGCCGTCCAGGTGTTGCTGGACCGCATTGCCTTCCCATCAGCGGAACGCCGCCAGGTCGTTCTGCCCACCCATGCAGTGATCCGGCGCAGCTGCGGCTGCACGGGTCGCGGCTGAGACACGAACGGATGTCAATGACCATCAACGAGCAGGACTCTGCGACCGAGCCGGCGGCGGACAACGACGCGCGCACGGACTGGGAGCAGCGGATCTACCGCCGCACCACCGACACGGCCGGGGTCGACCCCGCGCTCGAACTCCCGGCCGTCACCGGGGTGACCGCGCAGGGCTTTGTCGGCCACATCAAGCTGGCATGGAGCCCGGTCGACGGGGCCGCGGGCTACATCATCGAGCGCACCGACCGCAACGGCACCGCGGTGATCCTCGACCACGGGGGCAGCGATGTGCCCGCCGTTCCGGGCGCGGAGTATGCCGACGCCGGTATGCCGGTGGGGGAGTCGTTCGGCTATCGGATCGGCGCTGTGGCGGGCAACGAATTCCCTGTCTGGCACTGGTCCGAGCGCGTCGAGGCAGCTGTGCGGCAGGGTCCGGCCGAGCCCGTCCACGTGAGTGTGGATGCGGCGAGCGACTCCGGGACACTGCAGCGTGTCTGGCATCTGGTCGGTTCCGAGCGGCTGTCCCAATTACGTGAGAAGACAGACGATTTCGGCAATGACATTGGTGCAGAGTTCTACGACTCCTTGCGCATCGCGCACGACGAACTCGGTGTCGACCGGGTGCGCGCCCACGCCGTCCTCGATGACACCAACGCCGTAGTCGTGCGCGACGACGCCGGTCAGATCACCTATGACTTCACCAAGGTCGACGCGATCTACGACGACATCCTGCGCCTCGGCATCACCCCGGTGGTCGAGCTGGGCTTCATGCCGGCCGCCATCGCCAGCGACCCGGAAGCCACGGTCTTCACCTACCGCGGCATCATCTCCCCGCCGACCGACTGGGCCGAATGGCGTTCGCTGATCAAGGCTTTCGCCTCGCACCTGGTCGAGCGCTACGGCCTCGACGAGGTCGCGGCGTGGGGCTTCGAGGTGTGGAACGAGCCCAACCTCGAGGTCTTCTGGACGGGTGGCCCACAGGACTACCTGCGGCTGTATGACGAAGCTGCCGCCGCCATCAAAGAGGTCTCGCCCCGGCTGCTGGTGGGTGGGCCGTCCACCGCCGCATCGGAGTGGGTCCATCTGCTGACCGAGCATGTCGCGCACACCGGTGCCCCGCTCGACTTCATCAGTTCGCACACCTACGGCAATGCGCCGCTGGACGTGCAACCAGCCGCGCGCCGCAATGGTCTTGCGGACCTGCCGATCTGGTGGACGGAGTGGGGCGTCGGCCACACGCACTTCGGCCCCCTCAACGACGGCGTGTATGGCGCGCCCTTCGTGCTCACCGGCCTCAAGTCGGTGCAAGGCCGGATGGATGCCCTCGCCTACTGGGTGGTCAGCGACCACTTCGAAGAGCTCGGCCGGCCGACGCGCTTGTTCCACAACGGTTTCGGTCTGCTGACCGTCGGCAATCTGCGCAAGCCCCGATTCTGGGCGACCTACCTGGCGGAGCAGATGGGTGACCAACTGATCCGCGCGACGGTCACCGGCGACGGCGCAGACGTCGTCGTGCAGACCTGGGCGAGCCGCCACGACGACGACACCGTCGATGTGCTGTTGTGGAACTCGGTGCCCAACGCCCTTGTCGCACAGGGCGATCCGTCGCTGGATCGCACCATCAGCCTCGACGTTGCCGGGCTGGCCGCGGCCGACTACTCGGCCGAGGTTGCTCGCGTCGACCAGCATCACTCCAACATCGTGCCGGTGTGCCCGACCGACGTCGACTGGCCGGACACCGACCTGTGGCAGAAGCTGCGAGCCGCCGACGTCCTCGACACCGAGATCGTCGCCGTCGAGGCGACAGCCACCGGCATACATCTCGATCTTGCGCTGCCGATGCCCGGTGTTGCGCGAATTCGCCTGCAGCCCAAGGCTGCCGGCGCTCCTCGAAAGGAAGCATCATGATCGCAACGCGCGGCCGTAGGGCTATGGTCACCGCGCTCGTCGGAGCATGCGCACTGGCCACGGTCACCGCCTGCTCGTCCGACTCCGGCAGCTCCGCCGGTGGTTCCTCCGTCCTGACGATCCAGGGCGATGCCGGCAACCCGACGCTGGTGGAGAACTTCAACCCGCTGATGTCGTCGAACGCCTTGCACGGCGTCAACCTGATCTACGAACCCCTCGAGATCGTCAGCCCGATCGACGGCAGCTTCACGCCGTTCCTGGCCACGAGTCACAAGTTCATCAACTCAACGACGCTCACCTTCACGCTGCGCAGCGGGGTGAAGTGGAGTGATGGCACGCCATTCACCGCGCAGGACGTGGTCTTCACCTTCAACCTGCTCAAGAAGTTCCCGGCGCTCGACGGCACCGGCGTCTGGCAGCACCTGTCGTCGATCAGCGCGAGCGGCTCCACGGTCACGATGAAGTTCTCCTCGCCGAGCGTTCCGGCGGCGGCGATCGTGGCGGCGGTGCCGATCGTGCCGCAGCACATCTGGTCCAAGATCGCCGACCCGACCAAGTTCACCAACACCAAGCCGGTCGGCACCGGACCGTTCACTCTGCAGTCCTTCGCCCCGACGGAGTACACGCTCGTCAAGAACCCCACCTACTGGCAGGCCAGCAAGATCGCGCCGACCGAGGTGAAGTTCCCGGCACAGGCGAGCAGCCAGAGCGCCAACCAGTTGCAGGTCACCAGCGGTGCCTTCGACTGGGCCTACAACTACCTGCCGGACGTGCAGAAGACGTATGTCGACCGTGACCCGAAGCAGAACACCTACTGGTTCCCGCCGGGCGGCACGATCGGGCTCTACCTCAACCTGACCAAGTCGCCGTACAGCAATGCGGACTTCCGCAAGGGCATCTCGCTGGCCCTCGACCGCACCACGATCGCCAAGAAGGCCGTCAACGGTTACCTGGACCAGGCCAGCATGTCCGGCCTGATCCTGCCGAACCTGCAGAAGTGGCTCGACCCGAGCCTGCCGAACAAGGGCCTGATCACGCAAAGCGTGTCGGCAGCCATGGCGTCGTTCGCCCAAGCCGGCTACACGATGAAGGGCGGCAAGTTGGTCGGCTCCGACGGCAAACAGGTCACCATGACCATCTCGATGCCGAACAACTTCAGCGACTGGGTCGCCGCCGCCACCGAGGTCAGCACCGAGCTCAAGGCGGTCGGCATACAGGTCAATCTCGACGAGCCGCAGTTTGCGCAGTATCAGACCGAGATCCAGTCCGGCTCCTTCGATGCCGCCATCGGCGGATTCGGTGGATCAGGTTCGCCTTACACCGATTTCAACAACGCGTTGAACTCGCAGTTCGCGGCTCCGCTGAAGACGGCGACAGCCAACAACTTCGAACGGTTCAAGGACCCGGCGGTCGACAGCGCCCTCAACACTCTCGCCGGAGCGACCGACGAAGCGGCCCAGCAGAAGGCCACCTACGCGCTCGAGCAAGCGATGTACGAGCAGACGCCCGTCGTGCTGCTCTACTACGGCGGCAGCTGGGGGTTGTTCAGCACGAAGAACTTCACCGGGTGGCCGTCGGCGAGCAATCCCTACACCCTGCCGACGAACTACAACCAGTCGCTGCTGATGGTGGTCACCCACCTGACGAAGTCCTGACCAGGTGCCGGGCATGAGGAGCAGGAAGGACGTCGCATGGCGTACGTGAGACGCAAGGTCATCTTGTTCGTGATCACCCTGTGGGCCGCGATCACGATGAATTTCGCACTGCCGCGCCTCATGCCCGGCTCACCGGTCGACGCCGCGCTGGCCAAGATTGCCTCCAGCGGGCAGCCGATCACCAACGCGCAGCGCAGGGCAGTGGAGATCCAGCTCGGGTCGCCGCACGGCAGCATCATCAGTCAGTACTTCGACTACCTGAAGAACGTCGCGACCTTCAACTTCGGAACCTCGTATTCGTTTCCGTCCCAGTCGGTTTCGACGACCATCCTGAACGCACTGCCGTGGACGCTGATCCTCGTCGGCATGACCACGATCATCGCGTTCATCATCGGCACGCTGCTCGGGGTGTATGCCGGCTGGCGTCGTGGCACCGCGGCCGATGCGGGTGTGACGCTGACCTCGACGCTGCTGTCGGCTTTCCCGCCGTTCTGGCTGGGTTTGCTGCTGCTCTACGTCTTCGCCTTCAAGTGGGGGATGTTCCCACTCAAGGGCGGGTATGCCGACGGCGCGAGCCCGTCGCTGGATCCGGCGTTCATCGCCGATGCGATCAAGCACTCGGTGTTGCCGGGTGTGACCCTCGCGGTGACCTCGTTGTCCGGCTGGGTCTTCGGCATGCGCAACAACATGATCAACACCCTCGGTGAGGACTACGTCACCTTCGCCGAAGCCAACGGCATACGTCCGCGCACTGTTGCGCTGCTGTACGCCGCGCGAAACGCATTGCTGCCCAACGTGACTGCGTTCGGTCTCTCGCTCGGCGCCATCGTCGGCGGGTCGGTGCTGGTCGAGGGGATCTTCAGTTATCCCGGTCTCGGCAACCTGCTGTATGTCGCCGTCACCAACCACGACTTCCCCCTCATGCAGGCGTTGTTCCTGGTGATCACCGTCAGCATGCTGGTCGCGATCTTCGTCGTCGACCTGCTTTACGCCCGACTCGATCCGAGGGTGCGCCGATGACCGACCTGACCTCCATCCCACCGGGCGAGCATCTGCCCGACCAGCATCTCGAGCCCGTCCCACCGACGCGGACGAGCCGGCTGCCACTGCCGATCGTCTTCGTCGCCAGGGCAATTCGCACACTGTGGAGCAACGGCAAGGCCCGGATCGGCCTGACGATCCTGACGGTCATGATCCTGGTGGCGATCTTCGCCCCGCTGATCGCGCCGCATTCACCGACGGCCACGACCTTCCAGCCGTATCAGAACCCCGGCGGCAGCAACTGGCTCGGCACGACCGGCAACGGTCAGGACGTCTTTTCCCAACTGATCTACGGCACCCGGGTGTCGCTGCTCGTCGGACTGGTGGCGGGAGCGCTCGCGACGATCGTCGCGGTCGGCATCGGTCTGGTGTCCGGCTATCGCACGGGCGTCGTCGACGAGGTGCTGAGCTTCATCACCAACCTCGCGCTGGTCATCCCGGGACTGCCGCTGATGATCATCCTTGCGGCATACCTGCACGGACGCTCCATCTGGACCATCGTGCTCGTCGTCGCCTTCACCAGCTGGGCGACCGGTGCACGCGTCATACGTAGTCAGGCGGCGACGCTGCGCGAGCGGGACTTCATCACCTCCGCGCAGTTCAGCGGTGAGCGGTTGTTCCGTGTCGTGACCCGCGAGATCCTGCCGAACATGACCTCCCTGGTCGCGGGCAGCTTCTTCGGTGCGGCGACGGCGGCGGTGATGGCCGAGGCGAGCCTGGAGTTCCTCGGGCTCGGTAATCCGAACACCGTCAGCTGGGGATCGATCCTGTATTTCGCCCAGCAGCAGAACGCGTTGCTGACCGGTCAGTGGGTGCTGGTGTTCGCGCCCGGCCTGGCGATCGCGTTGCTCGCGGTCTCGTTCACGCTGATCAACTTCGGCGTCGACGCCCTGTCCAATCCACGACTGCGGGAGAAGTGATGGCGCTGCTGGAAGCCAGGGGCCTCAACGTCGGATACCACCCCGACCGTGGCCAACGCGTGTGGTCGGTGCGCGATGTCGACCTGAGCCTCGAGCCGGGCGAGTTCGTCGGTCTGGTTGGCGAATCCGGCTGTGGCAAGAGCACACTCGGCTTCGCGCTCACCCGGATGCTCCGACCGCCGGCCCACATCGACAGCGGCTCGGTCATCTTCGACGGGACCGACATCGCGACCCTCACCGGCGAGAACCTGCGCCAGCGGCGACGTGGCGGTTTCGCGCTCGTCCTGCAGAGCGGCATGAACGCGCTCAACCCGGTGCGATCGGTCGCGCAGCAGTTCGGTGACGTGCTGAGCGCGCATGCCCGCAAGGACGAGAAGCTGTCCAAGGCACAGGTGCGCTCGCGTGGCATGGACCTGCTCGACAGCGTGAAGCTGCTGCCGGAAGTGCTCGATCGCTATCCGCACGAGTTGTCCGGCGGCATGCGTCAGCGCGTCGCGATCGCGCTGGCACTCGCTCTGGAGCCGCAGCTGATCGTCTTCGACGAGCCCACCACCGCGCTCGATGTGATGGTGCAGAAGGCCGTGATGGACACCATCAAGCAGCTGCAGGCGGAGCGGAAGTTCACCGCGGTGCTCATCTCACACGACCTCGGCATCGTGCTCGAGGCCACCGACCGCGTGCTCGTCATGTATGGCGGTCGTATCGTCGAGGATCAGCCCTCGGATGCGCTGCTCACCGGCGCTCACCACCCGTACACCGAGGCGCTGTTGCGCTGCTACGGGGACCCTCGCGCCGATGTCGTTGAACTGCAAGGTATTCCGGGTGCTCCGCCGGATCTGACTCTGCCGCTTGAGGGTTGCTCCTTCGCTCCGCGCTGCGAGTTGGCGATCGACGCGTGCCGCACCACTCAGCCGCCGCTCGTCCCGCTGGGTGAGGGTCGCGCAGCGTGCCTGGTGCGCGCGCAGGCCACGAAGGAGACCTCGCATGTCTGACGTTGCTGCGCTCACTTTCTCCGGAGTGACCAAGACGTATGCCGGTCGCCGGCGTTCGGATCCACCGGTCGTGGCGGTCGACGACGTGTCCTTCGACATCGCACCAGGCGCCGCCGTCGGCCTTGTCGGCGCGAGCGGCTCGGGCAAGAGCACCATCGCCAAGATCATCACCGGCCAGGAGCGTCCGACTTCCGGTCAGGTGCATTTCGGTGACGTCGACGTGGCGAAGCTGGGTCAGCGGGGACTGCGCGACTATCACCGCAGGGTGCAGATGGTCTTCCAGGATCCGTATGGCGCGCTGAACCCGTTGCACACCGTCGGCTACACACTCACCAGGCCGCTGCGAAACTTCCGTGGCATGTCTGCGGCCGAAGCCGACACCGAGGTCGGCACACTGCTGGAAACCGTTGGTCTCACGCCATACTCGCAGTTCGTCGGTAAGCTGCCGCATCAGTTGTCCGGTGGTCAGCGGCAACGCGTGGTGATAGCTCGCGCGCTGTCCGTGGATCCCGAGCTGATCGTCGCCGACGAACCCGTGTCGATGCTCGACGTGTCGATGCGCGCAGGTGTGTTGCGACTGCTGTCGCAGTTGCGCGAATCCCGCGGTATCAGCCTGCTCTACATCACGCACGACCTGCTCAGTGCCAGGGTCGCCACCGACGACCTGCTGGTGCTGCACAACGGCCGGATCGTCGAACACGGTCCCACCAAGGATGTTTTGCAACACCCGCAGGACGACTACACCGTCGCCCTGCTCGACGCCCTGGCCACACCCGGCCGGCCGGCGACACCGGCATCCGCGTAGGCGGTGCCGGGCCCGACCATCCACTCCCCGGAGGTTCGATCATGCATATGACACACCGGCGACGCCTGCTGGCGATCGCCTCAGCAAGCACTGCAGCACTCACCGCAGTGGCGACGGCCACACCCGCGCTCGCTCAGCAACCAGGTCGTCGCGACGGGGTCGCGAATTTCAACGGGTTGTCGAATTCACAGAAGGCACAACTGCGTTCGATCGCACGTGACACCTGGAAGTTCATGCAGACCGACGTCGACCCGAAGACGCACCTGCCGATGGACAACCTCACGTATGCCGGGGGAGCGAAGGCACCGACGTCCTACGGCCGTTACACCTCCGCGGCGAACATCGGGGTCTATCTGTGGTCGGTGGTCAGTGCCGCCGACCTGAAGCTGGTCAGCCGAAAGCAGGCGACCAAGATGGTGAGCCAGACCTTGACCGAGGTCAGCCACCTGGATCGTTACAAAGGCTTTCTCTATCAGTGGTATTCGACGACCACGGGCGCAAAGATCCGCAACCCCAACGACATCAATTGCAGCGCCGACACGAGCCCGCAGTGGGACAACTGCTCGTTCGTGTCCAACGTCGACAACGGCTGGTACGCCTCCGGTCTGATCGTCGCGCGCAACGCGATGCCGCAGCTGCGCGGGCAGATCGACGCACTGATGAAGCCGATGGATTTCGGCATCTTCTACGACGACCGCGCGCAGTCCAACTGCGATGTGAATTCTGCGATCGCGGGCGACCAGCCCACCGGCCAGATGTTCGGCGGCTACTACGTAGGCTCATCGCCGTACGTCGGCACGAACTGGCAGCACTACTACCACAACGGCGCGCTGTACTCCGACCCGCGGATCTCGGCATACATCGGCATGGGCCTGAAGCAGATGCCCGGCGACGTGTGGTGGAAGACCTGGCGGACCCTCCCGCCGAAGGCTCCCGGCGCGGCCTGCCAGGCCAGCGACCCCGACTTCTCGTGGCAGGGCCAGTGGCCGGTCGCGGGTTCGTGGGTCAAGCAGCGTGACCCGATCTCAGGCAAGACCTTCACCGTGTGGGAGGGGCACTACACCTATCCCGGCACCAACCTGAAGTTCCTGCCAACCTACTCCGGCGGGATGTTCGAGGCCATGATGGCCAACATCGTCGTGCCCGAAACCTCCTGGGGTCCCAAGAGTTTCGGACTTGCCGATGCGCGCACTGTCGAGGTGCAGCGCAAGTACGCCACGCAGGAACTCGGCCTGCCGGTGTGGGGCATGTCGCCGTCGAGCACGGCTGACGACTCGGGCGGGTACGGCGGATACGGCGTCGAGGGGCTCAAATTCCCGTATCACGGCGCCGGCGCGACGGCGGCCGACCCGAATCTCGGCCTGTCGCAATGCCACACGTGCGCGACGGAGGATGTGGTGACGCCGCATGCGTCATTCATCTCGCTCGATGTCGCACCGCAGGCGGCGATGGCCAACATCAACACGCTGCTCAAGCTTTACCCGGGGATCTACGGTGTCGGCGGCTTCTTCGATGCGGTGAATCCGACGACTGGCGCGATCGGGCACCGCTACCTCGTGCTTGACCAGTCGATGATCCTGGCGTCGATCGACAATGCGGTGAACAACCGGTCGATCCAGCGCTACTTCGCGGCGGACAAGACGTCGTGGGCCGCCCGTGAGGATCTGGGCGTGGAGAACCTCGGCCTCTGAGCACGTATGACGCAGGCGTGGTGGTGGCTTCGGCTGCTGCCACGCCTGCAGTCATGTCGGCCGCTCGCGAGCTGTTGCAGTGCTGGCACGTGATGCCGGCCGGCAGCGTCCAGTGTCAGGTGTCTTCGCCGCCGAACCGGACGTCCACCTGCGGATCGTAGAGCCGCGCACCGACCGATGTGCCGACATCGATGATCGTGTTGAGCTGCTCGTTGGTGTACGCACCACGTGCGGTGGCTACGAAATGCTGTTCGGACCAGGCGAACTCGATGACTGTCTTTTGATCCGCGGGATCCCAGAAGGCCTGCTGGTGCTCGTCGAGCCGCTCCAACCCGGCGAAGGCGGTTTCAAGGGCACTCAATACATCGGCCATCGACAGCGCCTCGACGTCGGGGACGGCGACGCCGTTCTGGAGGTCGATGTATATGGCTTCGGGCTTTCGCGCAGTCCGCGGCCCTTTCCAGAACGCGAGGTCATATCCCATGCGTCAGTTGTACGCGCAGCACGACTCGTCCCGTTGACAGAAATCAGTGCAATCGAGCGGCACGCCTCTTGTAGGTGCGGTGCAGCGGGGCGGTTGCGGACTCGTCCAACACCGGTGACCACAGGCACAAGGTGCATGCGATCGCACACCGTCAGCAGGTCCTCGACCAGACCAGCACCCTGGCGTCGACCGACAACGCGTTGAACAACTGATCGATCCAGCGTTACGTCGCGGCGGACAAGACGTCGTAGGCCGGTGCATGGGATTGCCCCCTGCGAAGCCGCCGAGGGCAATCCCTACCTTCCCGCGTTCTTGAACGCGCTCGCGTCACGCCATCTGATCAGCCGATGGGGCGGCGCCGCGGATCATCGGCCGGGCCAACTCGTGGGCGCATACGCCCAGCCGAGGAACCCGCCGGTCGGAGCGGGGCTATTGAAGGTCTGCACCGTGGAATGGTTGCCGACGCTTGTCGCCACTCCGCCGGAGACGAAGGTGCCGTCTCCTCGCGACAGCATGACGTGGCCGTATCCCTTGTCCCACTGAGGGCTTTCGGAGAACACGAGCGCACCGGCCGGGATTCCGCTGGACGACGTGTGAATCTGTCCGGCGGCCTGCAGCGAGCGGAACGCCGTGATCGCGGATGCGTATCGACCGGAGGTGCCGTACGCGTTCTCCACGAACAGCTCACACAGCCCGGGGTAGCTCATCGAGCCGATCTGCGAGTTCGCCCATGCCACTGCTCGGGTTGCTGTTGTGGAGGATGGCGGTGGCGTCGGACTGGAACACGCTCCGGTCACCGGGTTGTTGCTGCCGGTGTTGATGTCGACATCGGCAGCCCAGTAGCCGTCGCTGACCTTGTACCAGAGGTTGTCCCAGCCGCCGGGGATGTACGGGCTGTAGTAACCCTTCACCGACTCGCCACGGGCGTAGCAGACGAGGTTGAGGTTCGAGCCCTTGCCGTACCAACCGACCTGGGTTGAATTCAGTGTGTCGGAGGTCATCCGTTGGGTGGTGGCCATCACAACGGCGCCACCGGAGGAGCACGCTCCGGTCACCGGGTTGTTGCTGCCGGTGTTGATGTCGACATCCGCGACCCAGTAGCCATCGCCGACCTTGTACCAGAGGTTGTCCCAACCGCCTGGAATATAGCGACTGTAGTAGCCCTTCACGGACTCCCCGCGGGCGTAACACTGCAGGTTGAGATGTGAGCCGACCGAGTACCAGCCGGCCTGCGTCGTGTTGAGCGTCGGTCCGGCCATCCGCTGTGTCGTGGCCATGACCGTGTCGTTGGTGGTGGATGCGTGGGCGCCGGCAGCCATTCCAGTCTGAAATGCTGCGGCAGCAAGAGTGGCGGTTGTCAGTGCGACGACCGCTCGCCAGCCTCGTCGAGTGTTCATTGATGCGACCTCCTTGTCGGGGCGCCGGCAGTCGTTGGGGTGTCAGCGAAAGGGCGCAATGACATGTTCATGGTCGGCACATGGCAACGAACAGCCGCTTGTACTGGGGCTTTTCATCTGGCACACGATTGTGCTATCCGCGCGTAGTCGGAGGGCGTGTCATCGGTTGGAGGTGGTGCCCTCGGGCAGATTCGAACTGCCGACACCCGCTTTAGGAGAGCGGTGCTCTATCCCCTGAGCTACGAGGGCGGGGGCAGGATCACCCGCAACGCAGTCGAGTGCAGCGGCAGCGGGGATCTCGCGCCGTGCAGTCTAGTTGCCGCTGCTAGGCGTGCGGATGCGCACCCTTGGTCTCCAGTTGCCCCGCGAAGAGCACTGCCGCGTCGATCTGATCGCTGCTCGGCGTGACGACCTTCGTCGAGGCGGTGATCCGGAAGTACCCCGCGCCCGCCAGGCAGTGCGGCACCACGATCGCTGCGTGCCGCTGGCTGGGTAGGCCGTTGCGCAGGATGTCGTAGCGCTTGCCGTCCAGCGTTGCGGAGCCGTCGAGGTCGACGCGCACCATGTCGGCGGTCGGCGAACCGCTCACCCAGTCGCAGGAGTCGCAATCCAGCAGCAGCCGGATCTGGTCGGCGACCGCACGCGTGCCTTCCGCCGGATCCAGCGTCGGCTGCAGCGAGGTGCGCGCGACCGCCATCATGCCGGTGAGATAGCCCGCCCGCCGCTGCGCCGACGCGTGCTGGTCACGTCCCCGCACCGCAATCTCGGTGACCCCCGCTCCGACTGCCACGAGCAGTATGGCGAGCACGATGTCGTCCCGCTTGTCGATCGCGAAGGTGTCGAAGGGCGCAGTCAGGAAGAAGTCGAATCCCACTGCGGATGCTACGGATGCGAGCAGCCCCGCCATACGGTCCGCGAGCACGGCGAACGCGACGATGATCAGCACGAGCACCAGTGCGGCGACCGCATTGGTCAGGTGGTGACGCGTGAGGCCGAGCAGGCCGCTGACCACCAGGGGCAGCACGACGGCGGCCACGAGCACCGCGGAGCGATTGCGCGCCAGCAGAGATTCCATAGGTGGACACAAGCACACCTGACTCGGCGCGGCAATGTCACCACGCGAGCGACGTCCGAGCGCACGAGTCCCATCGCTGCGCGGATAGGTTGGTGCGCAGCCATGACGATCCCACTTGCCTCGTTCGGCGCGTTCTTCGCGCTCGATGAGCACGACGCTGCAGCAGCGATCCGACTGCCATGGCAACCACTTCGAGACCTGACCGCGCACCCCGACCACCTCGATGACCGGGTAGGGCGGGTGCGCTCCGCCCTCAACGCGCAACGTGCCGCCACCAACCGCACGACGCCGCTGCCATTGCGTGTCGCAGCCTCGATCGCGCACCTCGGACTCGCCGCGCGGATCCTGTCGCCGGCCGTCGGTCTGACCGTCCTCGGGTATGACGCAGCGCCTCTGCTGCGCGGTGACGCGTGGTGGCAGGACCTCATGGGTGGCCCCTTCCCGCTGTCCTGCGCGCCGCCGCGCCCGATCACCTCGCCGCGACCGGCCCTCACCGGTTCGTGGGTCGCCGAACTGACCGAGCTGGTGTGCGAGAAGTATGCCGTGTCACCCCTCGTGCTGTGGGGCAATGTCGCATCCGCTGCGCACACCGCCGGCAGCCTGATCACCGCGGCGCACCCGCACCTGTCGCCTGTGACCAGCCAAGCCGTGCGGAGTCTGCTCGCGGATTCGCGCATCGACCCTCATGACCGATCGGCCACGGAGCGATTCCGTCGGCACAGTTGCTGTCTGATGTACCGCGTGACCGACAACCGCCGAAACATCTGTGGTGACTGCATTCTCGGATCCTGACTCCGCGTCAGCCCGCGCTGGCCACTCCTTCACGCCAGTAGCCCATGAAGGCCACTGCGCCCCGCGGCACGTCGAACTCGTCGACCAGCACGCGCCGCAACGCGCGCACCTGGCCGGACTCGCCGGCGATCCATGCGGACACGGCCGGCGCGCTCGCCGCAGGTGCGTCGTCGGAGGTGACCTCCCAGTACGCATCCTCTTCGCCGTCGGTCACGACCGTGGTCGTCGCGTCGTCGTGGCCCAACGAGGGCAGCGAGGCCAGCCAGGCGCGCACGATCTGCTGCTGCTCGTCGGCGGACTCGCACCAGCGGACGCTGACTCCCGCCGGTGTGGGCAGCTCGCACACGTCATCCGCGTCGGCTTCGATGCAGATCAAACCCGTTGCAGTGTCAGGTAATCCGGCGGCGATGTTGGCGATGGCCGGCAGGGCGGTCAGATCACCGACCACCAGCTGACGTGACGTCCCCGCGGTCGTATGACGAAACTCCAGCCCGCCCTGCGCACCGTCATACGCGGCGTTCGGCCCCCAGATGCCGATCTCGGTTCCGACGGCTCCGCTGCCGGCGAAGCTCGAACCCGGCCCGGTGTCACCGTGGTCGACGAAGTCGATGTCGACCTCACCAGCCTCCGGCCGCACGGTCACGACCGTGTAGGTCCGGATGACGGCGCGGCGCTCAATCGGGGTCTGCCGCCAGCTGATGAACCAGTCCGGACCCGTGGGGAATTCGGATAACGGGTCACCGCCCGGTCGAGGGAGGATCACCTTGATGCGCTGGTCGTAGCCGTTGTCGGCGAGGCCGGCCAGGTCGGGCCCGGCGAAGGTCAGTCGCACCAGATGCGGCGACCGGCGCTCGCGCCGCACCAGCCGCGTCATGAAGAAGCCGTAGGGCTCGACGGCCGTCACCGTGCTCATCGCGCGCCCACCAGCAGATCGGCCGGTCGGTAGGCAGCCAGCGGATTGCGCAACGTGCCAACCAGTTGCAGGGCGCCGGCCGGGTCAGCCAGATCGACCATCTGCTGGTTGTTGCGCAGTTGCAATCGGTTGAGGCAGGACAACGCGAAATCGTCTGCGAACACGTCAAATTCGGCGAATCTGTCAGCGAGTTCTGGATGCTCGCGCTGGTACTCGGCGGACACTCCCGCGACTTCACGCCAGAAATCCGACTCGCTCAGCACGCCTTCATCGTCCATGATCGCGGCCAGATGCCGCAGGAAGCAGTCGAAGACGTCGGTGAAGATCGACAGCAACTGCAGCTCGTGTGGCACCTCCGCCCGCACCCGCTCGACGGTCTCGGGCAGCGTGGTCTCCTCCGACATGACCACGATCTCCTCGGCGAGGTCCTTCATGATCACTCGCTCCACGGTGCCGTCACGCAGCACCAGGATGACGTTCTCACCGTGTGGCATGAACGCCAGGCCGTACTTGTAGAACGAGTGCAGCAACGGCACGAGGTACGCGCGCAGGTAACCGCGCAACCACTCCTGACTCGACAGCCCGCTCGCAGCGACGAGCGCGCCCACGAACGAGCGACCCTCGCGATCGACGTGCAGCAGCGCCGCCATCGTCGACAGTCGCTCGCCTGACGCCAGCCCGGCGACCGGGCTCTCCCGCCACAGCGCGGCCAGCATCTTGCGATACGGCGAGTACCGATCGGTCGCCGCTTCGAAGTGCACCGGGTGATAGCCCACGGCAGCGCGTTCGCGGATCACGCCGACACCGGTCGACGTGAACGTCTCGTCGTCGGCCACCAGGTCGGCCAGCCAGTCGTTGATCGCCGGGGTAGCCTCCATGTATGCCGCAGAAAGTCCCCGCATGAAGCCCATGTTGATGACCGAAAGTGCCGTCTTCACATAGTGTTTCGTCGGCTGCGAGGAGTTGAAGAAGGTCCGGATCGACTGTTGTGCACGGTAATCGTCACTGCTTTCGCCGAGCACCACCAGGTGACCCATCGCGACCTCGGCCGCAAAGGTGACCGACAGCTTGTTCCACCACTGCCAGGGGTGCACCGGGATCAGCGTGTAGTCGGCCGGATCGAGGCCCCGCGCACGCAGCTGCGCATGGAAGTCGTCCAGTTGGTCGCCGAGTTCGTCGCGGATGAACGTGTCGTATGACGTGTCGCGGCAGGAGCTGAAATGTGCCCGTGACGCCCGCGCCGCCAGCCACACCAGGTGCACCGGTCGTGCGGATTCGGGCGCGAATGCTTGGTATTCGTGCGCGCCGAAGCCGATGCGACCACTGTTGGCGATAAAACATGGATGCCCACCGAGCATCGCCGACTCGATCTGCTGAAACTCTCCGCTGACGAGGTCGGCGGCGGTGGGCGCCGGCTGCGACAGCTTGAATGCCAACGCGGACAAGGTCGAGACGATCTCCTCCAGGTAGACCGGCAGGGTCTGTGCGCTCAGGCCCAAGCTCGCGCGCAGGTCGAGCACGAACTGCACCATGTCGAGGCCGTGGGTCGTTTGACCGTCGCGTCGGCAGGTGACGCTGGGCTCCTCGATCTGCCAGTGCTCCAACGCCATGCGGCGTGCGGTGAACGAGTACGCCGCGCTGCCGTCGTCGCTGGTCACGGTGAACCGATCCGGCTCACCCTCGACTCGTGCCGGTGACAGCAGCCGCTCGTGCGAGAACTCGCTGAGCGCCTTGGTCACGAGTATCCGGTTGGCGTCCGCCCACGCCCGCGGCTGCAGGTGCGCAACCGCGTCGGCCGGGGCGCCCGGGTAGGTCTGCTGTGCAACAGCATTGGCAGCTGGGGTGCCGACCGAGCGGGCGAAGTCGTCCCGGGTGCAGATGCTCAGCAACGCTGTCTTGACCGGAGTCTGCACCGGCCCGATCTCGCGGAAGCCGATCGTTGCATTGAGCCGGTGCACGGCCGTGTTGCGGATGTCCGGCTCGACGACGACCCGCATGACGGTCGGGTCGTCGAACAGCGCGGTCATGATCGCCGTGATTACCGCGCGGGTGAATCCGTGCCGTGGTGTGTCGGTGGGCCCACACAGCAGGTGCATGCCGATGTCGCCGGGCTGCGCGTCATACAGCCCGACGAGCTCGACGTGTGCCGGGTCGTAACGCTCGGTCAGGAAACACGGCGTGCCGTCGACCAGGCCGATGAAGGCGTCATGGTGCGGGTGCTCCTGGATGCGCTGATACTCCTGCTGCACCTGCTCGACGGTGGCGTCCTGCATCATCCAGAAGCTCGACTTGGGATCGGTCACCCAACGGTGCAGCAACGCCGCATCGCCCTCGGGATCGACTGGCCGCAGCGCGAATTCACCGATTGCGTTGGTCATGATCGTCTGCATCAGGCGACTCCCGCCGGCACGCCGAACTCCTGGAAGGCGATCGACTTCTCGATCGGATAGACCTCGCGACCGACGATCTCGCGCAGGATGCACGAGTTGCGGTAGGCGCCCATGCCCAGGTCCGGCGAGGTCACGCTGTGGGCGTGGTCGCCGGCGTTCTGCAGGAAGATCTCGTGGCCCGCGCGGTCGATGCTGTAGTTGCGCGCCACCTCGAAACGACCTCGGCCGTCGAAGGCGATGCGGTCGCGGATTGCTGCGAGGAAGCCGGGAGCGCGGTGCTGGTAGCCGGTGCCGAAGACGAGCCCCTCGGAGTCGAGCGTGAACGATGCACCCTGCTCGTCGTGGTGCAATTCCATGGAATAGCAGCCACTTTCGGCGTCATACGTGACGGACTGCAGGCTGGTGTTGGTGAACATGCGGGTCGGAACACTGCCGCGCACGCTCTTCTCGTAGAGCTGATCGAAGATGCCGTTGATCAACTCGGCGTTGATGCCCTTGGACAGCGCCTTCTGCTTGCCGGTCAGCTCGTACCGCTTGTCCTCCGACAGCGCGCTGTAGTAATCGATGTAGTCCGGTGAGGTCATCTCGAGCGTCAGCTTGGTGTACTCCAACGGGAAGAACCGCGGCGACCGCGTCACCCAATTCAGTTGGTAGTGATACGAATCGATGTCCGACAGCAGATCGGCGTAGATCTCCGCGGCACTCTGCCCGCTGCCCACGACGGTGATGCTGCGCTTGCCCTGCAGCTGCGTCTTGCGCGCCAGGTAGTCGCTGTTGTGCAGCGCGTCACCGGGCAGATCCTGTGCGGCTTCCGGCACGTATGGCGCACTGCCGGTGCCGAGGACCAGTCGTCGCCCGTGGTGCACCACCAGTTCCGCCGCCCCGGCGACACGAGACGTGACCGTGTAGGCCCCGAGGGCATCGTCATACGTCACGGACTGCACGTCGTGACCGAAGTGGATCGACGCCAGCGAGCCTGCGGCCCACCGGCAGTAGTCGTTGTATTCGCGGCGCAACGGGAAGAAGCTTTCGCGGATGTAGAACGGGTACAGCCGGCCGGTGTGCTTGAGGTAGTTCAGGAACGACAGTCGCGATGTCGGGTCGGCCAGGGTCACCAGATCAGCGAGGAAGGGTGTCTGCAAGGTGGCCCCGTCGAGCATCATGCCCGGGTGCCAGTCAAAGGCCGCCTTGCGTTCGAGGAAGACACCGTCGATGTCGTCGAGTGGTTCGGTCAGGCAGGCGAGGCCGAGGTTGAAGGGCCCCAGTCCGACGGCAACAAAATCATGAATATGCATAACGATCCTTGGTTTTCAGCCGGCGACGCGGCAGTCGGTGACATCGGCCAGGTAGTCGACGCAGTGGTCGGCGATGAGGTCGACAACCTCACGTATGTCGCCGGGCGTCGTGCGCGGGTTGAGCAGGGTGAACTTCAGGTAGGTAGCCCCGTCGACGGTCGTGCTCGCGACAAGAGCCGCGCCGGACGCCGACAACGCCTGGCGCGCATGCAGATTGGCGGCATCGATGTGTTCGGGGGAGACGGAGTCGTCGGCGCGGTATCGGAAGACCACCGTGCTCAGGTCGGACTTCGCGCTCACCTCGAACCGGCGGTCATCCTCGATCATCGACCAGGCCTCGTCGGCGAGGTCGATCACTGCATCGAAGAGTTCACCGATCGCGTCGGCACCGAGCACGCGCAGCGTGAACCACAGCTTGAGCGCGTCGAATCGGCGGGTTGTCTGCAGGCTCTTGTCGACCTGGTTGGGTATCCCGGCGCGCGCCATACGTTCGGGGTTGAGGTAGTCCGCGTGATGGCGGGCATGATCCATGAACGTATGGTCACGGACGATCAGTGCGCTGGCCGCGACCGGCTGAAAGAACGACTTGTGGAAGTCGATCGTCATCGAGTGTGCACGCTCGGCACCGCTCAGCATCGCTCGACGGGTGGGCGAGACGAGCAGACCACCGCCATACGCGCCGTCGACGTGCAACCAGACGTCTCCGGCGTCGGTGCAGACGTCCGCGATCGGATGCAGCCGATCGATGACTCCGAAGTCCGTCGTGCCCGCTGTGGCGACGACCGCCATCGGGATCAGGCCGTCGCGTCGGCACTCGGCAAGGCGAATCTGCAGATCTGCCACGCTCATCCGGCGTTCGTCATCGACATCGAGCGCGACCACGGCGTGGCGTGACAGGCCGAGCATGCGAGCCGCGGTGCGCACACTGAAGTGGCTGTCGGTGGACGTGAAGATACGCAACCGCGACAGAGCGTCGGCGCGCCGGGCGTCGTCCGGCGCGTGGCGTGACAGTGTGTGCTCTCGCGCCAGGTAGAGCGCGTGCAGATTGGACTGCGTGCCACCGCTGGTGAAGATGCCGTCGGCGTCAGGACCGAAGCCGATGCGACCGGCGGTCCACTCGATCAGCCGGCGCTCCATGAGCGTGCCGCCGGCGCTCTGATCCCAGGTGTCCAGCGACGAATTCACCGCAGTGGCAACGGCATCGGCGACGACAGCCGGGATCAGCACGGGGCAGTTGAGGTGGGCCAGATAGCGCGGGTGGTGGAAGTAGACCGCGTCGCGCAGATAGGTCTGGTCAAGCTCGCGCAGGGCCGCCGGGATGTCGCCGACCGGCCGGTCGAGGTCGATCTGCGCCACACTGCGGCTCAGGCGTTCGGGTGTGATGCCCGAGAACGGGGTGGTGCAGTCGCTCATGGTCTGCGAGACGCGCACCACGGTGTCGATCATGGCGCGCTCGTAGTCCAGAGCGCTGTGGTTGTCGAGCAGGGCGGCAACGGCCGAGGTCGTGCTGTTCTGTCGGGTGACGGGTGTTGCCTCCGGCCGTTGCGGGGCCAGCCGAGCAGGGGAAGTCATGGAATGCTCCTCGTCGGGAATAAGGCAAGGCTAACCTAATGCATGCTGCCTTCAGAATGGCATCTCCGAGCGAGTGAGAAATTTCACTGGCGTCGGGTTGCGGCTGCGGCCGAGCGCGGCCGAGGTGTCAGACTGCGACGCTGGCCGACTGGCTTGCCGCGGGAATCATCAACGGTGTCAACGTTTCTGGATCCTCGATGATGCGGCAGCGAACGCCGAAGACCTGCTCGATGAGGTCTTCGGTGATGACCTCGCGGGGATTGCCGCTTGCGACGATCTCGCCCTGTCGCATGGCGATGAGGTGGGTGGCGTAGCGCGCCGCCTGGTTGATGTCGTGCAGCACCGCGACGAGCGTGCGTTGCTGCTCCTGGTGCAGCTGCGCGCACAGGTCGAGCACCTCGATCTGGTGGGCGATGTCGAGGAAGGTCGTCGGCTCGTCCAGCAGCATCAGTGGCGTCTGCTGGGCCAGCGTCATCGCCAGCCACACCCGCTGCCGCTGCCCGCCGGACAACTCGTCGACGCCGCGCTCGGCCAGCGCGGTGATGCCGGTCGCCTGCATCGCCTCGCTCACGGCGGTCTCATCGGCATCGGACCACTGGCGCAGCAGGCCCTGGTGCGGGAATCGCCCACGGGCAACCAGGTCGGCCACGCTGATACTGTCGGGCGCGATCGGCGACTGGGCAAGCAGTCCAAGACGCCGAGCGACGTCGCGAGCACCGAGTGAACGTATGTCGGTGCCGTCGAGCTGCACGGTGCCGTCGAGCGGCTTGAGCATCCGGGCCAGCGACCGCAACAGCGTCGACTTGCCGCACGCGTTGGGCCCGATGATCACTGTGAACGAACCCGTCGGAATGTCGACGTCGAGGCCGTCGAGGATGCGCCGACCGTCATACCCGATGGCGAGCTTTTCGGCAGAAATGGATGCAGTCATTGAGGATTCCTTGGTCACTACGTCAGAAGTTCAGATCAGGCCGGCGCGACGTCGGGACACGAGCAGTCCGACGAGATAGATACCACCGAGCAGACCGGTCATCACCCCGACCGGCAGAGGGTTGTCCGGGATGAGGCGAGTGGCGAGCAGATCGGCGGCCACCATGAGCGCTGCGCCGAGGCACATCGAGGGGATCAGCTGTGGCCCGGGAGTGCGCACGAGGCGGCGGGCGATCTGCGGAGACACCAGCGCGACGAAGGCCACCGGTCCGGCGGCGGCCGCCGCCAGCGCGGTGAGGATGGCGGCTGCCGCGAGCAACGTCAGTCGCACCGACTGCACACGCACACCCAGCCCGCCGGCGGTGTCGTCGCCGAGTTCGAGCATCGCCAGGCTGCGCCCGTACCCGCAGGCGAGTGCGATCACGACGACGCTGAGCGCAATGGCGACCGGTATGGCGTCACCCCAGGTCGCGGCATCCAGGCTGCCGGTCAACCAGAGCATGGCGGCTTGCGCGTCGGGCAGTTGCGCCTTGATGAGCAGGTAGCCGTTGCAGCCGGTGAGCATCGCGCCGACCCCGACGCCGATCAGGATCAGCTTGGTGCCGTGCAGTCCGTCGCGCCAGGCGAGCGCGAAGATCACGATCGCCACGGTGAGCCCACCGACGAGCGCGCCCAACGCGACGGCGGCGGTGCTGCCGCCGAACCACACGATGATCAGCAGCGCTCCTGTGGTGGAGCCCTGGCTGATGCCGAGCATGTCGGGGCTGCCGAGCGGGTTGCGTACCAGCGACTGCATGATGGCGCCGGCGAGCGCGAGCGCTGCGCCCACCGCGAGCGCGGTCGCGACTCGGGGGAGCCGCAACTGCTGAACCACCATGTCCTGCAACGTGTTTCCGTGTCCGAGCAGCGTCTGTATGACGGCGGCCGGTGACATCGGATAGTCGCCGGTGCCGATCGACACGACGGTCAGAGCCAGCGCGACGCCGACGATGATCGCTGTCACGACGACCGGTCGCCAGTGCATCCGTCGAGAGAAGGTGGGGCCGACGCGCACGGTGCGGGCCATCGTGGCGGTCCGGTCGCTCATCCGCGCAGCCCCTTCGAGCGACGCACGACGGCGACCAGGCACGGTCCGCCGATCACCGCGGTGAGCACACCGACCTGCACCTCGCCCGGCCGGGCGATCACGCGGCCGATCACGTCTGCGCCGAGCAGCAGCACCGGCGCGAACAACAGGCAGGCCGGAAGCTGCCACTGCGGATCCGGGCCGGTGAAGCGGCGGACGACATGTGGCGCGAGCAGCCCGACGAAGACGATCGGGCCGCAGGCCGCGGTGGCGGCGCCACACAGCAGCGTCACTGCCACGATCGACAGCAGCCGGACGCGGGAGGGAGAGGCGCCGAGCGCGCGTGCGCTGTCGTCACCCAGTTGCAGCGCCGCCAGTGAGCGGCCGAGCAACAGCGCCAGCGCCGCACCGACGACGAGGAAGGGCAGGATCATCACGATCGTCGAATCCGTAGCCCCCGCAAGCGATCCCACCGTCCAGAAACGCAGTTGATCCAGTGTGGTGGCATCGCTGAGGCTCAGACCGTTCACATAGGAATACAGCGTCGCGTTGAGCGCCGCACCTGCCAGCACCAGCCGACCCGGTCCGGCGGAGCGCCCTCCGCCGATGGCATACACCAGGACGGCGACGACGAATGCGCCGATCAGCGAGAACCAGATGTAGCCACCGAGCGAGGTGGCGCCGAAGAAATAGATCGAGGAGGCCACGGCGGCGCCTGCGCCGGCGTTGATGCCCAGCAGGCCCGGGTCGGCGAGCGGGTTGCGCGTGAGGTTCTGCATCACGCAGCCGGCCAGGCCGAGGGCGGCGCCGACGAGCAGTCCGAGCAGGGTGCGCGGCAGCCGCAACTGGTGGACCACCACGTAGCTGGAGCTGTGGGAGTCGGTGAGCCCGCGCCATACATCGGGAAGAGACAGCGGTTTTGCGCCGATCGCGATGCTTGCGGTGGCGACGACAACCAGGGCAATCGCCAGCAAAATCAAGGCAGTTCGAGGGGTATGTCGGCGCACCGGTGATTCGCTGCCGACGCGGTCCGTCAGGGCGGACGGTGCGAGGGTGGTGGACGCGTTCATGGTGACTTAGGTTAGCCTTTGCTTTGCGACCTGGCGAAAGCGGTGTCCGGCCGATGGCGTGCGCGACACCGAAAGCCCCGTCATACGTCACGTCACGGCGCTCGCCGTACCCCACGAGAAGAGGACTCATCCATGACCCGTTCAACGCGCCCCGATCTCAACCGCAGGACCGTGCTGGCCGCCGGCGGCGGACTCAGCCTGGCGGCACTGCTCGCGGCCTGCGGGTCGGGCTCGGGCGGATCGGCGGCTGGCCCGTCCGGCGCCGGCGCGACGAGCAGCACGTCCGGTGAGTGGACCTTCACCGACGACCGCAACAAGAAGATCACCGAGAAGTCGACGCCCCAGCGTGTCGTGGCGTTCACCGGGACCGCCGCCGCTCTCTGGGATTTCGGCGTGCGCGACAGCATCGTCGGCGTCTTCGGCGAGACGAAGCTTCCTGACGGCTCGGCGACGCCGCTCGCCGGCGACTTGGACCTGTCCAAGGTCACGATCATCGGCAACGCCTACGGCCAGTTCGACCTGGAGAAGTTCCTGTCGACCAACCCCGACTTGCTGGCCACGGACGCTTACACCCCGAACGAGCTGTGGTATGTCCCGGCCGGCAGCGTCTCCAAGATCGAGGCGGTCGCACCGACGCTGGCGATCAACACCGCTTGGGTGTCGATGATCAAGCCGATCGAGAAGCACCAACAGTTGGCCGCCGCGCTCGGCGCCGACCAGAACGCCGCCGACGTGACCGCGGCCAAGAAGCGCTTCGACGCAGCTGCCCAGGCGGTGCGGGACGCCGTCAAGGCGAACCCGGGCATCACGGTGCTGGCGTGCTCGGCGGCGACCGACATCTTCTACGCCTCGAACCCGAAATACGCCGCCGACCTGATCTACTTCGCGAGCCTGGGCGTGCAGTTCGTGCAGCCGACCAAGCTGGACAAGGGCGACTACTTCCAGAGCCTGAGCTGGGAGAACGCCGGCACCTATCCCGCCGACATCCTGCTGCTCGACAACCGTTCGACGTCGCTGCAGCCCAAGGACCTCACCGGCAATGCCGCCTGGACGGCACTGCCGGCGGTCAAGGCCGACCAGGTCACCGGTTGGGACACCGTGCCACGGTTCTCGTATGCAGGCGTCGCGCCGAACCTGGAGCGACTGGCCGCCGCGATCAAGACCGCCAAGAAGCTCTGACGGGAGCACCGCGCCGAAGGCATCCGGCCCACGGTGAACTCGCTGCGCCGCGAGCGCGACCGCTGAATCCTCAGTCGCGCTCGCGGCGTTCGCGTCGCCGGACACGCAACGCCATACGTCGGCCGTGTTCTTCGCCCGACTCTGCGGCATACCGGCCCTCAGGGGTGAGTGAGTCGAGCTCGTGCGCGAGCGCGTCGCCGGTGCGCAGGTCCACCTGCTCGGACAGATAGCGCCACAGCACTGCGATCGACGCGGCGGTCGGCACGGCAAAGAATGCCCCGACGATGCCGAACTGGTCGCCGCCGAAGGCGATTGCCAGCAGCACGATCGCCGGGTGCAGCGACATCGACTTGCTCTGCAGCAGCGGTTGCAGGATGTGCCCTTCGACCTGCTGCACCAGCACGATGATCACCAGCACGATGGCCGCTTTGGTGACGCCGACCGTGACCAGGGCGACCAGCACGGCGACGGTGCCCGCGGTGAACGCACCGATGATCGGGATGAAGCCACCGAAGAAGGTCAGCACGACCAGCGGAGCGGCCAGCGGCACGCCCAGCACGACCAGGCCGATGCCGATGAAGATCGAGTCGACGGCACTGACGATGGCCTGGGTGCGGATGAACGCCGACAGCGTGTTCCAGACGCGGGTCAGTGCCTCGGTGAAGTGAGCACCCGCGCCGCGGCCGAAGGTCACCCGCATCCACGGTAGGAAGCGCGCGCCATCCTTGAGGAAGAAAAAGGTCAGGATCAACGAAACCACGGCGTCGATCAGCACCTTGCCGGCCAGACTGATGCCGCTCAGGGCGGTCGAAGCGATCTTGTCGCCGCTGGACTGCAGCTTGGTGGTGATCGTCTTCGTCGCGTCGTCGATCTGGGTCGGCTTGACGTGCAACGGCCCGGTCTGCAGCCAGGTCTGCACCTGGTGCACACCGCGCACTGCCTGATTGGTCAGGTCGCCCCACTGCGAACTCACCGACGGGGCGATCGCGGCGATGATGCCGCCGACGACCACGAAGGCACCGATCAATCCGCAGGCAGCCGCCAGAGCCGGCGGGAAGCCGTGCGCCCGCAGCCATCGCACCGGCGGCCACAGCACCGTCGTCACCAGCAGCGCCACTGCGATCGGCAGCAGCGCCGACCAGAACATCCCGAAGACCTTCAGCAACAACCAGGTCGCCACGATGATCACGATCACGCGCAGCGACCAGCTCGCGGTCCAGCGCAGGCCGTAACTGATGACCCCGCTGCGGTCGAGGCCCTGGTTGGGATTGCGCCGCGCGGCCGCGCTGGCCGGGGCGTCGTTGGTGGGCGGGTCGCCGGCGATGGAGCGCTCCTCGTCGCGGGCGACGACGGGTTCGGGCTTGCTCGGTCGTTGTCTGGCCACTGGTGAGCGCCACCCTCCCTGTTGTGAACGATTCGTGCGTCGTGAACGAGTGTGCCGGGCACCCGGTGTCGGCCGGTCGAAGCTGGCTGTGACGGCAGCGGTCCGGATCGTGCGGGGTCCAGCCAATCAGGTGCCGGGCACGTGGCCAAGTCGCCGCATTCCGAGACCGGTGGCCGTCTGCCGGCCTGTCGGCGGTTGCCGATCAGCTGCCGGCGACCTTAAGACGACGCAGTCGGCTCGGCGCTGAAGCGTTTCGCTGCGCTGATCGCGGCCTCGCGCGGGCTAGCCTTGCGCGGTGAACTCCGAGCCCGGCCAACCCGATTCGGCCAACGTGTGGCTCGCAACCGGCCGGGTGGCCAGGGTGCGGGCCGCCGTTGCCGGCTGGCAGCGTCACCTGGTCGACCTCGGTGGGCGCAACACGATGCTGTGGTTCCGCGAATTGCCGAGTGGCACTCTCGATCTGACCCGTGCTCACCCGGCAGGCTCGGCCAAACTGTTCTCCGCCGGCAGCGTGCGCCTGGACGATCTCTTCCGCGAGCCGGCTGCCTTGGCCGATGCGACGCGCCGGGCGCGCGTCATACGTGGCAAAGCCCGTGAACTCGCCGAGGAACGCGGCGTCTGGACCTGTTTCCTGGCGATCGGTATGGCGACGTGGGATCGCCCCGGAGCCGAACACCCACCAGCGGCGCCACTGTTGCTGCGGCGCTGCGACATCGTGGCGACTCCCGGCCATCCGGACCGTCTGACCTTGCAACTGGGGGAGCGTTCAGAGTTCAACTCGGTGCTGGCGAAGTATCTCGAAGTCGAGCACGGCCTCGACCTCGATGTCGACAAGATCAACGAATACGCAAATTCCACAACGCAATTCGACACCTCAAAGATGTTCATCGCGATCCGTCGGGCGTGCGCCACCGTGCCCGGGTTCCGTGTCGACCGCAGGTATGTCGTCAGCAGCTTCACCCACACCAAACTCCCGATGGTGCGCGATCTGTCCGATCAGCTCGGGCAGTTGCACGAGAACCACGTGGTCGCGGCGCTTGCCGGTGACCCCGAGGCCATCGAGCACGTCGCCGCCGATGCGCCGCCTTTCGTCGAAGGCGATGTGGCCTCCGAACACTTGGTGCTCGACGCCGACTCCTCGCAGGAGGACGTCATCCAGGCGGTGCGCGCCGGAGCCCACCTGGTGGTCAAAGGTCCGCCGGGCACGGGCAAGAGCCAAACCATCGCCAACCTGATCGCCACCATCGCAGCCGACGGTCGGCGGGTGCTGTTCGTCGCCGAGAAGCGCGCCGCGATCGACGCCGTCGTTCGTCGCCTCGACCAGGCCGGACTGCACGATCTGGTGCTGGACGTGCGCGACGGCCGCGCCGATCGGCACACAGTCGTCGGACAGTTCGTCGAGCAGCTGAACACGTCGGGAGTCACCCCGCCCGCGCCGCCGGCCGATCAGTCCGTGCTGCTGTCCGCACGCAACCGGCTGGGCGCCCACCGCCGAGCGATGCACGATCCGCGTCCGCCGTGGGGCGTGAGTGTCGACGAGGCGCAGACCCGGATCACCGAACTCAACGCCCAGCGACCCGCGCCGCGCTCGCGGGCGTGGATCACTCCCGACGACCTGGAATCGATCAGCGAGGCACGCCGGATCGAGCTGTCGGCGGCCCTCGTCGAGGTGGCCGGCCTCAACGCCTGGCCCGTCGACGGCCGGAAGGACCCCTGGTATGGCGCTCGCGTGGTCGGCATCCAGCAAGCCGAGCGCACGCGCGACCTGGTCGCCGAACTCGCCGAAGGCCGCCTCGCGACCCATCTGAAGGTGGTCAAGCAGCTGTGCGATCAGGTGGGTCTGCCACCCGGCACCACGATGCTCGAGGTCGAGCACCGCCTCGATCTCATGGCGGACGCATACAAGACGCTGGAGTCCTTCCGGCCGGAGGTCTTCGAAGCGCCGCTGGACGAGTTGGTGCTCGCCACTGGTTCGAGCGCCTACCGCAAAGGCCAGGACGCGCATCTCGGCGCCGTCGAACGCCGTCGGCTGCGCAAGAACGCTCGAGCCCTGTTGCGACCGGGCCAGCCACCGGCCGATCTGCACGGCGTGCTCGTCCTCGCGGCGAGCCAGCGCGCGCGCTGGCGCGAGGTCGCGGGTAAAGGATCCCACCCGTCGGCACCGGTCGAGTTGTCGGCGGTTGCCGTCGCGCACGAACGCCTCCGCACCGACCTGGAGTGGCTCGGAGAACGACTCGCCGGCACGGCCGGTAAAGGCGACCTGCTGAGCACCGACTTCACCGCGCTGCAGGACCGACTGGACGATCTGTTCGCCGCGGCCGACCGGCTGGCCCTGGTGCCCAGCGTCATAGGCAAGCTGGATTACCTGCGGGCCAACGGTCTCGGTGACCTGCTCGACGACCTCGCCACCCGCCGAGTCACCGCGGATGCGGTCGCCGATGAGTTCGAATTCGTCTGGTGGCGTGCCGTGCTCGCGCGCATCGCCGAGACCGACCGAGAGTATGGCGACGTCACCGGTGACGCGCTGCGCCAACTGGTCGCGGACTACAGCGCGACCGACGCGCAGCACGTCGAGTCGGGCGCAGCGGGAGTGCGTGCCGCCGTCGCTGCGCAGGCCCGGCGCGTGACGCATGATCTACCCGAACAGGCGAAACTGCTTCTCGAACAACGGAATTCGACCAGCCCGTTGGAACTCCGTGATCTGTTGCCCGCGGCGCCGGAGTTGCTCACCGCACTGAAGCCGTGCTGGGCGATGAGCCCATTGGTTGTCGCATCGCTGATGCCACCCGGACTGTGGTTCGACGTCGTCGTCTTCGACGAGGCATCGCAGATCCCTCCGGCCGAGGCGATCTCGGCGATCTCCCGGGCCGGTCAGGTGGTGGTTGTCGGCGACCCGCGGCAGTTGCCACCGACCCGGATCCGCAGCGGCGCCGACGTCGACGACATCGAGGTGCCCGGCGGTGAGTCGGTGCTCGATGCGCTGATCCCGCTGCTCCCGGGTCGCGAACTCACCTGGCACTACCGCGCACTCGACGAACGACTGATCGCGTTCGCGAACGCCCATGTCTACCGCGGCAGCATGGTGACCTTCCCTGGCGTCGGCGACGATGCGGTCGTGCGGCTCGACGTCGTCGACGGTGCGTCGGTCGACGGCGAATCCAGCGACGCCGAGGTGGATCGCGTCGTGCAGGTGGTGCTCGACCAGGCGCGCAGGCGCCCGCGGGAGTCGATCGGTGTGATCACGTTGAGCCAGCGGCATGCGGACCGCATCGAGACCGCCGTGCGAGCGGCGGTGACGGCTGCACCCGATCTGGCACGACTGATGGATGACCACCGTTCCGAACCCTTCTTTGTCAAGGATCTCGACCGCGTCCAAGGCGACGAGCGCGATGCGGTGATTTTGTCGGTGGGGTACGGCCGCACCACCCGGGGTGAGTTGCTGCACCGCTTCGGCGCGGTGAGCGACGGTGGCGGCGAACGTCGGCTCAACGTCGCGATCACCCGGGCACGTCGCCGGATGACCGTTGTCGCGACCTTCTCCGGCGACGAACTCCACCCCGCGCAGCTGCGCTCACGTGGCGGACTGATGCTCCGGGACTTCCTGCTGTATGCCGCATCCGGTGGTGCCGCCAGGCGCGTTCCGGCGCTGGCGCAGGCGCCGACCGCAGCCGTTTCGGGCGCTCCCGCGGTGCCGGACAACCCGAGTGCGGGCGGTTCTGATTCGAACGGCTCTGCTTCGAATGGCGCTGATGCGCATGGGCCGGGCCCGGATGCGGTTGTCGATGACATGACAGTGGTCGGTGGTTCGGGTAGTGCATCCGCGACTGGTGCGCCCTCAGCATCGCCGGCAGAAGGGACGCCCACCTCGCCGAGCGCGAAGAACACCCGCCCCTCGGTGGTGCGACGTGGTCCCGACGGACGCCGGCGGCGCGTCGCCTCCACCGGAAGTGTGCTCGACCGGCCGGTGCTGCCGCAGACGAATGTCGGGCCGGTGCCGCCACTGGTCCTGGACCTGGCGCGACGGCTGCGCGCCGAAGGCCTCATCGTGCATCCCGGCTGGGGCACCTCGGTGCACCGGCTCGACCTCGCCGTCGAGGATCCGCGACGGCCGGGATCTCTCCTGGTCGCGATCGAGACGGACGGTCCGGTCTACGGCTCGATCAGCGCCACTCGTGACCGGGAGCGTCTACGGGTGGAGCAGTTGCGACGTCTCGGTTGGGCGCATGAGCGGGTCTGGACTCGCGATCTTTATCGAGACCCGGCACGGGAGGTTGCCCGGTTGGTGGCTGCGGTGCACGCGGCGTCGGTGGCCAGGCGCGATGCCGAAGCGGCCGATCGTGCCGCCGCCAATCCATGGCTCGACCGGACATGAGTCGGCCGATTGCCGACGACTCCAACCCGGTTTCTGGCGAACCGGCTGACAGTCGTCCGCGTCGCAGGCATCGTCGCGTCGACCGGCCGGCGACCGGGGGCGACGCGACGGTCTCTGTGCCGGTGGAACCCGGATATGACGACACCGACGCGGGCTGGGCACACCGTTCGAGCGTTGCTGCACCAGCGCAGGTTCCGCCGGACACCGCGGTGCGGCCACAGCGACGGACCGACACCGAAAGCGAGTCTGCACAAGACCGTTGGTGGCGCGAACAACGGCCACCCCACTGGGAGTGACCGTTGTTCGACGCGACCTGTTGGGCCGGTAGCTTCAGCCGCGGTCGCGCGAGCGCAGCTCGTCGCGGATCTCCATCAACAGGCTGAGCTCGGTGTCGGTGGGGTCGTCGGCGTCGGGCTCCTTGGTGAAGCGCTCTTTCGCAGCCTCGTAGGGCTTGACGATGAGGAAGTAGACCACGGCGGCCATGAAGATGAATGCGATCAATGCGGTGAGGAAGTCGCCGACGTGCACGCCGCCGGGCGTGTAACCGCTGAAGTTCGGTGTGCCACCGACCTTGCCGATGAGGTCCATGATGACCGCGACAAGGGCCTTCACAACGGCGGCGAAGGCTGTCGCCATGATGAAGGCGACGGCGAGTTCGACGAGATTGCCCTGCATGACGAATTTCTTGAAGCCTTGCATTGGCCTGTCCTAACGAATCGGGGTGTTCGGTTGGTCGCGACGATAGCCGACCGTTGCCGCGGTGTAGGAAAATATCTGGTCATGCGTCCGGAAAAACTTGGTCAGCGTGAGGGGGATGCCGCGACGAGCAATCCCCCACCGACGCCACCGCCGGCGGCATTCGCCGTCGCGATGGCAGCCGCCTGGCTGCGCGACACAGCGACCTGTAGCTGAGTTGTTCCTGACGCTGTTGACGACGAACCGCTCGACGCCGAAGCCTCGTCCGCCCTGTCGCCGGTTCCGGCGGCCAGCACCACCGCCAGGTCGGTGCCGATCGGCCGCCCGGAGGCACCGTCATACAGGTCGATGTGGTCGCCGGGCTGGACGAGTTGGGCGACGCTGCCCTGTGTGACCGGGACGCTGACGACCACCTGGCCGTCGGCGACACCGGACCAGCGGCCGGCCGCCCGCACCCGGCTCGCCGTCAGCGGTTCACCGCTGTGGATCGGTGCCACCAGCAGGGTCCCGGTCACCGCGTCTGCGGCGAGGATGCCCGGAACGGTTGCGCCCGCGGGCCACGCCACACCGCGCACATCGGCTGCGGTGAGCCGGTGCCCGGCCGGCAGGTCGCGAGCGGCGACGAGGACACGCGTCGTCGCCGGAGCGGGCGGACGCACCACCGACACCAGCGCGAGCACGGCTGCCGCGAGAAGGAGTCCGCACAGCACTCGCCGGGCCCGACCACGCCGCCACTGCGCTTGCCGGCTCGGGCCCTGCCAGGGGTCGGGCAGCAACCGCTGCCACGCCGGTGGCCTCGTGCTGTCGCGCGTGCTCATCCGGGCAGCTCGATCGGCAGCTGCATGCCGTCGAGTGCTCGCTGGCACTCGCAGGCTGCAGCGGCGTCAGCGGATGGATGCGGAAGTCGCGCGATTGCAGCGCGCAGAACAGTCTTGAGGTGCTCGATGTTGAGCGCGAAGATCCGCAGCACCTCATCGTGTCGCACCGACTCGCCGCCTTCGACGCCGGCGTCGTGGTCGGTGATCAGGCAGATGGTGCTGAAACACATCGCCAGTTCGCGCGCGATCGCTGCCTCCGGCATAGCGGTCATGCCCACGACACTCCAGCCGGCGCTCTGGTGCCACTGCGACTCGGCGCGGGAGGAGAAGCGTGGGCCGTTGATGACGACCAGCGTGCCGCCGTCGACCGAGCCGCTGCCGGCATCGGAGGCAGCACCCACAAGAGCCGAACGCCCTTGCGGGCAATAGGGATCGGCGAAGGAGACATGGACGACCGGACCGGTCTGGTCGTAGACGGTGTGCGCTCGCCCGAACGTGCGGTCGACGACCTGATCGGGGATGACCAGCGTGCCGGGGCCGTTCTCGGGTCGCAGCGACCCGACCGCGCAGGGCGCGAGCACCTGCCGGACACCCAGCGACCGTAGCGCCCACAGGTTGGCACGGTAGTTCACCCGGTGCGGCGGGAAGCGGTGGTCATGGCCATGGCGCGGCAGGAAGGCCACCCGGCGACCGTCGACCTCACCGATGACGATGTCGTCGCTGGGGTCACCGAACGGGGTTGAGACGTGCACAGCCTGCGGGTCGTCGAAGAAGGAGTAGAAACCGGAGCCACCGATGACACCGATCTCGGCGCGGAGCATGGGGTCGGTGTCAGTTGCCGGGCTGGGCGAAGAGGTCATGCGGCGAGATTAGCCAGCGCCTGCGGCATACAGAACGGGGAGCGGATCTCACCTGGGGACGACGCGCCCCTCCGGCGCGGGGTGTGGACGAGCGGGCGTCAGGCCGCCGAGCCACCCGAGGATTTCGAGGCCGAGGATGCTGCCGGAGCCGAGGAGTCCGACTTCTTGGACTCTGTCGTGCTGGTCGAGGTCTTCGACTCGCCGGACCCACCGCTGGACGTCGAGTCCGAGGACGTGCTCTTGGCCGACTCCGACGTCTTGCCGGAGTCCGTGGCCGTCGAGCCGGACTTCGCGTCGGCGTCGCGGCTGTCGGTGCGATAGAAACCCGAGCCCTTGAAGACCACACCGACGGAGTTGAACTGCTTGCGCAGCGACTGGTGGTGGCAGTCGGGGCATTCGGTCAACGAGTTGTCGCTGAAGGACTGAACGATCTCGAAGGCGTGCCCGCAGTCTTTGCAGGCGTAGGCGTAGGTCGGCACGGCGCTCAGTGTAAAGGTCGGCTATTCGGACTCGGATCGAAGAGGTGTGCGCCAGCCCGCCATCCGCCCGTCACGAGACACCGACCGCACCCGACGGATCGCGTCGGAACGCGCGGTCGCCGTCGTCACCAGCAGCAGGCGATCGCCGCGACGTATGACGGTGGTGCGTCTCGGCACGAAGCCTTCGCCGTCGCGCACGACCAATGTGACGTCGGCCCCTGCAGGCAGTCGCAACTCCTGCACCTCGACACCGTGCAGGCGGGAGGTGTCGCCGACGCTGACCTGCAGCACATCGGCATTGAGCTCTTCCAGGGGTGTCGCTTCGACGTCGAGGTCGAGCAGGTGCGCCGGTTCGACCACTCCCAGGCGACGCGCGATCAACGGCATCGGCAGAGCCTGCACGAGGGTGAAGACGACCACGAGCACGAAGACCAGGTCGAAGATCCACTCCGTGTGAGGCGTTCCGACCGTCAGCGGCACTGTGGCGAGCACGACGGGCACTGCCCCGCGCAGCCCGGCCCACGACAGGAACGCCTGTTCACGCCAGGTGAACCGGAACCACGGCAGCGTCAGCAGCACCGATGCCGGGCGCGCCACCAGCAGCAGCACCAGCCCGATCACGATGGCCGGGATGATCTGCGAGTCCAGGCGGGCCGGGGAGGCGAGCAGCCCCAGCAGCACGAAAAGCCCGATCTGTGCCAGCCAGCCGAGTGCCTGGCTGAAACCGCGCACCGCCTGGTGGTGCGGCAGGTTGAGATTGCCGAGCAGCAGTGCGCACAGGTAGGTCGCGATGAAGCCGCTGGTGTGGGCGAGGCTGGCGGCGGCATACGCAAGGACGGTCACGGCCAGCACACCGATCGAGAACAGCCCGGAAGACGATGGCGCGGCGTGCCGCAGGACCCAGGCGAAGATCCAGCCCAGCGCCAGCCCGATGAGCGCGCCGCCGGCCAGTTCGCCGACGGCCTCCAGTGCGATGAGCCACCAGGGGCCGGGCGATCTGCCGGGTGTTGCGGCGTCGGCCAGAGCGACCACCAGCAGCACCACGGGCGCGTCGTTGAAGCCGGATTCGGCTTCGAGCACGCCAGTGATGCGCTTGGGCAATGGCACCCGGCGTAACACCGAGAAGACGGCCGCGGCATCGGTCGACGACACGATCGCCCCGAGCAGCATCGCCACGACGAGGGACTTGTGCAGCAGCAGATGCGCGGCCAGGCCCACCACCGCCACCGAGACGAGGACACCGACTGTCGACAACAGTGACGCGGGTGCGACAGCGGAACGTATGCCGGACCAGCGGGTCGTCAGGCCACCTTCGGCGAGGATCAGCACCAGCGCTGAATAGCCCAGCACCTGCGTCAGTTCGGGGTTGTCGAAGCGCAGCCCGAGGCCGGACTCGCCCATGACCAGGCCGATGCCCAGATAGAGCAGCAGCGTCGGCAGTCCGGAACGGTTGGCCAGGCGCACCGCGGCGATGGCCACGAGCAGCACAACGGTGGAGATGAGCAGCACGACCGCGAGGTCGCCGGTGGTGAACTGGCCAGGGGCGGAGGCGGCCATGGGTGGTCTCCTTCGCGTGCGGTGGCTGGAGGAGTCGCGCTCAGTATTTCAGGCGAACCGGAGGATCCCACCGGTAGGCGTCCAGACGGCGTCCACCGGCAGGTCGTGCGGCTCGGCGGGGACACCCGCGACGAGCTCTCCGTCGAAGACGACCGCGAGGGTCAGCGCGTGCGGGCCGCGGCGTGCCAGTGCCCGGTCGTAGCTGCCGCCGCCCTGCCCCAGGCGCATGCCGTGAGCGTCGATCGCCAGGGCCGGCAGCACGATCACGTCTGCTGCTGCGATGTGGTCGACGCCGAGGTCGGCGTTGCCGGCGACGTCGCGCCAGGAGAGGTCCTTGTCGGGGAGGGTGATCGGCGCGATCACCTGCCGCTGCCGGGCGCGCAAGCCCGTGATCAGCTGCTCGGTCGGGGGCTCGGTGTCCAGGCTCTCGTAGACCGCGACGCAGGCGGCGTCCGGTGCGGCTTCGCGCACGAAGGTCAGCACGGCGTCGGCCAGTGTGGTCGACAGCTCGCGCCATACGTTGTCGTCCGCCTGTTGTCTGCGCTCGCGGCGGCGGGCACGTATGACGCGCCTCATTGCCTGCTTTGCCTGCGCTGTCTCTGTGGCCATGAGGGTGATTGTTGCCCGGATGCGGCGGATGGTCCCCGATTGGGCCATTAGTGTGCAACCCATGACCGACATGACGTCCACCAAGCGCGTGCGGAAGGCCGTCATACCGGCCGCCGGCCTTGGCACCAGATTCCTGCCTTCGACCAAGGCGATCCCGAAGGAGATGCTGCCGGTGGTCGACAAGCCGGCCATCCAGTACGTCATCGAGGAGGCCGCCCGGGCGGGCATCGACGACGTCCTCACCATCACCGGTCGTAACAAGGCAGCGCTGGAGGACCATTTCGATCGCAACTGGGAGCTCGAGCGCGCGCTCGAGCGCAAAGGCGACGAACTGCGGCTGCAGCGGGTGCGCAAGTCCGCCAACCTCGGCAACGTCCACTTCATCCGGCAGGGTGAGCCGCTCGGTCTCGGACACGCGGTGCTGTGCGCGAAGGCGCATGTCGGTGACCAGCCGTTCGCGGTGCTGCTCGGTGACGACCTGATCGACGAGCGGGACGTCTTGCTCACGACCATGATCGACACCCAGCAGCGGTATGGCGGTTCGGTGGTCGCGCTGATGGAGGTCCCGAAGGATCAGGTGCACCTCTACGGTTGTGCGGCGGTGTCGCCGCTGGCCGGCGCGGGCGAGGACATCGTGCGTGTGGACTCACTGGTGGAGAAGCCGGCGCCTGGCGACGAGCCCAGCAACCTGGCGATCATCGGCCGGTACGTGCTCGCTCCGGAGATCTTCTCCGCGCTCGAGCACACCGAACCTGGTCGCGGCAACGAGATCCAGCTGACCGACGCCCTGCTGACCATGGCCGGGCGCGTCGGCGAGCCCGGCGGCGGCGTGACCGGCGTGATCTTCCGTGGACGTCGGTACGACACCGGTGACCGGCTCGATTACCTCAAGGCCGTGGTGCGGCTGGCCGTGCGTCACCGCGACGTCGGCGCCGACTTCCGCTCCTGGCTGCTGGACTGGGCTGACTCCGACGAGGCGCGCGTCGGTGGCGACGGCGAGGACCACCTCGGTCACTGACAGTTCGGTCCGGCTGAGTCCGGACACTCGTCGGCGATCACTGTGCGGTGCCCCGCTTGGTGGGGCACCGCAGAGCGCGTGGTGGGGCAGCGCACAGTGCGCGCTTGGCGCGCCGCCCGAATCGGCCTGGTTCACGTGGTTGCTGAGACCCGGAGCAGTGAGTCGTTGCATCTAGGGTGGACGACGTGTTGACGGTCGAGGAATATCAGCGGCGGCTCCTGCAAGCCGCGACCCGGTTGCCGAGCGAGAACCGGCCGATCACCGAGATCGGATCGCTGGTGGGTGCCGTGCTCGACAAGGACGTCCGCAGTGCCGTCCCGCTCCCGGGATTCACCAACTCGGCCATGGACGGATATGCCGTCCGGGCGGCCGACGTGACCACCGCTTCGGCGGATGCGCCGGTGCGCATGACGGTGAGCGACGACATACCTGCCGGTGACACCCGGCAGTTGACCTTGCGACCCGGCGAGTGCGCTCGCATCATGACCGGCGCGCCCTTGCCCGACGGTGCCGACGCGGTGGTGCCGGTCGAGATCACCGACGGCGGTCTGGAGATCGTGACGATCAGCGAGGCCGTGACGGCGGGAAGTTCGGTGCGGCATCGCGGTGAGGACGTGCAGCCCGGCGACACCGTCATACCTGCCGGAACTCTGTTGTTGCCGCGTCACGTGCCGGTCCTGGCGTCCGCCGGCCTGACCGAGGTGGCCGTCGTGCGCCGGCCGCGGGTGGCCGTGGTGAGCACGGGGGATGAGTTGCTGCCGCTGGGGGAGCGTCCTGGGCACGGGCAGATCGTCGATTCCAACGGGCCGATGCTGGCTGCGCTGGTGGCCCAAGGTGGCTTCGAACTCGCCGCTGTGACGCGGTGCGGCGACACCGGTGAGGCCGTCCGTGCAGCTCTGACGCCGCTGGCGGATTCGGCCGACGCGATCATCACGACCGGTGGGGTGAGCGCGGGCGCGTTCGAACCGCTCAAGCTGGCGTTCGAGGGCAGCGGGTCTTTCGATTTCGTGAAGCTGACCATGCAGCCGGGCAAGCCGCAAGGCTTCGGAATCATCGGCGGCACACCGGTTTTCGCGCTGCCGGGCAATCCGGTCAGCTCGCTGGTGTCCTTCCTGGTGTTCGTTGCACCAGCGCTGCGCGCCATGGCCGGCCGATCGCCCGAGATCGCCCGCCACCGTGCCACGGTCGGCGAGCAGTGGCAATCGCCACCAGGCCGCACCCAGTTCGCCCGCGTCGTGTATGCCGACAACGGTCACGTCGTGCGGCCGATCGGCGGGCAGGGGTCGCACGTGATGGGCGGATTGGCGGGCTGCCAGGCGCTCGCGATCGTTCCGGCCGACGTCACCAGCCTCAGCGTCGGTGACGAGGTCGAGGTCATTTCGCTGGAGGGTCTGGCATGAGCGAGCGGCTGACGCATGTGCGGGACGACGGCAGCGCCCACATGGTCGACATCAGCGAAAAACCGGTCACCGCGCGCGTCGCAGCCGCTGAGGGCCGGGTTCTGTTGTCGCACAAGGCAGTTGCGGCGCTGCGCAGCGGCGACGTGCCCAAAGGCGACGCGCTCGCGGTCGCCCGCATCGCCGGGATCCAGGCCGCCAAACGCACCCCCGAACTCGTGCCGCTTGCGCACCCGGTCGCGGTGCACGCGGTCGAGGTCGATCTGACAGTGACCGACGAGGGGGTCGGCATACGTGCGCAGGTACGCACCGCCGATCGCACGGGCATCGAGATGGAGGCACTGACATGCGTCTCGGTCGCGGCGCTCGCGCTGGTGGACATGATCAAGGCCGTCGACAAGCATGCCCGCATCACCGACATCCGGGTCACCGCCAAATCCGGTGGTAGATCAGGGGATTGGGTTGAGGCCGATGCCTGAGGCCGTCGTCGTCACCTGCTCGGACCGGGCCGCTGCGGGCACGTATGACGACCGGTCCGGCCCGGTGCTGGAGGCGGCCCTCACGTCGTGGGGTTTCGTGGTGCGACGTGTCGTGGTGCCCGACGGACCGCCGGTCGGGGAGGCCCTGCGCGCGGCCATCGCCTCGGGTGCGGACGTGGTGCTGACGACCGGTGGCACCGGCGTCTCGGCGACCGATGTCACTCCTGAGCAGACGATGCCGCTGATCGATTGCGAGATACCCGGGATCGCCGAGGCCTTGCGGGCGGCAGGCGTGGCCAAGGGAGTGCCGACGGCAGTCCTGTCGCGCGGCGTCGCCGGGTTGTCCGGCCGGTGTCTGATTGTCAACCTGCCAGGGTCGAGCGGTGCCGTGCGCGACGCGCTCGCGGTGCTCGAACCCGTTGTCGCACACGTTGTTTCGCAGGTGTCTGGTGGCGATCACCCGAGAACCGACCATGAAGGCTCGGGTCATACGGACGCGGGACATTCAGGCCCTGACCACCCGGGCGCGGACCGTTGAGAAGCCGCTGGTGGCCGGTTGCGGTCGAGCAGCAGTGGCGCGGTTCGGTGGTGAAGTTGCGCCCACTTCGGACGCGTGCGGATCGCGGCGAGTTCCTGCAGTTGCGCAGCGACAACGGCGCGTGGACCAAGCCGTGGGACTCCACCTCACCGCTGCCGCAGCAGTCGATGACGTTCGCCCAGTTGGTGCGATTCCAGGATCGTGAGGCGGTCGAGGGTCGACTGCTGCCGTTCGTGGTCGACGTCGACGGCGCGCTTGCCGGCCAGATGCACCTGTTCGGCATCACTCGGGGTGCGCTGATGTCGGGTGCGGCGGGTTACTGGATCGGGCAGCGGTGGGCCGGGCGCTCCATCACGCCGTTCGCACTCGCGATGCTGATCGACCACGCCTTCAACGAGGTCGACCTCCATCGCGTCGAGGTCAACATCCGACCGGACAACGACCGCAGTCTGCGCGTGGTGGACAAGTTGGGGCTGCGCGACGAGGGGCTTCGCAAGGGGTACCTGCACATCAACGGTGCCTGGCACGACCACCGGTCGTTTGCAGTCACGGTCGAGGAGCTGCGTCATACCTCTCTGGTGGAGCGGATGCGCGAGCGCGAGTGACGATCCGAATGCCGGCGGCCGCCTCCGCTGACGCCCTGCGTGCCAGTGGCCCCGGATTGGCTGTGGCTTGGGCGACACACCGCGGATGTCCGCGAACTGCAACGACTTTGCGCCTAGCGTTCGTTGCGTGCCGGCCAGCAGTCTGATCTTCGTTCTTATCGCCGCGATTTGGGCTGCCTATCTGCTGCAGCACTGGATCCGACGCCGAGAGGCCCTTGCCACCGCGCGATCGGTGGACCAGTTCACCGCCGCCATGCGGGTGCTCGAACGACGGCCCCAGTTGTCCGAAGGCATTGCACAAGCATCAGATTCAGTCTCCGACCGCCCATCGTCGCCGCTGGTGAGCGTCAAACAGCCGCGTCCGTCACTGCGAGCAGGAACCGTCATGACTGCAGACTCCCAGCACACGCCCGAGGCGCGACCGGCTCAGACCGTTGCCCAGAACGCCTCTTCCGCAACGACTTCCGCTCCGGCGGAAGCCAGTCACGTTTCCGGCGCACGTCAACCCACGGTGCGTTCGGCCAGGTCCGGCCGACCGGCGGCGCACTCCGGGTCGCCGAAGCTTCGTGCCGGCGCGCTGATCGGCTCGTTCGCCCTGCTGGTCATCACCGGTGTCTGCACGCCGTTCGGGGCGCTGCCGTTGTGGTCCGTGGCCGTGGCCGTGGTGCTGTTCGCTGGGGTGCTCATCTGGTGTCACCGATCGGCCAAGGCGGCACGCGCTGCCCGTAGCGCAGGCCGACAGTCACAGCCGGCCCGTCAACCGCGGCCCGCGGTGCGTCAGAACCGCGACGGCCGGGCCACCCCAGTTGGCGCGACCGGTCGTCCTGCCCCGCAGGCGCCCCGGACACCCGCTGCGGACACCGCTCCTGCCAAAGCCTCGAATGGCCCGGTCGCTGCTCAGGATCCGGCTCCGGCTATGCAGCGGCGAATCGCCGACGCACCTTTCGATGTGACCGCTGTCGATGCCATGCGCATGGCTCCGCAGCCCGACACGATGTCGGCCGGTACCGCGCCCGCGCCTTCCGACGCGGGCAGCGAATGGCAGCCGGTCGCGGTGCCGCGCCCGACCTACACGATGAAAGAACGCGCCGACCGGCCCGTTCCCGCGGCGAACGTCCCACAACAGCCGGCGCTGTCGACGGCTGCGGCATACCAGCACGTGGCCAACGAGGACCTGCCGTTCGACGGACTGGCGCTCGACCAGGATCTCGACGACCTGCCGCCGGTGCACCAGGCGGGCTGAGCTGATGGACTACCGCCCGCTCGGCGATTCGGGGCTGATGGTCAGTGCCGTCGGCATCGGGTGCAATGCGTTCAGTCAGCGGGTCGATCAGGAGGGCGTCAGCGCCATACTTGCGGCCGCGCGTGAGTGCGGCGTGACCCTGCTCGACACGTCCGACACGTATGGCGGGCAGCCCGGTGGCAGTGAGGAACTGCTCGGGCAGGCGCTGCGTGGGCAGCGCGACGACTTCGTGGTGGCGACCAAGTTCGGCATGGACATGCGTGGCACGCTCGGTGCCGACTACGGGGCGCGTGCCTCGCGGCGCTACATCCGGCGCGCGGTCGAGGCCAGTCTGCGGCGCCTGCAGACCGACCACATCGACCTCTACCAGTTGCATCGCCCCGACGGGATTACGCCGATCGAGGAGACGTTGTCGGCGCTGACCGATCTCGTCGCCGAGGGCAAGGTGCGCTACATCGGCTGCTCGAATTTCGCGGCCTGGCAGGTGACGGATGCCGCGTGGACGGCGGAGGTCGACGGGCTGGCGTCGTTCATCTCGGTGCAGAACAGGTACTCCCTGCTGGACCGTACGGTCGAGGCCGAGGTCGTGCCGGCCTGCGAGCGATTCGGTCTGGGCATCCTGCCGTTCTTCCCGCTCGAATACGGCCTGCTCACCGGCAAGTACCGACGTGGCGAAGGCGCTCCGGAGGGTTCGCGCGCGGCATCCCAGCCGGATCGCGCGACCTGGCTGGCGAAGGCCGACTGGGATCGCATTGAGGCGCTGCAGACGTATGCCGCCGCACGTGACCTGTCGATTCTGGATGTCGCGATCGCCGGGCTGGCAGCGCAACCGGCCGTCGGATCGGTCATCTCGGGAGCCACCCGGCCGGAGCAGGTGACGGCGAATGCCGCTGCGCTGCGGTGGGATCCGAGTGCGGAGGACCTTGCCGAGTTGGACCGGATCACCACCGGCTGAGCCGATGTGACTGGCGGCGAGGCCCGGTGTTAGGGTTGCTCTCGCTTCAAGGGGCTGTGGCGCAGTTGGTAGCGCGTCTCGTTCGCAATGAGAAGGCCAGGGGTTCGAATCCCCTCAGCTCCACCAGGACCGACTTATTCGAACCTTTGGCAAAGTAAATGCCGTGGTTCGGATCGGATGATTGTTGAGTCCTCAGGATCGCTTCGTGTAATGCGGAGCGATTTTTTGGTTCTTGGTTGATAGTGACAACGGGAGTTGTCGGTTGGCCGCGGCGCTTTGCTGCGGTGAGTTGGAGCCAGTGATGGTGGATCTGTTGGACCGAGGTAAATGGTTCAGTTAGGTCAGATTCTGTGACTGATCCGTGTTCGTCGATGTAGAGGGCGGTGTAGAAGGCTCTGTGGGTCTGCCCAGACTTTGGTTGACACCTGACCTGTGAGGATTTCCTCGCTGGAAGGATGTCACTATGCCCAAGCCCTACCCCAAGGAGTTCCGCGACGATGTCGTGGCTGTCGCTGGCAAGGGTGATGCTCCGTTGAAGCAGATCGCGAAGGACTTCGGGATCTCCGAAGGCTGCTTGTCGAACTGGATGAAGAAGGCCGACATCCAGGACGGCAACCGTCCTGGTCTGACCGAGATCGACCGGTCCGAGTTGCGTGAGGCGAACAAGCGGATCCGGCTCCTGGAGCAGGAGAACGAGGTCCTACGCCGTGCAGCGGCCTATCTATCGCAGGCGAACCTGCCGGGAAAATAGTCTTCCCGCTCGTCCGTGAGATGGCCGCGACCGGTGCCCCCGACTCAAGGGTCAGGGTGCCGGTCGCGGTGGCGTGCAGGGTGCTCGACCTCTCCACCCAGGGGTACTACAAGTGGCTCAAAGACCCAGTGTCTCAGCGTGATTGGGACGACGCGCACGTCATCGACGTGATCCACCAGATCCATCAGGACGATCCCACCCTGGGCTACCGGTTCATCGCCGACGAGCTCGCCGACGCCGGTATCGCGGCATCCGAGAACCGTGTGTGGCGATTGTGCTCGACCGCAGGCGTGTTCGCCTCCCACCACCGCCGGCGGGGCGCATCGGGCAAGCCCGGCCCCGCTGTGCACGATGACCTGCTCGCGACCGTCGGCGATCACGGCCGGGTCCGTCACGACTTCGTCGGTGCCGCACACAGGCCGAACCAGATCTGGCTGACCGACGTCTGCGAGCACCCCACCCGCGAGGGCAAGCTCTACTTATGCGCGGTCAAGGACTGCTACTCCAACAAGATCGTCGGGTACTCCATCGACTCGCGCATGAAGTCGGGCCTCGCGGCCGCAGCGTTGCGCAACGCGATCGCGCTGCGCTCGCCCGAGAACACGATCGTGCACTCGGACAGGGGCAGCCAGTTCAGGTCGAAGAAGGTGCTCCGGCTGCTGAAAAACAACGGCCTACGCGGCTCGATGGGCCGTGTCGGGTCCAGCAGCGACAATGCCGCGATGGAGTCGTTCTTCTCGCTGCTGCAGAAGAACGTCCTGAACACCCGCCGCTGGGACACGCGGGAGGAACTACGCCTCGCGATCGTGGCCTGGATCGAAACAAAGTACAACCGCCGGCGTCGTCAGCGAGCCCTGGGCAAGCTCACCCCAGTCGAGTTTGAAATGATCTACGCGGCCGCAGACGCGGCCTGAGAACCATCCACCCCGAGTATCAACCAAACCTGGGGCAGTCCCCACGGTCGGGTGGTTGATGCGTGGTGAATGCCTGGTCGGTGCGGTGAGGAAAGACCAAGCGGACCACGGTCGCTGACCCAGCCCATGAACGTCGTGATGACCTGGTGCGCTGCCGGTTCGAACCGGTCGCGCCGGACAAGCTGTGGGCCGCGGACTTCACCGATGTCAGTTCGTGGTCGGGGTGGGTGTACGTCGCGTTCGTGGTGGACGCGTATGCCCGCTGCGATTCTGGGTTGGAGTGTGTCGTCGTCGATGACCACGGACTTCGTGCTGCACGCGTTCGAACAGGTGGTGTGGTGTCGAAACCGTTACGGGACAGCGGATTTCACTGATTTGGTCCATCACAACGACCGAGGGTCCCAGTACACCTCTCTTCGCTTCGGTGAAGCACTGGCCGATGCTGGTATCGCGGGATCTGTTGGTACCACAGGTGATTCGTATGACAACGCATTGGCCGAGACGATCGACGGGTTATACGGCAACCGAGCTGATCAGACCACGCGAACCGTGGAAAGGCGTCGGGTGCGCGCCGGGTGCCGGCGTCCGGACAGAACCGATCGATGACGACCTCCTTGTCATCTTCCTCGGATACACGGACCTCAAGCTCGATGGTGAGTCGGGTTGGCTCGTCCCCCTCGAAGTGAACCTCGTGAGGAAAGGATCCTGCCTCCTAAAGAGACACGTGACCGAGGTCGACCGTAACCCGTAGCGGTTGAGCTGGGTCGCGTAGTTCTGCCGGTGTCAGGGCTGAGTAGAGCTGCTGAAACGTCGCACCGAGGAGCAGGTTGAGCAGCCGCAATAGGAAGGACTTACCGACGTCGTTGGCCCCGACGATGGACATGATGGTCGCGGACCTCGACCGTCATGTCCTCCAAGACGGCATGGTTGGCAATCTCAAATCGTGACAGGCGCATAGCCCTCCCCGGCCAGGCACGCGGTCCGAACCGTGTGTCCAAGGTCCACGCTGACGTGTTCAGTGAACGGGTGATCATAGGACCGCGGCATCGACCGAGGCGCTGCGCGGCTTGCATGACGGTTCGCGAACAAAGCCGACGAAGCCTGATTTGGGACTGTCCGGCGAACGGTGTAACTGGCCTGACACGCCGACCGTGGTTGGCGGGGAAGGTTTGTGATGACCGAAACACTGGCGGCTGTGCCGCTTGAAGATGATGCTGTCCCTGTTCGTGCCGATGAGGCTGCGCCGATACCTGCCGCGGCGGATGAGTCTGCGGCGGTGGTGATGCCCTCGGAGCGGGCGATGATCGCGCAGCTCGTGCGCGCCGCGCGTGCTCGTGGTGATGATCTGACCGGTCCGGACGGGTTACTGAAGCTCTTGACCAAGACGGTGTTGGAAACTGCCTTGGATGAGGAGATGAACCAGCACTTGGGCTATGACAAGCACGCCGTGGCGGGCCGTGACGGCGGCAACTCCCGCAACGGGACCCGTACCAAGACCGTGCTGACCGACAACGTCGGCCCGGTCACGATCCAGGTGCCCCGCGACCGCGACGCCTCTTTCGACCCAGTCATCGTCCGCAAGCGGCAACGCCGACTGGGTGATGTCGACACGATCGTGTTGTCGTTATACGCCAAGGGTTTGACCACTGGTGAGATCAGCGCGCACTTCGCCGAGGTGTACGGCGCGAGCCTGTCCAAGGACCGGATCAGCGTGATCACCGACCGTGTCATCGGTGAGATGACCGACTGGTGTGCTCGACCGTTGCTGCCGGTGTACGCGGCGATCTTCATTGACGCGATCTACGTCAAGGTCCGCGATGGACAGGTCGGTAACCGCCCGTTCTACGCCGCGATCGGTGTTGATCTGCAGGGCCGGCGTGACGTCCTGGGGTTGTGGGCCGGTACTGCCGGGCACGGTGAGTCCGCGAAGTTCTGGATGAGTGTGCTTGCTGAAATGAAGAACCGCGGTGTCACGGACGTGTTCTTCATCGTGTGTGACGGCCTCAAAGGATTGCCCGACAGCGCGAACACGGTCTTCCCACTCGCCACGGTTCAGACCTCATCTATGCACCATGGGTGTGGCGGGATAGTCCCGCTGGTTGTCTGCGCCGTCGCGGGTAGGACCGATTCAAACGAGTTGCCCTCGAGGTCCACACGCAGACCCGTCCGCCCGTGGCGGGGCAGGCTCGACATGATTGGCCAGCGGGAGCAGCGCCTACCCGTTCCGGGTTGAGCGCCGAGATGAGGTTCCGAACAGTCGAGCCCGCCGCGCATACGGCATCAGGCGACCCGAAGTTCCCGGAAGGAGCAGCATGGTCACCACCGAAGCAGAACATCCGCACGCGATGTTCGCCGGCATCGATTGGGGCGGCACCCACCACCAGATCTGCGTCGTCGACCACACGGGCACGATCCAGGTCCAACGAAGAATCGAACACACGGTAACCGGGTTCACCGAAATCGACCGGCTTCTGGACGCTTTCGCATCTCGAGGAGTCCTACGGGTATCCATCGAACGGGCCGAGGGAATCCTGGTCGAGCACCTCCTTGACCGTGGTGAGAGCGTGTTTTGCATCTCGCCGAAGATCTCCGCTCGGGCCCGGGAACGATACCGGGTTGCCAACACCAAATCCGACGCCTTCGACGCGTTCGTCCTGGCCGACACCCTGCGCCATGAACACGTGCACTGGCGGCCCCTGAGCCGGCCATCCGCGCTGACCGCTCAGATCGCAGCGTTGTCCCGGGACCGAGAACGAGTCATCGTGATGCAACGCGCCGTGGAGTCACGGCTCCGCGCCGCGTTGGAGGCCTACCACCCCGCGCCGTTGCACCTGTTCTCTTCCCTGGACCGCGACATCACCCTGGCGTTCATCCGCGACTACCCCACCCCCGCGGCAGCCGCCCGGGTCACCGAAGACCGGATGCGACGATTCTGCGCCCGACACGGCTACACCGGCCGCGTCGAGCCAGCAGCCCTGTGCGACCGGTTACGTCCGCACCTACTCACCGCAACTGACGGCACGATCACGGGAAAGCACACGGCAGCCTTGATGCTGGTCGATCAACTCGAACTGCTCAACACCAACATCCGCACGTACAACGCGATGTTGACCCCGCTGGTCAGCGCACACCCTGACGGGCCAGTCTTCACCAGCTTCCCCGGCATCGCCACCGTGATCGCCGCGACCATGATCGGGGAAATGGGCGACGACAGAGCCCGATTCCCCACCGCCGCAACCCTGCTGGCCGAAGCAGGCCTGGCCCCGGTCACCCGCGCATCCGGACGCACCCGCCAAGTCCGCTTCCGGTACGCCGCGAACAAACGACTACGGCATAGCATCGACTGGTGGATGACCGTCGCCGCCCGCGAAGACCCCTGGTCAGGCGACGTCTATGAACACGCCCGCAACGCAGGCCAGGGCCGCTACCGCGCCTACCGCGGCCTGGGCGCACGCTGGACCCGGATCCTGTGGCGCGCTTGGACCGACCACGAACCGTTCGACCCCACCCGCGTCCACCACCAAGCACCCGCGGCATAACCCCACCAGCACCACCAACCGGCAAGACAACCCCAGCCTCGCCGGCGCCCCCACCTGCCCACTACCCACCACCGCCACACCCACCCAGGTTGACAGCGGGAGTCTGCATCATCCATCTGATCCGTGGCTCGTTTCGGTACGCCTCCAAGAAGTACTGGGAGAAAATGGCCAAAGACCTACGACCGATCTACACCGCACCCTCACGGGATGCGGCGTGGGCGGCGTTCGAGCAGTTCGAAGAGACCTGGGCAGCCCAATATCCGGCGATCTCGACGCTGTGGCGCGACGCGTGGGAGCGGTTCGTGCCGTTCCTGGACTACGACGTCGAGATCCGCCGGGTCTTGTGCTCCACCAACGGGATTGAGTCATTGAATGCTCGTTACCGGCGTGCGGTCACCACGAAGGGCCACTTCCCGACCGAACAGGCCGCGCTCAAAACCTTGTACCTGGTGACCAGGTCGCTGGACCCCAAGGGCACTGGCCAGGCACGCTGGACCATGCGGTGGAAACCAGCCCTCAACGCGTTCGCGATCACCTTCGCCGACCGCATGCCAGCAGCGGAGAACCTCTAAAATGAACAACGCCAGTTACACCGTTAACCGGACACTCCCACGTCGCAAGCCCGATCCGGGATGCAACCGCTGGTGGCGACGATGGTCCGGCCCGCCTCGACGATGGTGCTGCGGAACCTGGCCACTGGCGGGGAAGACGAAGTGCTGGACACCTACGGGTACGACGCCGAGGGTCGTCAGATCAGCGACTCTGAGACCGGGTCCGGTCTGGCGCCGGCGTGCACGACCACCACGTATGCGGACAACACGACCAGCTGGATCCGCGATGACGTTGCCGAAGTGATCCACTCCGCGCAGGCGTGCCCCGCAGCCGGGACCGCTCCGACCGGGATCTCGTCCGATATCCGCTCCTACTACGACGGGTCCACCACCCTCGGTGCCGTCCCCGGTGCGGGAGATGAGACCGAGACGGATACCGCGATCAGTAGCACCCATTTCGCGAAAGTCACCACTGCCTACGACTCGTTGGGTAGGCAGACCTCGACTACCCAGTACACCTCCTCCACCGACACGACCGGGCGTACCTCGAGCACGGCGTACACCCCGTCCGCGAGTGGACCCGTCACCCAAGTCGTGCAGAAGGACCCTTTGGGTCACACCAGTACGGAAGTTATTGATCCGGGCCGGTATCAGGTGACGTCCGAAACGGATGTGGCCGGGCATGTTACGACCGCAACCTATGACCCGCTGGGCCGGTTGACCGGCGTGTGGAAGCCCGGGCAAACCCAAGGCTCCACCCCTGCGACGACCAGTTACGCCTACCAAGTGTCCCAGAGCAACCCGTCGACAGTAACAGCCACGACCCTCGTCGATCCCGGCACCGGCAGCACGTCCACCACCACGAATGTCACCTTGTACGACTCTTACGGCGAGGTGATCCAAACCCAGGACAGCGCTGTCGGTTCTGGGGCGATCGTGAACGACACCGCCTACGACGACGCCGGACGGGTCTCCGGAAACGACAACCACTTCTACATCACCGAAGCACCGTCCACCACACTTCAGGTGCCCACGACCGATGGGGACGCGTTCATCGCGAACCGCACCGTCACCTCTTACGACGGTGCAGGTCGCCCGACCACGGTGCAGTTGTATGACGGGAACACCCTGACCTCGACGACGACCACGGTATATGGCGGGAACGCCACCACGGTGATCCCGCCCACCGGTGGTGTCGAAATGACCACGATCACCAACCCGCGCGGGGAAACCACCGAAACCGACCGGTGGTCCAGCCCACCCACGTTCTCCGGGAACACGTATTCGGGTGGGACCGCGGTGCGTGACACGTACACGTTCAACGCCGCGGGTGAGCAAACCCAGATGGTCACCGCTGCGGGCACACCGCAGGCGGCGACGTTTACGACCAGTTACGACATGGCCGGACGTCAGACCTCTAGTGCCGACCCGGACAGTGGCACGACAACCACGTCCTATGACGACGCCGGGGACCCCGTCAGCATCACCGACGCACAAGGATCAACTGTCGCGCAGACCTTCGACGCCGATGGGCGCCTCACTGGGCAATACCAGGGCACCACCTCCGGCACCCAGCTGACCGGTCTGGTGTATGACACGCTGCAGACCGGGCAGCAAACCTCCGCCACCCGCTACGTCGGCGGTAAGGCGTACACGACCGCCGCGACCGGGTACGACAGTGCGGGCCGCCCCACCGGGACATCTGTGTCGTTGTCGGTGCCGGGTTTCGCGTCCACGTACACCTCCCCGGAGACGTGGACCAGTACCGGTCTGTTGAAGACCGCGACCATCCCCGCAGCGGGATCCGAAGCAGCCGAGACCATCACCTACGGCTACGACAGCAACGGTGAGCCTGTCACCGAAACGGGTGCAAGCCCTTACGTGGCAGCGACCGCTTTGGACTCTGACGGCAAACCTCTCAGCGTCACCATGGATCAAGGCGCTGACATCACCTACCTGGGGTACACCTACAACCCGCAAACCCTGCAAGTGGTGGGGCAGAAATTCGACGCCGGAAACACCGTCCTGGACGACACCACCAACTCCTACGACCTCGCAGGAAACTTGACGTCCTCCACCGACACCCAAGGCGTGTCCGGAGCGGCCTCGACCACGACCTGTTACAACTACGACCACCTGGACGAGCTCACCCAGGCGTGGACGTCGACGGACAACTGCTCCGCGGACCCCTCCACCGCAGGCAACGCGACCGTGGGTGGGGCGGCACCGTTCTGGGAGTCTTGGACCTATGACGCGGGCGGATCGCGCACCACCCAAACCGCGCACCAACTCCCCGCGACCGCGACTCCGGTGTCCGGAACTAACCCGCTGACCCCGACCACGGGTGACAACGTGACCACCTCGGCGGTCGGGTCGACCGGTCACGCCCACGATCTGACCGGGACTACCACCACCGGCCCGAACGCAGGTTCCACTAGTCAGACCGTGAACGCGGACGGGCAGGTCACCGCGCGCACCACTGCAGGCGGGAGCCAGACTCTGACTTGGGACCCTCTGGGATTCCTGGCGTCGGTGACGACTCCTGCAGGCACGACCAGCTACGTCAATGACGCCAGCGGTAGCCCGCTATTGGAAACTGACCCGTCCGGTGCGACGACGTTGTACTTGGGTTCTGAGGATGTGACCGTCACCGGTGGTGCCGTCAGTAACGTCACCCGGTACTACGACATCGCTGGTCGGCAGATCGCCTACCGGGTCGGCACCGTGGGCCCCACCTACGTCGACGCCAACACTCAGGGCACCACGACCACCACATACACCCCCAGTGGGTCCGGTGGGACGCCGGCCGCGAATACGACTCGCCAGTACTTGGACCCGTACGGCAATAACCTTGCTGCGACATCGGCATCAGCCCTGGTCGCACCCACCCTGGCGACGAATCGGTCCTTCCTTGGTGCTGCCAGTAACGGTGACACCGGCCTGATCAGCACTGGCCTGCGCAAATATGACCCCACCACCGGCACCTTTATGTCTGTGGACCCCGTCCGAGACCCCTCAGCTGTGGATGAGCTCAACGGGTACGCCTACGGCGGTGGGAACCCCGTCACCAACAGTGACCCGACCGGTGCCCGGTACCCCTCCTCGGCAGAGAACGGGCCTCACTCCTACGGGTGCGGCAATTCCTGCTGGTCAGAAAGCGCCACCGCACGCTACGACTACTGGTACGACCACACCTACCTGCCCGAACTCCGCTGGGAATACTGGCAATCCCAAGCAGCGCTGCGTCGACAAGAAGCAGAAGCCGCCTACGATAGGCGCATCGCCGCCGAAGAATCCTGGTACAAGGAAATGCACGCCGGGTGGCGCGCACCCACCCCAGCACCCCACAAGAGTTCTGGAGGCGGCTTCTGGGGATTCGTCACCCACCACGCCGGCGCCATCCTCATGACCGGCGCCGTCGTCGGACTCACCGTCGTTAATGTCGTCCAAGGAGGAGCCGACCCCCTCACCGACGGACTCGAAGCAGAAGCCGTCGCCGACGACGCCTCCCTCATCGCTAGTGAAGACGCTGACGGGGAAGCTGCCACAGAAACCGCGGTGCCCGAGACGACGACATTGTTCCGCGCAGTTGGCCAGAGGGAAGCCGACGACATTGCAGCTTCAGGTGGCTATCGAAATGCGCCCGGATTGGAGGGCAAGTACTTCTTCCGAACGAGCCAACAGGCCGAACAATATGGACAGATGATGAATAAGGCGCCTGGCTTTGGTGCACCAAACTACCTAACGTCGGGTTCAGTTCCCACGAGCGCTCTCAGTTCGGCGGAGGGGATGGAAGCCGGGTCGGAGGGACCTGGGCTCTTCTTCAGAGGCGACCTCAACCAATTCTTCAACGTCATGAACCACGGGCTGATCCCATGACACTCGGGATTCGCGCGCGGGCCTGGATGAGCCTCAATGAGGACTCCGACCCGGATCGTGCATGGGGCGCCCTCGCCTCGGGCAGTCGATCACTCATCTTCAAGTTCGCTGATCCTGACGCCCCTGACGGCTCAATTTCCCTCGGCGCCATGATGACGACGCCAGATGCCGTTCCCCTGGCGTGGGGCGACACAGATCGCGAGGTGGCGCTGAACTTTTGGGACGACGCAGCGCGGTTGTATGTGCACGAAGGCGCGGAGTTCAGCGTCTGGTACTCGAGAACAATCGGGCGCGGATCGATCGGGAGACTCATCATCGACCTGGACGATCCGTGACCGCCCGCGCCCTCGAGAATTCCCCTTGTTGCTGGGTGCTTGTCTTCCTAGCAGCGTTCGTGACCGTCCTGGTCACGGTGTTGGGTGCGGGGACAGCGTCCGCCGTTACGAGCCCGGTGGCCGGGAACGGCGTCGGGGCTTCCACCGTCACCGGCCAGTCACGTATCGGGCTGACCGGCGGCCGAGTGATTGTTGACGTTGACGACGTCGATTTCCACGCGGATGACGGCGTACTCACCGTCATCGCGACGCTCACGACCGATGGGGCAGTCGACTCGACTGTCATCTCTGAGCTTGCCGCCCGGCTCGAGCGGGCAGCGCGCGAGGTGTACGTGCTCATCGGCACCCTGATCGTGGTGATCAAGCCGCGGGGCAGATAACACTTTGCTATTGCCATCAAGGCCGTGGCAATCTTCTTCCCGAAGAACTCACGTTCCTGCTGCGTTCTTCACAAATCCCGATGTCGGTTGAGCTTGGATCCTCTTGATTGCAAGGATGATCGGGAGATGCAGCTAGTCAGGATGCGGGAGTTGGGGGCCGAGCCGGCCCCACTTGTGCTCAGCGAGGACGAATCTGGTATTCCAACGCTGATCGCACGATCTCCTTGGAGGGGTGATTACTGGCGATTACGATGGATGAGCTGTTCTGGCAAGTGGACTTTAAGACCAATCAGCAATACCTCGCCCCAGCGCTCCCAAGGCTACTGGGCGACGACACTAACGGCTAGTACGCCGCATCGCGCACCCCTGCATTATTTCAAAGTTCCTGGAAATACTGCGGTCGATTGACCATTACGTGCGTTCTCTTCAAGAAGGGGGCAATGCTGGGCTGCATGCGAAGTAAGGACCGAGAGGCTACTGGTTTCCAATGCGTTGAATGAGTTCTTCGATATCGGCGTGTAGAGCCTTGCAGTTCAAATTGCGAGTGGAAGCTGCTCTTTGCCATTGTTCGAGCTGTTGGATTAGTGGACTCGGATCGACTGGTGCTGTGCTCACTTTACGCAATATTTCTAGCGTCTCGAGCTTAGCGGCGGCATCAGAAGATCCTAAGGTCGTGAGTAACTCTCCGTTCAGATCATAGAGAGTAATCGAGGAGAATTGTCCAGAGTCAACCAGCGAGTCGAGTATGCTGGGGATCTGTTTGTATGCCGCGCCATCGGCGGCGGGTGGTACATAGCGTTCTGGGCCATAAAGAGCGATTCGGTCAAGGTATAACCCAATGGCTCGAGTTCGACTGACAAGTTCGTTTACGGCGATCAGGTGGAAGTGCGTATCAAATCCCTTGGTGCGGTATCGGCGGGCAAGTGCTTGCACTTTTTCCGGATTCTTGAAAGCCGTGTTGAGGAGCACATGGGATCGAAGGCGCTGGGCGTATGCAATGGCGCAGTCCATCCATTTTCGCGTGTCAGGGTTGGTGAGCGACGCCATTTTTTCAGTGTCTTCCTGAATCAGGAGGCAATACGCTGGGTGGTATGGGCGATATACATCGGTTCCAATCGTCATCACTGAGTTGCTTCCGTCGCGTGCCACTAGCTGGTCACGAACACGGCTTTGGATAACAGACTTCCCGGCGCCAGGCTGTGCGGCGAAGAACTGAACTGTTGGTGAGTCGACGGGGTGGACGTGTCTGTACAGACTCGGGAAGATGATCCTTTCAAAGCGCTCTCCATTTTGGTCGTCTGTCAGTTCCACTGAATGCGGAGCTGATAGTCCCGGGTCGGCCACGCCACTCGGAGCGTCCGATTGACGCGCGAAGCCCGCAACCCGCAGCACTCCTTCGATCACTGCCAACGCCACAGGGCTATCGCAGCTGAGATTTCGTCGCATCTGCTCAAGGCCATCAATAGCATCCATGTACCTCTGGGCATCAGTGGATTCGTGATCAACGGCATCAGCGAGATGTACGTAATAGCCGATCTCTCGAGCAATTGATTCAAGTATCACCTCGAATCGTATGTGATCGGCAACCACTGCATCAGGGATCGATTCATATTTCGGTCGTTTACTCATTTACATTCACCTCCGTTCTGACTCAATGCGATTGATTATAGTATTTCACCTTCGCCGGTTTCATGCAATTCATGCATGTATGAACCACACCGTCGGTTGCAGGTTGAAAAATTGCCATAAATGGGGAATATTTGTTATATTTATAGTGAACTATGGATGACAACATCGATCAGGCTAGACCCTCGGACTTCCGCGAGTTTGCGAAAACTCGCAGCAGCGTTGACGCTCTCCGCGAATGGGTGGCTCGAAGAAATTCAGCGTCCGACGCTCGTTGGTTTCTTTTGCTCCAGGAAGGGCTAGGATCGATCGTGCTCAGCGAGAACGAATCTGGGTCTTCGATCCCGATTGCGCGCTTTCCTCGTACGGATGGCTATTGGCGCCTGCAGTGGATGCGCGGCTCTGGCAAATGGGTGGATTACGAGCCAGGGAAGCGATACCGCACCCTGGCGACCCCGATGCTGCTGATTCAGGAAGACGCGGACGGCTGCTTCTTCGGCTAAGACGTTCGCTGGAGACGCTGGCCAGGTTACAGGAACCAACGACCACTTTTCCTCTGAGGCTGTTCCTGGTAGGTCGCTTCGGTTGTGAAGACGGATAGACACGACATGTTGAATTTGTTCGAATATTTATTATAATTGTATTGTTCATGAGTTACAATTTTCAGAAGACACCGTACAGTGGTGATCGCCACGTCGGAGGAATTTCGATCACAAGGAGCGGGCGAATCGGTCTTCCCAAGTCGTTTATTGCGGCTCATGGGATCCGCAAGGGCTCCAGGTCTCGCATGTACTACGACGAATTGTCCAGCTCTGTTGCCATTTCATTTACTCGCGAGGAAGACGAAGGAGCATTCCCTGTGTACTTCACGCAAGGGTACGGAGCCTTCATTGGTGCCAGTAAATTCTTCAAGGTGCGTGGCCTAAAACTTCCCGATCAAGCGGTTCGGTACCAATACGAAATTATTTCAGCGGAGAGCGCGGGGATTGGGGACACCAACTCGACTCTGTTTGTTATCAGTTTGAAGTAGCAAGTTTTCGCACGGGTTTGTTCTACGAGTGCAATTAACGTAGAGAAATTCACGCAATGACTGTAGGGTCATTGGAACATTAGTATCGACCGTGTGAATCGCGCATCTGCACACCATGTTTGTTTAGTTGGTGCCAGATCGCTCGACTACTGAACCCGACACGTCTGACGATCTGAGCTATCGAAAAGCCGGACTCGTACAGTCGAATCGCTTCGTCTACCTGCTCGTCACTCATGCGTCGGATCTGGCGGGGGAGTCCTGCTTCGTCGATGAGGTTGATCACCGACTGGCGAGAGATGCCGAACTGCGTAGCTAGCACACTCGGCGACTCCTTGTTCGCGTAGGCCGCGAGCACAGCAGCGCGCTGCGTGGTCGATAGGCGATCGGTGACTCGCATCGCCGCGAACGGGCTCGATGCCGTGGTTCGTGGAACTGAGGCTGCGTTCACTGCTTGCACTATTCCGCTGTGCTGGTACGAAAGGTTCGCGTGTCGGGTGACCAGTTCCACCAAAAGTGAAACGTTAGAACCCCTGACATGAAAATTGTCGCCGAGGGTTGTGAGGACGCGGTACCGCAAGGTGCCGCGTTTTTGGTGTCCCTGGGTGGTCTCGGCGGCCGAACGCGCCGATGTGCGCACCCGTCGTTGCGCGTGTGCCTGACGACGCGCCGCTGTTGCCGCGTTGAAATGTCGTTTCGTGTAGTGGCCCCGGCGTCAGTGCTCAGCAGTCCAGTTGTCTGGGTGGTCGTCCAGTTCCACCCGAAGCACGCGGGTCAGTCGGGCCACGGTCATGTAGTGCCCGACGAGAACGATGACAGTCACGACGTGACGGTCACTGAGGACGGCGCGCGCGTCAGCGAACACCGGATCTGGCACATCGTCGCCGGCAACAAGCGCGTCGACGAAGGTGAGTACCGCCGCCACACCATCGGACATGTCCTGGTAGTTGCCGGTTTCGATGTTCTCGATGTCAGAGTCGGTCCAGCCGGTGGCGTGGGCCTGGCCGAGATGCTGGAGCCGTTCGTAGGCACTGTCGTGCAGTGCTGCCACCCGCAGGATGACGGCCTCGCGGACGGCCGGGTCGAGATCGGAGGCGCGCAGGGCGTTCGCTGTCGCCGGCAGTTGTGCGCCCAGGCGCTCGTCGAGGAGCAGCACCGTGCGCGTCAGGTTGGACGGGAATCGCTCATATTGAGCGCGCTGCACCGAGTTGAGCGATGGGACGTCGGCCAATGGAATGCGTGACATCAGCGGCCTCCGTCGAGATCGCGCGATCCGAGGAACGCGCGGAGGTGGTTGTTGACCGTCCGCGGCGTTTCGATCGGGGCGAGATGTGCCGCGTCCGGCAACACCTGCAACTCGGCTCTCGCGATCCCGTCGTGCAACATCCTGGCCGAGGCGATCGGCGAGCTCGAGTCGTGCTCACCGACGAGCACCAGCGTCGGAACAGCAATCTCGGCCAGGCGATCTGCTGCGTCGAAGTTCGCGATCATGTCCCACAGCGCCGCGTGAGCCGACGGGTCGTCGTGCAGGAGGGTTTTGGTGGCGCGGTCGATCAGGTCCGGCCGTGCCGCTCGCGTCGTTGGCAGGAACCAGTGCTCGAAGAGTTCGTCGAGTATGGCGACCATGCCGGCGTCACGGACTCGGTCTGCGCGTTCGTGCATGGCCGTTTGCGCGCTGGTGCTGAACTTTGCTGCCGTGTCGAGGAGGCTGAGCGAACGCACGAGCGGCGAATGCTCGACGGCCACTGCCTGAGCGATCAATCCGCCGACCGACAGGCCGATCAGGTCGACTTGGCCGATGTCGAGGTCTCGGATGAAGGCGGCGACGACGGACCTGATCCGGCCGATCTCGATGTCTTCGGCGGCGCCCGCGGAGCGTCCGTGGCCAGGTAGGTCAACCGCGATCACGTCGCGTTCGGTGGACAACGCTGCAAATTGCGCGTCCCAGTAGGTCAGATCGAGACCGGCTGAGTGCAGGAGCAGTGCAGGGCATCCGCTCCGCGGGCCAGTACGTACGTAGTGCATCTCTCTATGATCGTGCGATCAAGAGATCTAGTCCAACGATGAGTTGCGATACTATTGATCGCAATTTCAGATAGAATGTGCCGCTGTGAACCTCCGCCAATTGGAGTACTTCCTCGCCGTCGTGGAGGCGGGCGGATTCAGTCGTGCCGCCGACGAGGTCCACGTCGTGCAGTCCGGTCTCTCCACAGCCATCCAGCAGTTGGAGCGCGAGTTGGGCGTGACGCTGTTGGACCGCACCACCCGCCGGGTACGGGTCACCGACGCTGGTGCGGTCCTGGCGATCGAGGCTCGGCGCATCCTCGCCGCTGTCGAAACCGCCCGCGATGCTGTCGCCGCTGTGGCCGGCGGACTACGCGGCGTTCTGCGCATCGGCGTCATGCACTCGCTTCTCCCAGTCGCCGTCGCCGACTCACTCACTCAACTCCACAAAGAGCGCCCCGGCGTCCAACTGCGCCCGCAGACCAAGCAGGACGGTGCGGCCGGGCTGATCCGCGGCGTCGAGGACGACGAACTCGACATCGCCTTCGCCACCGCACACACCGACGAGCCGCGCTCAGTGAAACTCACCAGGCTCAGCGTCGAGGACATGGTCCTCATCTGTCCCCGCACCCACCGTTGGAACGCTCGCCGAGACGTTCGGCTGGCCGATCTGGCCGACGAGCCGTTCATCGACGTGCCTCTCGGGTGGGGCAGTCGCGCCAGTACCGATCGACTCTGCTCTGCACGGGGAATTCGACGGCGGATCGAGATAGAGGTCGGTGACGTCGCGACTGTCGTCGACCTCGTCCGAGCCGGGCTCGGCATCGCGATCGTTGCACCGAGTTCCGCTCCACCACTGACCGACGTCGCCGTGGTCACGCTGACTCCGACCCCGAGATTCGAGACATTTCTGGTGCTGCCGAAGAACCGGCCGGTCCGCCCGGCCGCGGACGCCCTTGCACGCCTCGTCCTCGACCGCACTCGTGTCGCCGACGGCGGCTGAGGCCGAGCGACCGCCCGACGGCCGGCAGCGCGCAACGTGACCGGTGCGGCGGGCCCACGCGATGTTCGTGTGCGGCCTATCCGCGCAGGCGGAGGCCATCAATGAACTGGCGTGTCCGACGGTTGTAGTCCCGGCGTGTGGGTATGCGCATCTCGCGCAGGGCGAGCCCGTTGCCGACATCGGCCCAGAACAGGTCGCTCGCGGTGAGGTCACGGCGTAGAACGCCGGCATCATGGCCGTCTTTCACGATGCGGGTCGTGAACGCGGTGACGGCACTGGCAAGCGTGGCCAGCGACGTCGCCTCGGGGTAGTTCCCCATCATCGCGTCGGTGAAGGCTGGTTCGCGGTACTGCAGGTCTCGTCGGGCCTCGACCCAACCGGCTATGCGTAGCCAGGGGTCAGGTTCAGCGCGCGCAGCCTCCATGGCCGGGTAGAGCTCACCGGCGACCAATTCGGTGATCACCGCATCGATAAGACCGGGCCGCCCCCCGAAATGGTTGTAGATGGTGGCCTTGCTCACCCCCGCCGCGGCTGCGATCTGAGCGAGGGGGGTGTCCAGGCCGCGGCCGCGGAAGGCACCCAGTGCGGCCTCGCGGATCAGCCCGACGTTGCGTGCCGCATCCGCTCGCAGTGCCTCACGCGGCTTGTCGCCGTCACTCACCATTCATCCCTTAAATTGACCCAAGGGTAAACTTAACCTGGTCGTCAGATTGTTTGTAACTCTGGATTCTACGAGGAGTGTCACATGCCGAAATCCATTGCTGTCGTTGGTGCCGGGCCTGGGCTCGGGCTTGCTGTTGCCCGCCGCCACGCCCGTGAGGGCTACACCGTCATACTCATCGCTCGTCGTCAGGACCAACTCGAGACATTGCGGGCGGAGCTGGCGGACGAGGGAGCGAAGGTGCACATCATCGCTGCAGATCTATCCGAAGAAGGCGCCGGTGTTCAGCTGGCGGAACAGATCCGCGGTGCCATGGGCACTCCCGACATCGTGTACTACGCGCCCGGGGTCCGCGGATACATTCCCGTCGCCGATCTCACCTCGGCGGACCTGCGTGAAGTCATCGGGGTCGCTCTCTATGCGTTGGTCGATCTCGTCCACGAGTTCTTACCCGACATGATCAGCCGTGGGCACGGTGCCATCCTGGCCGCTACCGCGCCGAGTGCTGTGATCGGTATGCCGCAGCTGTCGGCCACCGCGGTCCTGGGCGCCCAACGCAACTACTTGCAGGCACTCCAGGCCGCAGTGACCGACGAACACGTGTATGTCGGACGGCTGTACATCGGTGCCACCATTTCGAACAGCGCATTTCACACACAGCAGGAAACGGCACGTGCGGCAGGTCAACCAGTCATCGACCTGCCGGTGGTCGACTCCGCCGAACTGGCGGACCTGCTCTGGAACATGCACACCAACCAGCACACCCACGAAGTCACCTACCCGGCGGATCTGTTCGACCGCTGACGGCTGCTCGGATGTCGATGATCGCGGATGGCCGACGCGTCGCGATCTCCGGCGCGGCGCGACCGCTGACGCCGTGACGGGCTGCGGCATACAGCCCGGGGTGATCAGTTCGCCAGGTTGAGGTGAGCGCGGTGGTGGTCGGCCTTCTCGATGAGGTCGACGAAGCCGATGGCGTAGTCGGCGCCCGAGATGGAGCCGCCGTCCGACGGCTCGACCGCGACATCGGTGCCGACGCGGTAGTGGCCGGTGCGCTCGCCGGGTGCGAAGGATCCGAAGGTGCCGGCTGGGCTGATGAAGACCCAGTCCAGTGAGTCCGGCGTCGCCGGAAGATCGTCGGTGATCACGGCGGCGACGGTCTGGAGTTCGTGGTGCAGCTCGGCGGGGGCGTGGCTGAGGTCGGTGACGAACCGCGGTGCTCCTGCTGCCGGGCGCAGTGAGGAGTAGCCGCCGACCACGAACAGCCGCGCGCCTTCGGCATCTGCCAGCCGGGCGATCGAGCGGTAGACGTCGCGGAATCTCTCGGCGAGCGCGCCACGCGGGGCGAGGGCCGCGACCACGACCTCCGCGCCGTGCACAGCGTTGGCGAGGGTCGACTCGTCGGTCACATCGCCCTCGAGATAGATGACGCCCTCGACGGGTGCGGCCGGCGCCGTGCGGCTGAGCGAGGTGACCTTGTGGCCGCGGGATGCAGCTTCGGCGACGATCGCCGAGCCGGCGTATCCGGTGCCGCCGATGACGGAGATGGAGGACATGTGGTGCCTTTCGTTGTCAGATCTTCCCTGTTGGGGTGTCACCGACTACTCTAAGAGAGTTAGTTACCAACGGGAAGTAGGCACTTTGTGGTAACCACATCAACGGCTACCGCCCTCATCGGCGATCCGTATGTCGCAGACTGTCCGACCCGGCGCATCCTCGACCGGATCGGCGATCGGTGGACGGTGCTGATCATCGGTGTGCTCGGTGGCGGCGATGCGCGCTTCTCGCAGTTGCTGCGGCGGATCGAGGGCATCTCGCAGAAGATGCTCACCCAGACGTTGCGGGGTCTGGAGCGAGACGGCCTGATCACGCGAACCGTCTATCCGGAGGTGCCGGTGCGGGTGGTCTACTCGCTGACGACGGCCGGCCGGACGCTGCTCGGCCCGTTGCAGGCGTTGCAGGAGTGGTCGATCGAGCACCTCGGCGATGTCGTTGCCTCGCAGAGCGCGTACGACAAGAACGACTGAACGCCGGCGTCATCCACAACGGGTGCGCGAACACGTCCTCATCCACACAGCGCCATCCGCCGGAGCGGCCGCCGGCCAGCCGCATCGCAGAATGGGCGCAACGAAAGCGAGGTGCGAGAGTGCGCATCACCACTGACAGTCCGGCCGCTGGTTTCGGCGATACCGAGCAGATCCAGCAGCAGATCTGGCACGCCGTGGCATGTCTGAACAGGCGCGCATTGCGCCAATTCGACGACCAGGTGGGTCACTTGGTCGTCCTGGCCGACTCGGCGACCGGGTGCCGATCCTTCGGTATGTCGGCGCGCGATCTGCTGCGGGGCGCCCTCGCTGCGGCCTGGCGTGGTGGGTGGCAGCCGGCGGACCTGCACCGTTACGCGCTGCGCAAGCTCGAGGCGAGTGACCTGCCGGTGCTCGCTGACGCGATCGCCGACGAGTTGAGCACGTATGCCGCGGCCACCATCGACGAGCACTGGCACGGTCAGTTGCGCGAGCTCGATGCTGAAACCTGGTGGTCACCCGATGTGTCGTTCATCGAGGCGCGGCGGCGCAATGGCCTCGGATCGTGGGCCCTGACCACGACCACGATCAAGGTGCTGCACTTCCTGACGGCACTGCCACAACTGGAGGTCCTCGGCCCACTGCCGGGCCAGGCGACACCGCGCGACACTTCCGACGACGCTGCATCGACACAGGTGCGCGAGGTCGACGAGCGCATCCTCAGCAGGGTGCGTGCGCTGCTGGCAAAAGCCGAATCCACCACCTTCGAGGCGGAGGCCGAGACCTTCACCGCCGGTGCGCAGGCACTGATGGCACGCCACAGCATCGACGCGGCTCTGCTGGCCGCCGATCAGAAGGCCCCGACCGCGCCGGGCGCCCGACGGATCGGCGTCGAGAACCCGTACGAGTCGGCAAAGGCCTTGCTGCTGAGCGAGATTGCCGATGCCAACCGGTGCCGTGCCGTGTGGTTCAAGCAGGTCGGCTTCTGCACCGTCGTCGGCCACCGCGCGGATGTTGATGCGGTCGAGACGTTGTTCACCTCACTGTTGGTGCAGGCGACCCATGCGATGACCAGGGAGGGTTCCCGCTCCGACGGGCAGGGCCGCTCGCGCACCAAGTCGTTCCGTGCGTCCTTCCTGCAGGGGTTCGCAGTTCGCATCGGCGAACGCCTCACAGACGTCACCCGCGCCGAAGCCGATGCCGTCGCCGGCGACGAGAGCCGGTCAGGCGGGCGTGACCTGGTGCCGTTGCTCGCGCAACGGGCTGCCGAGGTCGATGCCGCCTTCCAGGCGATGTTTCCTGCGCTGGTCCACCGCAGAGTGCGCGCCGGGCAGGATGCCGAGGGCTGGCACTCCGGCGCGGGCGCCGCGGACCGAGCGCGGCTCGGTGGGACGGGTATCGAGGGCCGCGCCGGATAGGCCGGCAGTCGCACGGTTCGTGCCTGGCGGACTTCGCGCCCAGCGGACTTCGTCTCGGGCGGACTTCGTGTCGGGCGGCGCTGACGGCTAGGGCTGTCGTTGCCTGCGGGCCGGCACCACGACCGGTCGGTCGTCGATGCCGAGCGTCACGTCCACGCTCGCGTCATACACCTGCTGGACCCGTTCGCGCGTGACGACCTCGCGCGGCGTGCCCTCCGCCTCGACGCGGCCGTGATGCAGCAGGGTCAGCCGATCGCAGAACTGACCTGCGAGCGTCAGATCGTGCATCGTGCACAACACCGTCAGGTCCTGCGAGGCGCGCAGCTCGTCGACCAGTTCGAGCACGTGCTGCTGGTGACCGATGTCGAGCGCCGACGTCGGTTCGTCCAGCAGCAGCACCTTCGGCTGCTGCGCCAACGCGCGGGCGATGGTCGCCCGCTGGCGTTCCCCACCGGACAACGATTGCAGCTGCCGATCACGAAAACCCTGCAGGTGCAACAGTTCCAGGCTTTCGGCGGTCACCGCGCGGTCGGCCCGGCCCGGATTCGCCAGATAGCTCACGTATGGCGTGCGTCCCAGCAGCACGTAGTCGTGCACGCTCATGCCCTCCGGCAGCACCGGCGACTGCGGCACGAAGGCCACCAGCCTGGCCCGGTCACGCGTGCCGAGCGTGCGCAGATCCACGCCACCTGCGCTGACGTCTCCGGCATACGACTGCAGACCGGCCAGGCAACGCAACAGCGTCGACTTGCCCGCGCCGTTCGGACCGATGATGCCCAGCCACTCGCCGCCGGCCGCAGCGGTGGTGACGTCTCGCAGCACTGGCGTCGTCTCGAAGGCGACACTGACATCGCGGATGCGCACGTCGGTCATGACCGGCCAGCCCGGGTCGATCGCAGCACCCACAGGAAGATCGGTGCCCCGATCACCGAGGTCACGACTCCGATGGGCAGTTCGGCCGGCGACAGGATCGTGCGTGACACCGTGTCGGCCAGCACCAAGAAGCCCGCGCCGATGATGAACGACAACGGCAACACCACTCGATAGGACTCACCGCCGAGGCGCCGCACGATGTGCGGTGCGACGATCCCGACGAAGCCGATCAGGCCGCTCACCGCGACCGCGCTCGCCGCGGCGAGCGCACAGGCCGCGATCACCGCCATCCGGACACGACCCGGGTGCACCCCCAGCGACGCGGCCTCGTCGTCGCCGACCGACAGCACGTCGAGTTGCCGTCCGTGCAACAGGATCAGCACGGTGCTGATTGCGGCATACGGCAGAATCTGCCACATCTGCTGCCAGGACGCGGCCGACAGCGAGCCGAGCAGCCAGGTGTACACCTGCTGGATATCCTGCGAAGACCGTTGCAGCACAAGGGTTTGCACAGCGGTGAGGAACAGTGAGACGGCCAGTCCCGCCAGCAGCAGCGACGCCGCACCAGGACCACTGGCCCGGCCGGCGACTGCCGCCAGCGCGACACCGGTCAGCGATCCGACGAATGCCGCCAGCGGAACCGCGATGCCACCCGGCCCTCCGGCATACACCACTGCAAGGGTCGCACCCAGGCCCGCGCCGGCCGATGCGCCGAGCAGTCCGGAGTCGACGAGCGGATTGCGGAAGACGCCCTGGTAGCCGGCGCCGGCGATCGCGAGCAGGCCGCCGACGAGCGCGCCGAGCGCGATCCGCGGCAACCGGATCTGCACGAGCACGTCCTGGTCCAGCGAGCTCAGCCCCGAGTGCAGGTCGACGCCGGGCAGCCGGTCGAGCAGCGCGACCGTGGTGTCCCACGGGTTGAGGTCCGCGGCGCCGACGACCGAACTGACCAGGACGGCCACCACCAGAAAACCGATGGAGACCGGCCACAGCCAGTGCGGTCGCCGGCGAGCGGTCACGCGGCGGGGGAGTGCGCCGAGGCGGCCTCGACCGCTGCGGCAATCGCGGCGACGAACTGCGGCAGACGCGGACCCCAGCGGGAGGAGATGTCGCCGCTGATCGGGATCAGCTCGCCGTTCTTGACGGCGGGGATCGCCGACCAACCCGGACGCTTGGCCGCGATGGCGGGAGTCTGACCGCCGTCGGCGGCATCGGCGTCGGACAGGAAGATGATGTCGGGCTTGGCGGTGACGATGAATTCCGGTGTCACCTGGGGGTATCCGCCGTCGGCGGCCTTGCTGGCGGGGTCGGCGATGTTCTTCAGACCGAACAGTCCGACGACCTGACCGATGAAGGTGCTCGACGTGGCGCTGTAGTACGGGTTGGCGCTGACCTCCCAGAAGTAGGTCAGGTCGGAGTGGCTGCTGCCGGCCTTGGCGACGGATGCCGCGATCTGTGACTTCATCCCTGACACGACCGTCGCGGCCTTGGTGCTGGTGCCAGTGGCCTGACCGATCTGGTCGATCTGGTCGTAGGCGTCCTGCAGGCTGGTCGCGGTCGGTTCGATCATGACCGGTATGCCGAGCTTGGCGAGGTTCGCGACGAGGCCGCCGGCATTCATGGAAGCCACCACAAGATCGGGACGGTATTTCGCAATCGCCTCGATGTTGGGGGTGAGTCCGCTGAGTGAGGTGTGCGGCGCATCGGCGGGGTAGTCCGATGCGGAGTCGACGGCCACGACGTGCGGGCCGGCGCCGATGGCGAAGAGATCCTCGGTCGCGGTCGGCGAGAGCGAGACGATGCGCGTCGGCTGTGACTTCAGCGTCACCGAACCGCCGTCGGCCTTGACCGTGACCGGGAAGCCGCCGCTTGCGCCGGCCGATGCCGAACTGCTAGAGCTGTCAGCGCTTTTCGCTGCACTGCTGCCGCTACTGCCGCAGGCGGCCATCGTGGCGAGAGCGAGTACGGCTGCGGCAGCGGTCGCCATACGCCGCGTTATGCCGGGTCGGGAGGTCATCGGTGGGTCCGTCCTTCTGCACTGGAGAAGGAGGCACGAGTCGCCGCGCACCGCTCTTCTCGCGAGAGTCGATGTCGTCACGTGACGGGAGGCGACCTGGCTTCACTCCGGGGAGTGTCACAGTTGCGGGACAGCGCCGGAATCACACCGGCTTCGCGTGCCCATCACGCGGCCGATCAGCACGTATGACGGTGCTGGTCGAACCCGTGGACGCTACCACCTGAGCCTGCGCCAGCCTGTTGTCGGCGCTGCACAGGGCTCCATATACGACCATATATAGACAGCGCCCGTATATGGCCGTATCTGGTCCGGACGACTTCGCCGGTGATCTCCACCCGATGCGATGCATGTCGAGCCCCTGTTATCGACAGACCTCGCGACGGTGCCCGGCCTCGACTACAAGCACCTCGAGTGCGTTGTCGTGAATCTCGTAGATGACGCGATAGGCGCTGATCCGAATTCGCCACGCGTTCTCTGCACCGGACAGCTTCCGGACACCGTCCGGTCGCGGGTCAGCCGCCAAGCCGGCGATACCTGCCAGGATGCGTCGACGGATCGGTGGATCCAATCGGCGGACCATGCGCGCCGCGGCGGTCGTGAAGTCAACGGCATAACCGCTCACGAGTCCGTGTCCGCCAGCAGGTCGTCCAGGCTGATCCGGGTGCCGTCGTCGGCCGCCTTTGCCGCCCGGTAGGCAGCCAGGTCAGCCTCATCCTCCAACTGCTCCAGCCGAATAGCGTCCTCGACCGAGACCAGCACCGCAGTGACCTTGCCACGGCGGGTGATGCCGACCCGCTCGTGTCCGTACGCCGCACGGTTGATCGTGTCGCTCAACGTGGTCCGCAAGTCCGCTACAGAAACCTGACTCGTGAACTCACTCATGCACATCAGATTATCCCGAGATGCGCCAGATGTACATCTTGTACGTTACGCGTGATTCGTCGATAACCGACCTGAAGCCTCGTCCTCCGCTGCGAGTTGGGTGAGACGAAACACGCCAGCGGGGCCACCAGAACGAGCCTGCTCAGCTGTCTCGACAATCCCTTCGGGCCATTAGCCGGGTGACTATTCGCGCAAGCGGCCTGCATCGAGAGGGGTTTGCGCCGTCCGCGGCCAGTGCGTCGAGGTACGCGAGATCGACCAGTCGCACTGGTGCGCGATCTGCTCCAGACTCAACCCGCTCAGGCTGGCGTTGCGTGCCAACTCGGCCGCGGTCTGCGCGCGCTGCGCCGGCGTCGACCACATGCCGACCATCGTGCCAGTTGGCCCCGTCCGTCTTCTGGCGTGAATGCCTGCCAGCGCAACAGTTCGGTAGAATTCGGGTATGGCGAAACGGCGTGCTCCCGGCGGTCTCGAGACCGAGATTCTGCGCCGGTTGTGGGATGCCGACCAGCCGTTGACCAGCCGCGCGCTGCGCGAACAGTTCCCCGACGATGTACGCCCGGCGCTGACCACGTTGCTGACCGTGCTCAGCCGCTTGGAGGCCAAGGGTCTGGTCGAGCGATCCGAGGCCACCGCTGTTGCGACCTTCATGGCCACACGACCTGAGTCCGAGCAGGTCGCCGACGCAATGAACTCCATGCTGCAACGAGTTGCCGATCGCGAGGCGGTGCTGTCGCAGTTCGCCGGATCCCTCGACGAGCACGACACCGCGGCCCTGCGGCGCGCGCTGGGTGGCCTCGCCGGATGACCTTCGTGCTGGTCGCGCTCGTCCTGGCGATCGCACTCACGGCGTCCGCGCCACTGCTGCGCCGGCCGGAGCGCTGGTCGATCCGCCACCCTGCCGCTGCGCTCGCGACCTGGGTGGTGATCTTCTGCGGCGGCTGCCTCGCCTTCGTCGTCGCAACAGTCGCCGTTGTTGCCGCCGCGATCCGCGGTAACCGACACACCGGCCAGGCGTGGCTGGCGCCGACCGCGGTCGTGATCCTCGCCTGGGTCACCCTGATCGTCGTCGGCGCGGTCATCGCGCTGCTGACCTCACGCTGGGAGGTGCGAGCCCGTTCGACGTCGGCCACCCGCTCGGAGTTGTTGCTGCTGACCGCCTGCCGCACCTATCGCACGCAGGTCGTCGCCGGGGTCGAGGTGCGGTATGTCGACACCGACCGTGTGCTTGCCATGTCCACCCGCGTGGGCGGCCCGCAGATCGTGGTTTCCCGCGCACTGGTGGAGTCGCTCGACCCGGCCCAGCTGCGCGCCGTGATCGAGCACGAGCGGGCGCATCTGCGCTGGCGGCACGACCTGATCGCCTCGACCGCCTGCCTGGCCTACGACACGATGCCGTGGCTGCCGGCCGGTCGGAGCTTCCGGCGGTCGGTGCACCTGCTGGTCGAACTCGCCGCCGACGATGTGGCGGCCCGGGTTTGTGGCCCCACCGCGTGCGTCGGTGCTCTCGATGCGATGCACCGGTTGGGCGTCGCCGAGGGCGCCGACCTGCGAGCGCAGCGGCTGCTCGCCATCAACGCCGATACCCCGGCAGCCGGCCGCCTCAGCGGTGCGGCTCGAAGTTACGCAGCCGCAAAGAGTTCGAGATCACCAGCATCGAGCTCATCGCCATCGCCGCGGCGGCGATGAGCGGGTTCAGCAGGCCTGCCGCAGCAATCGGAATCGCTGCGACGTTGTATCCGAAGGCCCACACCAGGTTGCCGCGAATCGTGCGAAAGGTCTTGCGCGACAACTGAACTGCGTCGACGACCACCCGCAGGTCATTGCGCACCAGGATCACGTCGGCGGACTTCATCGCAATGTCGGTGCCGCGGACCAGCGCCATACCAAGGTCCGCTGTCGCCAACGCGGCCGAGTCGTTGATGCCGTCGCCGACCATCGCCACGCACCGACCCTGCGCCTGCAACTCCTCGATCGCCGCAGCCTTCTGGTCGGGCAGGACCCGAGCCCGAACCTCCTGTATGCCGAGCCGCTCCGCGACCGCGGCAGCCGTTGCCGGGGAGTCACCGGTGAGCAGCACGGTGCGCAGCCCCAGGTCGTGCAGCGCCGCGACGGCCGGTGCGGCAGACCCGCGCACGGTGTCGCTCACGGCGAAGACCGCAGCGAGGACGCCGTCGACGGCAAGCAACACGGTGGTGTCGCCGTCGTCGGCGGCAGACTGCACGGCGCTTGCCGCCTCGTCGATGACGATGCCGCGACCCGTGATCAGGTCAGCGCTACCGATCAGGCACTCGTGACCGTCGACGAGACCCCGCGCGCCGGCTCCCGGCAGGGCGGTGAACTCGGCCGGCGCCTCCGGGCGCCCCACCTGTTGTTCGGCGTGGCGCACGATGGCCGCCGCGATCGGATGCTCGGAGGCGGACTCGAGGCTCGCGGCATACCGGCAGACGTCGATCTCGGAGCGGCCGCCGAACGTGTCGACCTGATGAACCCGCATGTTGCCGCTGGTCAGGGTGCCGGTCTTGTCGAAGACGACGGTGTCGATCCGGCCACTCATCTCCAAGGCGTCGTGGCCCTTGATGAGGATGCCGAGTTGGCCGCCTCGGCCCACGCCGACCATCAACGCGGTCGGTGTCGCCAGGCCGAGAGCGCACGGGCAGGCGATGATCAGCACCGCGACGCCGTTGGCGATCGCGCGGTCGGCCGAGCCGGTGGCGACCAGCCAACCGACGGCGACCAGCACCGCCAGGATCATCACCGCAGGCACGAAATAGCCGGTGACCCGGTCGGCGACCTTCTGCGCGCGAGACTTACGCCGTTGCGCGTCGTCGGCGATCGCGGCCATCTGTGCCAGCCGGGTGCGCTCGCCGACGGCATCGGCGGTCACGACCAGGCGGCCGGTCAGATTGGTGGTGCCGCCGACCACGGTGTCGCCGCCGGTGACCTCGACCGGGGTGGATTCGCCGGTCATCGCGCTAGTGTCGACGCTGCCGCTGCCGGACGCGATGGTGCCGTCGGTGACGATGCGTTCGCCGGGCAGCACCACGAACCGGTCACCGACTCGCAGATCCTCGGACGGTATGACGCGCTCGGTGCCTGAATCATCAACGATGCGAGCCTGTTTCACTGCAAGACCGGCCAGCGCCTGCATCACGTCGCCGACCTGCCCGCGCGAGCGTGTCTCGAAGTAGCGACCGCCCAACTGGAAGGTCACCATGCCGGCCGCGACGTCGAGGTAGATCGCGTCGGCGCCGGGAGGCGTGTGCCCGAAGCCGAGCCAGTAGCCCGGCGTCGATGCCGGATGCAGAAGCAGGGCATAGAGCGCCCAGCCGAAGGACACCAGCGCGCCGAGCGACACCAGCGTGTCCATGCTCAGCACCCCGTGCTGCAGACCTCGCCAGGTCGCCTTGTGATACGGCCACGCCGCCCAGGTGACGATCGGCACCGCCAGCAGCACACACAGTGCCTGCCAGCCGGGAAACCGCCAGCCCGGCACGAGTGCGAGCAGGATGGTCAGGTCGCACAAGGGCACGGTCAGCAGCGCCGACACCGCGAGCCGGCGGCGCAGTGAACTGAGCCGCATCTCGGCTGCGCGGCGGGTCCACGCGTCGTCGTCGGGATTGTGCAGCACAGCGGTGTAGCCGGCGCTCTCGACCGCGGCGATCGCGGTGCCGACCTCGTCGTCCGGCAATCCTGTGACCACGGCACGGTCGGTCGCGAGGTTGACGGTCGCCTGCACGCCGGGAAGTTTGTTCAGCTTGCGCTCGACCCGGTTGGCGCACGCGGCGCACGTCATACCGCCCACGTCGAGCTCGAACTTCTCGAGGCGGGTCGACTGGTGGGTTTCAGTCGTCGTCACGGACGGTCGTCCTTCCGGCACCCGCGCCCAATCGTGCGAGCATCTCGTTGTAGGCGTCGTAGGACGTGTCGGCGCCGGAATCCAGGTGCCGGTCGACGCGTCGTGCCTGTCTGGCGTCCTGGCGGGCCCACTGCACCACGAGTGCGAGAATCACGATGACCAGCGGGAATTCCCCTGCGGCCCAAGCAATTCCGCCGCCGACATACTGGTTCCAGGCGAGGTCGGTCATCCAGGGCTCGTTGAGGTAGTTGTAGAACGTCTGGGCGATGACTCCCGAGCGGGTCATCACGATGACGCCGAAGAACGCGTGGAACGGCATCGCCGCCAGGATCATCGCCAGCTTGCCCAGATAGGGCAACGGCCGCGGCGGCGGGTCGACGCCGATCGCCAGTCCGTAGAAGAGATAGCCGATCATCACGAAGTGCAGGTAGGCCAACTGGTGGGCCCAGTGGAAGCGCAGGGTGTCTTCGAACAGTGGAGTGAAGTACAGCGCGTAGTACGATCCGATGAAGAAGACGAAGACCTCCAGCGGGTTGTACATCCAGCGCATCACCCGCGACTTCAGCAGTGCGGTGACCCACTCGTGGGGCCCGGCCGCCTCGTTCGGGCCGTGCGCGGTCGTGGCGCGCAGTGCCAGGGTCATTGCCCCGCCGAGCACCAGCAGCAGCGGGCCGAGCATGTTGACCGCCATGTGGAAGGCCATGTGCACGTCGAAGGACGCACCGGCATACCGCCCGAGGCCGCTGGAGGTGCACACGAAGATGACGATCCAGCCGAGCACCCAGGCGATCGTCCGCCCCAGCGGCCACCTGTCGCCCCGTCGGTGCATCCGCACGACGCCCCACAGGTAGAGCCCGATGCCGACGGCGCTGATGACCGCGAACAGGATGTTGAGTCGCCATGCGGTGACGAGGGTCCAGAAGGTCGGATTGCGAGTGACATTGAAGCCGAAGAAGTTTTCCGCGATCGTCGTCGGCGTGAAGTACTGCGGAGAGGGGATCCGCTGACGTACGACGTCCAGCGCGAGTGCAGCAACAAGCATCAAAGCCGCGCTGTATGCCGGAACTCGCCCTCGGATGCCCCGCCCGCGACACACCAGCAGCATCGCCGCGATGACCAGGACGTCCTTGGCGATGAACAGCCACCCCGTCGAGCACGACCACGGTGCCTTGCCGGCGAGCTCGAACCACGCGACCACCAGATCGGTCGCGAGCACCACCAGCCCGCTGATCAGTGCGACCGTGCGCAACCGGCGCGCGGCGACGGGTTTGGCGAGCAGAATCCGGCCGCGGCACACGGTCGTGATCACGACTCCGGAGAAAAGCACGAAAGCCGGTGTGCCGATGATTGCGCTGTCGCCGCCGAAGTCGTGGTTGGGACCGATGAGCACCTGCGTGACGACGACCGGCGCCAGCACCCCTACGGCGCCGAGCACGGCGACGACGGCGATGAGATCCCATGCAATGGCAACCAACGTGATGCCCGCGATGACGAAGGCGCACACCGTCGTGACGATCCAGGCGCGCGGCAGGTAGTTGGCCTCGATCAGATAGCCGAACGCGCCGGCGCGATCCAGGAACGACAGCGGCTCGCCGGCGGCATCGGCCGAATCGACAGCAACCAGAGCCAAACTCGCGGTGCCCCAGATGAGTGCCGCCCACAAGGCGGGGACGAGTTCGCGCTTGCCACCGATCGCCATACGGCCACGACCGCGGCGCGGTTTGATGCACAGCACGAGCACCCACCAGCCCAGGCAGAAGGTGCTCGCGACAGCGACGACCAGTTGCAGCAGGCCGCTGGTGAGAGCCGTCGGATATCCCGGGAAATTCTGGTCGATCGAGTGGTAGCTGCGTGCACCGATCGCGACGACACCGACGATGACGATCACCAGGGGCAGCGCGCTGAGGGCGAACACGCGGCTCGGCACCCCGAGTGGGCGTCGGTCGGTGGTCGATGTGGCGGGGGGTGTCGCTGTTCGCGTCGTCACGACAGCATCATCACCAACATGTACGACATCACGACGGCCATGACGATGTGCACCGCCGTATCCACCGGTATGGCGCGCGCGACCGCGCCGGTGCGGGAGGAGCCGGCTGCCGGTGTCGGCCGCGATCCGATTCTGTCCAGCAGCACCACGGCGTATGCCGCGAGGCCGACCGCGAGCACCAGATCGAGGGTGACCAGCGGCGGCATACTCGACGATCCGGACATGCCACTCATGCCGGACATTGAGGGCGCGGCAGACGTGTGCGCCGCGTGCAGCACCACCGCGAACATGTAGACCATTGCCGCGGCGAGCACCAGATGCGCGCCACGGTGGGCCAGTGCGCTACGCCGGCGACGCGCACGGTCGCGGAGCACTTCGTAGCCGAACCACGCGGTGAAGCCGATCCACACCACCAGCCAGGCCCAGGCCAGTCCGCCGTCCCCCGTGAGCTTCGTGCCGGGGATGAGCATGCCGACCATGGCCACGCCCATCAGGCCGTGGCAGACCTCCACAGGCACGTCGGTGCGACGCCGACCGCGGCGTGCCTGCACCAGGCGGTAGCCGCAGATGAGGCTGCAGGCGAGAGCGAGGACACCGAAACAGGCGGCGAGCCACCCTGGTCCGATCATGTCCGTCATCCGTGGATTCCCTGCTCCTGTGTGCCCTGATTGCGTGGGCCCTGCTTGTGTATGCCGCGTGGCCAGTAGGCGACCACCAATAGTGCCAGCAGTGGCGCCGAGTTCGGATCAGTGCCCTGACCACTGAAGATTCCTCCAAGAGCCTGAGCGAAAACCCAGACCGTCGCGGTCAGCACGATCGTGACGATCAGCACGACGCGACGAGTTGCGGGGGGCAGGAAGATGCCCGCCGCGATCAGCGCCAGCAGCACGGCCCCTGCCATCGCCACGCTGACGCCGTGATGCGCGGACGCTTGTGCGGCATGCCGCATCAGCCAGGTCAGCCAGTTGGGATTGCCGGCCTCCATCGAGGCGATGAGGTCGTGCACCGCCTGGGGTGTTCGATTGGACGACTGCAGGTTCAGCAGCGCGAGGCCACCCCAGATCAGCACCCACAGGCCTCGTGAGAGCCCGACGCCGAGAGGGCGGGCTGCGACATACCTGCTCTCGGCCTGGACGGGCCAGAGGACGACCGCGGCGACGGCATACAGCAGCACCCCGCCCGGTGCTCCGTCGAGCAGAGTCGCTCCGCCGGAGAGCAAGCCGCCGAGGCCCTCGCCGAACCACCAGACGGCCAGCGACCAACCGATCGAGGCCAACAGACCCAGACGCACCGTCGGGCGGAAGGCGATGAGCACCCCCAGCAGCAACTGGATCAGCGCGAAGACGGCATTGGTCCAGATCGGGTTGTCACCGACGATGCGAGCGGCCCAGGTGATCGTGTCCTGGACCCAGCCGGGGTTGCCGGCGGCGGAGGCGGCCATCACATCGGAGGAGAACGCCTTGGTGAACATGTACGACTGCAGTTGCAGCAGTCCGTCGATCAGCCACAACAAGGCCAGCACCAGCTGAAGTCGTCGCCGCAGGTCCGTCGGCTCGGTTGTGGTGGTCAGCTGTGGCTCCGGGTGCACTGGAGCGAGGCTGGATGACGGCACCGAATAACTCTACAACGTGTAGAGACAGTGGCTGCCGGCCCTCGTGAGAGGCTGTGCCGCATGCAGCTGAGACCGCCCGCACGGCTCGTGGACCCGCGGGCGCGGGCCTATTGGGCCACGGAGAATCTGCTCGGCGTGGTCGTGCTGGCAGCCGGCCTGACCGCATGGTCGATCTGGGGAGGCCTCGGTGGAGTATGGCGTTACGCGGCCTTTCTGCTCCTGATCGTGATGGCGGTGGTGGGCGTCGTGGTCGTGCCGTGGGGGCGCTACCGGATCCACCGGTGGGAGGTCACCGACACCGCGGTCTACACCCAGCGGGGGTGGCTGACCATCGAGCAGCGCATCGCGCCGATCTCGCGAGTTCAGACCGTCGACACCGAACGCGGAGCGGTGGCAAGGCTTTTCGGTCTCGCGTCGGTGCGGGTCACGACGGCATCCGCCAAGGGCGAGTTGAAGATCGACGGACTGTCACGCTCGCTGGCCGAGCAGATCGCGACCGACCTGACTGTCGTGACCGCTGCTGACCCGGGTGACGCGACGTGACGGAGCCGCCGGCCCGCGACGCGTCGATCGCCGGCACGGCACCGACGATGCCTCGCGGTGACCGATGGCGACGGCTCAACCTGCGGATGCTGGCGATCCATCCGGTGCGAGAGGTGGCGAGATATCTGCCGCTGCTGATCGCGATCGTCTTCGTCGGCCATTCGACCGGCGGCGGCGAGAACTGGTGGGGGCTCGGCGCGATGGTTGCGGCAGTGCTGCTCGGGGCGGCGCGGTGGTACACCACGACCTACCGGTTCACCGACGATCAGGTGCAACTGCGGCGCGGGCTGGTCAACGCCACGACCGTGACCGCGCCGATCGACCGGGTCCGCTCGGTCGACGTGACCGCTCCGGCGCTGCACCGGTTGCTCGGTCTGGCGGAGGTGCGGATCGGCACCGGCGCGGGAGAGAAGGCGCTCAAACTCGACGGGCTCACGACAGCGGAGGCAGCAGCGCTGCGCGGTGAGTTGCTGCACCCTGCTCGTGCCGGTCGGCGCACGGATGCCGATGCGACGGCGCCTGCCGGTCGGCGCACGGATGTCGATGCCGCCGCAGGTGCCGATCGGGCATCCGAGGCGGGTGTGCCGGTGGCACGTGGCACGGGCATGTCCGGAGGCATGCCTGCGGCATACACCACCTTCGATTCCGCCGAACATGTTCTGTATCAGCTGAATCCGGGGTGGATCCGGTTCGCTCCGTTCGGGCCCGCCGGGCTGCTGGCCGCGCTGGCGGTGGTCGCCGTCGGCAGCCAGTTGTTCCGCGACACGGGTTTCAATCCGGCCACCAGCTCGACGGTGCGCGACACCGCCAGCGATGTTGCATCGCACGGCACCACGGTCGCCGTCGTCACCGCTGCGGTGCTGCTGCTCGTGACCGTGGTGGTGCTGTCGCTGGTTGCCTATCTGTTGGCATTTCACGGTTTTCGGCTCACGCGCGATGACATCGGTGGGACGCTGCACGTGAGTCGTGGCCTGGTCACGACACGGGCGACGTCACTGGCGACCATCCGGTTGCGGGGGGTCGAGGAGCACCGGCCGATCCCGCTGCGGTGGGTCGGTGGCGCGCGGCTGGATGCGATCACCACCGGCGTCAAGGACGACGGCAAGGCCATGAGCTCCACGCTCACGCCGCCGTCGCCGGCCGGGGTCGTCCGGCAGACGGGTGAATTGGTGCTGCGGGCGCCGGGCGTGCTCGACCTGCCGTTGATGCACCACGGCCCCGCTGCGACGCGCCGGCGCTACACACGGGTGTTCGGCGGCGCACTGGTCGTGGTCGCCGCGATCGTCGCGGTGCCTCTCGCCGGGCAGGCGCCCTGGGCCTTCGTCGCGTTGGCTGGGGTGCCGCTGCTGGTGGCTCCGGTGCTGGGGCGCAGTCGCGCGCACTGGCTGGGTCACGCGGTGACCGAGCGATTCCTGATCACACGCGCCGGCTCGATCACCATGTCCACCAACGTGATCGAGCTGTCCGGCGCGGTCGGCGTCACCGTCAGGCGGTCGTTCTTTCAACGGCGCGCGGGGGTGGCGACGGTGTCGCTGGCGACCGCTGCCGGGGACAAGGAGTATGCCGTGCTCGACGTCGCGGCTGCGGAGGTCAGCGCGTTGGCGGGCCAGATCCTGCCGGGCCACCTCGAGCAGTTCCTGCGCTGACGGACGCGATCAACCGCCGAGCGCACCAGCGTGCGCCGAAGCGCGCGGCGTGTACCTCGGCTACCCGGTTGCCGAGCGCGCGACCGTGTAGCTCGACATATCCGCGTCCGGCGGGCCCCCTCGGCGCTCCCTCTGCGGTGCCCCACGATGCGGGGCAGGGCAGGGGGCCGAGAAGCAGTGGCCCACGTGGCCCACACCGCTCGCGCAATCAGCCGCGCTAGTTGCGGGTGTCACCCAGGGAACGCCGCATGATGCGTTTTTGGGTGCGATCCGCACGCAGCACCCGGCTCGGCAGCGCACCGAGCGTGACCCCGGACGCGAGCGCGAGGCCGATCGCGGCCGCGCCGAAGAGCGTGTTCATTCCCGCCGACGACGACTCGTGCTGCACGATCTGGAAGACCCCGCGGTAGACCGCCAGACCCGGCAGCAGCACGACGATTCCCGAGGTCGCGACGGCCAGCGCCGGCACCCGGAAACGCCACGCCACGGCCTGGGCGAAGACACCGACGATCAGGGCCGCGACGGCCGAGGCAGCCGGTGCGGAGCCGGTCGCATGTTCGGCAACCTCGTAGACGACCCACGCCACTGCCCCGGCGACGGCTGCCAGTGCTGTGGCACGTCGCCCGGCATACGCGGTGATGGCGAAGGCCGCAGAAATCGCCGCAGCCGCGACCGCAGCCAGCAGCAGGTGCGGCGAGAAGCTCACCGCGGGTGAGATGGCAAGTCGCGCGCCGAGACGCTTGGCGAGAGCGAGAGTGCCGATGACGCCCAGCACGACGCCGCCACTGAGCAGGATCACCTCCATCAGCCGGGCCGACGCGGTGACGTAGAAGCCGTCGATGGTGTCCTGCGCGGCGCTGACCAGTGACAGGCCTGCGAGCAGCACCACCACTCCCGATGCGACGACCACGGACGCCGGCTCGTGCCGCCATACGTGCCAGCCGTGCTCGCCGAGCGTGTTGATCCCCAGGGCGATCGAGGTAGGTATGGCGGCGCCGATCGCCTGGCAGAAGAAGGCCGCGATGCCGTGCATGGACAGCCAGCGCTGGGCGCGGTCGACGACGGCCGCGATCACGCCGCACAGCACGATCAGCAGCAGATCGCCACCGAGCAGTGCCGCGACGGCCGCACCGAGCAGGCCCATCGCGCAGGTGACGGTGATCCGGTAGTACGGGTGCGGTGCGGCAAGCACTGTCTCCAGGCGATTCCGAGCCGCTGCCGGGTCGAGCGAACCGGCGGTCACCTCGCGCACCAGGTCGTGTAGTTGCTCCAGGCGGCTGTAGTCCACCTGCGAGGCCGGCACGATGCGCATCACGGTCATCGGATCGCGAAGCGCACCACGGTGATACGAGATCGTCAGCGAGGTGTAGGTCACGTCCACCTGCACCGAACGCACGCCATACGCACGCGTCATCCGCAACACGAGAGCGGTGACGTCTGCGGCGCTGGCGCCGGTGGCCAGCATGGCTTCCCCGACGCGCAGGCTCAGGTCGATGACCTGACGGGCGTGCAGGTCTGCCGGGCCGTTTTCGTCGCCCGGCGCACCAACCGGAAACCGTGGGGTGGAGCGGGCCCGCAGGGTACGACCGGCGCGAGTGCGCAGTTCCTGCCCCGGCAGGTGTCGCCGTGGTGACGACTGGTCCTCGGGCATGCGGGCCACTGTGTCAGCCCGGACGCCCGGATCGCGAATCCGGCCTCGGCTTCGACCTCAGATCCAACTGGGGAACCACATGCGCCACTGCCAGTGCGAGTACGGGATCACCTGAGCAGTCCAGATCGGCCAGAAGAACACGAACAGTGCGACCGTGACGATGGTGAACCCGCCGACGGCAACCTTGCCCGCCATGACTCGTTTCGGCGGCGCGTCCGGTTTGCCGAGCACAAGGGCCAGCACGAAGACACAGGCAAGCACGACGTATGGCGCGAAGGCGACTGTGTAGAACGTGAAGATGGTGCGGGCCTGGTAGAGGAACCACGGCAGCCAGCCCGCCGCGACGCCGAGCAGGATCGCGCCCGCACGCCAGTCGCGTCCGAGCAGCCAGTAATAGAGCAGCACCGCCAAGGCGATGGTGCCGAGCCACCAGATGCTCACCGTACCCAGTGAGGTGATCGCCTTGCTGCACTGAGCGACGGTGCAGCCCTCCTGACCCTTGGTGGGGCTCTCGTAGAAGAACGACGTCGGCCGGGTCTGCAGCATCCATGACCACGGGTTCGACATGTACGGGTGGAACTGCGTGATGTCGGTGGCCGACTGCACCATCTGGATGTTGTATTCCCACAGCGACCGCAGCCAGTCCGGTTCCCACGCGAACAACGAGCTCGTCGGCGAGAAGCCGCTGTTTTGGTTCGCGGGGTTCTGGGCGGCCCATTGCCGGTCGTACCCGGTCGCGCTCGCGATCCAGCCGAACCACGTCGCCAGGTAGACAATGATCGACAGGCACAGCACGTTGACGATCGCCAGCAGCGAGTCCTTGACGAAGGTCGCCGCCCAGAAGTGGCGCACCCCGACCGCTCGGCGGGCGCCGAGATCCCACAGGCAGGTCAGCAGACCGAAGGCGGCCAGGAAATACAGCCCCGAGAACTTGCTGCTGAGGTCGAAACCGATGCAGATGCCGGCCACCCAGCGCCACGGTCGCCAGCCCAGCCACGGGCCGCTGATCGATGCCTTGTCCCACCGCCCGGACACCTGCAGCGCCGCGACCTTGTCGGCGAGGATCCGGCGGGTGCGGGTGCGATCGGCCAGCAGCGCGGTGTAGCAGGCCAGCGCCCAGAACATCACCATGATGTCCAGGATCGAGGTGCGCGACATGACGAATTCGGTGCCTTCGAAGCACAACAGGATCGATGCCAGCGTTGCCAGGACAGGGGAGCGGAACATGTGCCAGGCCGCGCGACCGATCAGGTAGATCGCGATGGTGCCGAAGGTCGCGACGGCGAACCGCCAGCCGAACGATGAGGTGATGCCGAACAGGCGCTCGCCGAAACCGATGAACCACTTGCCCATCGGCGGATGGACGACGAAATCGGTCTGGCTGCCGTAGATGTGCGGGTCGCCCATCGTGAACAACCCGTCGGGGTTGTTCGTGATGCCGGTGCTGGAATCCTGCTTGCGTTCGTAGCCGTACAGGATCATCGACCAGCCCTCTTTGACGTAGTACGTCTCGTCAAAGATCAGCTGGTGTGGTCGGCCGACGTTCCAGAAGCGCAGGATGCCGCCGATGACGCTGACGATGGCCGGGCCGAGGAAGGCCCACAGTTTCGCTTCGGCGGTTCGGGGCGCGCCCAGCAGGCGACGCCGCAGGATCGCGCGGCGGGTAGCGAGAGCCGCACCGGAGGTGCTGTCGTCGCTGGTCCGCGTCAGCGTGACCGTCACGCGCATTCCCCTTTCTGACCTGCCCGAATCTCATCGGCAGCCCGGATCGGCTGGCAGCCCTCGGTGAGGTTAACCGAGGAGCCCGTGTCCCGTGTGCCTACCCGCCGCGTATGTCGTCCGGGCGGGGTCACCGTGGAAGACTGCCGCCCATGCCCGAAGGAACCCTGATCCTGGCAGCGACCCCCATCGGGAATCCGGCCGATGCTTCACCCCGGCTGCAGCGCGCGCTGGCATCGGCAGAGGTGATCGCTGCGGAGGACACCCGGCGGTTGCGGCGTCTGATGGACGAGATCGGTGTGACTGCAACCGGATCCGTGGTCAGCTATCACGAGCACAACGAGGCCTTCCGCACTGCCGATCTGGTTACTCGGATCACCGCGGGCGCGCAGGTGCTGCTGGTGACTGACGCAGGAATGCCGTCGGTGTCCGACCCCGGCTACCGCCTGGTGGCCGCCTGCGCGGCCGCGGATCTGCGGGTCACCTGCCTGCCTGGACCGTCCGCGGTCCTCATGTCGCTGGCGGTGTCCGGACTGCCGGTCGACCGCTTCTGCTTCGAGGGTTTCCCGCCCCGCAAGCCGGGTGAGCGGGCACGTACTCTGGCCGCACTTGCCGACGAACGGCGCACGATGGTCTTCTTCGAGGCGCCGCACCGGCTGGCCGACACCTTGGCCGCGATGGCCACGGCGTTCGGAGCGGATCGGCGGGCCGCCGTCTGCCGTGAGCTCACCAAGACGTACGAGGAGATCCGTCGCGGTCCGCTGTCGGAGTTGGCCCAGTGGGCGGTGGAGGGCGCCCGCGGCGAGATCTCGATCGTGGTTGCCGGAGCCCCTGCGGTGTCCGCGACGGTCGAGGAGGCCCTCCCCGGCATACAGCAGCGGGTAGCTGCCGGCGACCGGCTGAAGGACGTGTGCGCCGACGTCGCCGCCGAAACCGGGCTGTCCAAGAAAGCGCTGTATGACGCAGCCCTCGCCGCCCGTTGAGGGGTCCCGCGTCGGCATCGGGCGCGCTTCGCGCTGGTGGCTGCCGGCAGCGGTCGCGGTCGTCGGTTTCTGCTGGTTCGGTGCTCTGTCGATCGGCCGGTGGAACGACGGCCACGTCGCCAACTACGACCTGGGGATCTTTGCGCAGGGCGCGCAATCGTGGGCGCACGGGCACCTGCCGGTGTCGCACATCCGCGGAATGCGCCTGCTCGGCGACCACTTCAGCCCGATCCTGGTGATCTGGGGCGGACTGTGGTGGCTCTGGCCGGATCCGCGCGTGCTGTTGCTGACGCAGACAGTGCTGTTGGCCGCGACGCTCACGCTGATCGTGGCCGTTGCGCAGCGGCGAATCGGCACCCGCGCGGCTGTTGCCATCGCGGTGATCGGCCTGCTGTCGCGCGGCGTGCTGACCGCCGACCTGTATGACGTGCACGAGGTCGCCTTTGCCGCGCCCGCCGTCGCCATACTCTGTGTCGCGCTGCTACGGCGCGACTTCCGTTGGTGCGTGATGGCGTCGGTGGCCCTGGTCCTCACCAAGGAGGACCTCGGTCTGACCGTGCTTGCGGCGGGGGGCTGCTGGTGGCTGCTCAACCGACGGGACGGATGGCGAAAGCCGTTCATACTGCTGTTGATCGGCGTGCTGGGGCTGCTCACGGCGATGGTGGTCATCGCGCATTTCTCCGGTGGTGGCCAGTCCGGCTATCTCGGATACTTCGGATCCGGAGGGCCCCGCGGCATGACCACTCCCGCGGATCACAGCATCACCCCATTGCGCCTGCTGCCCGTCGCGCTCTTCCTCGCCACCACGATGATCGTGGGCTGCCGCTCCGTGCTGGCGCTGCTCGCGGTGCCGACCCTGCTGTGGCGGGCAGTGTCCTCGAACGAGCATTACTGGAGCCTGGACTTCCACTACGACCTGGTGCTGTGGCCGATCGCGTTGCTGGCATTCGTCGACGCAGTGCAGCGGCACGGTCTGCCCCGCGCGCGATCGGTGCTCGGAGTGCTGGCCGGAGTGGGTGTGGTCACGAACGTCGCGCTCGGTGTCTGGGAGGTGCGGCTCAAAGCAGCGACGCCCGCACAGACCCTGGCCACGGCCCCCGTGGTCCGCGCCATCCAGCGCCTCGCGGCCGAGCACGTGCCGGCCGGCGCACGGATCGGCACGCAGAACGACGTCGGCGCCTATCTGGTCGCGCGTTACGACGTGTATTCGTTGCATCCGGGGCCGTCGCCGACGGTGGGCTACGCGATGTTCACCTCCGAGGACACCTGGGCGTTTCCGCTGCCGGTGTGCGCTCGCGATGCCCTGACCGCCAAGGGGCGCAGCACGCCGGGCTGGCAAGTGTGGCAGGACGGCACCGTCACGCTGGTGAAATTCGCCTCGGTGCAGGTGGCGCCGGTCACCTGCCGGTGAGAGCCGGGATCAGCTCTGCCCGCAGAGTGGATCCTCAGGCAACCGCAGACTGGCGCTGCTGGGGTCGGTCGGGTCGAAGCACACCCAGACGATGCGGCCCTGACTCGAGAATGCTGACGTTTCAACACTTTTGGTGATCTGACGTGTCTTTCCGTCGACGGTGTAGGACACCGTCAGATCGGTGCGGCCGTCGGTCGCGGGCGACTGACGTATGACGGTGGCGCTCGCCATACCTGCCTGTCCGGGGCCATGTGTCTCATGCGCGCGCAACCACAGGAATGCCCCGAAAATCACGATTCCCGAGAGGATCACGTAGGCCGCCCGCAGACGGCTCGACATCACCGGTCGTGCTGCTGGTGGATCAGGGGGTGTGGTCGGCATGGGCTTTCCGTGGGTGGGTGACGCGGAGGTGGGGCCGCGGGATACAGCACTGTGCAGGCAGGTGACCGGTGCGCCGGTCGACGCATCCGGTGCGATCGTGACCCCCGCGTCGCGCCGCTGTCAAAAGCGCACCCGGGGCGGTGGCCTGCGCCATACAGCCGGTGGGACGGTTGGTGCGACGGTCGGCGGGCGGCGAAATCCGGTGGACGTGCGCGCCTAGGATTGCTGGCTATGAAGGTTCTGTCGGCAGTCGCCTGGCCCTACACGAACGGGCCTCGTCACATCGGCCACGTCGCCGGATTCGGCGTTCCCTCAGACGTTTTCAGCCGGTACATGCGGATGGCCGGGCACGACGTGCTGATGGTCAGCGGCACCGACGAGCACGGCACGCCGATCCTGGTGCTCGCCGACAAGGAGGGCGTCGGGGTCCAGGAGATCGTCGACAAGTACAACGCGGTCATCGCCGCCGACCTCACCGATCTCGGGCTGTCCTACGACCTGTTCACCCGCACCACGACGCGCAACCACTACGCCGTCGTGCAAGAGATGTTCCGCACGATCCGCGCCAACGGCTACATGATCGAGCAGACCACCCAGACCGCGGTGAGTGCGACGACCGGCCGCACCCTGCCCGACCGCTACATCGAAGGCACCTGTCCCATCTGCGGATTCAATCCTGCGCGCGGTGACCAGTGCGACAACTGTGGCAATCAGCTCGATCCGACCGACCTGATCGACCCGGTCAGCAAGGTCGACGGCAGCGCGCCGAAGTTCATCGACTCCACTCACTTCTTCCTCGACCTCGTCGCACTCGCCGACGCGCTGCAGAAGTGGCTGGACGAGGTCGACTCGGCCGGCACCTGGCGGCCGGGCGTGATCAATTTCGCCAAGGGCATCGCCGCCGACATGCACCCGCGTGCAATGACCCGCGACATCGACTGGGGCATCCCGATCCCCGTCGACGGCTGGGAGACCAAACGTTTCTACGTGTGGTTCGACGCTGTCATCGGCTATCTGTCGGCGTCGATCGAGTGGGCCCGCCGGTTGGGCGAACCCGAGAAGTGGCGCGAGTGGTGGAACGACCCGCAGCTGCGGTCGTATTACTTCCAGGGCAAGGACAACATCACCTTTCACGCGCAGATCTGGCCGGCCGAGTTGCTGGGCTATCGCGGCGAGGGTGACAAGGGTGGCGAACCCGGGCCGTATGGCGAGCTGCAGTTGCCCACCGAGGTCGTCGCGTCCGGCTTCCTCAACCTCGGCAGCGACCAGTTCTCCACCTCCCGCGGCAACGTGATCTACGTGCGCGACATGCTCGACACGTATGGCGCAGACGCGCTGCGCTACTTCATCTGTGCTGCCGGTCCGGAGACCCAGGACAGCGAATTCACCTGGGACGGCTTCGTCACCCGCAACAACACCGAGCTCGTCGCGGGCTGGGGCAACCTGGTCAACCGCACCGCCTCGATGGTCGCCAAAAGCTTCGGCGAGATCCCGACGCCGGGGCAGACGGAGCCGATCGACGAGAAGCTGCTGAGCGCCATACGTTCTGGTTTCGACACGGTTGGTGAGTTGCTGGAGAAGCAGCGGCAGAAGGCTGCGATCGCCGAAGTGATGCGCCTGGTGCGCGAGGCCAACAAGTACGTGACCGACACCGAGCCGTTCCGGCTCAAGGGCGACGACCAGCGCGAGCGGCTGGCGACCGTGTTGCACACGCTGGTGCAAGCGGTCAGCGATCTGAACACCATGATGGCGCCGTTCCTGCCGCACAGCAGCAACAAGATCGCCGAAACCCTCGGCGCGACAACAAAATTCGTGCCGATGCCACGACTCGACCAGGTCACCGATCTCGACGACCCCGAGCGCGGCTATCCGGTGATCACCGGCGACTACAGCGACACGCCCAGCTGGGAGTCGCGGCCGGTCGTGCCTGGCACACCGATCGCCAAGCCGACGCCGATCTTCGCCAAGCTCGACGCGATCGACCCGGAGGACCCGTTCGGCAAGGGGGTCGGTGGCGCGAGTTCCGAGACCGGATCGGCAACCGCCGGCGCGACCGGTTCCGCGAAGGCGCGGGCGTGAGCAAAGGACACGAGCAGGGGCACGACGGCCCGCCACCGGCGCCTGATCCGTTGCCGTTGCCGGTTGTCGACAACCACACCCATCTGGACATCTCACGTGACGGTGCGGCTGCTCCCGTCGTGGCGCAGGCACTCGATGCCGCGGCTGCTGTCGGCGTCGACCGGGTCGTGCAGATCGGTTGTGACCTGGCGGGTGCGCGGTTCACCGTCGAGCAGATCGAACGTCATCCACGGATGCTGGGTGGCGTGGCGATCCATCCGAACGAGGCGCCGAAGCACGCCGAACGTGGCGATCTGCACGAGGCGTGGGCACAGATCGAGCAGCTCGCAGCGCATCCGCGTGTCCGGGTGATCGGTGAGACCGGTCTGGATTACTTCCGCACGTGCCCCGAAGGTGTGCAGGCTCAACAGGATTCGCTGCGCTGGCACATCGACCTGGCCAAGCGGACCGGCAAGGCGCTACAGATTCACGACCGTGACGCACACGATGACGTCATGCGCATTCTCGAAGAAGAGGGCGCACCGAATCACACTGTCATGCATTGCTTTTCGGGCGACATGCAGTTGGCACGGCGGTGTGTCGAGGCGGGGTACTTCTTGTCGTTCTCGGGGACGGTCACCTTCAAGAACGCCCGCGGGCTGCGCGATGCGCTCGCGATCACGCCGCTGGACCACCTGCTGGTCGAAACCGATGCGCCGTTCCTGACGCCGTCGCCGTTCCGCGGAGCGGTGAATGCGTCATACCTGGTGCCCATCACGGTGCGCGCGATGGCGACGACGCTGTCGGTGGACGTGCCGACGCTGTGCCAGGCGCTGTCCGACAACAGTGAGCGCGTCTACGGTCCCTGGTGATCCGCGCGGCGCCTCCGGTCATTCCCGAGGGCTCCTCCCGCTGCTCTGCCGCGTCCCGCTGTGCCGCTGCTTCGCCGCGTCCCGCTTTGTGCTGCTCTGCCGCGTCCCGCTGTGCCGCTGCCTGCCGCGTCCCGCTCTGTGCTGCTGCCTGCCGCGTCCCGCACGAAGCTGCCGATTCGGCGATTCTTTGCGCTTGGTGCGACGTCGTCTGCTGCGAGATGTCGGCATTGGTCGCATCACGCGAACGTTTCCGGCCAGGATTGACATGTCGTGGCACGCGGTTCCGGCAAAGATCGACATTTCGTGAGCGAGGTCGGCGGTCGCGCACCGTTCTGCTCTGCAGAAGTCGCCGATTCGGCGCGTATGACGCCGCCAGTTCCCTCCCAGCCACACAAATCGCCGATGCGGTCGACCCGGACGCCTCTCGAGTCCCATTGGTGTGGACCAGTCCCGCTGGTCACACACAAGTCGCCGATTCGGCGATTGCTGCGCTTGGTGCGACATCGTCTGCTGCGAGATGTCGGCATTGGTCGCATCACGCGAACGTTTCCGACCAATGGGGACATCTCGTGAGCGGCATTCCGACGAGGATCGACATTTCGTGAGCGGAGTCGACCCCGGCAGCCTGACGGGTCCCGCAGAAGTCGCCGATGCGGCGCGTGTGATGCCGCCAGCTCCCTCCCAGCTACGTAAATCGCCGATGCGGTCGATCCGGACGCCTCTCGAGTCCCATTGGTTTGGACCAGTCCCACTGGTCACACACAAGTCGCCGATGCGGCGATTGGTGCGACGCCGTCGGCCGCGAGATGTCCCCATCTGCCGCTGTTCTCGAATTTTGCCGACTGGGATTGACATCTCGTGGCACGCGGTTCCGGCAAAGATGGACATTTCGTGAGCGAAGTCGACCCCGGCAGCCTGACGGGCTCTGCAGAAGTCGCCGATTCGGCGATTGCTGCGCTTGGTGCGACGTCGTCGGCTGCGAGATGTCGGCATTGGTCGCATCACGCGAACGTTTCCGACCAGGATTGACATGTCGTGGCAGGCGGTTCCGGCAAAGATGGACATTTCGTGAGCGAAGTCGACCCCGGCAGCCTGACGGGCTCTGCAGAAGTCGCCGATTCGGCGATTGCTGCGCTTGGTGCGACGTCGTCGGCTGCGAGATGTCGGCATTGGTCGCATCACGCGAACGTTTCCGACCAGGATTGACATGTCGTGACAGGCGGTTCCGGCAAAGATCGACATTTCGTGAGCGAAGTCGACCCCGGCAGCCTGACCGGCCCCGCAGAAGTCGCCGATTCGGCGACTCCGCGGGCCACTGCCGCCACAGTGCTGCCGCCGCCGCCGCCGCCGCGCCGCGCCGCACCTCGCCATTGCTCGGACACGCACTGTGACGAAGCTTTCGTTATCGAAATTTGACCTCTCGGCACTTGTGCTTCACGGTGGATAGGTCATTGCCCGGGAGCCGCAGGTTCCGGGCGGGGCCGCGGGGGCGGCCTGGAGGCGCACCGGTCGGCGGCCATCGAGCAGCCGAGAACAACGCCACCCGCACAATCCACGTAAGTGGATGTCGCGCGCCCTGACGTCGCTTCCGGGTCCGTCCGACATCGGAGAACCCTTGATTTTCAACCGTTCCACCATTACTCGAACCCGCACGATCGCCGGTGCTGCCGGCGTGGTTGCCGTCACCGGAATCACCGCCTGCGGTGCTGGCGGAAGCGCTGGCGGAGGCAATGCAGCCGCCAACTTGAACCCCCTCGCCGCGACGTCGAAGAGCGCACCCGCCACGACGTCCACCAGCGCGAGCCCGGCCCCCAGCGCCTCGACCACCAGGAAGGCCGCGACGAAGGCCGCGAGCACCACCCGGCTGGTCACCACCACACAGACCGTGGGCTACGGCACGCAGCGTCGGTACACCTCCACCATGGCCGCCGGTGCGACCAAGGTCACCAGGCTCGGTGTCGCCGGCACCGAGACCGTGACGACCAAGCAGACACTCAGCGGCTCCCGCGTCACCGCGAGCAACGTGGTGCAGCGCAAGATCACCAGGGCCCCGGTCAACCGGGTCGTGCTCATCGGCACCGAGAAGGCTGCGCCCGCACCGACCCCCTACCAGCCGAGTTCCGGTGGACTCAACCTGGCTCACGCAGCCATGTGGGACCGCATCGCCGCCTGCGAGTCCGGCGGCGACTGGAGCATCAACACCGGCAACGGCTATTACGGCGGACTGCAGTTCTCCGCGAGCACCTGGCTCGCCAACGGCGGCGGGCAGTTCGCTGCACGCGCCGATCTGGCCTCTCGCGCCGAGCAGATCACCGTCGCCAACCGCCTCTACGCCAAGAGCGGTCTTGCTCCCTGGGGTTGTGCAGGCGCCGCCTGAGCGACCGAGAGGATCAGTGGAAGCACCGCCGGATGCGCAGTCCACTGACCGCGTAGGGTCGGCGTCGTGACCGATGACGCCGACCCTTCGCTGCTCAGCGCCACCGAGATCCGCCGGATCGCTGAGCGTCTCGACGTGCGCCCCACCAAGCAGTGGGGTCAGAACTTCGTCATCGACCCCAACACCGTGCGCAAGATCGTTCGGCTCGCGGGCGTCGGTCCGCACGACACCGTCGTCGAGGTCGGCCCCGGTCTGGGCTCATTGACCCTGCCCCTGCTGTATGCCGCAGGCCGGGTGCGTGCCGTCGAGGTGGATCCGCGACTGGCGGGCGAACTCCCGCGCACCGTGCAGCGATTGGCCCCCACGGTCGCCGACCGGCTCGAGGTGATCCGGGCAGACGCGATGACCGTGAACTCCCTGCCGGATCCGCAACCGACCGCCCTCGTGGCCAATCTGCCCTACAACGTCTCGGTACCGGTGGTGTTGTCCTTCCTCGAACGTTTCCCGAGCCTGCAGCGGGTGCTGGTGATGGTGCAGCTTGAAGTCGCCGAGCGCCTCGCGGCCGCGCCCGGCAGCAAGATCTACGGTGTCCCGTCGGTCAAGGCCGCCTGGTATGCCGATGTCCGGCTGGCCGATCGCGTCGGCCGCAACGTCTTCTGGCCGGCGCCCAACGTCGACTCCGGTCTGGTCTCCATGCACCGACGTCAACCACCGGTGACAACCGCCTCCCGAGAGGACGTATTCGCTTGTGTCGACGCGGCATTCGCTGCTCGTCGTAAGACGCTGAGGGCCGCTCTCGCGGGCTGGGCGGGTTCACCCGCGGCTGCCGAGGCAGCTCTGCGGTCGGCCGGTGTCGACCCGACCCTGCGCGGCGAGCGCATCACGGTGGAGCAGTTCGCCGCCGTCGCTGCGGCGCGTTCGGCATAGGGTGGCGCACATGGGGTCATCTCTCTCTTCGCAGGTCACGGTCAAGGTGCCTGCCAAGGTGAACCTCGAGCTTCGCGTCGGTCCGCTCCGCGACGACGGATTCCACGCCATCTCGACTGTCTTCCACGCCGTCGATCTGTGCGACGAAGTGACCGTGCGCAGTGACCGCGACTGGAGTTGTCAGACCACCGGCCCGTTTTCCGACAAGGTCCCCAACGGCGATGACAACCTCGCGATGACGGCGGTCCGGCTGCTTGCTCGGAGGGCCGGAATCGAGGAGCCGCTCGCCGTCGAGATCGCCAAGTCCATTCCCGTCGCGGGCGGTATGGCGGGTGGCTCGGCCGACGCGGCCGGCGCGCTGCTGGCGGCCGACGCGCTGCTGCAAACCGGTTTCAACAAGCGCGAACTTCATTCACTGGCAAGCGAACTCGGCAGTGACGTTCCCTTCGCGCTGTATGGCGGCACGGCCATCGGCTCCGGCCGCGGTGAGCAACTTGCACCTGTCCTGACCAAGGGCAGCTTCGAGTGGGTCTTCGCGCTGCATCACGAGGGTCTGTCGACCCCTGCGGTGTATGCCGAGTGCGACCGGCTCCGCGGTGACGACCCCGTCGACGAACCGGTGCCCGGTGAAGGGCTGATGACCGCCTTGCGCGCCGGCGACGTCGACGCGCTGGCCCGACGACTCCACAACGATCTGCAGGACGCCGCCTGTTCGCTGCTGCCGCGTCTCTGGGACACCCTCGACGCCGGGATCGACGCGGGCGCTCTTGGCGCCATCGTGTCGGGCTCCGGTCCGACCGTGGCCTTCTTGTGCGCGGACCGATCTGAAGCGCTGGACCTCATGGTCACTCTCACAGCCGGCAAGGTGGCCGACGTGGTCGTCAGCGCCTCAGGGCCGGTGCACGGTGCACACGTCATACACGACGTGCGACGCCGGTGACAGCGCCGGCAACACACACCGCGATACTGGTCTGATGCCCAATCTGATTGCCGCCGAGAGCATCTCGCTTGCGCTGGGCACCCAACAACTGCTCGACAGAGTTTCCCTCGGCATCGGCACAGGCGAACGCATCGGAGTCGTCGGCCGCAATGGCGGTGGCAAGTCCACACTGCTGCGGGTGCTGGCCGGGCGCCAGCCGATCGACGGCGGCCGGCTCACGCGCGTCGGTGGGCTCACCTCCGGGATGCTCAGTCAGGACGACGACATCGACCCGGCCGCCACCGTGCATCACGCCGTCCTGGGCGATCGGCCCGAGCACGTCTGGGCGGGGGATCCGCGCATCCGCGACGTGCTGAGCGGGCTGCTCGGTGGCATCGATTTCGCGGCCGTGGGTGGCGGCGACGCGATCGTCGGCCCGATGTCCGGTGGCGAGCGACGCCGAATTGCCCTGGCACGCTTGCTCGTTGACGATCCGGACCTGGTGCTGCTGGACGAGCCCACCAACCACCTCGACGTCGAGGGCGTGCAGTGGCTCGCCGATCACCTGGTGCACCGGCGGGCGAGGTCCGACAACGCCTTCATCACCATCACCCACGACCGGTGGTTTCTGGACGAGGTGGCACTGGCGACGTGGGAGGTCGTCGACGGGCAGATCGAGCAGTATGACGGTGGCTATGCGGCATACGTGCTGGCCAAGAACGAACGCGTTCGCATCGCCGCAGCCGACGAGGACCGTCGCCAGAACCTCCTGCGCAAGGAGCTTGCCTGGTTGCGTCGTGGCCCGCCGGCGCGCACGTCCAAGCCGCGCTTCCGCATCGACGCGGCCAACGAGCTGATCAAGGGCGAACCCGAGCCGCGCGACGAGGTGTCGCTGGTTCGCTTCGCCACGACCCGCCTGGGCAAGGACGTCATCGACCTGGTCGACGCCTCGATCCAGTTGGGCGACAAGCAGATCCTGGACAAGCAGACCTGGCGGCTCGCGCCCGGTGAGCGCACCGGCATCGTCGGTGTCAACGGCTCCGGCAAGTCGACCCTGCTGCGCGCCATCGAGGGCAGCCAGCCGCTGTCGGCGGGCAAGCGCAAACAGGGCCGCACCGTCGAGCTCGCCTTCCTGACCCAGGAGGTGCGCGAACTGTCCAAGGTCGAGGGATGGCGGGTGATCGACGCGATCACCGATGTCAAGAGCTACATCATGCTCGACGGCAAAGAGACCTCCGCCTCGCAGCTTGCCAAACGCCTGGGCTTCTCCGGCCCGCGGCAGCAGACGCGGGTCGAGTCGTTGTCCGGTGGCGAGCGCCGCCGGCTGCAGTTCCTGCGGCTGCTGATGACCGAGCCCAACGTGCTGCTGCTCGACGAGCCCACCAACGACCTGGACATCGAGACGCTGACGTCGATGGAGGACGTGCTCGACGGCTGGGCCGGCACTCTCGTCGTGGTCTCGCACGACCGCTACCTGCTGGAACGCATGTGTGACCGGCAGGTGGCGCTGCTGGGCGACGGGCGGATCCGCGACCTGACAGGCGGGGTCGAGCAGTATCTACAGCTGCGCGCCGAGCAGGAGGCGCAGGCGGCCGCCGCACCCGATCGTGCGTCTGTCGCCGGCCGTCCCGCGGCCACGAGCGTGACGGCGTCCGGGGGAGCGGAGCCGGCGACGTCGGCATACAGCCCGGCGCAGCAGCGTGAGGCGCGCAAGGAGATGGCCCGGATCGAACGCTCGCTGGCCAAGCTGGCCGAGCGCGAAGCGCGACTGCACGACGACCTGGTCGCGGCAGCGACCGACCACGCGCGTGCGACCGAACTCGACGCCCAGTTGCGGGCGTTGCAGGACGAGCGTGCCGATCTCGAAGAGCAGTGGATTATCAGCGGCGAGATCGCCGAATAGTCATTCTTCCGAACGGTTTTCGACCGCCGACAGCATCGGACATCGGCGACATTGGGCCTTGTCGCCGATGTCTGTGCGATGCGCTACGCGACCTCCGCAGCGGGCACCTGTGCCTGGTCGATGGAGCGTCGGTGTGGGTTCATCCCAAAGGAAGCGACGGCCGCCAGGCATGCGGTCGCTGCGATCGTGATCCACGCGGCGCGGAACGCCCCATGCGCTTCGGAGTATCCGCGCGGCGAACCGACGATCGAGACCAGTACGGATACACCCACCACACTGCCGACCTGACGAGACATGTTGAGGACGGCGCTTCCGGTTGCCGTACGTTGCGCGGGAAGATCGGAAGTGCCCGTGGACAAAATGGTTGGTAGGGCGAATCCGACTCCCGATCCGATGAGCAATTGCCCGGGGAGCATCTCGGTCGCCCAGTGAGGGGAGTGGCCGACGGTTGTCGCGATCAGCAGATATCCGGTTGCAAGCAGAGCGCAGCCGATTGCTGAGATGGCTCCGGCGGTCACACCGCGTCGGATCAGACGATGCGAGATCAGAGCGGTGACCTGCACCATCACCGGTCCAGGCACGACGGCGAGTCCGACTCTCATCGGTCCGTATCCCCACACTTGCTGAAGCCAGAGAATGTTCGCGAGTAGTCCTGCCGCGAAGGCGAAGCTGAACACCAAGGAGCTGATGTTGGACCACGCGAAGGTCTGCACGGACAGCATCGACGGAGGAATGACCGGTTCGGGGAAACGCATGGTCCGCAGCACGAACGACGCCGTGCCCATCACCGCAACGACGAAGCTGACGACAGTCTTGATGTCGGACCAGCCCCAACTCGGTCCGTTCACAACTCCGAGAGCCAGTGCGGCGATAGAAACGGCGAGTATTGCGGCGCCGACCAGATCCGGATTTCCTTCGGCCCGAGCGTCACGCGAAGCGGGAACGTACCGCATCGTCGCGATGATGGTAGCGACTCCGATAGGCACATTCACGATGAACACCCACTGCCAGGCTGCCTGAACCAGCGCTCCGCCCACCACTGGTCCGACGGCCGCAGCAAGGGCGCCGGTCGCGGCCCAGATGCGCACCGCTCGAGCGCGTCGCGCCGGTTCGGTCGCACCGAGCAGAAGCGAGAGACTCGTCGGGGTCAGCGCCGCCGCACCTGCAGCCTGCAGCAAACGGAAGCAGACCAGCCACCACGGGCCAGGGCTGAGAGCGCACGCGCCGCTGGCCAGCACGAACATTGTCAAGCCGATGAGGAACCCTCCCTTCTGTCCGTATCGGTCAGCGAGGCGGCCAAGGGGCACCAGCAGTGCGGCGTACACAGTGGCGTAGCCGTTGAGGATCCAGCTCACATCGGCGAGCGAGCTCCCGGCGAAATCGTGGCGGATCGCGTTGAAGGCAACGTTGACGATGAACAGGTCGAGGCTGGCCATGAATGCCGCCGCGGACAACACCAGCAGGATCAGCCCCTGACTGGGGATGGTGCTCGGCGCGGCGGGCTGTGGCGTGGCCTGACGGTTCTGACTATGAGAAACCATAGTCAGATCGTGATGGCTGGCTATGTATTTTGCAAGTCAGGTATGGTTGTGGGATGGCTTTTGCTCTTGCAGGCGCAATGGCGCGCCAGTCGCGGCGGTCCCCAGGGGACCGGTGCCCGATTGATCGTGCGATGCAGGCGATCGGCACAAGGTCGGCGATATTGCTGATGCGCGAAGCGCTGTATGACACTTTCCGGTTCGACGATTTCGTCGTTCGAACTGGGTTGACCGAGGCTGTCGTGGCGTCCCGGCTGCGTCATCTGGTCGACGCTGGCCTTCTGGAGCGCCAGTCCTATCGCGATCCCGGCCAGCGCACCCGTCATGGATACGTGCTCACCGAGAGCGGTCGTGATCTGATGCCGGCGGTTCTCGCCCTCGGCCAGTGGGGTGCCAAGTATGCCGATGGCACGCGCGCACGAACCTTTGAGCACGCCGGCTGCGGCGGAGCCGTGCACGTCGTCGTGGAATGTGCCGAGCACCATCAGGTCGGGGTCGACGAGGTCATCGTCAGTTGACGCGCCGCGTCCTGGCGGGCGGCCCGAACTCGGGGACAGGCGTCACGGCGGAGTGGATCTGGCTCTATCCCGACGCGTGCTCGCGGCCCCACAGGCGCAGGCTCGACAAGATGGGAATGAGATCGCGGCCGGCCTCCGTCAGGACGTACTCATATCGTTGCGGCCGCTGTTGATATTCGCGGCGTTCGAGCACACCGCCGCTTTCAAGCTTGCGGAGCCGCGCCGTCAGGGCCTGGCGAGGCGCGCCGGTCCGCTCCCTGATCTGTTCGAAGCGTGTGTTGCCGAAGCCCACCTCGCGCACAACGAGCAGTGACCATCGATCTCCCACTATCTCAAGTGCGTCGGCGATGGAGCAGATGCGAGTGCCGTCTACGTGGAATCGGTCGTCCTCGGGCGCGGGCATAGCCGGATGGTACGCCAACCGGAGCAGTGAGTTCCATTATGAGACTGACTATGTCATGCTGTGTCAGCAGTTAGTCTGTTTTTCATACTAAGGAGTTCCGATGTCGCCAGTTGTGAAGATCAGCGAACCAGGCACCGGTGTCGTGCGATTCACGATCGACAATCCGCCGATCAACCTGTTCGATCCGGACGTGTATGCCGAGTTCCGGCTTCTGGTCCAGCGCATGAGCACTGATCCGGAGTTGAAGGTCGTGATAGTCGACAGTGCGGATCCGGACTACTTCATCGCGCATCTCGACGTTGCACGACTGCATGAGGTGCCGGATCGCCCCGGTGCCGCTGATCTGGCGACGACGTGGGCCGAAACGATCACCACGTTCGCATCGGCGCCGGTCCTGACGATCGCCAGCGTGCGGGGACGCTGCCGAGGGATCGGCAACGAACTGGCCCTGGCGTGCGATCTGCGCTTTGCGAGCCTCGACAAAGCGGTGTTCGCCCAGCCGGAGATCGGTTTCGCAGTCGTGCCCGGTGGTGGTGGCCTCAACTGGCTTCCGCGTCTCGTCGGGCGTTCCCGGGCACTGGAGGTGCTGCTCAGTGGAGACGACTTCAACGCTGCCACTGCGCAGTCGTTCGGATGGGTGAATCGCGCGATTCCGGATTCCCTGCTCGACCATCATGTCGATGCACTTGCCCGGCGCGTCGCGAGCTTCGACAAGACGGCGATCGCGACCATCAAGCAGATCGTCGACGAACGGGTGTCACCACCATCTCAGGGTGAGTTGCTGCAGTCCTTTGCCGCGATCTCCGCGGCGATCGACCGCCCGGCGGCGCAACAGAGGATGCGCACGATGGTGGCCGCCGGCTGGGGTGGCGCAACGGAGGCCGAACGAGATCACCCAGCGCTCGTCGGTGAACTGTCTGCGCGATTGGGAATGGAGTGAAAGCCCACGGCAGTGCCAGTTGGCACGGCTCGTGGCGGGAGGGCGGTGGGCAACTGTCCACCGCAAGTGGGTCGATGCACGCAGTCGGTTACACCTACGCGTCGCGCTTTGAGAGCACCGACGGAGTATCGCCCGAAGAACTGCTTGCCGCCTCGTACGCCGGCTGTCTCAATCAGGCATTCGCCAACGCATTCGGGTGGGGGAACTTCATCGCCGAGCGCATCGACACGACTGTCGAAGTGGAGACACTGTTGGGAATGCCCGACGGCCCACCCGGCCGGATACACATCACGATGCGGGCTTCGGTCGACGGCATCACCGAGTCGCAGTTCACGGGACTCACCAATGCCGCAAAGAACGGGTGTCTCATTGGCCGCATGCTCGGCGTGACCAGCACCATGGACGCCCAGCTCATCACGTCAGCTCCGGCCGGCGCCTGCACTGCGGGCGAGGCTTGACCTGAAGCGCCGCAACTGGACACGTCGCGTTTCCCAGGCCGCGCACTCGTCGTGACCTGCGAGGATGCAGCATCGCCGCATGCGAGGTCGCCGAATAGTCATTCTTCCGAACGGTTTTCGACCGCCGACAGCAGCGTGCGCAGAGCTGACGCCACGCGGTCGCGGTCACGTCCGGACAGGTTGCTGAGCAACTCGCGCTCGTGGTCGAGGAGTTCGACCATGGCGTCGTCGACGACGGCACGGCCGGAGTCGGTCAACTGCACGAGCACACCCCGCCGGTCGTTGGGCGCCGGCCGACGCCGAACGAAACCGCGCTTCTCGAGCCGGTCGACGCGGTTGGTCATCGTGCCGCTGGTGACCAGCGTCTGTTGAATGAGGGCACCCGGCGATAGTTCGTACGGCGAACCGACACGTCGCAGCGCGGAGAGCACGTCGAACTCCCAGCCGTCGAGGTCGTGGTCGGCGAACGCGGCACCGCGAGCCTGGTCCAGCAACCGCGCCAGCCGAGAGATGCGCGAGAGGACCTGCAGCGGCTCGACATCCAAGTCGCCTCGCTCGCGCCGCCACGCATCGACGATCTGGTCGACCTCGTCGCGTCGCCTTGTCATGTTCCCATTCTAGCTATCAAGTTTCTTGACATCGAGATAGATGAGACTATCTTGATATCAAGATATCTAATGAGGCGTAAGGAGCCTGCCGTGGCAACATGGGACCCGAAGCAGTATGAGCGTTTCGCTGATCTGCGCAACCGGCCGTTCATCGATCTGATCTCTCGAATCAGCGCCGAAAACCCCTCGTATGTCTACGATCTCGGGTGTGGCAACGGTCCGCTGACCTTGATGTTGGCGGCCCGTTGGCCGACTGCCACCGTGACGGGCGTCGACTCGTCGGCGGACATGCTGCGACGGGCGCGTGAGGTCGACGGCGCGGCGCGGGTGGCGTGGCAACAGGCGGACGTCGCGGACTGGGCGCCGGGCGCCGGCATACAGCCCGACGTGATCGTCACCAATGCGACCCTGCAATGGGTGCCGGGCCACCTGAGCCTGATCGCCGGTTGGCTCGACTGGTTGGCCGAAGGTGGGTGGTTCGCGATGCAGGTGCCCGGCAACTTCGATGCCGGCTCGCACCGGATCATCCGGGAGGTCGCCCGCGCGCACGACCGGGCTGCCGATCTGGAGGGCGCTCTGCGCGAGGACCCGGTCGCAACTCCCGAGGAGTATGCCGAAGTGCTGGCCACTGCCTGCGGTCATCTGGACGTGTGGGAGACCACGTATCTGCAGATCCTCGACCCCGCCGGAGACCAGCGCAGTCCGGTGCTGGAGTGGGTCAAAGGGACAGCACTACGACCGCTGCTCGATGTTCTCGAGGGCGCTGAGCAGGAGGAATTCATCGCCGAGTTGATCGAGCGTTTCGATGCGGAGTATCCCCGCCACGAGTATGGCGTGCCGTTCCCCTTCCGGCGCATCTTCGCCGTCGGCCGCAAAGGCGGATTCTGATGACGGTCATGGGTTTTCACCACATGCAAGTGGCATGTCCGGCCGGCTCGGAGGATGTGCTTCGCGCCTTTTACACCGGCGTTCTAGGGTTGCCGGAGATCGAAAAGCCGGCGGCACTGGCAGTGCGCGGAGGCTGCTGGTTCGGCGTCGGTGGGCAGCAGTTGCATCTCGGAGTGGAGCAGGATTTTCGGCCCGCCCGCAAGGCGCACCCGTGTCTACTGGTCGACGGTCACGACAGTCTTGACGAGGTTGCGGCTGCCGTCTCCGCCGCGGGTGGCGAGGTGCGTTGGGACGATCAGATCCCCGGCATACGTCGCTTCCACACCGACGATCCGGTCGGCAACAGGATCGAGATCCAGTCGGCGTGACGTCTCAGCGGGCCGCTGCTCGTGAGCCGATGCCGTCGAGTCCGTGCCACGCCATGGTCACCAGGTGGGCAGCCACCTCGTCGCGGGTGAACGACGAGCCGGACTCGGTCCACCACTCGCCGGTGAAGGCGATCATCCCGACGAGCATCTGCGCGTAGATCGGCGTAGGCCGATCGTCGAAACCGTTGCGTTTGAAGGCTTCTGCGAGGATGCCCTCCACCTGGCCGGCCACTGCGGACATCAGACTCGCCGCCGACCCGCTGGCATGCCAGGTCGGGGAGTCGCGCATCAGCACCCGAAAGGCTGCCGGTGAGGCTTCGATGTAGGTCAGCAGTGCAAGGGCAGTGCGTTCGAGGATCTCGCGTGACGTGCCATCGGTCTTCAGGGCCGACGTCAGTTGGGTGAGCAGGTCGCGCATCGCCCGGTCGACGATGACGGCATACAAACCCTCCTTGCCGCCGAAATGCTCGTAGATCAGCGGTTTGGTGACGCCCGCCGCGCTGGCGATGTCCTCGACCGTTGTCGGCTGGACTCCCTGTTCGGCGAACATCTCGCGCGCAACGCTGATCAACTGCTCGCGTCGGTCCGCCGCCGACAACCGTGCACGCTTCTTGGCCATGCACCCATTGTGTTGGCGATGTACCCAATGTGCCGATGCCGACGCGCTGCTTTACCCTTGTCCGGGTCCCGCCACGGGATCGTTCCCCGGTTGCTCTGCTGGCAGGGGCCGCCTGACTTTGAATCAGGATTAGCGACGTTGGTTCGATTCCAACCCGGGGAGCCAGCGCCATAAAGTCGCCGATGCGGCGAGTTCCGCGGAAGCCACGTCCCAGAAGTCGCCGATGCGGTCGTTTTTACTGCCTCAACAGGATCACCGGTCACAACAACCCCACCCGTCACACGTAAGTCGCCGATGCGGCGAGTTCCGCGGACGCTTTGCCAGAAGTCGCCGATGCGGTCGTTTTTACTGCCTCAACAGGATCACCGGTCACAACAACCTCACCCGTCACACATAAGCCGCCGATACGGTGAGTTCCGCGGGCGCTGCGCCCCTTAGAGATTGCGCGGGTAGGTGCTGGGTGTGGCGCCCACCGTATCCGCCATCGCCCTCCGTACGTCGCCGAATCGGCGACGTACGGGTGCCCGGGCTGGCCCCGGCACAGCGAGTGCATGGTCGAGATGACGATTACTTCCCAGTATCGCGACCGCGACCGGAAGTAATCGTCTTTCCAACCACCCCAGCGTTACTGCCGTGGCGTATGTGGCGGGTGGCAGTCACCGCACCACGCGAGGGGTCCTCGTCGTCGCCGCATCGGCGACTGATGCATGATGCGTGAGGCCTTCGGGGCTCATGCGACCCATGAGGCGACCCCTGGTGCCACATCGGCGAGGTACAGACTGTGCGGGCATGTACTCGGCGCTCGCCAGGAGCCGGCACGGTCGCGAGGAGCGGGCACCGCGTCTGTTACCAGTGGGATCTCCGCGTCCGCACCGAACGACGCCGAGCCCGAGCCGACCGACGACGCCTGGGTGAGGGATCTCCGCGTCCGCACCGAACGACGCACCCCGATCATCAACGCGTTCATCGCCCTGCCAAGACGATCACCATCACCCGGCTCCTCATCCGCACCGCCTGGACCACCCACCTGCCGACACCACCGCTGGAACCCAGACCCACACACCGGCCATGACCTACCCGCGCAATCTCTAAGTCGCCGATCCGGCGAGTTCCGCGGAAGCCACCTCCCAGACGTCGCCGATCCGGCGAGTTTGGCCGGCCAACGCCGCGAGCATCCTGGCCGGCAACGGGTGCGCTCATCCCCGACGCCAGTCGCGCCGTACCGCGAACTGCCGCCAGCCCGCCGTCCACCCCAATGGAAGGCCCCTCGCGTGCAGGGCGAGAGCAGCAGGCTCCGGCGGGTAGCATCCCCGGTGGGCCTCGCGGCCCGGCACCCGAATCCCCTCCGACCAGGAGCCATCCTCACGTGACCGCAACCCCCGCCGCCGTCATCGTCCTGTCCGCAGGCGACGGCACCCGGATGAAATCACGGCTGAACAAGGCCCTCCACCGCATCGGTGGCCGCACCCTCGTCGGCCACGCGGTCGCGGCGGCCGCCGGTACCGGCGCGTCATACGTCACGGTCGTGGTGCGAGCGCAAAAAGACGACGTCGCCGCCGCTGCGCGCGCCGTGGTCGAGAAGGTGCTCATCGCCGAGCAGGACGACGTCTACGGCACCGGCCGCGCGGCCGAATGCGGCCTGCAGACACTGCCGCCAGATCTCACCGGCACCGTGCTGGTCACCACCGGCGACACCCCGCTGCTCGATGCCCGCACTTTGCTGCAACTGACCGCCGAGCACGAGGCCAGCGCCGCCGCCGTCACCGTCATCACCGGCGTGCTCGACGACGCCACCGGCTACGGGCGCGTCGTGCGTGACGACCACGGCAATGTGCGCGCCATCGTCGAGCACAAACAGGCCACCGAGGAGCAACGGCAGATCAACGAATTCAACTCGGGTCTGTTCGCGTTCGATGCCGCCGTGCTGCGGCAGGCACTGGCCGAGGTCGGCGTCAACAGTGCGGCAGGGGAGAAGTACCTCACCGATGTCGTCGAGGTCGCTGTCGGTCACGGATTGCTGGTGCGGGCGCATGTGCTCGACGATCTGTGGCAGACCGAGGGTGTCAACGACAAGGCCCAGCTGGCCCGTCTCGGTGCCGAGCTCAACCGCCGCACTCTGGACAAGCTCATGCGCGAGCAGGGCGCCGTCATCGAGGACCCCGCCAGCACCTGGGTCGACGTCGAGGTCACCGTGGGTGCCGACACGATCGTGCACCCCGGCTGCCAGCTGTATGGCGCAACCTCCATCGGCGCCGGCTGCGAGATCGGCCCCGACACCACATTGAAGGACACCGAGGTCCGTGACGGTGCCAGCGTCATACGTACGCACGCCGATCTCGCGCTCATCGGGCAGGACGCCACCGTCGGCCCGTTCTCGTATCTGCGGCCGGGCACGACGCTGGGCGCCGGCGGCAAGATCGGCGGTTTCGTCGAGACCAAGAACGCCCAGATCGGTGACGACGCCAAGGTGCCGCACCTGACCTACTGCGGCGACGCGGTGATCGGGGCGGGGACCAACATCGGTGCCGGCACGATCTTCGCCAACTACGACGGTGTCAACAAACATCAGACGAGGGTCGGCGAGAACTCCTTCGTCGGCAGCAACAGCGTCATCGTGGCGCCTCGCACGATCGGTGACGGGGTGTATGTCGCAGCCGGTTCCGCGGTGGTCGAGGATGTCGAGCCCGGCCAGCTGGGGGTCACCCGCGCCCATCAGCGCAATGTCGACGGATGGGTGTTCCGACGTCGCGCAGACACCGCAACGGCGACCTCGGCGAAGCAGGCGATCGACCGCGCGGCTCATGAAGAGTCCACGGAAACTGAAGAACCGCAAGGGAACTGAGCTGATGTCGACTGGAATGAAGCGCGCCACCGAGAAGAACCTCATGGTGTTCTCCGGGCGTGCGCACGCCGAGCTCGCGCAGGCCGTGGCCGCCGACCTCGGCACCGAACTCGTGCCGACGGAGTTGCGTGACTTCGCCAACACCGAGATGTATGTGCGCTTCGAGGAGTCGGTTCGCGGGTGCGACGCCTTCGTCATACAGAGCCACACCGAACCGATCAACAAGTGGATCATGGAGCACCTGTTGATGGTGGATGCGTTGAAGCGCGCGAGCGCCAAACGCATCACGGTTGTCACACCGTTCTACGGATACGCCCGTCAGGACAAGAAGTCCCGTGGCCGCGAGCCGATCAGCGCGCGACTCATGGCCGACCTGTTCAAGACCGCGGGCGCCGACCGGCTGATGGCGGTGGATCTGCACACCGACCAGATCCAGGGATTCTTCGACGGCCCCGTCGACCATCTGCAGGCGTTGCCGATCCTCACCGACTACGTGGCGCGCAAGTACGGCCGTGAGCAGCTGACGATCGTCTCGCCGGATGCCGGCCGCATCAAGGTCGCCGAGGCCTGGTCGAAGCGCCTGGATGACGCGCCGCTGGCGTTCATCCACAAGACGCGCGACGTGACGC